>NZ_MWIO01000021.1 GCF_004799035.1 Rhodanobacter lindaniclasticus
GTGGCCAAGGTCATCAAGTAAGTACCGTCATCCCGGCAGCGAGCTGCCGGGATAACTCCCGCCGTTGAACCGGACACGGCTGCGCCGCGCCGGTTGACGCCGGGGCAAGTCAAGGGCAGTTCCGGAGACGGACTGCCCGAAGCTGTTGATGAATAGTCCGGCATGGATGCCGGTTTTGCTTTTGTTGTCAGGGATGACGACACAAATTTACGCCAGTAGCTCAATTGGCAGAGCAGCGGTCTCCAAAACCGCAGGTTGGGGGTTCAAGTCCCTCCTGGCGTGCCACTTTCCCCGAGGATCCGGACGGGTGACGATGGCAGGGCCGACCGCAAGGCTCGGCGTGCTGCCGCCACTCGACAAGCGCACATGATTACCAAGGCAGAACAGCCCAAGGGCACCAACGCTGGCGACATCGGCAAGCTGATACTGGCGGGGCTGGTGCTGGCAGCGGGCATCTTTGCCTATTCCTGGTTCGGTCGCGACGGCAGCGTCCCCGCATCGATGCGCCTGCTGGGCGTGCTCGCCGCGCTGGTGATCGCCGTGGCGATTGCCGCGTTCACCGGGCTGGGGCGGCGGGTCAGGAATTTCCTGGCCGAATCGCAGTTTGAAATGCGCAAGGTGGTCTGGCCCACGCGCGACGAGACGATCAAGACGACCGGCGTCATCCTGCTGGTGGTGATCGTGCTGTCGCTGCTGCTCGGGTTGATCGACCTGATCCTCAAGTCGGTCATCCTCGACTGGCTGTTGAAGCTGGGTGGTTGAGATGAGCATGAGCAAGCGCTGGTACGTGGTGCACGCCTATTCGGGCTTCGAGAACCAGGTCAAGCGTTCTCTCGAGGAGCGCATCAAGCGCGCCGGGATGGAAGAGAAGTTCGGCGAAGTGCTGGTGCCGACCGAGGAAGTGATCGAGATGCGCGGCGGGCAGAAGCGCCGCAGCGATCGCAAGTTCTTCCCCGGCTACGTGCTGGTGCAGATCGAGTGCAGCACCGAGGGCAAGGCGCCGCGCATCGACGACGAGTGCTGGCACCTGATCAAGGAAACCCCCAAGGTCATGGGCTTCATCGGCGGCACTGCCGATCGTCCGTTGCCGATCAAGGACAGCGAAGCCGACGCCATTCTCAGCCGCGTGCGCGAGGGCGTCGAGAAGCCCAAGCCCAAAGTGTTGTTCGAGCCGGGCGAGATGGTGCGCGTCACCGAGGGGCCGTTCAACGATTTCAACGGCGTGGTCGAAGAAGTCAATTACGAGAAGAGCCGCCTGCGTGTGGCCGTATTGATCTTCGGGCGTTCGACCCCGGTCGAGCTGGAGTTCGGGCAGGTCGAGAAGGCCTGATTCGGGCGATTGGTGCGATCTTGGCACGGCACTTGCTGAAAGCCGGGCCAATCTCTATACTGCACGGTTCACGCTGGATCTTTCCATGATCCGGCGTGTCCGCGTTTCAGGATCGGCACGATGCCGGCCCTTCCTTCCATCCACGGAACGGTGAACAGCGAGGAGCCGCAAGGCGCCTGCACTCGCGAGGAAAATCCCCATGGCAAAGAAAGTTGTCGGTTACATCAAGCTGCAGGTCAAGGCCGGTCAGGCCAACCCCTCGCCGCCGGTCGGCCCCGCCCTCGGTCAGCGCGGCCTGAACATCATGGAGTTCTGCAAGGCGTTCAATGCCGCCACGCAGAAGCTGGAGCCGGGTCTGCCGATCCCGACCATCATCACCGCGTACTCCGACCGCAGCTTCACCTTCATCACCAAGACCCCGCCCGCCACGATCCTTCTGAAGAAGGCCACCGGCGTCGCCAAGGGTTCGCAGAAGCCGAACACCGACAAGGTCGGCAAGGTCACCCGCAAGCAGCTGGAAGACATTGCCAAGCAGAAGGAGCCGGATCTGACGGCTGCCGATCTCGACGCCGCGGTGCGCACCATTGCCGGTAGCGCCCGCAGCATGGGCCTTGTGGTGGAGGGTTAAGACATGGCAAAGCTCACGAAGCGCATGAAAGCCGCGCAGGCCGCGGTGCAGCCGGGCAAGTTCTACGGCCTGGAAGAAGCCCTGAAGATCGTCAAGGACAACGCCAAGGCGAAGTTTGCCGAGTCGGTGGACGTGGCGGTGCGGCTGGGCATTGACGCGAAGAAGTCGGACCAGGGCGTGCGCGGCTCCTCGCTGCTGCCGCACGGCACCGGCAAGACCGTCAAGGTGGCCGTGTTCTGCCCGCCGGGCGAGAAGGCCGAGGCGGCCAAGGCCGCCGGCGCCGACGCCGTCGGCATGGACGACCTGGCCGAGCGCATGCAGGGCGGTGATCTCGACTTCGGTCGCGTGATCGCCACGCCCGACGCGATGCGCGTGGTCGGCAAGCTGGGCCAGCTGCTCGGCCCGCGCGGCCTGATGCCGAACCCGAAGGACGGCTCGGTCACCGCCGACGTCGCCACCGCGGTGAAGAACGCCAAGGCCGGCCAGGTGAAGTTCCGCAACGACAAGGCGGGCATCATCCACGCCACCATCGGCAAGGCCAGCTTCGAGGCTGCCCAGCTGGCGGACAACCTCAACGCGCTGATCGCCGACCTGCTGAAGGCCAAGCCGGCCACGGCCAAGGGTCAGTTCCTGCAGAAAGTGGCGTTGTCCAGCACGATGGGCGTCGGCGTTGCCGTCGATACCTCGTCGCTGACCATCGCCACCAAGTAATCAAGTCCCGCGTCGGTCTCGAGATCGACGCGGGCAGTTTTTGAGGGCAGTCCCGGCCCGTTCGCGAAGCCGGGATCGCTGTCAAAGACCGCAGGCGCAACCAACGCGCGACGACGACGGGCAGGGAGCTCGCACCTGGCAGGGAATCGCCGCGTCGCCAACGGGGTTGCTTAATCGGAGTCGTCACGATCCGGCCTGCGCAGATGGTGCTGCCCCGACTGGAACGGTTCGTTGTTCAGTTCTGGAAAGGCCAACACCCGGGACACGAGGTGTCCCCGGCGTCAAGGATGGCGTCGCCCAGGACCGCAAGCGGCAGGAGCCGCAAGCGGAGTTCATTTGGAGGAGTGCAATGGCTCTCAATCTGTCTCAGAAGCAAGAAGTAGTCGCAGAGCTGGCTGAAGTTGCCGCGAAGGCTCACTCCCTGGTCGCTGCCGAGTATGCGGGCACCACGGTCGCTCAGATGACCGCGATGCGCAAGAAGGCCCGCGAATCCGGCGTGTACTTGCGAGTCGTCAAGAACACGCTGGCGTCGCGCGCCGTGGCCGGTACCGAATTCGAGGTCGTCAAGGACGCCCTGGTCGGTCCGCTGCTGTACGCATTCTCGACGGAAGAACCCGGCGCTGCCGGGCGTCTGATCAAGGAGTTCGCCAAGGACAACGACAAGCTGCAGGCGAAGCTCGTCTCGGTCGAAGGCAAGCTGCTGCCGGCCTCGCACGTCGACGTGCTGGCCTCGCTGCCGACTCGCGAACAGGCGCTGGCCATGCTGGCCCGCGTGCTGGCCGAACCGGCCACGATGTTCGCCCGCGTCGTCAAGGCGGTGGCCGACCAGCAGGGTGGTGGCGAAGTTGCCGCCGAAGCCCCGGCGGAAGCCGAACCGGCCTGATCGTTCTGCGTCTCATCAAACCGAACCGAAATACATCCAGAGGTAAATGCAATGTCCCTGACCAACGAACAGATCGTTGAAGCCGTCGCCGCCAAGTCGCTGATGGAAGTGATGGACCTGGTGAAGGCGATCGAAGAGAAGTTTGGCGTGACCGCCGCCGCCCCGGTGATGGTCGCTGCCGGCCCGGCTGCTGCCGGCCCGGCTGCCGAAGCGCAGACCGAGTTCGACGTGATCCTGAAGAGCGCCGGCGCCAAGAAGGTCGACGTGATCAAGGCCGTCCGCGCGATCACCGGCCTGGGCCTGAAGGAAGCCAAGGACCTCACCGAGGCCGGCGGCGTCCTGAAGGAAGCCGTGTCGAAGGAAGATGCCGACAAGTTCAAGAAGGATCTGGAAGCTGCCGGCGCCACCGTCGAATTGAAGTAATCGGCGTTTGTACGCCGCTGCTTCGACTTGATGTCAAGCAAGCCTGGGAGCGAAAGCTCCCGGGCTTTGCCCGTTTGAACGGGAATGGGGCATGGAGAATGGGGAATCGGCAGTAGCCACAGCCTTCGGGCTCTGACCGATTCCCCATTCTCGATTCCCGAATCCCAGTTTTTTTCATTCAGCCGGTGAATGCACCGCCGGCGTCACTGCGAACCGAGGCGCTACCGATCATGGCCTACTCGTTTACCGAGAAGAAACGCATCCGCAAGGACTTTGGCAAGCGTCCGCCCGTACTGGGCGTGCCCAACCTGCTGACCATCCAGACCGATTCCTACCGTGAGTTCCTGCAGGAACACGTCGCGCCGAAGCAGCGTGGCGAGAAGGGTTTGCATGCCGCGTTGAAGTCGGTGTTCCCGATCTCCAGCTATTCGGGCAACGCCGCACTCGAGTATGTCGACTACCGCCTCGGCGAGCCGGCGTTCGACGAGCGCGAGTGCCGCAACCGCGGCATGACCTACGGCGCGCCGCTGCGCACCACCGTGCGCCTGGTCATCTACGACAAGGACAGCCCGGCCTCCAAGAAGGTGGTCAAGTACATCAAGGAGCAGGAGGTCTACATGGGCGAAATCCCGCTCATGACCGATACCGGCACCTTCATCATCAACGGCACCGAGCGCGTGATCGTCTCGCAGCTGCATCGTTCGCCGGGCGTGTTCTTCGACCACGACCGCGGCAAGACGCACAGCTCGGGCAAGCTGCTGTTCTCCGCCCGCGTGATCCCCTATCGCGGCTCCTGGCTGGACTTCGAGTTCGACCCGAAGGACGCGCTGTTCACCCGCATCGACCGTCGCCGCAAGCTGCCGGTGACGGTGCTGCTGCGTGCGCTGGGCTACAGCAACGAGGAGATGCTGGGCATCTTCTTCGAGCACAACGTGTTCCACCTGGGCAAGAAGGGTGGCACCACGCTGGAGCTGGTGGCCGAGCGCCTGCGCGGCGAGACGCTCTCCTTCGATCTGGCGATCGGCGGCAAGGTGCTGGTGGAAGCCGGCAAGCGCATCACTGCGCGTCACGTGCGCCAGCTCGCCGCGGAGAACATCACCGCGCTGGAAGTGCCCGATGACTACCCGGTCGGCCGCATCGTGGCTACCGACATCGTCGACCCCAAGACCGGCGAACTGCTGGCCTCGGCCAACGACGAGATCACCGCCGAGCAGCTGGAGAGCTTCCGCAAGGCGGGCATCGAGATCGTGCCGACGCTGTACGTCAACGACCTGGACCGCGGCGCCTACATCTCGCACACCCTGCGCATCGACAACACCACCACGCCGCTGGAGGCGCTGGTCGAGATCTACCGCATGATGCGTCCGGGCGAGCCGCCCACCAAGGACGCCGCGCAGAACCTGTTCTTCAACCTGTTCTTCACCTTCGACCGCTACGACCTGTCGAACGTGGGCCGGATGAAGTTCAACCGGCGCGTGGGCCGCAAGGACATCCTCGGCCCGGGCGTGCTGTATGACCACAAGTATTTCAGCGAACGCAAGGAAGAGGCCTCCCAGCAGCTGGTCAAGGAGCAGGGCGAGTCGTCCGACATCCTCGACGTGCTGAAGGTGCTGATCGACATCAAGAATGGCCACGGCACCGTCGATGACATCGACCACCTGGGCAACCGTCGCGTGCGTTCGGTCGGCGAGATGGCCGAGAACACCTTCCGCATCGGCCTGGTCCGTGTGGAGCGTGCGGTGCGCGAGCGCCTGTCGCTGGCCGAGGCCGATGGCCTGACCCCGCAGGACCTGATCAACGCCAAGCCGGTCGCCGCGGCAGTGAAGGAGTTCTTCGGCTCTTCGCAGCTGTCGCAGTTCATGGACCAGAACAACCCGCTGTCGGAAGTGACGCACAAGCGCCGCGTCTCTGCGCTGGGCCCAGGCGGCCTGACCCGCGAACGCGCCGGCTTCGAAGTGCGCGACGTGCACCCGACCCATTACGGCCGCGTCTGCACCATCGAGACGCCGGAAGGTCCGAACATCGGCCTGATCAACTCGCTGGCCGTGTACGCCCGCACCAATGCCTACGGCTTCCTCGAGACGCCGTACCGCAAGGTCGCCAACGGCAAGGTCACCGACAAGGTCGATTACCTGTCGGCGATCGAGGAAGGCGACCACGTGATCGCGCAGGCCAACTCGCCGCTGGACAAGCACGGCGCGTTCCTGGAGGACTTCGTGTCCTGCCGTTTCCGTGGTGAGTCCGAGCTGCGTCCGGCGGCCGAAGTCGACTACATGGACGTCTCGCCGATGCAGACCGTGTCGGTCGCGGCGGCGCTGGTGCCGTTCCTGGAGCACGATGACGCGAACCGCGCGCTGATGGGTGCGAACATGCAGCGCCAGGCCGTGCCGACCCTGCGGTCGCAGACCCCGCTGGTGGGTACCGGCGTGGAGCGCGCGGTGGCACGCGATTCCGGCGTCATTGTCTCGGCCAAGCGCGGCGGCGTGATCGACCAGGTCGATGCGGCCCGTATCGTCGTGCGCGTGAATGAGGACGAGGTCGGCGACAACGACGCCGGCGTCGACATCTACACGTTGACCAAGTACACCCGCTCCAACCAGAACACCAACCTCAACCAGCGTCCGCTGGTGAACGTCGGTGACGTGGTGGCCAAGGGCGACACGCTGGCCGACGGTTCGTCGACCGACCTGGGCGAGCTCGCGCTCGGCCAGAACATGCTGATCGCCTTCATGCCGTGGAACGGCTACAACTTTGAAGACTCGATCCTGCTTTCCGAGCGCGTCGTGCAGGAGGACCGCTACACCTCGATCCACATCGAGGAGCTGTCCTGCATCGCGCGCGACACCAAGCTGGGCGCCGAGGAAATCACCGCCGACATCCCGAACGTGGGCGAGCAGGCGCTGGCGCGCCTGGACGAGAGCGGCATCGTGTATATCGGTGCCGAGGTGAAGGCCGGCGACATCATGGTCGGCAAGGTCACGCCCAAGGGCGAGAGCCAGCTGACGCCGGAAGAGAAGCTGCTGCGCGCGATCTTCGGCGAGAAGGCGTCCGACGTGAAGGACAGCTCGCTGCGCGTGCCGCCGGGCATGGACGGCACCGTCATCGACGTGCAGGTGTTCACCCGCGACGGCATCGAGAAGGACAAGCGCGCCAAGCAGATCGAGGAAACCGAGATCAAGCGGATCCGCAAGGATCTGGATGACCAGTTCCGCATCCTCGAAGGCGCGATCTACAGCCGCATGCGCACCCAGCTGGTCGGCAAGTCCGCGATGAGCGGCCCGGGTGGCCTCAAGCGCGGCGCCGAGATCACCGACGCCTACCTGGACGGCCTGAAGAAGGACGACTGGTTCAAGATCAACGTCAAGGACGAGGATGTCACCGAGTTCCTCGAGCGCGCCGCCGACCAGATCAAGCGCCACAAGGAAGAGTTCGACAAGCGCTTCAAGGAGAAGCAGGGCAAGATCACCCAGGGTGACGATCTGGCGCCGGGCGTGCTGAAGATGGTCAAGGTGTTCTTGGCCGTGAAGCGCCGCATCCAGCCGGGCGACAAGATGGCCGGCCGCCACGGCAACAAGGGCGTGGTCTCCAACGTGGTGCCGGTGGAGGACATGCCGTACATGGCCAACGGCGAGGCGGTGGATATCTGCCTGAACCCGCTGGGCGTGCCTTCACGCATGAACATCGGCCAGATTCTGGAAGTTCATCTGGGCTGGGCCGCCAAGGGCCTGGGCAAGAAGATCCAGAAGATGATCGAGGCACAGGAGAAGGTGGTCGAGATCCGCAAGTTCCTCGACCAGATCTACAACACCCATGTGGCCGGTGCCGTACAGCACGTCGATCTGAAGTCGCTCACCGACAAAGAGATCCTGGCGCTCGCCACCAACCTGCAGGAAGGCGTGCCGATGGCCACGCCGGTGTTCGACGGTGCCGAGGAGACCGAGATCAAGGCGATGCTGCGCCTGGCGGGCCTGCCCGAGTCGGGTCAGACCATGCTGTACGACGGCCGCACCGGCGAGGCGTTCGACCGCCCGGTCACCGTGGGCTACATGCATTACCTGAAGCTCAACCACCTGGTCGACGACAAGATGCACGCGCGCTCCACCGGCCCGTACTCGCTGGTGACCCAGCAGCCGCTGGGCGGCAAGGCGCAGTTCGGCGGCCAGCGCTTCGGCGAGATGGAGGTCTGGGCCCTGGAAGCCTACGGCGCGGCCTACACCCTGCAGGAAATGCTGACGGTGAAGTCCGACGACGTGCAGGGCCGCAACCAGATGTACAAGAACATCGTCGACGGCAACCACGAGATGTCCGCGGGCATGCCGGAGTCCTTCAACGTGCTGGTGAAGGAAATCCGCTCGCTCGCCATCGACATCGACCTGGAAGAGGCCAAGTGATCGACGGGGCCCGGAGTTCCGGATGGCGGGTTTGCAACGGCAAACCCGGCTTCCGGCCCCGGACCCCGCAAGCCTGACTTCAGCTCGTATCGCGGACCTCGACCCAAGACAAGCTCCGACCGGAGATTCAAATGAAAGACTTGCTCAACCTCTTCAACCAGCAGCGTGCGACGCCTGACTTCGACGCGATCAAGATCGCGCTCGCCTCGCCGGAGCTGATCCGCTCGTGGTCGTACGGCGAAGTGAAGAAGCCGGAGACGATCAACTACCGCACCTTCAAGCCGGAGCGTGACGGCCTGTTCTGCGCGGCCATCTTCGGCCCGGTGAAGGACTACGAGTGCCTGTGCGGCAAGTACAAGCGCATGAAGCACCGAGGCGTGGTGTGCGAGAAGTGCGGCACCGAGGTGACGCTGGCCAAGGTGCGCCGCGAGCGCATGGGCCACATCGAGCTGGCCAGCCCGACCGCGCACATCTGGTTCCTGAAGTCGCTGCCTTCGCGCATCGGCCTGATGCTGGACATGACCCTGCGCGACATCGAGCGCATCTTGTATTTCGAGGCCTTCGTGGTGATCGACCCGGGCATGACCGCGCTGGAGCGCGGCCAGCTGCTCAGCGAGGACCAGTACCTGGAAGCGACCGAAGAGCACGGCGACGAGTTCGACGCGCGGATGGGCGCCGAGGCGGTGTTCCACCTGCTGAAGTCGCTCGACCTGCCGGGCGAGGTGATCCGCCTGAAGGAAGAGATCGCCTCCACCAATTCCGAGACCAAGCTCAAGCGCCTCACCAAGCGCGTCAAGCTGATCGAGGCGTTCCTGGAATCCGGCAACAAGCCGGAGTGGATGGTGCTGACCGTGCTGCCGGTGCTGCCGCCGGACCTGCGTCCGCTGGTGCCGCTGGACGGTGGCCGCTTCGCCACCTCCGACCTGAACGACCTGTACCGCCGCGTGATCAACCGCAACAACCGCCTGAAGCGCCTGCTCGAGCTCAATGCGCCGGACATCATCGTGCGCAACGAGAAGCGCATGCTGCAGGAGTCGGTCGACGCGCTGCTGGACAACGGCCGGCGCGGCCGTGCCATCACCGGCACCAACAAGCGCGCGCTGAAGTCGCTGGCCGACATGATCAAGGGCAAGCAGGGCCGCTTCCGCCAGAACCTGCTCGGCAAGCGCGTGGACTACTCCGGCCGCTCGGTGATCGTGGTCGGCCCGACGCTGCGCCTGCACCAGTGTGGCCTGCCGAAGAAGATGGCGCTGGAGCTGTTCAAGCCGTTCATCTTCGCCAAGCTGCAGGCACGTGGCGAAGCCACCACCATCAAGGCGGCGAAGAAGCTGGTCGAGCGTGAGGAAGGCCAGGTGTGGGACATCCTCGAAGAGGTGATCCGCGAACATCCGGTGCTGCTGAACCGCGCGCCGACCCTGCACCGCCTCGGCATCCAGGCGTTCGAGCCCAAGCTGATCGAAGGCAAGGCGATCCAGTTGCACCCGCTGGTCTGCACCGCCTTCAACGCGGACTTCGACGGCGACCAGATGGCCGTGCACGTGCCGTTGTCGATCGAGGCGCAGCTGGAAGCGCGCACGCTGATGATGTCGTCCAACAACATCCTCAGCCCCGCCAATGGTGAGCCGATCATCGTGCCGACCCAGGACGTGGTGCTGGGCTTGTATTACATGACCCGCGAGCTGATCAACGCCAAGGGCACCGGCATGGTGTTCTCCGGCATCGGCGAGGCGCGTCGCGCCTATGACAACCGCGCCGCCGAGTTGCACGCCAAGGTCAAGGTGCGCCTGAAGCTGGTGCACCTGGCCGAGGACGGTACTCGCACCAGCGAGACGAAGCTGGTCGAGACCACCGTGGGCCGCGCGTTGCTGGCCGAGATCCTGCCCGAGGGCTTGCCTTTCGAGCTGGCCAACACCGAGCTGACCAAGAAGAACATCTCGCGCCTGATCAACTCCAGCTATCGCCTGCTGGGCTTGAAGGAGACGGTCGTGTTCGCCGACAAGCTGATGTATACCGGCTATCGCTTCGCGACGCGCGCGGGCATCTCCATCGGCATCGACGACATGCTGATTCCGGAGGAGAAGAAGCCGATCCTGGACGAGGCCGAGAAGGAAGTCGTCGAGATCCAGCAGCAGTACCAGTCGGGTCTGGTCACCGCCGGCGAGCGCTACAACAAGGTGGTCGACATCTGGTCGCGCACCAGCGAGCTGGTGGCCAAGGCGATGATCGACGGCATCGGCACCGAGAAGGTGGTCGATGCCGAGGGCAAGACGGTCAACCAGAAGTCGATGAACTCGCTGTACATCATGGCCGATTCCGGTGCCCGTGGTTCGGTGGCGCAGATTCGCCAGCTGGCCGGCATGCGCGGCCTGATGGCGCGTCCGGACGGCTCGATCATCGAGACCCCGATCAAGGCCAACTTCCGCGAAGGCCTGAACGTGCTGCAGTACTTCAACTCGACCCACGGTGCTCGAAAAGGCCTGGCCGATACCGCGCTGAAGACCGCCAACTCCGGTTACCTCACCCGTCGCCTGGTCGACGTGGCGCAGGACGTGGTCATCACCATGGACGACTGCGGTACCGAGGACGGCATCACCATGCAGCCGATCGTCGAGGGTGGCGATGTGGTCGAGCCGTTGCGCGAGCGCGTGCTGGGTCGCGTGGTGGTCGAGGACGTCTACGCCCCTGGCGACGACGACCAGCCGATCGTCACCCGCGACACGTTGCTCAACGAGGCCCTGGTCGAGAAGCTCGACAAGGCCGGCGTGCAGATCGTCAAAGTGCGTTCGCCGATCACCTGCGAAGCCGAACACGGCGTGTGCAAGCTGTGTTACGGCCGCGACCTGGCCCGTGGCCACCTGGTCAACATGGGCGAGGCCGTGGGCGTGGTCGCCGCGCAGTCGATCGGTGAGCCCGGTACCCAGCTGACCATGCGTACCTTCCACATCGGTGGTGCGGCTTCGCGTGCGGCGGCGGTGGACAACGTGACGGTGAAGACCACCGGCTCGCTGAAGTACAACAACCTGAAGTCGGTGCAGCACAAGTCCGGCCACCTGGTGGCGGTGTCGCGTTCGGGCGAGCTGAGCGTGATCGACGCCAGCGGCCGCGAGCGCGAGCGTTACAAGGTGCCGTATGGCGCCACCATCGCGGTCAAGGACGGTGCGGCAGTCAAGCCGGGCCAGACCGTGGCCAACTGGGATCCGCATACCCACCCGATCGTCACCGAGGTGGCCGGCGTGGTGCGCTTCATCGACTTCCTCGATGGCGTCACCGTGCAGAGCCAGACCGATGAACTCACCGGCCTGGAGTCGGCGGTGGTCACCGATCCGAAGCGTCGCGGCGCGCAGGCGAAGGACCTGCGTCCGATCGTGCGCCTGGAAGACGCCAAGGGCCGCGAACTGAAGCTACCGGGCACCGACATCGCCGCGCAGTACTTCCTCCCGGCCGGTGCGATCGTGTCGATCCAGAACGGCGCCGAAGTGGGCGTGGGCGACGTGATCGCGCGCATCCCGCAGGAAAGCTCCAAGACCCGCGACATCACCGGCGGTCTGCCGCGCGTGGCCGACCTCTTCGAGGCGCGCAAGCCGAAGGAGCCGGCGATCCTGGCCGAGCGCTCGGGCATCGTCAGCTTCGGCAAGGACACCAAGGGCAAGCAGCGCCTGGTGATCAAGGACGTGGACGGCAACGAGCACGAGGAGCTGATTCCGAAGTGGCGTCAGGTCATCGTGTTCGAGGGCGAGCACGTGGAGAAGGGCGAGACGGTGGTGGACGGCGAGCCGAGTCCGCATGACATCCTGCGCCTGCTGGGCGTGGAGCCGCTGGCCGGTTACCTGGTCAAGGAGATCCAGGACGTGTATCGCCTGCAGGGCGTGAAGATCAACGACAAGCACATCGAGGCGATCATTCGCCAGATGCTGCGCAAGGTCGAGATCGTCGAGCCGGGTGACAGCCACTACCTGCGCGGCGAACAGATCGAACGTGTGCGGATCAATGCCGAGAACGAGCGTGCGGTCGCCAAGAGCGAGCGTCCGGCCGAGTACCAGTCGATCCTGCTGGGCATCACCAAGGCTTCGCTGGCGACCGAGTCGTTCATTTCGGCCGCCTCGTTCCAGGAAACCACCCGCGTGTTGACCGAGGCTGCGGTGCGCGGCACCCGTGATACCTTGCGGGGCCTGAAGGAAAATGTTATTGTCGGCCGTCTCATTCCGGCAGGCACGGGCTTGGCGTACCACGCATCGCGTCGTCGCCAGGGCGGTTTGACCGCCACGGAGCTCGAGACGCTTTCCGGAACCACGCCTGCGACTCCGGCCGCAGAGGTGACCGGTGCGGATGGTGGTGTCGAGTAAGTCCGTTCGAGGCTTCACTCGCTGACATACGAAATGAGGCGCAAGGACGCGCCTCGTGTTCGGGTCAAGGACGGCAGGGCGTCAGCTTGCCCATGGCAAGCGGCTCATGTTAAATTCCCGCTTCTTGGCAGACCGAGCTTGATCGGGCTGCCTTTATGTTTTCAGGAACAGCTACGCATGACGACAGTCAACCAGTTGGTGCGCAAGAACCGCAGCCCCAAGACCTACAAGAGCGGCTCGCCTGCCTTGCAGAGCAGCCCGCAGCGCCGCGGCGTCTGCACGCGCGTCTACACCACCACCCCGAAGAAGCCGAACTCGGCCCTGCGCAAGGTCGCCAAGGTGCGCCTGACCAACGGTTTCGAGGTCATCAGCTACATCGGTGGTGAAGGGCACAACCTGCAGGAGCACTCCGTGGTGCTGATCCGCGGTGGCCGCGTCAAGGACCTGCCGGGTGTGCGCTACCACACGGTGCGCGGTAGCCTCGATTGCGCCGGCGTTACCAAGCGCCGCCAGTCGCGTTCCAAGTACGGCGCGAAGCGTCCGAAGAAGTAACGCCCGGACCTGCCAGGCAGGGCGGGCAGGGTCGGCCGCCCGGGTTTCCGGGTCGGATGCCTGCAAGGGTGAAGTATCTGGAAGGTGCGGCCATGGACGGACGCTTTGGCTTCGCAGGCGGGATGCCTGCAAAAACATCGATGCGGCCATAACGGCTGCTTTTCGTGCGGGCAGGGTTGCCTGCGAAAACAACGGACAACAAACATGTCGCGCAAAGGTTCACATCCCGCCCGTCTGGTTCTGCCGGATCCCAAGCATGGCAGCCAGCTGATTGCCCGCTTCATCAACATGGTGATGAAGAGCGGCAAGAAGTCCGTGGCTGAGAGCATCGTTTACGGTGCGTTGCAGCACATCGGCGAAAAGAATGCCGAGCCGGTGGCCCTGGTCGAGAAGGCGCTGAACAACATCGCCCCGGCGGTCGAGGTGAAATCCCGCCGCGTCGGTGGTGCCACCTATCAGGTGCCGGTCGAAGTGCGTCCGGGCCGCCGCATGGCGCTGGCGATGCGCTGGGTCATCGACGCAGCGCGCAAGCGCGGCGAGACCTCGATGCCGCGCAAGCTGGCTGCCGAGCTGCTGGAGGCCTCCGAGAGCCGCGGCGGCGCCGCCAAGAAGCGTGAAGAGACGCACCGCATGGCCGAGGCCAACAAGGCCTTCTCGCACTATCGCTGGTAATTGATGTCGCGCTTGCCGCCAGACAGCGGCGGCGAGCGACAAAAGCCGCCGTCCATGGCGGACCAGGGATACTCGGTCGCCCCCATGGCGGCCAAAAGCAAGCCGCCTTCAAGGGCGGATTTCTCACAAGCTCTCGGCCCGGACGGCCGCTTCCAGATACGGGGCAAGGCTGCCCGGCAAAGGTAATCATCCATGGCACGCACCACTCCCCTCGACCGCTACCGCAACTTCGGCATCATGGCCCACATCGATGCCGGCAAGACCACGACCACGGAGCGCATCCTGTTCTACACCGGCGTCAGCCACAAGATTGGCGAGGTGCATGACGGCGCGGCCACCATGGACTGGATGGAGCAGGAGCAGGAGCGCGGCATCACCATCACCTCCGCGGCCACCACGGCCTTCTGGAAGGGCATGGATGGCTCGATGGAGCAGCATCGCTTCAACATCATCGACACCCCCGGGCACGTCGACTTCACCATCGAGGTGGAGCGCTCGCTGCGCGTGCTCGACGGCGCCGTATTCGTGCTGTGTGCAGTCGGTGGCGTGCAGCCGCAATCCGAGACCGTGTGGCGCCAGGCCAACAAGTACAAGGTGCCGCGTCTTGCGTTCGTCAACAAGATGGATCGCACCGGCGCCAATTTCGAGAAGGTCGTCAGCCAGCTGAAGTCGCGCCTTGGCGCACACCCGGTGCCGATGCAGGTGCCGATCGGTGCCGAGGACAACTTCACCGGCGTGATTGACCTGTTGCGCATGAAGGCGATCAGCTGGGACATGGAAACCCAGGGCATGAAGTTCGATTTGAGCGACATTCCCGCCGAGCTGGCCGACCAGGCGGCCGAGGCGCACTCCTTCATGGTGGAATCCGCGGCGGAAGCCACCGAAGAACTGATGAACAAGTACCTCGAAGGCGGCGACCTCTCCATCGAGGAGATCGTTGCCGGCCTGCGCCAGCGCACGCTCGCCAACGAGATCATTCCCGTGTTCTGCGGCACCGCGTTCAAGAACAAGGGCGTGCAGGCGATGCTCGATGCGGTGGTGCAACTGCTGCCGTCGCCGGCCGACCGCCCGCCGGTCGCCGGTATCGACGAGAACGAGCAGGCTGCCACGCGCAAGGCGGATGACGCCGCGCCGTTCTCCGCGCTGGCGTTCAAGATCATGACCGACCCGTTCGTGGGTTCCCTGACGTTCTTCCGTGTCTACTCGGGCACGCTGAATTCGGGCGACGCGGTGTACAACCCGGTCAAGAGCAAGAAGGAGCGCATCGGCCGCATCCTGCAGATGCACGCCAACGAGCGGCACGAACTGAAGGAAGTGCGCGCCGGTGACATCGCCGCCGCAGTCGGCCTGAAGGACGTGACGACGGGCGACACGCTGTGCGCGCAGGATCACGTCATCACGCTGGAGCGGATGACGTTCCCGGAGCCGGTGATCTCGATGGCGGTCGAGCCGAAGACCAAGTCGGACCAGGAAAAGATGGGTATCGCCCTCGGCCGCCTGGCCGCGGAGGATCCGTCGTTCCGTGTGCGCACCGACGAGGAGTCGGGCCAGACCATCATCTCCGGCATGGGCGAGTTGCACCTGGACATCCTGGTCGACCGCATGCGCCGCGAGTTCAACGTCGAGGCGAATGTCGGCAAACCGCAGGTGGCTTACCGCGAGACGATCCGCGCTTCGGACGTCAAGTCGGACTACAAGCACGCCAAGCAGTCGGGTGGCAAGGGCCAGTACGGCCACGTCGTGATCGAGCTGTCGCCGATGACGGAGGAGGAGCGCAAGAGCGCTGACGTCAAGGACGATTTCCTGTTCGTCAACGAGATCACCGGTGGCGTGATCCCGAAGGAATTCATCCCCTCGGTGGAGAAGGGCCTTCGCGAGACCATCACCAGCGGTCCGCTTGCCGGCTTCCCGGTGGTGGGCGTGAAGGTCAAGCTGGTGTTCGGTTCGTACCACGACGTGGACTCGTCCGAAATGGCCTTCAAGCTGGCTGCCTCGATGGCGTTCAAGCAGGGCTTCAACAAGGCCAACCCGGTGCTGCTCGAGCCGATCATGAAGGTCGAGGTGGTGACGCCGGAGGAGTATGTCGGTGACGTGATGGGCGACATGAGCCGCCGTCGCGGCCTGCTCCAGGGCCAGGACGACACGCCCTCGGGCAAGACCATCGACGCGATGGTTCCGCTGGGCGAGATGTTCGGCTATGCGACCACCATCCGTTCGCTGACCCAGGGTCGCGCGACCTTCACGATGGAGTTCGACCACTACGCCGAGGCGCCGAACAACATCGCCGAACAGGTGATCAAGAAGGCCTGATGGGTGCGATCGTCCTGATCGCAAAAGCAAGATCAATAGCGGCCGTCCGTGGCCGCACTCTTGAAAAAAAGCAGTGCGGCCTTGCCGGGCCGCGTAAATCAATAGACGCGGCCGAGCCGCACTGACGAACGTTCCAGCTAGAGGTCTCAAGTCATGGCAAAGGGTAAATTCGA
>NZ_MWIO01000022.1 GCF_004799035.1 Rhodanobacter lindaniclasticus
CCGTGGCAGGTGTGTTTAATTAAGCGGAGCCGTCCGTGGCGCCGGGGCGGCCGCGGAACGCACACCGCCGAACCAGTTCGACGATCTCCCGTTTGTATTCAGGGCTGTAACGCTTGCGCTTGGACATGGACACTCCTCTGGCCCAGTATGGGGCTTAGTGAAAGTGTCCGCAGAATCGGGGTAGAACCCGACGCAGTCATAGCGGCGCAGGCGGCGGCTCGATTCGTGCACGTGGTGCCTGATGCCTAGGCTGATCGCTCCGGCGCATCGGGGTGCATGTCCATCGCGCCCGGGGTGGTGTGCACCAGCGGCACGAAGCTGTCGTCCGGTGTCACTTCGCGCTTGCGGCGCATGAAACGGTACAGCGCGTAGCCGGCCAGCAGGCCATCGAGCGCCGCGAACCAGCCGAACAGCAGCGTCGGCCGCGTCAGGCTCATCAGCGTGCCCGCCAGCAGCGGCCCCACCGACGAGCCGATGCCGTTGACCAGCAGCACCGTGCTCGACCCGGACAGCAGCTCGTCGCGGCGCAGGTAGTCCACCAGGTGCGCGACCGCGATCGGGTACACCGCGAAGCTCATGCCGCCGAAGGCGAACACCAGCAGCATCGCGACAGTATGGCCGGCGTTCGGCAACACCAGGTTGGCCAGCGCCGCCAGCGCCGCGGTGGCGCTGATCAAGGCCAGCGCCAGGCGCCGGTCGATGCGGTCGGACAACCGCCCCAGCGGCAACTGCAGCACCACGCCCCCGGCGATGGCCACGCTCATGTAGGTGCCGACTTCGGCCACGCCGAGACCGCGCGCGGCCGCGTACAGCGGCAACAGGCCCCAGAACGCGCCCAGCACCATGCCCGAGATCAGCGCGCTGACCAGCGCGGTCGGCACCAGCCGGAACATGCGCCCGACCTGCACGCGCGGCGCGGCATGGATGGCCGGCTGCGGCTGCGGGGTCACCACCACCGGCAGGTTCGCCGCGCAG
Source organism: Rhodanobacter lindaniclasticus (assembly GCF_004799035.1). Taxonomy (GTDB): domain Bacteria; phylum Pseudomonadota; class Gammaproteobacteria; order Xanthomonadales; family Rhodanobacteraceae; genus Rhodanobacter; species Rhodanobacter lindaniclasticus. The sequence continues at coordinate 976 of NZ_MWIO01000022.1, forward strand.
ATCAGGATCGCCACCACGCAGAACAACACGAAGCCCTCGCCGCCGATGTGCAGGAACTGCTGCGCCATCGCGCTGGCGCCGAGGTTCAGCATCATGTAGACGGCGAACACCGAACTGCGATGTCTGGGATCGGCGGCGGTGTTGAGCCAGCTCTCGATGATCGCGTAGAGGCCCACCAGCAGCAGCCCCTGCAATACGCGCAGCACCAGCCATGCCGCGTAGGCCGAGGTCAGCGCCTGCACCAGCACCACCACCGCCAGCAGCGAGGTGCAGAACGCGAACGTGCGGATGTGGCCGAAGCGGTGCGTGAGCCGGGGCACCGTGTAGGTGCCGACCAGGAAGCCGGTGTAGTAGGCCGAGGTCAGCACGCCGATCATCGCCACGGAGAAACCCAGCACCGCGCCCTGCAACGCGATATGCGTGTGCAGCAGGCCGACGCCCATCAGCAGGAACACGGTGCTCGACAACAGCGGTGTGGTGGTGCGGATGCTGCTCAACATGCGAAAGGCCCGCGGATGGCACGCGCCGCGCGGTCGGCGGAGCCGGCGCGGCTTCGGCAGGGTAACCGGACGGGAAAGCGTTTGTCGCCGCCCGGCAGTGTGCGGGTCACGGCGCATGCACGGGCGAAGCGTGGCCCGGAACAACCGAAAATTCCGGGGGCGTGGCGTCGACGCCGTCGCGCCGGTTGTTCCGGAAGGTCGCGCACCTTGGCCGGAGTGACGGCAGGATGGGACTGCGAGGGGCCTCTTCGCTATCAGTACCGCGCCGTCGTCAGCGGCGCATCGGCCCACTGCCAGGCGGCCGCCTGCTGCTTCGATGTTTCACGCGCGGCGTCGACCTGACCGAGCTTTTGCTGCGCCTGCGCGAGGCCGAACAGCGACCAGCCGTTGAGCGGGTAGGTCCTCAGGTCCTGCTTGAATGCTTCCGCCGCGCCCGTGGCATCGCCGGTCTCGAGCAGCGCGGCACCGAGGTAGGGGCGCACCGGCAGCGGCCAGTCGGCCGGTTCGTTGTAGGCCAGGGCGTCCTCGGCGGCAGCGGCTTCGCGCAACATGGCGATGGCCTGCGCGTGCTTGCCCTGCGCGCGCAGCAGCTCCCCGTGCAGCATGGCGTCCGCCACGCGCAGTACGTTGCCGGCCTGGTTGATGTCGAAGAAGCTGATCTTCGCCATCGCCGGATCGACGGCGATTGCGTGCAGGGCATCGGCTTCGCGCGCGGCTTCGGCCAGCGCGCCCTTGCGCGCGTGCGCCATGCCGCGGGCGAAGTGCCGGATCGCCGTCGGATAGGGCAGCTCCGGCGATGTCGCGGTATCGGCGAGGATCGCGTCCCAGTCGCCGAAACGGACCTGGGTGAGCAACGGCGTGACCACGAATTGCTGCATGAACTCCATCGGCGCCCCACCCATCACTGCGCGGTCGGCGCGTCGGGCAGTCTGCTCCGCCGCCTGCAGCGCCAGCGTGCGCGAGCCGGTCAGGCCCGTCGTCATCGTGGCGAAGTGCCAGTTGTGCGGCACGTAGCCCAGCGGGTAGACGCCGTTGCTGCCGCGGCACATCGCCAGGAAATCCTTGTCGGCGGTGGTGGCGGCGAGGTTGGTCAGGGTCGCGTCGTGGTAGCGGCCGACGCGGATGTAGGTGTGCGCGGGCATGTGCACCAGGTGGCCCGATCCGGGCGCCAGCGCGGCCAGCGCGTCGGCCCAGGGTTCGGCGCGCTGCGGTTCGGGCGAGGATTCGGTGGCGTGGATGTAGTAATGCATCGCGCCGATGTGGCGCGGGTTGCGCGCCAGCACGCGTTCCAGTTCGCCGAGCAGGTGTGTGGTGAACTGGCCCGGGGCACCATCCTTTTCCCAGTACGCCCAGGGTGAAAGGTCCATCAGCGCTTCCGCGTAAAGGGTGGCTGCATCGTCGTCCTCGGGAAATTGCGCGACCACGCGCGCCATTGCCTCGGCATAGGCGCGGTCCAGTGGTGCGCGATCTTCCGGCGCCGGGTCGGCGTAACGCAGCTGCAGTGCCTGGATCAGTGCACGGTCGACCGGGCGCGCGGTGGCGGCCAGGCTCGCGGCGCGCGCGGCGAGGGCGGTGGCGTCCTTCGCGTGGGCCGGGTCCATCGGCAGATTGATGTTCGGCCCCAGCACCAGCGCCTGGCCCCACACGCACATCGCACATTGCGGATCCAGCCGTGCCGCCTCGGCAAAGGAGCGCCCGGCCGCCTCGTGGTTGAAGCCGTAGGCCATGCGCAGGCCCTGGTCGAAATAGCGTTGCGCGGCAGGCATGCGCGTGGCGACGTCGTGGTGCAGATCGCCGAAGGTGTCGAACAGCGGCGGCGCAGCGGTTTCGATGGCGAGTGCGTCGCTGGCAGTCTTCTGCGCCGGGCTGCAGGCCGTCAGCGCGATGGCCAGCAGTGGCAGGAGCAAGGATCGACGGATCATCGTGGTTCTCCCATGGCCGGTTCGGAAACAGGGGGAAGCGACGGACAGAGTAGCCCAGGTTTGCGCGAATGGATGCGCGATTTCCTCCTTCCGCGCACGCGCTGCTTCAACGCCCCCTGTGGCCGATTGGACGTCCATCCATACCTTCCACGGCGACATTGTCCCTGACAGCTTTTGGCCGTCCAGCCGGCTGTTGCGGTCCCACTCCGGAAAGCACACCATGCGCGACGTGCGCAGATGCCTTACCGCATTCGGCCGCATGAGTGTGCGATGGGGCAGTGAGGGGAAACACCAGTTTTCGGGCGGGCACGAACAGCACCGTTTGCCTGGATTTCCGGGTGGGAGCGGTGCCCGTGCCATTGGACTCACCTGTGCTCCCGGCACCGCGACCGAGTCGGTGGCCGAGCCCGGTTGAGCCATACGTTGCGGCACCGTCGGGGACACCATGACCATCAATCACGCGCAAGCGCTCGACCTACCCACCCGTCCGAACGTCGCGGCGGCCGTCGACCGCTGGATCTGGGTCTTCATGGCGGCTTTCTTCATCGCCATCACGCTGACCGGGTTCGTGCCGGACTCGCTGCAGAAACTCGCCATGATCCGTACCGGGGCGAGGCCGCCGTTCCCACCGATCCTGCACGTGCATGCGGTATTGATGGGCAGCTTCCTGCTGTTGCTGCTGGCCCAGTCCTGGCTGATGGCAACCGGTCGTCGCGATCGCCACCAACTGCTGGGCCGCGTCGCGTTCGTGCTGGTGCCGGCCATCGTCGTGGCGGGTTTCATCCTCGTTCCGACGCTCTACCAGCAGGTCTGGAACGGAGCGCAGACGGCGCCATCGCCGCTGCGTGAGCAACTCCGGCAAACGCTGCTGTTCCTCGACAACATCGCGCTGCTGCAGCTGAAGGCCGGCGTGCTCTTTACCGTCCTTGTCTGGCTCGCCTTGCGCGCGCGACGCACCGATCCGGACTTTCACAAGCGGATGATGTTCCTGGCGACGGCGTGGCCGCTGCAGGCGGCGATCGACCGGATCACCTGGTTGCCCTCCCTTTATCCCGGCCCCCTCTCGACCGATCTTTACACCGTGCTCGCGGTGGCGCCGCTGTTCCTGTGGGACGTGATCCGGCATCAATCGGTACTTCGGGTCTATGGGGTCTGGCTGGCCGTGTCGCTGCCCGTTGTGGTCGCCATCCAGCTGTTGTGGGATGCGCCGGCCTGGCACGCATTCGTGCCGCAAATGCTGGGGCCGTGATCGGGCGACCCGGCCGGCCACGGCTACGGCGGATCGCGGGGGTAACATCAGGAGTGCGGATGGCGTGCAGGCGCAAGCCGGGATTGGCGATCAGCCTGCTTCGTCCGTCGCGCTTCTCCTGAATCGGCCGGAGGCATGCATGTCCCGAGTGTTGCTGTGCGGTGCCACCGGCCTGGTCGGGCGCGAGGTGCTGCGGATGGCCCTGGCTGACGCCACCGTCACCCAGGTAGTGGCACCGACGAGGCGCCCGCTGCCGCCGCATCCCAAACTGGTGAATCCCGTGGTCGACTTCGAACAGCTGCCGACGGATGCTGCGTGGTGGCAGGCCGATGCGGCGATCTGCACGCTGGGCACGACGCTGCGCGATGCCGGCTCGCCGGCGGCATTCCGGCGGGTGGATTTCGATTACGTGCTGGCGTTTGCGCGGCTGGCGCGGGCCGGTGGCGCGCAGGCTTTCGCGCTGACCTCGTCGTTGGGTGCCGACGCGGCGTCGCGTTACTTCTACCTGCGTACCAAGGGCGAGGTGGAGCAGGCGGTGCAGGCGCTGGGTTATCCCTCGCTGACCGTGCTGCGGCCGTCGCTGATCGGCGGCGAGCGCGAGCGACAGCGGTTGCGCGAGCATGTCGGCATGCGTCTGTTGCAGGCGCTGGCGCCGATCGTGCCGCGACGCTGGCGCATCGTCCCGGCGCCGCGAATCGCGCAGGCCTTGTTGCAATCGGCGCTGGCGATGACGCCCGGCTGCGCGGTGATTTCCCCGGAGCAGTTGCTGTCGCCGGCATGAAACGGCAGGCGCCGGCCTACAGCGGATGCTGGCGGTAGAACAGTTCGAGTTGCCGGTAGACCTCCGGCAGTTGCTCGCGCAGGTTGGCCGGTGTTTCGAAAAACTGTTCGCTGCACACGGCGAAGAACTCGGCCGGGTTTTCCAGCGCGTACGGATCGATCGGCAGCTTGTCGCCGTCATTGCGTGTCCGCTGGAGCTGCTTCCAGGCGTCGGAGAACACCTGCGACCACCGCCTGGCATCCATGCGCCGGTGCAGCGGCGGGAAGCCGTTTGCTTCGCCGTTGAGCATGTCGAGCTTGTGCGCCATCTCGTGGATGACCACGTTGTGCCCGGGCGGGTGTCCGCTGCCCAGCACGTCCGCCCATGACAGGATCACCGGGCCGCGGCCCCATGCCTCGCCGGCCAGCACGCTGTGACCCTGATGAACCACGCCGGCGGCATCCACGTGCTCGCGCTGCGGCATGAACGCATCCGGGTAGACGATGATGCTGTGCCAGCCGTCGTACCAGTCCATGCCGAGTTTCAGGATGGGCACGCAGGCATGCGCCGCCAGCAGCACGCGGTCGACGTCGCCCAGCACCAGGTCCCCGGCCGGTTCCAGCGACTTGCGCTCGAGGAACAGCGTGGCCAGCACGCGCAGCGCGGCCTGGTCCGAGGCGCCCAGCCGGCGCGCGGCCGTGCAGCGCTGCAGCGCCTCGCGCCAGAGCGCTTCGGCGATCGGGTGCCGCATGACGGTACGCCGTGCGCGCCAGTTGCGGAAGAAGTCGAACATGGCCACGTGTTGGAGTGGGAGCTCCGGAACATCTGGGCCGCCGCCCGGTTACTCAAGCGGGTGTGACGGCGCGCGCACGGTTCGGGGATTCAGACCGGCGTGGGGTGCGCTTCCAGCATCGCCTCGAACTCCGCCGGCGGCATCGGGCGGCCGATCAGGTAGCCCTGGAACACGTCGCAGCCCTGGCTCATCAGGAACTGCCGCTGCGCGATGGTCTCCACGCCTTCGGCAATCACCTCCAGGCCCAGGCCGCGACCCATGCCGATGATGGTCTGCGCCACCATGGCACCGTTGGCGTCATCCGGCAGGCAGGCGACGAAGGACTGGTCGATCTTCAACTGGTCCAGCGGCAGGCGCGACAGGTAGGTGAGCGAGGAATAGCCGGTACCGAAGTCGTCCAGCGAGATGCGGATGCCTTGCGCACGCAACGCGGTGAGCTTGACCGCCGCCTCGGCCAGGTCGCCCAGGATGGTGGTTTCGGTGATCTCCAGTTTCAGCCGCGAGGGATCGGCGCCGGTGCTCGCCAGCGCGTTGCGCACGCCGTCCACGAAACGGGCCTGGTTGAACTGGCGGGCGCTGACGTTGACCGCCAGCGTCAACGACCGCGTGGCGGGGCGCTCCGCCCAGACCACCAGCAGTTCGCAGGCGCGCTGCAGCACCCAGTCGCCCAGCGGCACGATCAGCCCGCTTTCCTCGGCGATCGGGATGAATACGGTGGGCGACACCGGCGTGCCACGACGCGTCCAGCGCAGCAGCGCCTCGGCGCCGAGCACGCGGCCCCAGCGGTCGACCTGCGCCTGCAGGTCCAGCGCCATGGCGCCTTGGGTGATGGCATCGCGCAGGTCGTGCACCAGGCCTTCGCGTTGCGCCAGCTCGGCCAGCATCTCCGGCTCGAAGCGGCACACCTGGTCGCGCCCGGCGGCCTTGGCGCCGTACATCGCCAACTCCGCCTCGCGCAGTACCGATTCGGGCGTGTCGTGGCCCGCGGCCAGCTCGCTCCAGCCGATGCTGGCGGTGATCGTCACCGGGGTGTCGGTGGCCAGCCGGAACGGCTCGCGCAACGCCTGGCGCACGCACTCGGCACACTCGCGGGCGCGCAGTGCGCGTTCGCCGCGGCCGCTCCGCTCGCACGGCACGGCCAGCGCGAACGTGCCGCCGCCGAAGCGCGCCAGTACGCAGCCGTCTTCCAGCAGCCGGCGCAGGCGCTGCGCGATCAGGGTCAGCAGGTGATCGCCGGCGGCGTGGCCGCGCAGGTCGTTGACGCGCTTGAAGTGGTCCAGGTCGACCAGCAGCAGCAGCGCGCGGAAACCTTCGGTCTGACCCAGCAGGTGCTTCAGGTGGTTGCGCAGGAAATGCCGGTTCGGCAGGTCGGTGAGCGGGTCGAAGAAGGTCATGTGGTCGACGCTGGCATGGGCCTCGCGTTCGCTGGTCAGGTCGACCATGGTGCAGACGCGGTGGGTGACCTGGCCTTGCGCGTCGGCGACCGCCGACGTGGCCGCGCGCACCACCCGCGGCTGGCCGTGCTTGACCTGGATCCAGCGCTCCTCCTGCCAGAAGCTGTCGGGGCCGAGCTGCTCTTGGCGCGCGTGCGCCGGTGCCTCGTCGTCGCGGCGCGCCCAGACCTGCGACGAGGGATGCCCCCGCACCTCTTCCAGGCGATAGCCGGTGAGCCGGGTGAACGCCTGGTTGACGCGCTGGATGACGCCTTCGGCGTCGGTCACCATCAGCGCCTCCTGGGTCTGGAAGGCTACCGCGGCCAGGCGCAGTTCGCTGTCGGCGCGTTTGCGCTCGGTGATGTCCTGCGCGTAAAGGATCGCGTAAAGCGCCGCGCCGCCCTCGTCGTGGATCACCGAGCAGTCCAGTTTCGCGGGGAAGCGGCGTCCGTCGCGGGTGATCTGCTCGGTTTCCCACACCAGGTGCGCGAGGCGGTCAGCCTGCGCCCATCGTTCGTGCTGGCGGGCAAGGACGTCGGGGGGGAACAGTGCGTCGACCGGTGTGCCGACCATTTCCTCCGGCGCGTAGCCGCGCTCGCTGGCGAACACCGGGTTGACCGCGGTCAGCAGCCGCGTGCGCGAGTCGCAGATGGCCACGCCGAAGGCGGCATTCTGGAACGCGTGCGCCCATAGCCGCAGTTGCGCCTCGCCGTGCAGGCGCCGGGTGACGTCGCGCGCCACGGTGAGCACGCCGTGGATCGCGCCGGTGGGCTCGTGCAACGGCACCTTGCTCAGTTCCAGCTGCCGGCCGTCGCCGTCCGGCGCTTCGTAGGGGACGATCGCGTTGCGCGGCTGTCCGTTCGACAGCACGCTCTGGCTCATCGAGCGTGATGCGGCGGCGAAGCGCGTGTTGCGCGCATCGAAGGCGTCGAACGCCGTGCGGCCGAGCAGCGATTCGCTGGTGCGCCCGAACAGGCCGAGCGTGCGGTCGTTGCAATCGGTGAGTATACCGTTGCCGTCGCTGACCCACATCGCGTCCGGGCTGGCATCGAACAAGGCGCGCAGGTTGCGCTTCTGCGCGCGCAGCTCGCCGGTGCGCGCGGCCACCGTGCGACGCAGCAACCACACCCACAAGGCCAGCAGCAAGGCCAGCACCAGCCCCACGACCAGCGCGATGCGCGCCGTCCGCACGAAAGGTTGCGGCATGGCCGGGCGATCCAGCCAGCGCTCATGCAGGGCGGCGCGCTCGACCGGGGTGATCATCGCCATGCCGTGCTCCACCGTCTGCAGCATCGCGCCGTTGCCCGCGCGCACGGCGCGGCGGGTGTGGCCGGTGTAGAGGATGTAGGCGAGGTAGAACTTGTCCAGCGCGGCGTAGCGGTAGAGGTAGTAGTTGGCCGGGTTGGTGTCCATGCAGAAGACGCCGATGTTGCCGTCGACCGCCGCCTGGATGACCTCCTTGTAATTGGTGTATTCGTGCAGGTCGGTGATGCCTTGCCTGCGCATGTGTTCGGCGCAGGCGTCGCCGCGCTCCACCGCCACGGGAAAGCCGCGCAGGCCGGCGCTGTCGGTGATGCCGCGGATGCTGCGCGCCACGTAGATGCCCACGGCCTGCTCGGCGTAAGGCGCGGAGAACTCGTACAGCGGCACGCGCTCCGGCGTGCGGTAGAGCATGTCGATCACGTCGGCCTTGCCGGCCAGCAACTCTTTCTGCGCCTGGTCCCAGGCCATCGGTGCCAGTTCCACCTGGATGCCGGTGCGCTGCTGGAACAGCCGCCACATGTCCACTTCGTAGCCCTGCGGCTCGCCATTGCCGTCGAGGAACAGGAACGGTGGGTAGTTGTTGTCGGTGACCACGCGGATGTGCGCAGGGGCGGGCGACAGGGCGGCGGATGATGAGGCTGCCGGCGGCGCCGACGCGGTCGCTGCCGCAAACGCCGCGGCCAGGCCACAGAACGCTCCTCCGATGCATGCCGTGCGCCATTGCTTCATGCAGGTGCCTCGTGCGGTCGCCGTCCCCGTTGCGAAGTTCAACCATACCCCAATCGGTGCGGCCCCGCGCAGGCCGGTCCGGCTCGCTGCGGGACATCCCTGCCTTGTAGCGGCGGCGCCGGGAATCCCTTGAATGCGGCGCTCATGTTGCGCGCGTGCGCTGGCGGCGGCCCGGTCCCGGCGCAGAGGCGAGCCAGCTGCGCAGGTCATGGCGGATGATCGCGGCCAGCCGGCTCACCGCCGGGTTCGGCGCCGGCTCGGCGAACATCAGCGCGAGGCCGAGCGTGCGCGGCGCGGGCAACGCTGCCGGCGCGGTGTCGAGTATCCGCACGCTGGCCGGCAGGCCCAGCGGCGTGCGCAGGGTGATGCCCAACCCCGCCGCCACCGCGGCCCATACGCCGGCCAGGCTGGCGCTGCTGAAGGCCACCCGCCAGGCGATGCCGGCGCGATCCAGGGCGTCGATCGCGGTGCTGCGCAGCAGGCAGGGCGGTTCCAGCATCACCAGCGGCAGCGGTTCGCCACGGTCGAGCGTGAGCGGCGTCGTCGCCGCGCCGATCCAGCGCATCGGCACCTTGCCCAGGTGTTCGCCGTGCGCGGCGGGCGTGCCGGTTTCCCACGCCAGCGCCAGGTCGAGCCGGCCCGCGTCCAGTTGCTGCCGCAGTTCGGCGTTGCGCGCGATGCGGGCCTCGATGCGCACCTGCGGGTGGGCGCGGGCGAAGCGCCCGAGCACGTCGGGCAACAGCGTCTCGCCGAAATCCTCCTGCAGGCCCAGCCGGACCCGCCCGGCCAGTTCGCTGCCGCGGACCGCGGCCGCCGCCTCGTCGTTGAGTTCCAGCAGGCGCCGCGCATAAGCCAGCATGACCTCGCCCGCGTCGGTCAGCGCCATGCCGCGGCCCGCCTTGCGCAGCAGCGGGGTGCCGGCCTGTTTCTCCAGCTTCTTCAGTTGCGCGCTGACTGCCGAGGTGGAGCGGCCGAGCCGGTCGGCCGCCTTGGCGAAGCTGCCCAGTTCGATGCCGCTGGCGAAGCTGCGCAGGACATCGAGATCGAAAGTGATGCGACGCATGGTGACAGTCCTGTTTTTCAGGATTGTTTATGCCGAAATTCCCGATTTTCAAGACCAGATTGGCGCGCTACCGTGGATCGCGTCAACCCGCCCCAGGAGCACTCCATGATCGCGATGCAGTACGCCTTCAGCTTGCCTGCCGATTACGACATGGCGATCATCCGCCGTCGCATCGCCGACAAGGGCCATCTGCTCGACGACTTCCCGCGGCTGTGTTTCAAGGCGTACCTGTATGCCGGGCACGACGACGACGCCACGCCGGGCGAGCAGAACACTTACGCGCCGTTCTACCTGTGGCAGGACAGCGAAGGCATGAACGCGTTCCTGGCCGGTGCCGGCTTCGCTGCGCTCACCCGCGCGTTCGGCTGGCCGCCGGTGCGCACGTGGTCGGTGTGGCGGGCGGATCGGGCCGCGGATCTGCGTGCGGCTGCGCGGGCAACGCGCGAGCTCGTCGCCATTTCCGAGCATGCGCCGCTCGCCGAGCTGCGCGAGGCCGAGACGCGCGCGGCGCAGGTCGATCGCGCCGCCGGTGCGCTGGCCGCCGTCAGCGCCTTCGATCCCACCGGCTGGACGCTGCTGCGCCTGCGGCTGTGGCCCGACGCGCACGGTCCCGTCGCCGGTGCGTGCAACTACCGCGTGGGGCATGTCTCGCAGCCCGGCGCCCGCGGTTCGGCGGTTGTGATTTCTTGAACCCTCCGGAGACTTCCCATGCCCCTCGTTCGCATCGCCTTGCGCCGCGGCAAGCCGGCCACCCATCTCGCCGCCCTGCGTGACGGCATCTACCATGCCATGCGCGACACCTTCGACGTGCCCGAGCACGATCGCTTCATCGTGGTCAGCCAGCACGACGAGGACGAGTTCGACGCCGATCCGGGCTATCTCGGCATCGCCCGCAGCGACGATCTCGTGATCGTGCAGATCACCTGCGCCAGCGGCCGCAGCACGACGCAGAAGCAGGCGTTGTACCGGCGCATCGCCGACAACCTCGCCGCCGCCCCTGGCCTGCGCCCGCAGGACGTGTTCATCAACTTGGTGGAGACGAGCCGCGACAACTGGTCGTTCGGCAACGGCATCGCGCAATACGTGTGACGGCCTCTGTCGCAGTTTGCCGCGTGATGGGGTTCTTCCGTGGCAGCAGGTTCTACCCGGACGGAGGATGCACCCATGAACACGACATGCACGATCGCCTTGCTGGCGCTTTCACTGGTACCGGCCCCGACCCCCGCGGCGGCCGCGCCGCCTGCTGCTGCCGCCGTGCAACTCGCGCCCGGCGACCTGACATGGATGCCGGCACCGCCGGTGCTGCCCAAGGGCGTGCAGCTGGCGGTGCTGAGCGGCAATCCGTTCGCGGAAGGGTTCACCACCCTGCGCCTGAAGATCCCGCCGCACACCATGTTGGCGCCGCACTGGCACCCGACCGCCGAGGGTTTCACCGTGCTGCAGGGAACCTTCCACATCGGCATGGGCGACCAGGTGGACAAGGCCGCGGCCAAGGCGCTGCCGGCGATGAGCTACGCGTCGCTGCCGGCGATGCATCACCACTATGCCTATACCGCGGACGAAGGCGTGGTCATCGACCTGAGTTTCTACGGGCCGTTCCAGATCCACTACGTGCATCCGGCCGACGATCCGTCGCAGGTGGCCGCGACGAAGCCCTGAGGGTGGGTCGCGCGGCGGCCTAGATGCCTGCGTGGTACGGCCGGCCCGCCACGCAGTTGTCTACTTCCCGCTGACTGATGTGCGCGTAGGGCCGCAGGTTCACCACCGCCTGCACCATCTCGTCCTGGCGCCGCACCACGTCGCCCAGCGCGGCGCAGAATTCGGGCGAGTGGGAGAGCGCGAGGCCTTGCTGCTCCAGCTTCTTCTCCATCTTGTCCAGGCGGCCGGTCATCATCGCGAACACGGTCCTGGCCATGACGTGCCGGGTCATGTGCGTGGCCTTGTCCAGCGAGAGATCCACCAGCGCGATCACCGCCTCGCGGTAGCGCAGCGTCTCGGCCTTCTGCGTCCGGGAAAGGACCAGGCTGTCGCTGCCGATCTTCACCGCGCCGGATGCATCGATGCTGGCGTCGGGATAGCCCTTGGCGTTCATGCCCAGCGGCTCGCGATGCACCTCGGCACGTGCCGATTCGATCTCGCGCGTGGCCACGCCCGAGCAGCCCGTGCCCAGCACGGTCACGAGGACGAGGAGGGCGCCAGCCAGGCGCGGTCGGTTTGCTTGAAACATGCGGGATTCCCGGGGCGGTTACTGCAGTACTTTTTCCGCGTCGACGATGGCCACGCCCTGCATCTGGCCCAGCAGGCTGTCGAACCACGGCTTGTGGGTGGCGCCGACGATGCACAGCACGCGGGCACCGGGACGTTCGCGGAATGCCGCGCGCACGTTGGCCACCATGCGCAGGTTGCGCGTCTCCCAGCCGGCGACGTAGATGCGCGCCAGGCGGGCGGGCGACTTCTCGCGCATCGCCGCGCCCATGTCGGCGTCGATCTGCCTGCGCAGGACGTCGGGCCGGTTGATGAAGCGGTACAGCGCGAGAATGTCGCCGTGGAGGGTGAGCGTTTCCTGCCGTTTGCGATCGGCGGCCACCTCGCTTGCGCTGGCGGCCCAGGCGCTGCGGATCGCGTTGGCGTAGGCCGGCACGTCGGGCACGTCCACGTTGTCGCCGGAGTGGTCGTCGACCGGATACACGCGTTGCAGGCCGAGCCGTGCAGCGAGGCGCGCGGCGATCTGCAGGTCTTCGCCGTTTCGCGTCTGCAGTTCGCGCAGGCGGGTGGCCAGCGCATCGTCCAGGCCATCGCCGGCGTGTCGTTCGGCCTGCGGCAATTGCAGCCACTGGGTCAGCGCCGAGGCGTCGTCGCCGGCGGCAAGGAACAGCGCGGCCAGGTGCCGGCGCTGCGCCGCGTGCGGCTGCGCCGGCCAGTGCGCGAGTGACTCCTTCACTGCGGCTACCGCAGCGGGAACATCCAGGCCGGTGGCTTTCCTCGCTGCCGTGGTGTCGCTGCAGTAGGTCGCGACATCCTGCGCCGCGTAGATCGCCGGGTTGCGCCTCATCATCGCGCAGCTTTCGCCGGGGATCGCCTCGACAGTGATGATGTCGGGCTTGAACGCAGTCAGCTTCGCCAGCACCGGCTGCAAGGTGACGGCCTCGAACCCTTCGGGCATCTGCGACAGATGCACGCTGCCCAGCACCAGCACCTGCGATGGCGGACCGGCCATGCCCCGGTCCAGTCCGGACAGGTCGACCTGCGCCGGTGCCGTGCCCGACCACAGCAGCACCGCCAGCAGGCCACAGCTTGTCCATCGATTCGTCATGCGTCGCTCCGCTGCGGCAGGTATGGGGAAGGCGCGGTGTCGGCCCTGGTGGTCCCGGCATCACGGGTCGTAACCGCCGCGATGCCACCGCACGTCGTCAGCCCATGGTGCGTACGCGCGCCGGCACGGGCGCGTGCGAGAAGTCACTAGGCAATCCGGCATGGCCACGCAGCACTTTCCCGGATCGCCCGCCGGTGGGTATCACCTGACCCGGGGGAACGCAGTAGCGGGTCATTCGCGCCCCGGTTCGCGGCGCATGGACGTGTGCCGGCCGCGCCGCGGCGCGATCGCCGTGTCGCGGCGTGCTGGCATGTCGCTTGCTGGACATGGCATCGGGGGCGGGCGATCGGAATCCGGCGGCGGGCGGGCCGCCAGGTTCCGGTTGTCACAGCCGCCTTCGCCCGGGCAACCGGCAATCCAGCGCAGGAGGCTTTTTCATGGCCACGACTCGCAAGATCACCAGCAACGCGAACAGAGGCTCAGCCAAGCTGTTCGCCCTCAAGCCGCACGACCACGCCGGCATTGCCAAGGCGCTCGGCATGGCACGCAGCGATTACGAAGTGAAGTGGTGGTGGAAGTACGGGCAGCCGGCAATCGACCTGATCCAGGCGCAACTGGAGGTCAACGCCAAGCAACTCGGCCCGGTGGTCAGCCAGCTGATGCGGCTGAACGGTCCGACGCTGCAGGTCAGCGCATCGTGCTTCCCCTACGGCATCCCGGTGCCGGAGTGGTTCCGGCTCGAAGTGAACATCCGCAACGCCGGTCGCTAGAAACCGATCGATGCGTCCATGCGGCCGGAGCCATCGCCCGGCCGCCGTTGCCTTGCCGCGAGAACGTCATGGGCCCGACCGGCGACGTCGTCAACGTCATCCAGATCCACCCCACGCTGCGCTGCAACCTGCGTTGCCGGCATTGCTACTCCACCTCCGGCCCGGAGCAGCGCGGCGAGCTGGACGTGGAGCTGCTCGAGGGTTTCCTCGCCGACGCAGCAGGCGAGGGTTACAACGCGATCGGCATGTCCGGCGGCGAACCGCTGACCTGGAAGCCGCTGTCGCGCCTGTTGGCGTTCGCGCGGTCGCTGGGTTTCGCCACCTCGGTCACCAGCAACGGCTTGCTGCTCGATGCCCGGCGGCTGGCGCAACTGGCGCCGCATCTCGGGCTGCTGGCGATCAGCCTCGATGGCGTGCCGGAGAGCCACAACCGCATGCGCAACCGCGCGCATGCGTTCGAGCAGATGCGCGCCAAACTCGACCTGCTGCGCGCGGCCGGCGTGCCGTTCGGTTTCATCTTCACGCTGACCATGGACAACCTGCCCGAGCTGGATTGGGTGGCCGGCTTCGCCGCGGCTGAGGGCGCGCGGTTGCTGCAGATCCATCCGCTGGAGCAGGTCGGCCGCGCCCGCGAATACGAGCTGCGTCCGCCGGACGACCTGGAGCTGGCGTACGGTTTCCTCGAAGTGGCGCGGCTGCAGCGGCAGTACCGGGAGCAGCTGACCTTGCAGTACGACGTGGCCGATCGCCAGCTGATCGCGCGCGAACCCTGCCGCGCCTTCGCCGGCCCGGCGGTCGCCGCGGACGTGGCCGCCGATGCCCGGCTGGCTGCGCTGGTGTCACCGCTGGTGGTGCAGGAGGACGGCTGGGTGGTGCCGATCCAGCACGGCTTCGCCACCGCCCATGCGATCGCGCGGCTCGATCGCGGCTCGTTCCGCCCGCAGGCCGCGCGCTGGAAGCGCGAACGCTATCCGCGCTTCCGCCATCTCGCCGAGCAGGTCTGGGCCGACATGCGCGACGCACCGGAGCACCTGCCGTTCACCAACTGGTATGCCGCGATCACCACGGCCAGCGCGCATCGACCGGCGCGCCGGCTGCTGGCGACGCCGGTGCAGGTGACGGCCTAGACCGAACCCTCGGGGGACGATATGCGCAGATGCACCACCATCGGGTTGATCGCGGCCTTCGCCTGCCTCGGCAGTGTCGACGCACTGGCGCAGCCGCCAGCGCAGTCGCTCCCGCAGTTGCACAAGCACGAGGCGCTGGTGCCGGTGGCGACGAGCAGCGTCACGCACGCGTCTTCCGCGACTGCGAAGCAACAGGTGGCGTTGAGTGACGCGATGCTGCACGTGGCAGCAGGGCAGCCGCCCCCGCCGGCGTCGGCAACCACCGCCAAGCCGGCCGCCGCACTCAGCCCGGTTGCCGCACAGGCGGCGCAGAAGTTCCACCTCGACCCGTTGGCCTTGAGCAGCGGCGCGGTGAAAGCGGTGTCCGGCAGTCATGCCGAAGTGGTCCATCCCGATACGGTCGCCGAACAGGCCCGGCCGGGCGCGGTCTTCGTCACCCGCACCGGTGCCACCGCGACCCGGGTGGCGCTGTCGGCGCCGCTGCGCGAGGCGCTGCCGGCCGGGGCGCAGACATCCGCCGTGCGGCTGGGTTATGTGGTGAGCGCCACGGTGGGGTCGGAACGCGCACCGGTGCGGCTGGCCGCGCTCATCGCCAACAATACCGGGCTGGTGCTGGACGCCGCGCGTTCCGCCTGGAGCGGCGGCTTCTCGGTGGCGCTGTCCAATCTTGACGATCCCGGCGATCGGCGCACGCTGAACACGCCTGTCAACGTGGCGGTCACCGCGGCCGGTGCCTCCGACGTGGCGCCCGCGCCGCTCAGCATCGCCGACGTCGGCCAGTGGCATGCGGTGCGCGTGACCGTGCCGGACTTCCCCGGCGACAGCTATCACGTGTCGGTCAGTGCCGACCCGCAGGATCGCGGCAACGCGATCGACCTGCCGGTGATGAAACCCACCATCGAGGTGATCGCTGCCAACCCGCAGATCACCGGCTGGGGCATCGGCCAGACCGCGATCACCCTGCGCGCCCGCGGCCTGGTCACGCCCGGCGGCTACCCGGTGACACTGCGCAACGAGCATGGCTCGCTCGACCCGACCTACGTGAAGCTCGATGCGCAGGGCGTGGCCACCGCGCGCCTGCGCTCGGATTCAGCCGGATCCACCAGCGTGAGTGTCGCCGACGCGGGCGTGGTCTCCCAGCCGGCCACCGTGGTGTTCACTGCACCATGGTTGTTCCTGGTCGCGGCCGTCGCCGGCGGCTTGCTCGGTGCGTTCATCCGCGGCAAGGGGCGCCGCCGAGCCTGGTACGCGTTGGCGATCGGCGTGGCCTCGGCGATCCTGATGACACTCGCCTACGCAGTCGGCATCGACTGGGTCAGCCGCGCGCTGCCGTCGGCGCACCTGGCCACCTCCGGCGAGGCGGTGATCTTCGTGCTGGGCGCGATCGCCGCGCTGCTCGGGGTGGGCGTTCTGCTGCCGGCGGGCGGAAGCGACAAGGGCGTCTGATCGGAGGGCGCAGACCGCGGCGATAATCGACGGAACTCCACCTGCACAAGGCGCCGCGATGTCCGCTCGATCCGATGATGCCGGTGTGAGCCTGCTGCCGCGCATCACCGGGCGCAGCAGCTCCCATTACACCCGTCTGGCGCGCATGTTCGCGCTCGAGCTGGGTGTGACCTGCGAGTTCGCTCCGGTGTACGACCTGGCCTCGCTGGACGAGCGCAGCTACGCGGGCAACCCCGCGCTCAAGTTGCCGGTGCTCAGTCATGGCGGGACGGTGGTATTCGGGGCCGAAAACATTTGCCGCACGCTGGCGGAGCTCGCCCCGCGCCATGCCGTGATCCTCTGGCCGGAGAACCTGCGTGACGCGTCGGCGCGCAACGCGCAGGAACTGGTCTGGCACGCGATGCAGGCCCAGGTGCAGCTCGGTTTCGGCACGCAGATCGCGGAGCTTTCGCCGGACAGCATCTACTTCGTCAAGGCGGCCGCGGGCCTGCGCAACGCGCTGGCGTGGCTCGACGAGCGGGTGCCGTCGATCATTGCCGCGCTGCCGCCCCACGACCTGAGCCTGCTCGAAGTGTCGCTGTTCTGCCTGCTCGAACACCTGACCTTTCGCCCCACCGTGCCCTTGGCGCCGTATGCGCAACTCGGTGGTTTCGCCCGCGCGTTCGGGCAGCGCGCTTCGGCGCAAGCGACGTTCTACCGGTTTGACGCTGCCGCAGGGGATTGAAACGGCCGGGTACAGCCGGCCCGCCGCGGTTGCCCTGGTGAGCGTGCAGTAACATGCGCGGTTCGCGCCATCACGTACCGTCATGACTGCTGCCGACACCCCAGACCAGCCCGGCTCGCCACGCGCCGCTTCCGATGCCCCGGCCCGCGTGGAAGGCGAGTCCGCGCAGGCGCGCGCGCGGCTGGCGCAACTGCAGGGTCAGCCCGCCGCGGCATGGCTGGAGGCAGGCCGTGCGCTGGTGCTGGAGCAAGACATGGAAGCCGCCGCCGCAGTACTGCAGGCGGCACTCGCCCAGCATGGCCACGATGGCGAACTCGTGCTGGCGCTGGCCGGCGTGCGCTGGCAGATGAATGACCGCGCCGCAGCGCAGCTGCTGCTGGAAAACCTGCTGGCGCGGCAGCCCGATCACGCGGCGGCATCGTTCACGCTGGCCCGGCTGCAGCTCGAACAGGGCCATGTGGATGCGGCGGAGCAGGTGTTTCGCGACCAGTTCGGTCGGTACCGGCAGGGCGCCGATCTCGTGCATCGGGCGGCGAAGATGCTTGCCGATGCCGGGCGCAAGCAGGCTGCCGCCGAGTTGTGCGAGGCGGCCATCGCGATGGGCTCGGGTGATCCGTTCCTGCATGTCTACGTGGCGGCCTTGCTGGGCCAGCTCGGCGAGTTCGAGCGATCCCGCGGCCATTACCTGCTCGCGCTCGAGCATGACCCTCGCACGATCGATGCGGGCGCGGCCTACGGTCTGGCCTCGATCGGCCGCTACACCGACCCGGGGCATCCGGACCTGGCGCGTTTCAGGGCGCTGCTGGAGCGACCCGACCTGACACCCGCAGCGCGCGCCTCGGTGTTGTTCGCGCTCGGCAAGGCGCATGACGACCTGGGCGACTACGCCGAGGCCGCGGCCCGCCTGCGCGAGGCAAATGGACTGGTCGACCACCGCAACTGGTCGCGCAAGCACTGGCGGCGGCTGGTAGAGGCGCGCCTGGCCGGCTTGTCGCTGCCGCAGCGCGCGCCGGCGGCCACGGAGTGCGTGCCGATCTTCGTGGTCGGTGCGCCGCGCTCGGGCACGACCCTGGTCGCCGAATTGCTCGGCCGCTCGGCCGAGACCTGCAATCGCGGTGAACTGGACTGGCTGCCGCATCTTGCCGAGCAGGTCGCCCGCGCGCCGCGGGTGGACGTCGACCTGCTCGACCGCGTCGCCGCCGAGTATCTGGCCCGGTTGCGGCAAGGGGAGGCGGGGGTGCGCTGGTTCATCGACAAGCAGCCGCTGAATTTCCTGCAGGTGGATCTGATCGCGGCGCTGTTCCCGCAGGCGCGCATCGTGCATTGCCGGCGCAACGAGCGGGATACCGCGCTGTCGATCTGGAGCCAGCATTTCGAATCGACGGAGTATCGCTTCGCCTACGATTTCGCGGACATCGCGGCGGTACTGAACGGCTGCGATCGCCTGATGGCCAAGGCTCGCGGCGAGGGAAGGGTCATCGAGGTGCGCTACGAGGAGCTGGCGCAAGCGCCCCAGGCGACCATCGACGGCCTGGCGGCCTCGCTGGGGCTGGCGCCGTTCGACGCCGGTGTGCCGAATGCGGTGCGCGGCGCGATCGGCACCGCCAGCGTGTGGCAGGCGCGCCAGCCGGTGTACACGCGGGCCATCGGGCGCTGGCGCGGGTATGCGCCGTTCGTGCCGGAGTTGCTGCGTTTCGCGGACCAGTGAGTCGTCCGCGGCGCGCTCGACCCTGCTGCGCCCGATGCCGCATAATCCGGGGTCGGCCTGCGCGCAGGCAAGCGCCACGCGTTGCCGTTCTTTCCTTTCAGATCACGTGAATGCCATGAGTACGCTCCAGGATGTCTACAGCCTGCACCACGCGGGTCGCTTCGACGAAGCCATGCGTGGCTATCGCGAGTGGCTGGCGCAGCACCCCGACGATCCCGACGCGATGCACCTGCTCGGCATCCTGCTGCACCGGCGCGGCGAGAACGCGGAAGCCTTGAGCCTGCTGGCACGGGCGGCCGAGTTGCAGCCGGACAACCCGGAGCTGGCGCTGGGCCATGCCACCTTGCTGCGCCAGGCCGGCGATGCCGCGGGGGCGAGCATGGCGTTCTACCGCGCGCTGGCGATGGACCCGAATCTCGGCGGCGCGCATGTCGGCTTGGGCCAGCTGGCGCTCGACCGCGACGATGCCAAGTTGGCGGAAGAGCACTTCCGCATTGCCCTGCGCGCCGGCGACGATGGCCACGCGCTGGCCGGGCTGGGCACCATCATGCTCGCGCGCGGCGAGCTCGATGCCGCCGTGGGCTACCTGACGCGCGCGGCAGAGATGGTGCCGGATTACTCGGTGATCCAGTTCCTGCTCGGCCAGGCGTTCAGCCGGCGCGACCTGCTGACGTTTGCCGAAACCGCATTGAACAATGCCCTGCGCCTGCAGCCCGACCTGCATGCAGCGCGCACCTGGCTGGCCGAAGTGCTGCTCAAGGACAATCGTCCTGCCGAAGCGCGCCTGCTCTATCTCGGCCTGTTGCCGGTGCCGGGCTACGAAGTGATCGCGCAGATCGGCTTGGCCGATGCCGCGCGCATGGAAGAGCTCTACGAACAGTCGATCGTGCACTACCGCGCCGCGCTAGCGCTCAACCCCAAGTTGTCGGTGCCCACGCGCATGCTGGCGTGGGTCCTGGCCACGCTCGGCCGCAACGACGAAGTCATCGCGACCTACGACACCTACCTCAAGGCGGTGCCGGACGACGCGGAAATGCGCGAGTTGCGCGAGGACGTCTGGAAGCTGCACACGGCCGCGGGCGACGGGACGACCGCACCGGCCGGCCCCGGCGAAACGATGCACTGAGAGGTTGTGACTGTTCAACCTCTCAGACCGGCCATGGATGGCTCGGACATGGAGCAGTCACGCAAGTGACTGTTCCATGTGAGCGAGTCCGGGCGTGTACCGGACTCGCAATAGAAGAAAACCACAGGAAGTGGTTTTCTTCACAGGCACTGAGCCTGGCGGCGTCAGCTCGCCTCCGCGCGCACCAGCCACACCTCGCCGCGGCGTGCGCGCGGCAGGCCGTTGAACAAGGCGAACCAGGGCGCGAGCAGGCGCACGGTCCAGCCCAGCCGGCGGATGCGGCGGAACGGGCTGGAGACCGCGCATTCGGCGCGGATGGTGAAGCCGGCTTCCTGCAGCGCCTTTTCCAGCACCCAGGGACTCAGCGGCGTGATGTGGCCCTGTTCGCGATAGTCGATGTCGCGAAACCACTGGAACTGGCCCGTGCACAGGAACAGCGCCTGCGATACCGGGTTGGCGATGTTCGGCGTGGACAGCACCAGTTGCCCGCCCACCGGCAGCAGGGCGCGGATCTGTCGCAGCACCTCGCGCGGGTTTTCCAGGTGCTCGACGATCTCGAGCGCCATCACCGCGTCGAAACCCTGCGGCCATTGCGCGGCGAACGCGCCGTTGAGGTCGGCCGCGACGAAGGGCACGTCGGTCGGCTTGAAGCTTTCGGGGAACAGGTCGCTGGCGGTGACCTGGAAACCCAGGTCGGTCAGCCGCAACGACATCGCGCCGCTGCCGGCGCCGAACTCCAGCACCCGCGCGCCGGCGTTCGCCGCGCCGACCAGCAGGTCGGCCGCTGCTTCATGCAGTCCGGGGGCGGCGTAAATCGGCAGACCCTTGTACTCGCGCATCGATTGGCCGGCGAAGCCGGTGCGGAAGTTCTCGGCGCGCGCGCTGGCCTGGTCGGCCGCGGAGGGAGTGGGCATGGGCGTCGTGGTGGGTGGCTGGAGTGGGAGCGGGCCGGTCGGTCGCCGCGGGACCGTTACACGCGACCGGTCACCGGGATCAGTGCGCCGGTGATGGCGGAGGATTGTTTCGACAGCAGGAACACGATCACGTCGGCCAGTTGCTCCGGCTTGACCCAGCGCGCGAAGTCGGCCTTCGGCATGTCGGCGCGGTTGGGTGGCGTGTCGAGGATGCTGGGCAGCAGCGCGTTGACGGTGATGTCGCGCTCCTTGAGCTCCTCGGCGAGCGATTCGGTGAAGCGCATCACGCCGGATTTGGAGGCGGTGTAGGCCGCCACGCCAGCGCCGGCCTTGAGCGCGGAGGCTGCACCGATGTTGATGATGCGGCCGCCGGCATGCAGGTGTTTCAGCGCAGCCTGGCTCGCCGCGACGGCGGTGCGCAGGTTGACCCGGTAGAGCAGGTCCCAGGTGTCCGCGTTGCCGTCGGTCACGCTCTCGTAGCGAAACATGCCGGCGATGTTGACCAGCGCGTCGAGCCCGCCCATGGCCTTGGCGGCAGTGTCCAGGGCGTTCGCCGCGGCGGCGGGATCGGCCAGGTCGACGCCGCCGATGCAGCTGGCCGCGCCGATGCCTGCGCTCGGTGCGGGGGCACGGTCGATGGCGGCGACGCGGGCGCCGGCGGCCAGTGCCGCTTGCACCGCGGCGAGGCCCAGGGCGCCGAAACCGCCGGTGATGGCGACGCGCAGGTGGTCCAGTTGCATGGTGTTCTCCCGAGGCTGTCCGCCGGACAGGATAGCCTGCCGCGCAGGCCGCACAAAGAGAACCCCAGCCGATCAGCCGAACGGCTGCTCGATCGACGGGCTCTGCGGGGTGAACCAGCGTGCGCCGTCGTCGGTGATGTGCATGTCGTCCTCCAGCCGCACGCCGAACTCGCCGGGGAGGTAGATGCCCGGCTCGTCGCTGAAGGTCATGCCCGTTTCGAGCGCGCGCGTGTTGCCTTGCACGAGGTAGTACCACTCGTGCATGTCCATGCCGATGCCGTGGCCGAGGCGGTGGCTGAAGTACTTGTAGCCGGGGCCGTAGCCGGCATCGACGATGACCTTGCGCGCGGCGGCATCCACCGACTCCATCGTGGCGCCGGGATGCGCGGCCTTGAGCGCCGCCTGCTGCGCGCGGCGCACGATGTCGAACACGCGCTTCATCTTGTCGCTGGCCTTGCCCAGCACGAAGGTGCGGGTGAGATCGCTCTGGTAGCCGCCGACCTTGCAGCCGTCGTCGAGCATGATCACGGTGCCCTCGCTGATGTGCTGCGGCAGCGGCGAGCCGTGCGGCGAGGCGGTGAACGCGCCGACGTTGACGCTGGCGTCGCCGCGCAGGCCCTGGCGCGTGTAGGCCGCGTCCACCAGGGCGGAAATCTGCTGCTGGGTCATGCCTGGCTGCAGCGCCTTCCACACCGCGTGGTACACCGCCAGGGTGGCGTCGTTGGCCAGCTGCATCAGCGCCAGTTCGGCCGGGCTCTTGATTGCGCGGCAACCGGCGGTGACCGGCGTGGCGCTGACCAGCTTCACGTGCGGCGCCGCGGCGGCGATGCCGAACTGCGTGGCCGAGCGCAGTTGCTCCTCGATGCCCAGCGTGCCGGTGGCCATGTGCCATTCGGCCAGCACGTCGGCGATCAGCGCGTACGGGCTCTCGAACTCCTGCCAGGTGCGCACGTCCTTCCTGCCGAAGGCGATCTGCTCCAGCGTGCGCTCGCGCTCGAACTCCGGCGTGATGTAGACCGGGTCACCCGATTTCGGCAGCAGCATGCCGGTGGTGCGTTCGCTGACCCACCAGCGCATGCCGGTGAAATATTCCAGCGAGCTGCCGCCGCCCATGAATACCGCGTCCATGCCGTGCTCGGCCATCAGCTGCTGCGCCTTGCGCAGGCGCCCCTCGCGTTCGGCGTCGGTGATCGGCACGGCGCGCGGCGCCACCGGTTCCAGTGCGAGGATCGAAGGCGGCAGCGCAGCGCTCGTATCGCTTGCCCAGGCAGCTCCGACACCGAGCAGCGGAATGGCCGCTGCGCCGAGAGCCGAGCCTTTCAGGAAGCGGCGTCGATCAGCACGGACGCTGTCATCGGTGTTCATGAGCGACCCCTTGGCTTGGAATGCACGCATTCTGGCACCCATGGTCCTGGCCTTGCCAAGACCTTCCTCGGCCGTCATCCCTGCGAAGGCAGGGATCGCACTTCGCCGCTGCAATGCGATCCCTGCCTTCGCAGGGATGACGAGCTGGAAGTTGGCGGCGGCCCGCGCTCAGGGCTTGCGCACAGCGCCCGCGTGACCGGGCGGTCGCACGTCCGGCAGGAACACCGCCAGCAATCCCAGCAGCGGCAGGAACGCACAGACCTGGTACACGAACTCGATGCCGTAGTGGTCCGCCACCACGCCGAGCACGGCCGCGCCGATGCCGCCGAGGCCGAACGAAAGCCCGTAGAACATGCCCGACACCATGCCCACGCGGTGGGGCATCATGTCCTGCGCGTAGACGATGATCGCCGGGAAGGCCGAGGCCAGCACCACGCCGATCACCACGCTCAGGCCCACCGTCCACGCCAGCCCCACGTGCGGCAGCAGCAGGGTGAACGGAGCGATGCCGAGGATCGACACCCAGATCACCTGCTTGCGCCCGATGCGGTCGCCGAGCGGCCCGCCGATCAGGGTGCCGGCGGCCACCGCCATCAGGAACACCGCCAGCAGATGAGTGGCGCGGGTCATCGACAGGCCGAAGTGGTGGATCAGGTAGAACTCGTAGTAACTGCTGATGCTGGCCAGGTAGAAGAACTTGGAGAACATCAGCACCATCAGCACACCCAGCGTGCGGCGCACCACCGGCGCGGGGAACAGCGGCTGGTCCGACGGCAGGCGCTTGCGCACGCGCTCCTCGATATGCCGGCTGTACCAGCGGCTGACCTGCAGCAGCACCACGATGCCCAGCAGCGCCGCCAGCCCGAACCAGCCCACGTGCGCGCGGCCCAGGGTCAGCACCACGCCGGCCGCCATCAGCGGCCCCAATGCCTGGCCCAGGTTGCCGCCGATCTGGAACACCGACTGCGCCAGGCCGTAGCGTCCGCCCGAGGCCATCCGCGCCACCCGTGAGGATTCGGGATGGAACGCCGACGAGCCGCAGCCGATCAGCGCCACTGCCAGCAGCAGCACCGGGTAGCTCGGCGCCACCGACATCAGCAGCAGGCCGGCCAGGGTGAAGCACATGCCGACCGGCAGGGTGTACGGCAGCGGGTGCCGGTCGGTGACCATGCCGACCACCGGCTGCAGCAGCGAGGCGGTGAGCTGGAAGGTCAGCGTGATCGCGCCGATCTGGA
Source organism: Rhodanobacter lindaniclasticus (assembly GCF_004799035.1). GTDB lineage: Bacteria > Pseudomonadota > Gammaproteobacteria > Xanthomonadales > Rhodanobacteraceae > Rhodanobacter > Rhodanobacter lindaniclasticus. The sequence goes on from NZ_MWIO01000022.1 coordinate 25,156, forward strand.
AAAAGCTCAGCTCGAACTCGCCCTTGAGCAGCGGATAGATCGCCACGATCACCGACTGCATCATGTCGTTGAGCACGTGCGCGAAACTCACCGCGCCCAGCACGCCGTAGCGCGTCCTCGACAATGGCGTGGTGGTGGCCGCGGCGATCACCGGTGGCGCGCCGCCGGCTTCGCTGGCGGTGGCGAGGGAAGAAGTGTTCGACACGGTGTCTTTCATGCGGGGAAGCATCACGGGTGGAGGGGAGTTGCCGTGTCCACGCCGCACGCCGGATCGGGCCGCCGGCCGCACCGGGCAGCGCAGTCACGCGGTCGGCCATCAGCACCGCTCAGGATACGCCGCGGGTCGCCGTCGTCCAAGCAAATGCCTGCGTCGTGCGCATTCGCTTTCCGGCAACCCGTGCCGCGTCACGCGGAAGCCTTGTCGTGGAAAGCAGGTCGCGTGCTACCTGCCGGTACATGGCCGCAGGTTCCTGCGGGCAGGGGCACGCTGCCATGCGCCAGGGCAGTGGTGCTAGTTTGATGCACTTCCCGCCGCATCACGGAGTCGCCCATGCCCGCTCGCCCTTCCGCCCGCTCGTCGGCCATGCGCCGGCTGGCCTGCACTTGCATGCTGGCGACTTCGCTGGCGCTGTCTGCCGGCACCGCGCTGGCGCAGCAACAGCGCAGCCAGCAGGTACCGGACCCGCAGGACACGCCGTACGCCGGCACGATCGCGCTGCATGTCGATGCCAGCGACACGACGCAGGGCATTTTCCGGGTGCAGGAGACGATTCCGGTCACGACCGGGCCGCTGACCCTGCTGTACCCGCAATGGATCCCCGGCGACCACTCGCCCACCGGCCCGATCGACATGCTGGCCGGGCTGAAGCTGAGTGCCGGCGGCAAGCCGCTGGCGTGGAAGCGCGACAAGTACAACGTCTACGCGTTCCATCTCGACGTGCCTGCAGGCGTGTCCAGCCTGGACGTGCAGTTCCAGTACCTGTCGCCGCGCCGCGGCGGCTTCGAGATCACCGACCGCATGATGGACATGGCGTGGAGCAAGGTCGCGCTGTATCCGGCCGGGCACTACACGCGCGGCATCACCTTCGAGCCCAGCCTCACGCTGGCGCCGGGCTGGCAGCTCGGCACTGCGCTGGAGACGTCGGTGCGCAAGGGCGATACCGTCACCTTCAAGCCGGTCACCTTCAACACGCTGGTGGATTCGCCGGTCTACGCCGGCCGCCATTTCAAGCGCGTGGACCTTGCCCCGGGCAGCAAGGTGCCGGTGCACCTGGACATCGTCGCGGATGCGCCGAAGTACCTGGAGATCACGCCGGCGCAGCTCGAGGCGCACCGCGCGCTGGTAAGCCAGGCGGTGAAGCTGTTCGGCTCGCAGCACTATGACCACTACGACTTCCTGTTCTCGCTGTCGGACGTGCTGGCCGGCAACGGCACCGAGCACCACCAGTCCAGCGAGAACGGCCTGGACGCGGACTACTTCACCGCCTGGTCCGACAACGCGCCCAACCGCGACCTGCTGGCGCACGAGTACACGCATTCGTGGAACGGCAAGTTCCGCCGCCCGGCGGATCTGTGGACGCCGAACTTCAACGTGCCGATGGGCGATTCGCTGCTGTGGGTGTACGAGGGCCAGACCCAGTACTGGGGCTTCGTGCTCACCGCGCGCTCCGGATTGTGGACGGCGCAGCAGTTCCGCGATGCGCTGGCGATGGTCGCGGCCAACTACGACCGCAACCGGGTCGGCTTCGGCTGGCGCACGCTGGAAGACACCACCAACGATCCCACCGCGGCACTGCGCGCGGCGTTGCCCTACCGCAGCTGGCAGATGAGCGAGGAGTACTACAGCGGCGGGCAGATGCTGTGGCTGGCGGTGGACGCGAAGATCCGCGCGCTCACCCACAACACCAGGTCGCTGGATGATTTCGCCCGCGCCTTCTTCGGCGTCGACGACGGCAGCTTCGTCACCAAGACCTATGCCTTCGACGACGTGGTGGCCGCGTTGAACGGCGTGGCGAAGAACGACTGGGCCGGCTTCCTGCACGCGCGCGTGGACACGCTCGATCCGCCGCTGGCCCGCGGCCTGGAGGCTACCGGCTGGAAGCTGGTCTACACCGACCAGCCGAGCGCCTACGAAAAGCAGTACGACAGCCGTCCGGAATCGCCACGGCACATCTTCAACTTCGCCTGGTCGATCGGGCTGACGCTGACCAAAAGTGGCGAGATCAACGACGTGCGCTGGGACGGCCCGGCGTTCAAGGCCGGCGTGAGCACCGGCGCCACCGTGGTCTCGGTGAACGGACAGGCGTACAGCACCGACGTGCTCAAGGACGCGATCACCGCGGCCAAGGGCAACCAGGCGCCGATCAAGCTGCTGCTGAAATACCAGGGCGGCTTCCGCACCGTGGCGGTGGATTACCACGGCGGGCTGCAGTATCCGCACCTGCAGCGCATCGAAGGTACGCCGGATTACCTCGGCGACATCATCGCGGCGCGGCGGTAGCTCGGGCGGATCATCGGATACGGAGGAAGGCCATGAAACCACGCCACTGGATTGCCGTGCTCGCCTGCGCGCTGGCGATGGGCGCGAGCGGCGCCGCGTCGGCACGCGACACCCCGCTGCGCGTTATGACCTTCAACGTGCGCGTGCCGGTGGACAAGGGCGCCAACGCGTGGGAGAACCGGCGCGAGCTGATGGTGCAGGTGATCCGCGCGCAGCACCCGGACGTGCTCGGCACGCAGGAGCTGACCGAGCAGCAGGGCGAATACCTCGCTGCGCATCTCCCCGGCTATGCCTGGTTCGGCCAGGGTCGCGAGGGCGGCAGCAAGGGCGAGCACATGGGCGTGTTCTATCGCACCGATCGGCTTGAGGTGCTGCGCTCCGGCGATTTCTGGCTGTCCGACACGCCGCACGTACCCGGCAGCATCACCTGGGGCCAGCCGTATCCACGCATGGTCACCTGGGCGCAGTTCCGCCTGCGCGATGGCGGCGGCACGTTCGAGTATCTCAACACGCATTTCCCCTACCGCGACGAGGACGTGCGCCCGCGCATGCTCAGCGCCGCGGAAATCTTGCGCTGGATCGACCAGCTGCCGGCCGATGCGCGGGTCATCCTCACCGGCGATTTCAACTGCGCGCCGGACACGCCGGTGCACGCGAAGTTGACCGGCGGTTTGCACGACGCCTGGACCGAAGCCGCCACGCGCTCCGGTCCGGCCAAGACCTTCCACAACTTCACCGGCACGCCCGACCGGCGCATCGACTGGATCCTCAGTCGCGGCTTCAAGGTGCGCACGGCAAGCACGCTGACCACGCACGAGGGTGCGCGCTATCCCTCCGATCACTTCCCGGTGGTGGCGGAGCTGGTGCCGGCGAAAAACACCACGCCCCACCCGTAGGAGCCCGCTGGCGGGCGATGCTCCTGCTTTTCGCCCTGCGAATCCCGAATCCGAATCCTCGCACCAAGAGCATCGCCCGCCAGCGGGCTCCTACGGGTGAGGTGCCGCCGGCTTTGTCGCGGTGACCAGCATGGTGGACATCCACGGTCCGCCCCACCAGGTGCGCCAGCCCAGCGAGCGTCGCGTGCTGTCGGCGCCGCGTGCGCGCAGGCGCCGCTGGTATTGGGCGCTCTTGGAGATGTCGGCAATCAGCAGGTGCCCGCCGGGCCGCAGCACGCGCCAGGCCTCGTCGATGGCGCGGTCGCGGCCGGCCGCATCGCCGATGTTGTGGATCGCCACGTTGGAGATCACCAGGTCGAAACTCGCGTCGGCGAACGGCAGCTCGCGCATGTCCGCCGTGCGCAGCTCGACGCGATCGGCGACGCCTTCCGCCTGCGCATTGCGCGCCGTCACGTCCATCGCGTTGCCCGACTGGTCCTTGCTGCTCCAGATGTCGACGCCGGTGGCGCGGCCGTGGGGCAGGTGGCCGGCGGCCATCAGCAGGATCGCGCCACGGCCGCAGCCGAGATCCAGCACCTCCTCGTCGCCATGCCAGGCCTGGGCGTCGAGCAGCTCCCGCCACGCCACGAATTTGCCGCGCAAGGTGGTGTGCAGGTACAGCGCGAGGATGACGGCGATCAGCGCGGCGGTGATCCACAGCCCGGACATGTGCGCGAACGCCATCAGGCCGAGGCACACCAGCAGCCCGGCGCCCATCAGGGCGGGCACGTACGGGGCATCGATGCCGTAGCTTCCGTTTCGACGTGACATGGCGGGCCGCTCCTGCGCGGTGGTGGTCGGTGGCGCATTGTTGGGTGGTGGCGTCAGGCGTTCCAGTGACGCGTGTCATGCCGCGGACCTGCGCCGCGGGACGTTGCGGGCATGACGTCCGGCAGGGACGCGACTAGAATTGAACGGTTGCAGCCGCCTCGCTTGCTGCGAGCGCGGCCTTTGCTCACCCTCGTGATTGACGACGCGCGTGCGTCCTCGACCCCGCCATCGGAACCGCCATGCGTTCAACCTTCGGCTTGCGTCTGCTTTCCCTCGTGCTGTGTCTGGCCGTCCCGCTGCCGCTGTTGGCAAAGGACGCGCCCAGCGTGGGCCAGCAACGCGAAGACGTACTGTTCTGGACGCAGGCGCAGCGCACGGCGCAGTTCCCGCGCATGTACGAGCTGTTTCCCGCCGACCGCGCGGCGCACGGCAGCCACGTGCACGCCTTGCCCGAGGGTGCGCCGCTGGCCCCGCGCTGGGACGACGCCGGCATCACGCTGGCCGGCTACATGAGCAGGCACCACCTGGCCGGCGTGATGGTGCTGCAGCACGGCCGCATCCGCCTGCAGCGCTACGCACCCGGCTTCGGCCCCGCGCAGCGCTGGACTTCGTTCTCGGTGGCCAAGTCGGTCACCTCGACCCTGGCCGGCATCGCGCTCGCGCGCGGCGACATCCGCAGCATGGACGACACGCTGGAGACCTATATCCCGCAGTTGCGCGGCACCGCCTACGCCAAGGTCACCGTGGAGCAGCTGCTGACGATGACCTCCGGCGTGCGCTGGAACGAGGATTACGACGACCCGCATTCCGACGTGGCGCAGATGTACCGCAGCGCCTGCGAGAACGGCCAGCCGCACGTGATCTCGTACTTGGCCAAACTGCCGCGCGCGTATCCCGCCGGTACGCACTGGAACTACAACACCGCCGAAACCGATCTGCTCGGCATCCTGGTCCAGCGCGCCACTGGCCAGTCGCTGGCGAGCTACCTGTCGCAGACGATCTGGAAGCCGTACGGCATGGCCGCGGATGCGTACTGGTTGAAGGACGAATGCGACGGCAGCGACACCGGCGGCAGCGGCCTGTCCGCCACGCTGGCCGACTACGCACGCATCGGCGAGTTCATGCTCGACGGCGGCCGCATCGGCGGCCGGCCGGTGATCGCCGACGCGTGGCTGCACGGCGCGATGCACAAGCAGCAGGACGTGGCCAGCCCCGGACACGGCTACGGCTACCTGTGGTGGACCGACGCCGACGGCAGCTACGCCGCGATCGGCATCTTCGGCCAGATGGTCTACGTCGATCCGGCGCGGCAACTGGTGATCGTGCAGGTGGGCGCGTGGCCGCAGGCGACCTCGAAGGCGCTGGTGGCCTCGCGTCGCGCCTTCATCAAGGCGGTGCAGCGCGGCGCCGACGCCACCCACTGACTGGCGCATTCCGCGGCAAGCGTAGGGCGGGCACTGCCCGCCGGCTTTTCGCGACGCGACGGCGGCGGGCGGTGCCCGCCCTACCGTTGCGCACACGTCGCGCCGTCGAAGCGCTGCCCACTCACCGCCGCGTGGCGAGCACTCCGTCCAGCGCCAGCTCCGCCCGGAAGCCTGCCTGCTCCAACCGCCGCGCCACTTCGCGCGGCACGTCGCGGCCGCTGGTCAGCCTGTTCGGGCTGCCGGTGTAGTGGAACAGCCGCCCGCCGCGACGCAGCACCCGCGCCAGCTCGCCGTAGAACGCCTGCGAATACAGTTCGCCGGCGATGCCGAAGCGCGGCGGATCATGCAGCAGTGCATCGAACGAGGCGTCGGCGAGTTGTTTGATGGCCTGCGCCACGTCGGCGTGCTCCAGCTGCAGGCGCTCTTCGCTGGCGGCCGGATCGGGCGACCACGGGTTGAGGGTGCGCAGCCACAACACGTCGGCGTTCTTCTCGAATGACTGGATACGCGCCACGCCGGCTTCCAGGCAGCACGCCGCGAAATAGCCGAGGCCGCCGCAGGTGTCGAGCACCAGCTTGCCGCGCGGTTCCACCAGCGCCACCTTGCGCTGTGCGTCGGCGAGTGGCGAGGCCTTTGCCGTGGGCAGCATCTTGATGCCGTCGATCTCGAACGTGGGCACGCCCCATTCGGTCGGCACCAGCTTGATCAGCGAACCGGCGAAACGCGCCGCCGGCGCGAACTCGGCGCCGTCGAGGAAATAGACGGTGCAATCCTTCAGCTTGCCGGGGTAGGGCTGGTGCGCCTCCCGCCAGCGCCAGCCGTCGGCCAGCAGCGCGACCGTGTCGCTGCTGCGGCCCAGGTCGAGCGAGCCCGTCCACGCGGCGGCGCCGGCATCACGTGCGGCGAGCAGGTCCTCGGCGACCTGGCGGGTAAGCAGCGGGCCTTGGTAGCGGGGCAAGGGCGGGTCCTGTATCGGGCGGGCGGGCCTGCCCGCGGCGCTCCATGGTACAGGTGCGCGCCCGCGCACCTTCGCGGCTTCCGCTCACTGTCCGCCCGGTACAGCGGCTTTTGGCGGGCCGCTGCGGTCAGCGGGCGTCGACCGCGGGTCTTGTGGTGGACTGTCCGGCTGCGTGCGCCCCAGCGTGATGTTCCTGGTGGCGCGGACTTCGGGGTTGGAGTAGGTCCAGACTTCGCCGGTCCTGGTGATGAACACGGTCCAGTACGGGTCCGTTTCGGGGCCGTAATCGATCAGTATGTGGGCAAACCCTTCGCCCTTGGGCGTGGTCAGGGGGATCGGCGGGTCGAGTTGCAGCATGGCCATGGGCGGGTTCCGCGAGTGGTAGGTGGATCGGCGTGCACGGAACCCGAGGACCGGGCAGTCGAGCTGGCCCGCCGCGGACGGCATCGTCGACACGCCGTGAGCGCCGGAATTCAGCCTTCCAGCCGGCCCTGCTTGCCCAGGTCGCTGGGTTTTTCCTCCAGCAGTCCCCGGGCAAAGTCGAACGCGCGCGCCACCATGCTGTCCGCCGTTTCCCAGTACACCGCATCGCGCACGCGGATGCGCAGCACCATCAGGTTCGGATCGTCGCGGCCGTCGGGGAAAAAGATCTTCTGGGCGATCGTCCACAGCTCGTCGATGGTGTCGTCGTCGCGATCCATGCGGGCGCGGCCGCGCACCGATACGTAGCGATGCTCGCCGGCATGGGCGTAGGCCAGGTTGGCATCCGCATCGTCGGTGAGTTCCGCGATCTTGTGGCTGTTGGCCGCGGTGAAAAAGATCAGCTCGCCATTCGCATCGAGTTTCAGCGTCTGGACCGGGCGGCTCACCAGCGAGCCGTCGGCGGCATGCGTGGTGAGCATGGCCACTTCGATGCCGTCGATCAGCTCGCCCAGTTCGTGCAGGTCGGTATCGCGTGGCGCATCGTTCTTCATGGGAAGCTCCGCGGCGGGAAAGCCGCAGCATCGCGCCGCAGCCTTCAAGGGCGGATGAAGCTTCCGTGCGGCCCGCGTGCATGGCCATGCGCAGGGCTCCAGCGAAGCGCCTTGCAAAAGCCGCAGGCCCGCTCAAGCTGGAATCCTGTGTCTGCGTCTTGTTCAGGCCTTTCCGGGGGCAACACGCCATGGTGGATTCTTGCGGTTGTCGCCGGCCCGGAACAGACAGAGCGCGTTGCCGGAAGGATCCGTGAGGCGCGCCTCACGCCACAGCCAGTGCTCGTCGGTGGGCAGCTGGGAGAACTCGAACCCGGCTGCAAGCAGGCTCGTGACCTTGGCGTCCAGATCCTGACACTCGAAGTACACCACCACGCCGGAGCTGCCGGCTGGTTGATCCGTGGTGTGGAGCGAGAAGGTCGAGTCGCCGTCGGGGCACTCGAAGCGGGCATAGCGAGGTGGGGAATGGACGATGAGCGTAAAGCCCATGTCGCAGTAGAACGCGACGGAGCGATCGAAGTCCGTGACCGGGAGAGTGATCTGATTGAGATTCACGAACGGTCTCCTCGCGCCTCGGCTTCGGCGCCCGGAAAATCAGCCGCCGCGGCTCCACTCGCGCACGGCCTCGGCAAACGCCAGGCAATCCGCAAACCGGTTGTACAGCGGTGCCGGGGAGATGCGGATGACGTCGGGTTCGCGCCAGTCGCCGATGATGCCGGTGGCCATCAAGCGTTCGAACAGGGCGCGGCCGCGTTCGCGGCCTTCGATCACGCGGATGGAGAGTTGGGCGCCGCGGCGTGCGGGGTCGGCGGGGGTGACGACCTGCAGCACGTCGGCCAGCTGCGTCTGCACCAGCCATTCCAGGTAGCCGGTGAGCTGCCGTGATTTTTCGCACAGTGCGGCCATGCCGGCGCGGCGGAAGATTTCCAGCGACACGCGCAGCGGGGCCAGCGCCAGGATCGGCGGGTTGGAAAGCTGCCAGCCGTCGGCGCCGGGCGTGGGCACGAATTCGGGGCCCATCTGGAACCGCGTGGTCTTGTCGTGGCCCCACCAGCCGGCGAAACGCGGCAGCACGGCGCGCGCATGGCGTTCATGCACGAAGGCGCCGCCGACGGCGCCCGGGCCGCTGTTGAGGTATTTGTAGCTGCACCAGATCGCGAAATCGGCGCCGCTGTCGTGCAGCTGCAGCGGCAGGTTGCCGACCGCGTGGGCCAGGTCGAAACCCACCGTGCAGCCGTGCCGATGCGCCAGCGTGGTGATCGCCTTCAGGTCGAACGCCTGGCCGGTGCGGTACTGCACGCCGGGCAGCATCACCAGCGCGATGCGCGAACCGTGCTCGGCCAGCGCGCGCTCGACGGCGGCGGTGGAGACGATGCCGTTCGGCTCGTCGGCTTCCAGTTCGATCAAGTCCGTGGCGGGATCGAAGCCGTGGAAGCGGATCTGCGATTCCACCGCGTAGCGGTCGGTGGGAAAGGCGCCGGCCTCGATCAGGATCGCCGGGCGCTCGGCGGTGGGGCGGTAGAAGCTCACCATCATCAGGTGCAGGTTCACGCCCAGGGTGTTCATCGCGACCACTTCGGACGGCTGTGCACCGACCACGGCGGCGAGGTCGTCGCGCACGAACTCGTGGTAGTCCATCCATGGCAGGCGGCCCTTGAAATGGCCTTCCACGCCGAGCTCGCCCCAGTAGTCGAGCTCCGCGTTGACCGCCTCGCGCACCGCGCGCGGCTGCAGGCCGAGCGAGTTGCCGCAGAAGTACGTGCTGTCGCGGTTTTCGTGCGGCGGGATCAGGAACTCGTCGCGGAAGGCGCGCAGCGGATCGGCGGCATCGCGGGCGGTGGCCCACGCGGTGGTGGGCTGGTAGTCGGGCATGGTGGTGTCCTGCTTCGGTGGGAGCGGCTGGCGTGCGGGCTTCTCGTCGGCGAGACGGAGAGCATCGCGCGCGAGCGCGCTCCTACAGAGGGGATTTATTTCAGTTGGGCGGCCAGCGCAGCGCAGCCCTTGTCGAACTCGGCCTGCCAGTTGCTGCCGGCCTGGCTGCGGGTCGGGCGCACGCAACGCAACTGGATGGCGTAGCCGCGCTTGAACCAGTAGTGCTCGGTGTAGCTGAAGGCGGTGCCGTTTTCCTGCGCGGTGTAGAGGTTGCTGTTGGGTACCGGCGGCACCTTGTCCTGCTGGTAGCCGGGCAGGGCCAGCGCCTTGGCCGTGGCCTGCGCCATGAACTGGTGGAAGCTGCTGATGTCCGGCACGCGGGTCACGGTGACGGTGACGCGCGCGAGGCTGCTCTTGCCAGTGGGCGAAGGGTCGGGCACCTGGAACACCTGCGCCTCGGTGTCGCCTTCGGTCTGCATGATCGGCAGCCAGTTGGCGGGCGTGTCGAAGGTGATGTTGCCACCGGCCATGTTGACTTCGGTGGCATGCGCCGTGCCGGCCAGCAGCAGGGTGGCGACGATCGCCAGGGTGGTCGTGCGAAGGGGGTTCATGCGGGCTCCGGTCGAGAGGGGTCGGGGGCGAAACGATGCCTGGGCAGTCCCAGCCATTCCAGTGCGGTGCCATGGAACAGCCGCTCGCGCCCGGCCTGGTCCAGGCCGAGCGCCTCGATGCCGCTGCCGGGCTCCTGCTCGCCCAGCGGGAAAGGATAGTCGGTGCCCAGCATGACCTGTTCGACGCCGGTCACATTCAGCAGGTAGCGCAGCGCGTCGTCGTCGTGCACGCAGGAGTCGAAATAGAAGCGCCTGAGGTATTCGCGCGGGTTGCGCGGGTTGTCGGTGGCGACCAGGTCCGGGCGCATGCGGAAGCCGTGCTCGATGCGGCCGATGGTGTATGGAAAGCTGCCGCCGCCGTGGGCCAGCATCACGCGCAGCTTCGGCAGCCGCTCCATGACGCCGCCGAAAGCGAGGCAGCAGGCGGCACGGGATTGCTCGGCCGGCATGCCGACCAGCCACGGCATCCAGTACTTGGGCATGCTGGCCATGCCCATCATGTCCCACGGATGCACCAGGATCGCCGCGCCCAGATCGGCGGCGGCCTCGAAGAACCCGAACAGCTCGGGCGCATCCAGGTTCCAGTCGCCGCAGTGCGAGCCGATCTGCACGCCCTGCAGGCCCAGCTCGTCGATGCAGCGTTCCAGTTCGCGGATGGCCAGGTCCGGCGCCTGCAGCGGCACCGTGCCGATGCCGGCATAGTGGCGCGGATAGTCGCGGCACATGCCGGCCATGTGGTCGTTGAGGTGGCGATGCAGCTCCAGCGCCTGGTGCCCCGGCGCCCAGTAGGAAAACAGCACCGGCACGGTGGAGATCACCTGCACGTCGACGCCGAAGCGGGCATAGTCGTCGATGCGCGTCTGCGGGTCGAAGGCCGAATCCCACACTTCGCGAAAGAAGCGGCTGTCCTTGTAGATGCGGTGGCGACCGTCGGTATGGGTCATCACCGGGAAGCGGTCGTCGCCGTATTTGGCCGCGAGGTTCGGCCAGTCGCGGGGCAGGATGTGGGCGTGGGTGTCGATCTTGAGCATCCGACGAGTTTAGAACCTCGCGGCATGAGCGTCGTGCGGCAGTCGCACATCGCCGGTCCCGCCACACGGCGGAACCGGCGACGGTGGGGCGTCAGAACGTCACCGTCAGGCCCATCCGCGCACCCTGGTCCCGATAGCCGGAGGCGAACTGGCCGAGGTAGCTGGCGTCCACCGTGACGTTGCGTGCCACCTGGAAATCGATGCCCAGGTTGGCGAGCAGCGCGTGGTGGCTCAGCGGCACGCCGGCGATGACGAAACTGTCGCCGCCGGCGACGAAGCGCATGTCGTCCTTCGATGCGAGATCGCCCCAGCCGTGCTGCCAGGCGAGACTGGCTTGGACGTGCACGCCGGCCTGCGAGGTGAAGGTGTCGCGCAGGCCCAGTGCGGCGCTGTTCACCGACGGATCGGCGGCAGCCACCGCCAGCGCGGCCTGGCCGCCGTGTTCCCGCGCCGCCTCGGCGTGCTGTTGCGTGCGAGCCAGGTTCACGAACGGCTCCCACTGGTGGCCGTGCGACGTCGTGAAGCGATAGCCGGCTTCCACGTAGGCCTGGTCGGTGCGCAGGTGGCGGCGGCTGGCGAGGCGTTCGTCGAAACCGGAAAAGGCCGCGGTACGCTGGGTGTCCACGTCCTGCCACGTGTGGACGGCGGCGGCGCGCAGGCGCAGCGCGCCGGACGCGGTATCACCGTACACGCCCAACTGGTGGTTGAGCACGTGTGCCGAGGAGGTGCGCCCGGCCACGTCCATCGAGTTCTGGCCGTGGCCGAGCAGCAGGCCCAAGCGGCTGTCCGTGCCCACGCTGCGGTCCACGCCCAGCAGCAACCCGCTGCCGTTGGCACGCAGCGAGGCCGCGTTGCTGTCACCGTCGTCGCGGCCCCAGTGGCCCCAGGTGCTCAGCCACGCGCTGGTGCCGTCGGCGGTGCGGCCGTCGACGCCTTCGCCCAGGCCGAGCAGGTGGCGGTTGATCGCGTCGCGCACGTAGCGATCGTCCTCGGCGAGGGCGGCGAGCGTGGTTGGGTAGATCTCGCCGCTCAACTGGTCGAAGGCGCGCCGTGCCTGCGGCACATCCAGCTTCACCAACGCGTCATACACGGGCGTACCCCAGCCCCGGCTCTCCGCGCCCTGCGCGGCGGCTTTCTGGTTCGGGGTGATGCCCGCGTCGGCGAAACCGACGTCGTTGCGCTGCAAGGACAGGTTCACCGCGTTGGCGCTGTAGCTCAGCACCGGATCGAGGAAGGCGAGGCTGGAACTGGCCGAGGCGAACTGGCCGCTCACCCCACCCGCCGCCGTCACGATGGTGTAGTCGGTGCGCGGCGCCCAGTTGCCCGACTGCGCCAGCACCAGCGCACTGCCGCCCTGGATGGCGATCTTGCCGCCTACGGCGAGCTGGTCGGCGTGGCCGTCCGGTGTAGCTTCGATGCGCAGGCTCGCACCGTGCTGGATAGTGGCGTCGCCGCTCACGTGCAGCGTGCCGACCGAGTTGCCGGGGCTGAGCGTGCCGGCCAGGTCGAGCCCACCGAGCGTGCCGATACCTCCCAGCGTGGCGTCGGCGGCCACCGTCACCGTGCCGCCCAGCGTGGCTGCGGCGTGGCTGTCGTCGCCCACCACCAGAGTGCCGGCCTGCACGGTGGTAGCGCCGGCGAACGGGTTGGTGCCGTTGATGGTGAGCGTGCCGGTGCCGGATTTCAGCAGCGTGCCGCGGCCGGACAGCGTGCCGTCGAAACTGGCGTTGACGGCCTGCACGAAGGACAGCGTGGCGTCATCGTTGATCGCGCCGCGCAGGCTGGTGGCATCGCCGACGAGCGTGCCCGCTACCACGCTGGTGCCGCCGTTATAGGTGTTGGCGCCGGTGAGCACCTGCCGGCCGCCTTCGAGCACGAGCTTGCCGTCTCCGGCGATGACGCCGGCGAAGCTGTCGTGGGCGCTGGTCAAGGTCAGCGTCTGGCCGCCCAGCATCACGGTGCCGCTGCCGCCCAGGCTGGCGATACGGGCGCCGGCGCTGGTGCCGCTGATGTCGAACGTGCCGTCGTCGAGCAGTCCGCTGGACGTGGCGATGCTGCCGGTGCCGGTCAGCGCCAGTGCGCCCGCATGGATCGTGGTGCGGCCGCCGTAAGTGTTCGTGCCAATCAGCGTCAGCACGCCGGTGCCGCTCTTGGTGAGGCTGCCGCTGCCGCTGACGATGCCGCTGAAGTTGCCATCCGCGGCCTGGTCGAATACCAGCGCGGCGCCGTCGTCGATGTTGCCGACCAGGCTGCTGCTGTCGCCGACCAGGATGCCGGCGGCGATCGACCAGTTCTGTGCGGCGGAGCCGGTGCCGGTCAGCGTCCAGGTACTGGCGCCGGCCTTCTGGTAGCTGGCGAAGCCCGACGCGGTGCCGGCATCGAACGTGTTGCCGCCGGCGGCATTGGCATCGCCGCCGAGGATGAAGCTGTCGCCTCCGGCGCCGCTGCCGCTGCTGCTGAGCACGCTGCCGGTGATGCTGGAACCGGCGCGCAGCAGCAGGGTGTTGCCGCCGCCGACTAGCACCACCGCGGCGGCCTGCGTGCCATCGGCGGAAGAGACGCCGCCGACGAGATGACCGCTGTTGTCGATCGAGGTCTGCCCGCTGGCGATGATGGCCGCCGCGCCGGCATTGGCACCTTGGCCGTTGCCGCCCTGGATGGTGCCGCCGGTGTGATTGACGATGCTCGCTGCGTTCGCGCTGATGGCAGTCCCGGCGTAGATGCCGCCGGTGCCCGCGATCGTGCCGCTGTTGTCGATGCTGGCGCCGCCGGTGGCGACGATCGCGGTGCCGCCGGAGGTGCTGATGTCGCTGAGGCCACCGTCGTCGCCGAGAATCGCGGCGCCCGACTGGTTGACGATGGCCACGTTGCCGTTGGCAACGATGCCGTAGCCGCCGTAGTTGCCGGTTCCGGGCACGCCGCCGTAGCCGCCGCGGATGACGCCGCCGCTGCGGTTGGTGATGTTGGCTTGCTCACCGCTGGCGACGGTGATGGCGATGCCGATGCCGCCGCGCCCGCCGCCGCCGTTGGAACCGCCCTGGCCACCTTCGATCAGCCCGCCGTTGCCGAGGGTCAGGTTGCCCGAGGCCTGGATGCCGGTGCCGCCCGTACCGTTGCCGCTGTAGCCGCCGCTGGCCTGGGCGCCGGTGCCGCCGCGGATGGTGCCGGCGTTGTCGATGACGAAGGTCTGCGCGCCAATGGTGGCTGCCACGATGCCGCTGCCGCCAGTTGTGTAGTTGTCCAGCGTGTCGCCGCCGACGATGCTGCCGCCGAGCTGGTTGGTGATCCGGCCGCCGTTGTCGCTGGCGATGCCCGCGCCGGCCAGTATGTGCGCATTGCCGCCGGTGATGCTGCCGCTGTTGGTGACGTCGGCGCCAGCGGCAGCCAGATCGATGCCGGCACCGCCTTCACCGGGCGCACCAACCAGGCTGCCCGGGGCGGGGCCCGCGGCGCCGCCCGCGCCGCCGATGATCTGGCCGCTGTTGGTCAAATTGTCGTTCGCGCCCGACATCAGGATGCCGTCGCCGCCGCCGCCGCCACCGCCGCTCCATTGGCCGTTGCCGCCGTTGCCACCGTTGCCGCCGAGGATGCTGCCGGCATTGTCGAGCACGGTGGCGTCACTCAGCGCCACCAGCCCGCCGCCGCCGCCGCCGCCG
>NZ_MWIO01000023.1 GCF_004799035.1 Rhodanobacter lindaniclasticus
GCTGACCTCGGCCGGCGCCACGGCGATCCGTGCGGCGCTGGAGCAGTCCGGGGTGGCGCCGGCCGAGGTCAGCGAGGTGATCATGGGCTGCGTGCTGCCGGCAAACCTCGGCCAGGCCCCCGCCCGCCAGGCGGCGCTGGCCGCCGACCTGCCGACCGGCACCGGCTGCACCACGATCAACAAGGTGTGCGGCTCGGGCATGAAGGCGATCATGCTGGGCCATGACCTGATCAAGGCCGGCTCGGCCAGCGTGGTGGTGGCCGGCGGCATGGAGTCGATGACCAACGCGCCGCACATGGTGCAGGCGCGTACCGGCATCCGCTACGGCGATGGCCAGCTGGTCGACCACATGGCCTGGGACGGCCTGACCAACCCCTACGACGGCAAGTCGATGGGCGTGTTCGCCGAATCCTGCGCCGACAAGTACCACTTCACCCGCGAGGCGCAGGACGCCTACGCGATCGAATCGGTCAAGCGCGCCAAGGCGGCCCAGGAAAGCGGCGCCTTCGCCGGCGAGATCGTCCCGGTCACCGTGAGCGGTCGCAAGGGCGACATCCAGGTCGACACCGACGAGCAGCCCGGCCGCTCCGACATCGCCAAGGTTCCCACGCTCAAGCCCGCGTTCCGCAAGGAGAATGGCACCGTCACCGCCGCCAGTTCGTCCAGCATCTCCGACGGCGCTGCCGCGGTGGTGCTGATGTCCGCCGACGACGCGGCCAGCCGCGGCTTGAAACCGCTGGCCCGCATCGCGGCACACGCCACCCATTCGCAGGAGCCGGAATGGTTCACCACTGCGCCGGTCGGCGCGATCCGCAAGGTGCTGGAAAAGGCCGGTTGGAAGGTCGAGGACGTCGACCTGTGGGAGATCAACGAGGCGTTCGCGGTGGTGGCGATGACGCCGATGAAGGAGCTGGGCATTGCGCACGACAAGCTCAACGTCAACGGCGGCGCCTGCGCGCTCGGCCACCCGATCGGCGCCAGCGGCGCGCGGCTGGTGGTCACCCTGATCAACGCGTTGAAAACGCGAGGCTTGCGTCGCGGCGTGGCATCGCTATGCATCGGCGGCGGCGAGGCAACGGCAATTGCGGTGGAATGCATCGACTGACACGACCATGCGCCGGCCGTGCTGCCGGCTTCACCTGACGCCTGCGTAAATCGTTTTGTCGGCAAGGCCCGCGGCGCCATGAAAGATGTGGCGCTATGCCGGCGAAAGCGCTATTAATACACGGCCAAACGGCATTCCACGGCAAAGGAGATTTCCCATGAAGTTTACGCGTACCCTACTCGCCGCCGCGCTCGTCGCGCTGTTGGCGGCATGCAGCAACGGCGCGCAGGATTCCGCGCAGGACGCCCAGAAGTCGGCGGACACGGCGCAGCAGGCAGCGGACCAGGCACAGCAGGCGGCGTCGGAGGCTCCGAACACGGCCACCGAGCAGGCTGCTGACCAGGCTGCCACCGCCGCTTCCGCTGCGGGCGCGGCGGCCGACCAGGCGGCCAGCGCTGCTTCCGCGATGGCTCCGGCCGCTGCCGGCACCGCGCAGGATGCAATGTCGATGGCGAAGGACGCCGCCGGCAACGCGGCTGACGCGGCCAGCAAGGCTGCCGACGCCGCCAAGAGCGCTGCCGACAAAGCGAAGGACGCTGCCGAGAAGGCCAAGGACGCCGCGAAGGGTCACTGATCCCTCGCCGGTTTTCGGCAACAGAAAAACGGCCGCCTCGCGCGGCCGTTTTTTTTTGCCCTTGATAACCAGCCGCCTTGTCTTGCGCCGTCCAACTGTCATTTTGGGCGGCATGCCGCCGCCGGTTATGATTCAGAGTTTGGCAACCCGCCATTTCCCGCCTCCCGTGAATCCCTCCATGAATGTCTTCGCGACCCAGATCGACCCCCGTTCGCCCGAGTTCCAGGGCAGCACGACCCAGTTGCGCGCCATGGTCGACGACCTGCACCGCGAACTGGCGCGCAACGCCGAAGGCGGCGGCGCCAAGGCACGCGAGAAGCACGTCGCCCGTGGCAAGCTGCTGCCACGCGAGCGCATTCGCGCCCTGCTCGACCCCGGTTCGCCGTTCCTGGAACTCTCGCCGCTGGCCGCGCACGGCATGTACGACGATGCGGCGCCCGGCGCCGGCATCGTCACCGGCATCGGCCGCGTACACGGGATCGAGGTGGTAGTGATCGCCAACGACGCCACCGTCAAGGGCGGCACCTACTTCCCGATGACGGTGAAGAAGCACCTGCGCGCACAGGAAGTGGCGCTGGAAAACCGCCTGCCCTGCGTCTACCTGGTCGACTCCGGCGGCGCCTTCCTGCCGCTGCAGGACGAGGTGTTTCCGGACAAGGAACATTTCGGGCGGATCTTCTACAACCAGGCGCGGATGAGTGCGCTGAACATCCCGCAGATCGCCGTGGTGATGGGCTCGTGCACCGCCGGCGGCGCCTACGTGCCGGCGATGAGCGACGAGACCATCATCGTGCGCGAGCAGGGCACCATCTTCCTCGGCGGTCCGCCGCTGGTGAAGGCGGCCACCGGCGAGGTGGTGGATGCCGAGACGCTGGGCGGCGCGGACGTCCATACGTCCATTTCCGGCGTGGCCGACCACTTCGCCGAGAACGACGCGCACGCGCTGTCGATCGCCCGCGACATCGTGGCCCATCTCAACCGGAAGAAGGAGATGCCGCTGGCACTGCGCGCGCCGGTCGAGCCGAAGTATCCGGCCGAGGAGCTCTATGGCGTGATTCCCGAGGACACCCGTCGCCCGTTCGATATCCGCGAGGTGATCGCGCGCATCGTCGACGGCTCGGAGTTCCACGAATTCAAGGCGCGCTACGGCAAGACCCTGGTCTGCGGCTTCGCGCACATCCACGGCTACCCGGTGGGCATCGTCGCCAACAACGGCATCCTGTTCGCCGAGAGCGCGCTCAAGGGCACGCACTTCATCGAGCTGTGCAACCAGCGCAACGTGCCGCTGGTGTTTTTGCAGAACATCACCGGCTTCATGGTCGGCAAGAAGTACGAGCAGGCCGGCATCGCCAAGGACGGCGCCAAGATGGTCACCGCCGTGGCCTGCTCGCACGTGCCGAAGTTCACCGTGGTGATCGGCGGCAGCTTCGGCGCCGGCAACTACGCCATGTGCGGTCGCGCCTACGGCGCGCGCTTCCTGTGGATGTGGCCGAACGCACGCATCTCGGTGATGGGCGGCGAACAGGCGGCCAGCGTGCTGGCCACGGTCAAGCGCGACGGCATCGAGGCGAAGGGCGGCGAGTGGTCGACCGCGGAGGAAGAAGCGTTCAAGGCACCATTGCGCGAGCAGTACGAACGCCAGGGGCATCCCTACTACGCCAGCGCACGGCTGTGGGATGACGGCGTCATCGATCCGGCCGATACCCGCCGCGTGCTGGGCCTGGCGATCTCCGCCTCGATGAATGCGCCGATCGAGCCGGAGCGCTATGGCGTGTTCCGCATGTAACGCTGCGGCAGGTCGCTCAGAAGAACTCGTATTCCAGTTGGGCCAACCAGGTGCGGCGCGGCGCCTCCGCGTTGATGCCCAACAGCATGCCGAAACGGTATTCCACGTTGCCGGCGCTGTGCGGCACGTGCCACTCGCCAGCCACGATCGGACCAGCCTGATAGGCATCGTCGTCGGGGCGACCGTAGGCCTCGATGCCCGGACGGAATGCGTTCGACACCGCGCAGGTTCCCGCGTAGCTGTAGCGGAACTCGGTCCTGGATGCCGCGCCCGCACCGATCTGTTTCTCCCAGATCAGGTTGACCCGGTGGTCGAAACGGCCCACGGTCTTCTCGATCAGCGGCCCGAACTCGATTTCGCCGGGGCCGCCGCCTTTCGGATGCTCGTAGGAAGCGAGCAGGCCGAAATCCGCCCAGTAGCGGCCCGGCTCGGTCAGCTGGAAGGTGTTCTCGAACTCGTAGCCGACCAGCTTGCCACCCTCGCCGGGCTCCCTTGCGTACTCGGCCAGATACAACTCGGGCTTCCACCAGCTGGTGAAAGCATGCGCCACGGACAGCTCGGCGGCGCGATCACCATTGTAGTCGTCCCGACCGTCGCTGACGTCGTAGCCGCGCAGCTCGACCTCGGTCTGGGTGGCGATGACGTGCGGCGAATACACGATGAAATCGTCGGCGTGGGCGCGCTCGGTGCATCCCAGGGCGGCGCAGGCAAGGATGAGCGCCAAGCCTGCTCGGCGGGCACATCGGGAATGGGTGGTCATGCGGGAGCTTCCTTGGAACCGGTATCGGATCGATCGGGGGCGCCGCGCCGGCTCGCGGCTAGGGGCTGCAACGGCGGGGCCGATGCATGGAATCAGGAGGGGGCTTGCAGTGGCGCCGCGGCGACGACACGCTCATCGCGCACCGGTGCCGGTCGACCGACCCAGCGCATGCCACCGAGCAGGACCAGCAGGGTGATGGCGTAGGACACCAGCTGGATGCCGGACGGCGAGGCGTCGTAACCGACCAGGATGCCCAGCGTCTTGCCGGCGAGCGAACCGTTGGAGAACAGCCATGACGTATCCCAGAGCTGCTCGCCCAGCGCCGGCAACCGGTTGGCCTGCAACAGGAAACGCGCGGCGGTGGACGCCAGTCCGGCCGCCAGCAGCACCAGCATCACGTTGGTGACGCCAAAGAAATGCTTCATCGGAATGCGCAGCAGGCCGTAATACAGCGCAGAACCCAGCAAGGCGCCGCCGCTCACACCGAGCGCGATGCCGCCGGCCAGGCCACCCGCACCAATGCCGCCCATCGCCATCGAGTACAGGAACAGCACCACCTCGGAGCCTTCGCGCAGCACCGCCAGCGCGACCACCGCCAGCAGCAGAGTCAGCGAACTTGAACCGGCCTTCACCGCCTGCCCCACCGCATTCATGTGTCGGGCCAGTTCGCGGGCGTGGCGCGACATCCACACCACGTGCCAGCCGATCATCGCCACCGCCGCCAGCAGCACGCCGGCATTGAGCAGTTCCTGCCCCGAGCCACTGGCCAGTCCTGCAATGACGCCGGCACCCAGCGCCACCAGCGATGCACCGGCCAACCCCAGCCCGATACCACCGACGACGTACAGCCCGCGACGACTCACGCCACGCGTGGCAGCGCATACGATGGAAATGATCAGTGCCGCTTCCAGCACCTCGCGAAACACGAGCAGGGCTACGCCTGGCATGGCATCAATCCACGATCAGCCGGCCCTGGGCCGTGTCCTGGTGGAAGTCGCCGAAGAACCTGTAGCTGCCGTGCTTGAGCGGGCCGATGAATACGCTGGCGGAGCTGTTCGGCAACACGATCTTCTCGCGGTTGAACTCGTTGCTCTCGAATTCTTCCGGGGTCGCGTCGCGGTTCTCGATCACCAGCTTGAACTTGGTGTCGGCCGGCACCTTCAGCTCGGTCGGCTGATAGACGTGGTTCTGGATGACCAGCCGGTATTCCGGGATATCCGCCGCTGATGCCGCCCCGCTGGCCAGCGTCAGGCCGAGAACGACGAAAAACCGCAGCATGTGGCAAACCCCTCGGTCGCAGAGAAGGTTTGCATGATAATCATTCCTATTTGCATCTGCAATACGCCCGACTTCCCTCCGACCGAGCAGCGTGAAGCGGCACGCCCGGCCTTCAGCCTTGCGGCAGCTCCCCGCGCAGGCGCACGTCGTCCGGCAGCATGTCGGTACGCTCGACTTCGGCCTCGCGCTGCGACTCGAAGAAACGCTGCACCTGCTGGCATACCGCCATGGTGTTTTCGCGCGCGATCGCCGAGACCAGAAACCAGGGCTGGGTCCAGCCCAGTTTGTCGATGATGGCCTGCGCCACGGCCTGGCGTTCGTCCTCCGGCAGCATGTCGGCCTTGTTCAGCACGAGCCAGCGCGGGCGTTCGAGCAGCTCCGGGTTGAACTTCTGCAGCTCCTGCTCGATCGCGCGTACCTGGTCGGCCACATCGGCGCCGTCGATCGGCGCGATGTCGACGATGTGCAGCAGCAGACTGGTGCGCGCCACGTGGCGCAGGAACTGGATACCCAGCCCGGCACCCTCGGAGGCGCCCTCGATCAGGCCGGGGATGTCGGCGATCACGAAGCTCTGGTCGGTGCCGAGGCTGACCACGCCCAGGTTCGGGTGCAGCGTGGTGAACGGGTAATCGGCCACCCGCGGCGTCGCCGCCGACACCGCGCGGATGAAGGTGGACTTGCCCGCATTCGGAAAACCGAGCAGGCCGACGTCGGCCAGCAGGCGCAGTTCCAGCTTCAGCTCGCGCACCTCGCCCGGCGTGCCCGGCGTGGCCTTGCGCGGCGCCCGGTTCACCGAGCTCTTGAAATGGATGTTGCCCAGCCCGCCCTTGCCGCCCTGCGCCACCAGCATGCGCTGGCCGTGGGCAGTGAGATCGCCGATCACCTCGTCGGTGTCGACATTGGTGACCATGGTGCCGACCGGCACGCGGATCGTGGTGTCCTCGCCGCCCTTGCCGTACATCTGGCTGCCCATGCCGTTCTCGCCACGCTGCGCCTTGAAGCTGCGCTGGTGGCGGAAGTCGATCAGCGTGTTCAGGCCCTCGTCGGCCACCAGCCACACCGATCCGCCCGCGCCGCCGTCGCCGCCGTCGGGACCGCCGAACGGAATGAACTTCTCCCGGCGGAAACTGATGCAGCCATTGCCACCGTCGCCGGCCAGGACCTTGATTTGGGCTTCGTCGACGAATTTCATGGGGGAGCCGGGAAAGGGGAAGGGAGAACCGGAAACAGGAACAGCGGGAAACCAGACGAATGGTACGGGAGTTGCAGCAGGCCCGCTGAAACGAAAAGCCCCGCCGAAGCGGGGCCTTCGTTGCCGCGTCGCGGAGAGCTTACGCCTGCACGACGTCGACGAAACGGCGGTTCTTGTCGCCGCGGATGGCGAACTGGACCTTGCCGTCGACCAGCGCGAACAGCGTGTGGTCGCGACCCAGGCCGACGCCGTTGCCCGGATGGAACTGGGTGCCGCGCTGACGCACGATGATGTTGCCGGCTTCGATGGCCTGGCCACCGTAAACCTTGACGCCGAGGTATTTCGGGTTCGAATCGCGACCGTTGCGGCTGGAACCTACGCCCTTTTTATGTGCCATGACTCAATGCTCCAGGTGCTCAGGCGTTGATGCCCGTGATCTCGATTTCGGTGAAATGCTGCCGATGGCCCTGCTGACGCTTGTAGTGCTTGCGGCGGCGGAACTTGATGATGCGGATCTTGTCGGCGCGGCCGTGCTTGCGCACGGTGGCGCTGACGGTGGCGCCCGCGACGACCGGCGCACCGATGGTGACCGACTCGCCGGTGCCGACCAGCAACACCTGGTCAAAGCTGACCGTGGCGCCTTCATCGGCGGTCAGCAGTTCCACGCGCAGCACGTCACCCTGCTGCACACGGTACTGCTTGCCACCGGTCTTGATGACTGCATAACTCATGGGAATGCCCTTCTGTCGTTATTCTCTTGGGTATCGCCAAGGCCCGACGGGTCTGGCGAACCGCGGATTATAGCGACGGCAACCCGGCCTGGTCAAATACTAAGCAGACCCTCGAAATGCCCGTCCGGCGCTCAGTGGGCCACGGCCGGCGGCGGCGCGCTGCCGCTGGCGGCGGGGCTGGCCGGACAGCGGCCGGTGGCGTCCAGCGTGCCCTTCTGTTGCAACTCCCGGATCATCTGCTCGCCACGCTCGCGCCCCCATTGCTGGCCGACCTGCATGCCCTCGGCCATCGTCTGCGGCATCTGGGTGATCACCTTCTGGCCCAGCGCGGACTTGTAGAACTTCAGCAGGCCGGCCACATCGGCAGCGGTGAAATGCTGCTGGTAGACCGGCACCATCCTGTCCAGCAGCTGCTCGGTGCCAGCCGCGTCGATGAATCCCTGCCAGTAGGACGCCGGCACGCAAGGCACGGCCTGGCTCATCACGCCGGCCATCTGCGTGTTCATCTGACCGAACATCTGGCTCAGGTGCATCACCTCGAACAGCTGGCGTACCTGCCTGGCGCTGGGTTGCGCCGCCACTGCCGCGCCACTCGCGCCCCATGCCAACACGGCCGCAGCGAACATTCCTGCCCATCGGTGCATGCCGGTCTCCGGTCGAGGAAACCGTCATTTAGCCACAGCTGCCGCATCCGGCGAAAGCACGGCACGGCTCGTTTCGAGTGAACTATCCAAACTACTTGGTATAGTAATGAGTCCCCCCCATATACGGCGTCCATGGACACCATTCGCATCCGCGGCGCACGCACGCACAACCTCAAGAACATCGACCTCGACCTGCCGCGCGACCAGCTGATCGTGATTACCGGCCTGTCCGGCTCGGGCAAATCCTCGCTGGCGTTCGACACCATCTACGCCGAAGGCCAGCGCCGCTACGTGGAGTCGCTTTCCGCGTATGCGCGGCAGTTCCTGTCGATGATGGAAAAGCCCGACGTCGACCACATCGAAGGCCTGTCGCCGGCGATCTCGATCGAGCAGAAATCCACCTCGCACAACCCGCGCTCCACCGTCGGCACGATCACCGAGGTGTACGACTACCTGCGCCTGCTGTACGCCCGCGTCGGCACGCCGCGCTGCCCCGACCACGGTATCCCGCTGGAGGCGCAGACGGTCAGCCAGATGGTCGATGCCACGCTCGCGCTCGACCCCGAGAAGCGTTACATGCTGCTGGCGCCGGTGGTGCGCGAGCGCAAGGGCGAGCACGTGCAGGTGTTCGAGCAGTTGCGCGCGCAGGGTTTCGTGCGCGCACGCGTCGACGGCGCGGTGTACGACCTCGATGCGGTGCCGCCGCTGGGGCTGCGCATCAAGCATACGATCGAGGTGGTGGTGGATCGCTTCCGCCCGCGCGAGGACATCAAGCAGCGCCTGGCCGAATCGTTCGAGACCGCGCTGCGGCTCGGCGACGGGCTGGTAATCCTGGCCAACATGGATGCAACCGACGCGCCCGAGCAGTTGCTGTCCTCGCGCTATTCCTGCCCGGTGTGCGACTACTCGCTGCCGGAACTGGAGCCGCGGCTGTTCTCGTTCAACTCGCCGATCGGCGCCTGCCCGGCCTGCGACGGCCTGGGCGTAACCCAGGTGTTCGACGCCGCGCGCGTGGTCGGCCACCCGGAGCTGTCGCTGGCCAATGGCGCCGTGCGCGGCTGGGACCGGCGCAACGCGCACTATTTCCAGCTGATCCTGTCGCTCGCCGCGCACTACGGTTTCGACGTTGACGTGCCGTGGAAGAGGCTTCCGGCGGACGTCCAGAAGGCCATCCTGTACGGCAGCGGCAAGGACAAGATCGCGTTCCGCTACATCACCGAGCGCGGCGGCAAGGTCACCCGCGAGCACGCGTTCGAAGGCATCCTGCCGAACCTGGAGCGGCGCTACAAGGAAACCGAATCCGCCGCCGTGCGCGAGGAACTGGCCAAGTACATCAGCGACCAGCCCTGCCCGGCCTGCGAAGGCCAGCGGCTGAACCGCTCGGCGCGCAACGTGTTCGTTGCCGACCACGCGCTTCCCTCACTTACCGCACGCTCGATCGACGACGCGCTGGCGTTCTTCCAGGAGCTGAAGCTCAGCGGCTGGCGCGGCGAGATCGCGGTGAAGATCGTCAAGGAGATCCGCGAGCGGCTCACCTTCCTCAACGACGTCGGCCTGAACTACCTCACGCTCGATCGCCAGGCCGACTCGCTCTCCGGCGGCGAGGCACAGCGCATCCGCCTCGCCTCGCAGATCGGCGCCGGCCTGGTCGGCGTGATGTACGTGCTGGACGAGCCCTCGATCGGCCTGCACCAGCGCGACAACGAACGCCTGCTCGGCACGCTGACCCGCCTGCGCGACCTCGGCAACACGGTGATCGTGGTCGAGCACGACGAGGACGCGATCCGCATGGCCGACCACGTGCTCGACATCGGCCCCGGCGCCGGCGTGCACGGCGGCGAGATCGTGGCGCAAGGCAGCGTGCAGGACATGCTCGACTCGCCGCGCTCGGTTACCGGCCAGTTCCTCTCCGGCGTGCGTGCGATCGAGGTGCCGAAGGAACGCCGCCAGCCGATCGACGGCGATTCCTGGCTGCACCTGAACGGTGCCAGCGGCAACAACCTGAAAAACGTCGACCTGGCGATACCCGCCGGCCTGTTCACCTGCATCACCGGCGTGTCCGGTTCGGGCAAGTCGACCCTGGTCAACGACACCCTGTTCCGCCTCGCCGCCGCCGAACTCAACGGCGCCAGCGCGCAGCCGGCGCCGTTCAAGTCGGTGACCGGGCTGGAACTGTTCGACAAGGTGGTCGACATCGACCAGTCGCCGATCGGCCGCACGCCGCGCTCCAACCCGGCCACCTACACCGGCCTGTTCACCCCGCTGCGCGACATGTTCTCGCAAGTGCCGGAGGCGCGTTCGCGCGGCTACACGCCGGGCCGCTTCAGCTTCAACGTGCGCGGCGGCCGCTGCGAAGCCTGCGAAGGCGACGGCATGCTCAAGGTGGAGATGCACTTCCTGCCCGACGTGTACGTGCCGTGCGACGTCTGCCACGGCAAGCGCTACAACCGCGAGACGCTGGAGATCCTGTACAAGGGACACACCATCGCCGATGTGCTCGACATGACGGTGGAGGATGCGCTGAAGCTGTTCGAAAACGTGCCGACCATCGCGCGCAAGCTCGACACGCTGCGCGCCGTCGGTCTCGACTACATCAAGCTCGGCCAGAGCGCGACCACGCTGTCCGGCGGCGAGGCGCAGCGCGTGAAGCTGTCCAAGGAGCTGTCCAAGCGCGACACCGGCAACACCTTGTACATCCTCGACGAACCCACCACCGGCCTGCACTTCCACGACATCGAGCAGCTGCTCGACGTGCTGCATCAGCTGGTCGACCAGGGCAATACCGTGGTGGTGATCGAACACAACCTGGACGTGATCAAGACCGCCGACTGGGTCGTCGACCTTGGTCCCGAAGGCGGTGCTGGCGGTGGCCGCATCCTGGTCGCCGGCACGCCGGAAACCGTGGCCGCCACACCCGCATCGCATACCGGCCACTTCCTCGCACCACACCTGAAACCGGCCAAGCCGAAGCAGCCCGGCGCCCCCAAGCGCGTCAAGGCCGCCACCAAACACATCGCCTCAGCCGACAAGTACAAGCCGATACGCGGCAGCGGCAGGAAGAAGAAGTCCTCATGAGCACTCATTCCTTCGGCACCGCCGAAACTCCGACCGGCAGCCCGGACGCACCGCTGTTCGTCGCCTCGCTCGGCGTACGCTGGCGCGACCTCGACGCGTTCAACCACGTCAACAATTCCAACTACCTCACCTACCTGGAAGAGGCGCGGCTGCAATGGCTGAGCCACGTGCCGGGCCCGTGGTTCGACGAGCACGCGATGCCGGTGATGGCCGCCAGCCAGGTCAACTACCGCCGCCCCATCGCCTGGCCCGCGCAACTGCAGGTGCAGCTGTTCTGCGAGCGCATGGGCAATACCTCCATGACCCTCGCGCACCGGGTGATCGACGCCGAACGAACCGACACCCTGTACTGCGATGGCAACGTGGTGATGGTCTGGATGGACCCGACCACCGGCAAGCCGGTGCCGCTGCCCGAAGCGATCCGCCGCGCGGTCGAGTAAACGACCCATGCATGCCGCCGCCCGCACCTGCTTCATGGTCAGCGCAACCGGCGCCCATCGGGTCGAAACGATCGCCGGCGCGCGCCACGCCTGGCGCTTCCGGCCGCATTTCCACGCCGGCGACGAAGTCGTGCGGATGTTGGCCGGGCGAGCGCGGCTGCGTCTCCCCGATAGCTGCCGAGACGTCGTGGCCGGCGATACCGTCGTGGTGCCGGCGGGCGTGGTTCACCGTTTCGAACCAGTGGACGACAACGGCTGGGCCTTCGATTCGCGCTTCGTGTCGACTGCCGCGAACGACGCCGCCATGCCGGGCTCGCGCCATGCGCTCGGCGCACAAGCCATGGCCCTGCTCGCCGGGCGATCGTCACTGCACACCGACGTGGAGGCCATCGCACAGGCCTGCGCCGTATCCGCCGGTCACCTGTCGCGTACGTTCCGCCGGGAGACCGGCACCAGCCTGCACAACTTCCACGTCCTGCTGGCCCTGCACAAGGCCAAGGCACTCTTGCGCAACCAGGCGTCGATCATCGACGCGGCGCTCGACACGGGCTTCTGCGACCAGGCCCATCTCAACCGCGAATTCGCCCGCACGTTCGGCATGACGCCCGCCGCCTTCCGTCAGGCTTGGGCGACGGCCGCCTGGGCCGCGTCCGGATCGAGGTCCAGCGCCATGTACAAGGTTCCGGGCAGCGGGTTGTCGTAATACGGCGCCACCGGACGAAAGCCCAGCGCGACATAAAGCTGCCGCGCCGCCGCCATCGACGCCAGCGTATCCAGCAGCACGCGCGCATAGCCGGCTCGCGCCGCCCACGCGATCGCCGCTTCGGCCAGTTGCCGCCCCAGCGCCTGCCCGCGTGCCGCCGGACGCACGTAGAGGCGCTTGATCTCGCACACGCCCGGCTGCAGCCACGGCCGCAAGGCCACGCAACCCGGCGTGGCTCCCGCACTGTCGCGCGCGAGCAGGATCACGCCGTTCGGTGGCGCGTACTTGCCGGGCAGTTGGGCCAGTTCCGTGGCCACGTTCTGAAAGGAAAGATCGATGCCGAGGCTGTCGACATATTCCGTGAACAGTTGGCGCACGGTATCGATATCGTCCGGCAGACTGGCGGGTGCGATGGCGACGGTCGGGGCGGCAGGCATGCTCGGTCACTCGCGCGAGGTTCCCCGCACGATAGCGAACCCGCACCGCGAATACTTGAATGGTTCTGACCAGACGCACACGCCGCCGACGCGCCCTGCACGCGTGGTCGTTATGATGGCCGTTCGGTCCCCACCATGGAATGCACCATGACCCCAGCCCGCTCTCTCCTCGCGTTTGCCTGCCTCACCGCCCTGGCCGGCACCGCCAGCGCCCAGGCAGCCGACAACACGACGCTGACCTTGTACCGCTCCGACAGCCCCACGCTGTACGCCAGCCAGGGCGGCGATGTCGACGCTGGCTACGCGGTGGTGCGCGAGCAGCGCTCGCTCACGCTCGCCGCGGGTACCCACGACGTGGCCATCGGCAACTTGCCCAATGCGCTGGATGCCGAAGCGCTGTCGCTGGCCTTCCCCGGCAACGATGCCACGGTGATCTCGCAGCGATTGTTGCTGGCGCAGGGCAACGACGGCGCGTTGTCCGGCCTGGTTGGACAGGAGGTCGACGTGCTGGGCAGCAACGGCGAATCGCTGGCCAACGGTATCTTGCTGCGTGCCGGCAACGGCCTGCTGGTCCACGGCGTGACCGGCACCACGCTGGTGCACGACTATGCAGCGGTGCGCAGCAGTGGCGGCAGCTTCCCGCTCGGCTCCACCCTCAGCCTGCACGTGGATGCCGCCCGCGCCGGTCAGACCCACGCCGTGCTCAGCTACCCCACGGGCGGCCTGGGGTGGCGCGCTGCCTATGTGGCGACGCTGCAACCGGGCAACGCCTGTCGCATGCAGTTCGAATCGCGCGCCAGCATCGCCAACCGCAGCGGACGCGACTGGCAGGACGCGCAGGTCACCCTGATCGCCGGCGAGCCGAACATGGCCAAGGGTTCGGCACCGCGCCCGATGATGGCGATGGCGCGCGGCTACAGCGCCAAGGCCGAGGCGATGCCGCAGCAGGACAGCCTGGGCGACTACCGCAGCTTCACCCTGCCCGGCAAGGTGAGCCTGCCCGATGGCAGCGTCAGCCAGGTACCGCTGTATGCCACGCGAAACATGGAGTGCGCGCGCACCACCTTGCTCGACAACGGCAACACCTACCAGCCGCAGCAGCCGGTGCTCACGCGCGACTTCGTCCAGGGCAGCGGCAGCATCGTCAGCACCCTGCAACTGAAGGCCTTCGACAGCCTGCCGGCCGGCTACCTGCGCGTGCTCACGCTCGACCGCCACGGCGTGCCGCAATTCATCGGCGAGGGGCGCATCAACGACACGCCCAAAGGCAGCGATGCCACGATCACCTTGGGCACGCCGTTCGACCTGCGCGCCGAGCGCACGCGCACCAGCTTCCACGTGGACAAGGACGGCCGCACGCTGGACGAAGCCTTCCGCATCGAACTGAGCAACGCCGGCGACAGCGCACGCACGGTGACCGTGCGCGAACACCCCAACCGCTGGCGCGAGTGGACGCTGGTCTCCTCCAGCAGCAAGCCCGTCAACCAGACCACCGACACGCTGGAGTTCCACGTGCAGGTCCCCGCCAACGGCAAGGCCACGCTGAGCTACGCGGTACGTTACAGCTGGAGCGCCGACGAGCAGCCGCAGCAGTAAGGAACCGGAGTCCGCCATGCTCAACCTGATCACCCATGACCACGCCATCCGCGAGCTCCGGCTCGCCCGCCCGCCGGTCAACGCGCTGAACCTGGAACTGCTGCAGGCGCTACGCAAGGCCATCGACGACAGCGTGCGCGACGATGTGCGCGGCATAGTGTTGTCCGGCGCGCCCGGCCTGTTCTCCGCCGGCGTCGACGTGCCCGCCCTGCTGCAACGCGACCGCGCCGGCGTGCGCGAGTACTGGCGCGAGTTCTTCGCCCTGTGCGGCACGCTGGCGCGCGCGCCGATCCCGCTGGTCGCGGCAATCACCGGCCACAGCCCGGCCGGCGGCGCGGTGCTGGCGCTGTTCTGCGACTACCGGGTGATGGCCGACGGCCCGTACCGGATCGGCCTGAATGAAGTCCAGGTCGGCCTGATCGTGCCCGAGGCGATCCAGCTCGCGCTGCGCCGCGTAGTCGGCACCTACCGTGCCGAGCGCCTGCTGGTGGCCGGCGCCATGATCGAATCGGCCGACGCGCTGGCCTGTGGCTTCGTCGACGAAACCACCGCCGTCGAGCAGGTCACCACCCGCGCCCTGCGCTGGCTGGACGAACTGCTGGCGCTGCCCGCGCACGCCATGCTCACCACCCGCCGCCTGGCCCGCGCCGATCTCGCCAACGCCTATGCCGACATGGACTCCCTGCCACTGGACGACTTCGTCGAAGCCTTCTTCCATCCGGAGACGCAGGCCACCTTGCAGGCACTGGTGGCACGGCTGAAGAGCAAGAGCTGACTCCGCTCAGGGTTCCCAGATCATGTGCACGTCCGCGCGCGCATAGTGCGATCCCGCGCGCGGCGCGGGGTGGTGGCGGAAGCCGACGCTTTCGTACAGCGTCAGCGCCGGTCCGAGCTTGCTGCTGGATTCCAGGAACAGTTCGCGCGCGCCGAGCGTGCGGTAAAGCTCCAGCGCCGCCTCCATCAGCAGGCGGCCGACGCCGCGGCCACGCGCGGCGGGCGACACCGCCATCTTGGTGAGTTCGTAGACGCCGTCGCCCTCGTGTTTCAGCGCGACAGTGCCGATCGCATGCCCTGCCCCGTCGATGGCGAACAGGATGTGGCCGCCATTCGCCAGGATGTATTTCTCGGGGTTGCCGAGTACCTCGCGGTCGTAGTCTTCGACCGTGAACCAGTGCTCCAGCCACTCGATATTGAGCGTGGCGAACGCCGCGCGCCAGCATGGGTCGAAGCCGACGATGCGCACGTCCTGTCGTGGCCCGGATGCCGCGATGCGCGCATCCCGCGTGTCAGTGTCCGGCGCGGTCATGCGTTCCCCGTCGCCACCGGCCGCGACGGGTCGCTGACCCAGCCGCTCCACGACGGTGCGTATAGCCGCGAGCCGTGCAGGCCGGCGTGTTCCATCGCCAGCAGGTTGTGGCAGGCGGTGACGCCGGAGCCGCACATGTGCACGACGCGCGACGGCGCGGTGGCGCCGAGTATGGCGGTGAATTCCTCGCGCAACTGCGCCGCCGGCTTGAAGTGACCGCTGGCGTCGAGGTTGTCGGCAAACGGACGGTTCAGCGCACCGGGCACGTGGCCGGCGGCGCGATCCAGTGGCTCGGTGTCGCCGCGGTAGCGCGGCGCACCACGCGCATCCAGCAGTTGCCCGGAAGCACCTCCGGCGACCGCGTCGTGGTCGAGCAACATCCGGGTGACGTCATAGCGCAACGAAACGTCGCTGTGCGGCCGTGGCGCAGGCTCGCCGCGTTCGACGGGTTTCCCCGCCGCCGTCCAGGCGGCCCAGCCGCCGTCGAGTACCGCGGCAGGGATGCCCACCAGGCGCAGCAGCCACCACAGTCGTGCGGCGGCCAGCGCGCCGCCAGCGGCGTCATAGGTCACCACCTGCATGCCGTCGCGCCAGCCCCAGCGCGACAGCAACGTGCTGAACGCCGTCTCCAGCGGCAATGGGTGACGGCCCAGGCCTTCGGCCTGACGCGACAGGTCGGACAGATCGCGATCGAGGCTGGCGTAGATCGCCCCGGGCACGTGGCCTTGCGCGTAATCGCGCGCGCCGCTGGCGGGGTCGGAAAGCTCGAAGCGGCAATCCACGATCAGCACATCGCCGGGTGCCAGCGCGGCGAGCGCATCGACGTCGATCAAGGTGGTTTTCAGGCTCATGCGCGGTCCATCCTCTCCAGCAGGTTGCAAAGCATCGCGGCGGTGGCGCCCCAGATGCGGTGCCCGGCGTGGACGAATTCGGCCATCGGCCGTTGCTGCCCACGGAACTCCATCGTGTAACGACGCAGGTTGGCCGGATCAAAAAGGAATGTCAGCGGCACCTCGAACACTTCGGCGACTTCATCGGGCGACGGATAAAGGCGTGCCTCGGTCGCGATGCTCGCCACCACCGGGGTGACGCAGTAGCCGCTGATCGTCTCGAAGCGATCGAGGAAACCCAGCGGCTTCACCAGCGCGCGATTGAGGCCGATCTCCTCCTCGCTCTCGCGCAAGGCGGTATCCACGGCATCGGCATCCTGCGGCTCGCTGCGTCCGCCCGGAAACGACACCTGACCAGCATGCGCCGGCAGCCGTGCGTCGCGCACGGTGAATACCAGCCGTGGCTGCACGCCTTCGCGGATGCCGAGCAACACGGCGGCCGGCAGGCGCGCCTGATCGCCGAGCCATTCGTTCATCTCGGCGTGATTCCAGGCCGGACCTTCGGGCGGCGCGGACAACGGCCGCAGCGCCTGCAGCAGGGTATCCATCATGGTCGGCGACCGGGCAGCAGCACGTCCATCACGTGGCGGCGTTCGGGATCGCTCATCGCGCGCCAGCGACCGATCTCCTCGCCGCTGCGGCGGCAGCCGATGCAGTAACCGTGGCCGTCCAGTCGGCACACGCCGGTACAGGGAGTCAGGGGCGGAACTGGCTGCGGCGCGGGATCGTTCGGCATGTCGAAGCATGTTACCACCGGCGGTTTCAGGACCGCGGCGGCTTGATCTCGATCAGTTCGATCACGAACTGCAGCGCCTCGTTCGGGCCGATGCGCGGCAGTGCGCCCTCCTCGCCGTACGCCAGCCGCGAGGGGATCACCACCTTCCAGCGATCGCCCACGCGCATGCGCGGGATCACGTCGCGCCAGCCGGGGATGACATTGTCCACCGTGATGGTGGCCGGCGCGCCGTGCGCCCAGGTGCTGTCGAACTCGGTGCCGTCGACCAGCATGCCGCGGAAGTTCACCACCACCGTGCTGGTCACAGTCGGGTGCACCGTGCCGCTGCCCTTGTGCAGTACCGCGTACTGGATGCCCGACGGCAACTGCACCACGCCCGGCTTCCTGCGGTTTTCCGCCATGAACGCCGCGCTCTTGCTCGCGTTTGCCGCGGCGATGCGCTTGAACTCGGCCATCGCCTCGCTGTGCATCTGCAGCTGCAGGCGTTGCAACTGCGCCTGCATCTCGCCGATCGACACGCTCGGTTGGTGACGGGCGTAGGCATCGGCGATCGCACGCTGCAGGGTGGGCAGATCCACCTCGGGCGCCCCCCCGGCGAAGCGGCTGCCGATCTGGTAGCCGATCGCGTAGGACAGCTTGACCTTGTCCGGTTTCGCCGTGCTGGCGGCTTGCGCGGGCCCGCCTGCCTGCGCCGCATATGCCGGCAGCACGCCGCCCGACAACACGCCGATCAGCAGCCACGCCGCCAGATGTGTCACGCCTTTCGCCATCGAATCCATGCTCGCCGTGGTGAAGTGTCGCGGCCACGCACACCTGCCGCGATGCATACGCGAGTTGAGAACCCCGCCATCGGCAAAGGTTCCCGCTGCTACCATCGTCGGCCTGCATTCACAGGAACCGGCCATGGCCTATCGCAATCTGGAACTCGGCAACCGCGGTGCGGTGCGCTCGATCGTAGTGAACCGCCCGGACAAGCTCAATGCGCTGGATCGCCAGACCCTCAACGAGCTGACCCTGGCCTTTGCCCAGGCCGCGCAGGACGACGCCGTGCGCGCGGTGGTGCTCGCCGGCGCAGGCGAGAAAGCCTTCGTGGCCGGCGCCGACATCAGCGAGATGAGCGGCTACACCAGCGTGCAGGCGCAGGCATTCTCGCGCGCCGGTCAGCGCCTGATGACAAGTATCGAGCGGCTGGGCAAGCCGGTTATTGCACGTATCCAGGGTTTCGCCCTGGGCGGCGGCATGGAGCTGGCGATGGCCTGCCACCTGCGCGTGGCCAGCGAGAAGGCGAAGTTCGGCCAGCCGGAAATCAACCTGGGCCTGATCCCCGGCTTCGGCGGCACCCAGCGCCTGCTGCGCCTGGCCGGGCGCAGCGCCGCGCTGGAGCTGTGCCTCACCGGCGCGCCGATCAATGCACAGCGCGCGCATGAGCTCGGCATCGTCAACCGCGTGGTGGCGCCCGAAGCACTGGACGAAACCGTCGACGCGCTGGCCGACCAGCTCGCCGCCGCCGCGCCATTGGCCGCCGCCGGCATCCTCGACGCCGTGCTGCAAGGCGGCGAGACCTCGCTCGACCAGGGACTGGAATTCGAGACGCAGGGCTTCGCGCTGATGTTCTCCACCGAGGACATGCGCGAGGGAACGCGCGCGTTCCTGGAGAAGCGCAAGGCGGCGTTCAAGGGCGTTTGAATCGTCCAGCGGGAGCGGCGGGAGCTACTGCGCCAGCTCCCGCAGCCGCTGCGCCGTGGCCGCATCGGCCGGCACGAAGGCCTCCAGCGCCAGCTCCGCCAGAGTGATATCCACCGGCGTGCCGAACACGGTGGTGGTGCTGAGCATGGAGAGCAACTGGCCGTCCACCTCCAGTTGCAGCGGCACGGCGATGACCGAGCCGGTGTCGGCCGGCGCCATGTCCGCTGGCGCGGGCAGGGCCTGCAGTTCGCGCAGCAGAGCGATCAACTGCGGGTCGTGGCTGGCGTCGATCTGCTGGCGCAGGGGGTGCAGCAGGTGCGCGCGCCACTGGCCGAGGTTGCGGATGCGCGGGGCGAGGCCGCCCGGATGCAGGCTCAGGCGCAACACATTGACCGGCGGTTCGAGCAATTCCGGCGCGACGCCGCCGAGCAGGCGCAGCGTGGCCTGGTTGCTCGCAACCAGCTGCCAGTAGCGATCCACCGCCAGCGCCGGACAAGGTTCCAGGCCCTTCAGCAGCAAGTCGATGGTGGCACGCGCGGTGGCGAGCGCGGGGTCGTCCAGCGCGCGTTCGCGGAAGGCCGGGGCGAAGCCCGCGGCGACCAGCAGCGCATTGCGCTCGCGCAGCGGCACGTCGAGGTACTCGGCCAGATGCAGGATCATCTCGCGGCTCGGGTTGGCGCGACCGGACTCGACGAAACTCAGATGGCGCGTGGAGATCTCCGCACCGGTGGCGAGGTCGAGCTGCGACAGGCGCCGGTGCCGGCGCCATTCGCGCAGCAGGTCGCCGATGGGGCGCTGGGGGTCGAGGACGTGGGCGTTCATCGTGTGAATGATGCGGCAGGCGCGCGCCGCGTGCGCGCCCCTGCCGGCATCAGGCAATCCGGGCCTCGCGCAGGAAGGCGCCCATGTCCCCGACCAGCCGGTCGAAGTGCGTGTGATAGAGCCCGTGCGGCGCGCCGGCATACTCGAGGTACTGGCTGTGCGGCACCAGCGTGGCGACGGCACGGCCCTGCTGCACCGGCTCGCTGGCGTCGCGGTCGCCGTGGATCACCAGCAGCGGCACGTCGATGGCGGCCAGTTCCGCGCGCTGATCCACGCGCTTGGCGCGGAAGCTTTCGACCAGTGCCTGCAGCGAGACGTCGAGGATGATGTCGATGGTGTGCAGCACGAACTGCGGCGTGGTGCCGGTTTCGGCGGGCAGGAAGAAGGCGTCGGCGTTGTCGGCCAGCCAACGTGGCAGGTCGCCGCGGATGGCGGCAAGCATGGCCTCGGTGGCGGGCTCGTCCATGCTCCACGCTTCGCGGCTGCCTTCGGCATAGCTGGGCGCCACCGGCGCCAGGAAGATCGCGCGCGTCACGCGGCCGCTGCCGTGGCGGGCGAGGTAGCGGGTGGCTTCGCCGCTGGCCATGGAATGCGCGATCAGGGTCGCCTCGCGCAGGTCCAGTTGCTCGACCAGTTCGGCCACGTCGTCGGCCAGCCGGTCGAGCCGGTAGCCCCGGCCCGTGTCGTCCGAGCGGCCGTGGCCACGACGATCCAGCGCGATGCAGCGGAACCCGAGCGCGTTGAAGTGCAGCATGTGCCGCTCCCACACGCGCGAATCGAGTGCCCACGAGGCAAGGAAGACGAGCGGCCGGCCGTGGCCCCAGTCGCGATAGAACAAGGTGGTGCCATCGGTGGTGGTGAGGTGGCTCATGGCGCGTCTCCACGACAGGATGGGGCGGCTGCCGTCCCGGCGGCCAGGGACTCAGGCAGCCATCGGCACCTTGTCGAGGAAACCGTGCACGCGACGGATGCGGCCCCCGTCCAGCTCGGCCACGTCGAAGCCGATCACCAGCGGCTCGTCGGCGCCCGGCGCGACGAGGTGCCAGTGGAAGCGCGCCACGTCGTGGTGCGCGTCGACCTCGCCGGCGAGGGTGAAGCGATGGCCAGGGAACATGTCCTGCACGGCGCCGATGGTGGCGTCGATCGCCTCCCAGCCGCGCGCCTGCGCCAGCGGATCGGTGTAGCTGGCGTGCTCGGCGTAGACATCCTCGATCAGCGCGCGGCGGCGCAGCGGATCGGTTTCGTTCCAGCTGCGGATGTAGTTGGCGATGAGGTCGCGGGTGGCGTTCATGGCGGTGCTCCGTGGTGGGTGTGAGCACAGCTTGCAGCCGCCGCCGCGGCGAGGCGATTACCTGGCAGGTAATGGAACGCGTGGAACCGGTTCAGGCGGCTAGTGGTCGCCGCGGTACTTCTTTTCTCCGGCGGTGATCGCCACGTCCAGCCGGTTCTCCGGCGGCGCCAGCGGGCAGGTGGCGAATGAGGTGAACGCGCATGGCGGGTTGTAGGCCTTGTTGAAATCCAGCACGACCTTGCCCGGATGCTCGAGACCACCGGCGGGCAGCGCGGCGTACAGGAATCGCGCGGCGCCGTAGGTCTGCTTGCCCGAAGTGCGATCGGCCAGCACGAAGAACAGCTCGCCGCCCGGCTCCTCCTGATAGGGCAACAGCTCGAAGGTGTGGCCATCGCGCTGGAACACCGCCTTGCCGGGCACCTTCACCGTGTCGATGGTGCCGATCACCGAGCCCATCGCGAGGTCGTGCGCGGGCACGAACGGCACCCAGTCGGCCTCGATACGCCAGGAGTCGTCGATGGGAAAATAATCGATGCCGAGGAAATGCCGGCGCGCCTCGGCGTCCTCGTCCTTCACCCGCAACGCCTTGCGGCCATCGCGCTCGATCACGTAGAAGCTGGCCTTGCCGAAACGCACGGTGGTGGGCTCGGCATCGGCGGAGTGCATGTCGTCCACCAGCGCGGCTTCGGTCACGGCCTTGCCGTCGATGGTGGCGCCGCTGGCCGGGTCGAGCGCCAGGTGCAAGCTGCCATCGTGCGCCAGCGTCACCGTGCCCAGGTGCGCGGGGCCGGCCTTCAGCACGATGTCGTTGTCGGCGGCGCTGCCCACGCGGTTGGCACCTTCGTTCAACCATTCCAGCCCGATCAGGCTCAGCCATCCCGTCGGCGCGGTGAGCCGTGCCACGCGGGCGGCGCGCCATTGCTCGATCTGCTGCGTATAGGTGGCGCTGGGTGACGGAACATCGGCGGCAGACACGGTGGCAACTCCGGAAAGCATGGCAAGAACGAAGGCGGCGGTACGCAACATGGGGACGATCACGCTTCGATGAAAGCGTCGAGTATGCGCAGCAGCGCGCGCCGCCGGCAAGCCGCCACCCGAAACGATCCCGAGCCTCCACGTGACGCGCAGCGCCCTTGCTCTTGCGAATCCCGAATCCCGGCTCTCACCGCCCCCGCAGGAACAACTTGTCCAGCTCGCCCAGCGACAGCTGCGCCCACGTCGGCCGCCCGTGATTGCACTGGCCGGAGCGCTCGGTCTCTTCCATCTCGCGCAGCAGCGCGTTCATTTCCGGCAGGGTCAGGCGGCGCCCTGCGCGCACCGAGCCGTGGCAGGCCATGGTGGAAAGCAGTTCGTTTTCCAGTTCCTGCAGGCGTCGCGAGCTGCCGTGCTGGGCCAGCTCGCCCAGCACGTCGCGGGCCAGCTGGGCCACATCGGCGCCATCGAGCAACGCGGGGATGCGCCGCACCACCACGCCCGACGGGCCGCTGCGGGAAAGCTCCAGGCCCCACTCGGCCAGCGCGTCGGCATGTTCCTCGGCGGCGGCGGCCTCCTTCGCGCTCACCGCGAGGTTGAGCGGCACCAGCAGCAACTGCGAACGCAGGTTGCTGCACACGCGCCCGGCCTTGAGCTTCTCGTAGGTGATCCGCTCGTGCGCCGCATGCATGTCCACCAGCACCAGTCCGGCGGCGTTCTCGGCGAGGATGTAGATGTTCTTCAGCTGGGCGATCGCGAAACCCAGCGGCGGCGCCTCGCCGGGCTCGGGTTCTCGCATCGGCGCCGCGTTCGCGGCGCTGCCGAGCAACGCGGCGTAATCGGCCAGCGGCTCGTCGCGCACGCCCAGCGACAGCCGGCTCTGGCTCGCGCTGGCCGGCCATGCCGCCGGCATCGGCATCGGTGCGGCCGCGGCCATGCGCAGGCCGCCCTCGGCCTCGTGCGCGGGCGACGCGACCTGCCCTGCACGCGTCTGCGCCAGTGCCTCGTGCAGGGTGCGGAACAGGAAATCGTGCACCAGCCGCTGCTCGCGGAAACGCACCTCGTGCTTGGCCGGGTGCACGTTCACGTCGACGCCTGCCGGGTCGAGTTCGAGGTACAGCACGAAGGCGGCGTGACGACCGTGGAACAGCACGTCGGCATACGCCTGGCGCACGGCGTGGGCGACGATGCGATCGCGCACCAGGCGCCCGTTGACGTAGAAATACTGCGCGTCGGCCTGCGCCCGCGACGCGGTGGGCAAGCCGACCCAGCCGGACAACTGCAAGCCAGCGGCGGCGTGCTCGACGCGCAGGCTGCGTTGCGGGAACTCCGCGCCGAGCACTTCGGCCACGCGCTGCAGCACGGCCTGTTCGTCGCGCGCCGCCTTCCACACGCGCACCGGCTTGCCGTTGTGGCTGAGCCGGAACTCCACCGAACTGCGCGCCAGCGACAGCGATTTCAGCAGGTCGTCGATGTGCGCGAATTCGGTGCGTTCGGCGCGCATGAATTTCTTGCGCGCCGGCACGTTGTAGAACAGGTCGCGCACTTCCACGCTGGTGCCCGGCGGGTGCTGCGCCGGGCGTGCCGCCTGCAACCGGCCGCCATCGACCTCGATGCGGAAGGCAGCCTCCTGGCCGGCGGTGCGCGAGACCAGCGCGAAGCGCGACACGGACGACACCGAGGCCAGCGCCTCGCCGCGAAAACCCATGCTGGCGACGTGTTCGAGGTCGTCGAAACTGCCGATCTTGCTGGTGGCATGCGAGGCCACTGCCAGCGGCAGGTCGTCCAGCGCGATGCCGCCGCCGTCGTCACGCACGCGGATCAACCGCGCGCCGCCGGCCTCGATGTCCACCTCGATGCGCGTGGCGCCGGCGTCGAGGCTGTTCTCGACCAGCTCCTTGACCACCGAGGAAGGCCGCTCGATGACCTCGCCGGCGGCGATCTGGTTGATGAGTTCGGGAGGAAGCGCGCGGATGTTGGCCATCCGCGGACTTTAGCAGCCCGCCGTCGGAAGACGGATCAGCCGGACGGAATCGTCAGCACCGCGCCGGCCTGCACGATGTTGCTGCGGATCTGGTTGGCGGTCTTGAGCGCGCCTACGCTGATGCCGTATTGCTGCGCGATGCCGCTGAGGCTCTCGCCGCGGGTGACCCTGTGCTTGTCCGCGGCGTCACCGGCCGACTTGATGGCGCTGCCGGCGGGGGTGTCGACGGCCGCCACGCGCACGTCGCGGCGCTTGGCCGCCTGCGCGGCAAACCAGGTGCCCGGCGGCGGCGTCGATTCAAAATAATTCCTGACGCCGGACATCACCGCGTTGGCCAGCAGTTTCTGGTGCGACGGGTCGCGCAGCTTGCGCTCTTCCGCCGGGTTGCTGATGAAGGCCGTCTCCACCAGGATCGAGGGCACATCGGGCGAACGCAGCACCACGAAGTTGGCGCGTTCGACATGGCCGCGATGGGTCGGACCGAGCTTGGCCAGCGCGCGCAGCACGTTGCCCGCCACCTCGTCGCTGGCCTGGATCGCCCAGCCCTGCTGCAGGTCCAGCAGCACCTTGGCCAGGCCATCGTCCTTGTCGTCCAGGCTGATGCCGCCAATCAGGTCGGCACGGTTTTCCTTGTCGGCAAGCCAGCGCGCGGCCATGCTGGTCTTGCCGCGTGGCGACAGCACCCACACCGACGAGCCGCGGGCGTCGTCGCTGGTGAAGGCGTCGGCGTGGATCGACACGAACAGGTCGGCGTTGTGCTCGCGCGCGATTTCGTAACGGCGCTTGAGCGGAATGAAGATGTCGCTGTCGCGGGTGAGCACCGCCTTCATGCCGGGCTGGCGATTGATCTCCTTCGCCAGGTCGCGCGCCACCGCCAGGGTGACGTTCTTCTCCTGGGTACCGGCCGGGCCGTGCGAGCCTGGATCCTTGCCGCCATGGCCGGCGTCGATCGCCACCACCACGGCACGCTGTCCGTTGAGCATCGCCGCAGCCTGCTCGGCGGCGACCCGGCGGCTGTGCGTGGGGTTGCTGTAGGTGACGGTCGGGATCGGCGCGCTGGCAGTGGGCGCCTTGGCGCTCGGCGCGCTGGCCGGATACAGATCCAGCACCAGCCGGTAATTGTCGTTCGCGGTGGGCTTGAGCACGAAACTCTTGAGCGTGCTGGCGGGATCGACCGCGGCGATCAGTTGCAGGTCGTCGCCGCGGCGCGCATGGCTGATGCCGCGAAACAAGCCTTGCGCCGTCGGGGCGGAGAAGCCGCCCACGGCCTGGCTGTCGCGCAGATCTACCACGATCCGGCCATCCTTCTGCGCGATCGTGTAGTGCAGCGGACCGTCGGCATCGAGCACCACGCGGGTGTATTGCGGCCCCGCCCAGACGCGGGCGTCCTTGATCTGGGCCGCTTGGGCGGCGCACGGCAGCAGCGCCGCCAGCATCGCCGCGACGCCCCAACCGGCCAGCTTGTTCAGATAACCCCGCATGGGCCGCATTGAAACGCAGTCGCCAGGCGAATGCAAGCGTGTTTTCCTTTTAATATCCGTGACCTGCGGTGTATTCATCAAGAGATATCAAGTTATCGGCCGCAAGCGCCACATTTCGAACAGATCCTCGCCCCATCAAGCAAGGAGGAAAATACAAGCGGGAATCAATACTTAGGCCATCAGGACAGGCGCGAGAGCAATTCGTCGCCACGCACGGTGCCGGCGCGCAGCACGGCCCGACGACCGGGCCCGGCGTAATCGAGGTGGACGTGGAGATCCGCCGCCGGCAAGGCGCCGACACCGCGTTCGGGCCACTCCACCAGCACCAGCGCGGCCGGGTCGGCCAGCGCGTCCAGGCCCAGCCACTCCAGCTCGGCGGGGTCGGCGATGCGGTACAGGTCGAGATGCCAGGCCGGCCGCTGTGCGGTCGCATAGCCCTCGACCAGGCTGTAGGTCGGGCTCTTGACCCGCTCGCCCACACCCAGCGCCAG
Organism: Rhodanobacter lindaniclasticus; assembly: GCF_004799035.1. GTDB lineage: Bacteria > Pseudomonadota > Gammaproteobacteria > Xanthomonadales > Rhodanobacteraceae > Rhodanobacter > Rhodanobacter lindaniclasticus. The sequence goes on from NZ_MWIO01000023.1 coordinate 25,981, forward strand.
CAGCAGGGCCCGCGCAAAACTGGTCTTGCCGGCACCGAGCGGGCCATGCAGGTAGACCACCAGGCCGTGATCCAGCACATCGGCCACGCGCTGCGCCAGCGCCGCGGTCGCGGCCTCGTCGGGCAAGTCGCGGGAAAACTCGATGGGCATGGTCTCGTTCATTCGTCGGTTTCGCAGGGAACGGCGTTGCCGAGCCGCCGCAGCGGCAGCAGCAGGTCACTGGCCAGCAAGCCGCGCTCCCCCTCGCATGCGGCAAGGTCGCCGGCCCGAGCGTGCAGGCCGACGCCGAGGCGCGCCGCCCGCCAGGCATCGCAACCCTGCGCGAGCAGCGCCGCGACGATGCCGGTGAGCAGGTCGCCCATGCCGCCGGATGCCATGCCGGGGTTGCCCCACGGACAGACGTCCAGACGTCCATTCGGATCGGCCACCAGGCTGCCGGCGCCCTTCAGCACCACGACGGCATCGAACCGCACGGCCAGCTCGCGCGCGGCCGCAAAACGGTCGCGCTCGACCGCCCCCACGGAACGGCCGAGCAATCGCGCCGCCTCGCCCGGATGCGGCGTCAGCACGGCCGGGGCGGTGAAGCGCCGCGGTTCCTTCGCCAGCAGGTTGAGGCCGTCGGCGTCGAGCACCAGCGGCTTGCGGGAGTCCAGCGCGGTCAGCCACAGCGCATGCGACCACGCGGACTGACCGAGCCCGGGCCCGAGCGCCAGCGTGTCGGCACGCTCCAGCAGGGGCTGCAGCGTCTGCGGGCCATCCACCCCGTGCGCCATCAACTCCGGTCGCGCCGCGTTGAGCGCGCCCACGTGTTCGACGCGCGTGGCGACGCTGACCAGACCGGCACCGGCGCGCAGTGCTGCCTCGCCGGCCAGGTGCACGGCGCCGGCCATGCCCTTGCCCCCACCGATCACCAGCACATGGCCATAGTTGCCCTTGTTGGCATGACGACGGCGCGGCGGCAGGCTGTCGGCAACGAGCAGATGCGCGTCCGGTGCCACCTGCGCGAACGCATCGGCCGGCACGCCCAGCGTCGCCAGCTCCAGCACGCCTGTGCAGTCGGCCGCGCGACCGGTGTGCAGGCCGCGCTTGTCGGCGATGAAGGTAACCGTGAGATCCGCGCGGATCACGGCACCGGGGCAATGCCCGCTGTCGGCATCCAGCCCGGACGGCACGTCGAGCGCCAGCACGGGGACGCCGGCACCGTTGATGCGTTCGATCAGCGCGGCGGCAGTCGGCTCGGGCGCACGGTTCAAGCCGATGCCGTACAGCGCATCCACCTGCACGTCAGGCTCCGGCAGTTCGTGCAGGGCATCGACGGCATGCACCGCGCCGCCGGCATCCACCCATGCCGCGCGCGCCGACGCGGCGTCGCCACTCGATGTGTCGGCCAACGCCACCACGTCGACCTGCAAGCCGGCTTCGCGCGCCAGCACGCCAAGCAGGAATCCGTCGCCGCCGTTGTTGCCCGGTCCGCAATGCACGCGAAGCCTGCGCGCCTGCGGCCAGCGCCGGTGCAGGCTGCGCAACGCGTCGCTGGCGGCGCGGCGCATCAACTCGCTGCCGGAGATGCCCAGCGCATCCAGCGCAGCGCGATCGATCCGACGCATGTCGTCGACGGTGTACAGGTCGCGGGGCGAAGGTGCGGACATGCGGCGAATTATAGGGGTGCGACTAGACTATGCGGATGTCCGTGCCATCCCTTTCCGCTCCTCCCGACTACGCTGCACTCGCCCGCGACATCAAGCGCTGGGCGCGCGAACTGGGCTTTGCCGACACCGGCATCAGCGGCGTCGACCTCGCCGAGGACGAGCAGCATCTGCAGCACTGGCTCGATGCCGGCCGGCACGGCGAGATGGAGTACATGGCGCGACACGGGACCAAGCGCACCCGCCCGGCCGAACTGGAACCGGGCACGCAACGCGTCATCTCGGTGCGCATGGATTACACCCCGCCCGGCACCGCCAACGCCTGGGACGTGCTCGGCGACGGCGAAGCCGGCTACGTCTCGCGTTACGCGCTGGGCCGCGACTACCACAAGCTGATGCGCAACCGCCTGCAGAAACTGGCCGAGCGCATCCGCGCCGTGGTGGGCGAGTTCGGCCATCGCGCCTATGTCGATTCCGCACCGGTGATGGAGAAGGCGCTGGCGCGCAACTCCGGACTGGGCTGGATCGGCAAGCACACCGTGCTGATCAACCGCCACGCCGGCTCGTACTTTTTCCTCGGCGAGCTGTACACCGATCTGCCGCTGCCGGTAGACCCGCCGGCCAGCGCGCACTGCGGCACCTGCACGCGCTGCATCGAGGTGTGCCCGACCCAGGCGATCACCGGGCCGTACCAGCTCGACGCCAAACGCTGCATTTCGTATCTCACGATCGAGCTCAAGGGCAGCATTCCCGAAGAGCTGCGTGCGCCGATGGGCAACCGCATCTTCGGCTGCGACGACTGCCAGCTGGTCTGCCCGTGGAACAAGTTCGCGCAAGTCGCCACCGAAGCGGACTTCGCGCCGCGGCACAGTCTGGACGGCGCAAAGCTGGTCGAGCTGTTCGGCTGGAGCGAGGAGGAGTTTCTCAAGCGCACCGAAGGCATGGCGATCCGCCGCACCGGCTACGAAGGCTGGCTGCGCAACATCGCCGTGGCACTGGGCAATGCGCCGCCCGGCGACGCCATCGACGCCGCCCTTGCCGGCCGCGCCGATGATGCCTCACCGCTGGTGCGCGAACACGTCGCCTGGGCGCAGGCGCAGCAAGCCGCCAGGAAGCGGCGCGGCGGTTGAGCCCCTCGGCTCAACCGGTGGCCGGAAACCGGCGCATCGACGGTCGCGCACGATAGATCCGATACGCCAGGTCGATCACGATGATCAGCACGACCAGGCCCAATGCCCCGCGCGCGCCATCGTCGGTGGCCCGGGCCTGGAACATCCCGCCGACGGCAATCCACCAGACCAGCAACGCCACCCAGGCGAGGCTGAAGAGCATGCTCAGCCGCAGCGTCAAGGTTGACCAGCGCCCTTGCACATACGCCGCCAACTGCAGCGCAAACGTGCCGCTCCACAGCAGCAGCACTGGCCAGGCGCGCCGGGACAGGAAGCCGTCGTCGAAGGCGAACACCTGCGGCAGCGGGCCGGGCAGCATCGGCGCGATCCACGGCAGGCTGACCATCAGGGCCACGCCGAGCGCGAACCACACCAGCCCGAACAGCATGACCGGCCGATTGACCCGATCCGGATCGACCATGCGCGGCCGCCACGCCGGCTGCCAGCCGCGGGTCCGCACCAGCGCCGCGACCAGCGCCGACATCACCATCAGGCCGGGCCACCACAACGCTCCCAGGCCCGCACTGAACCACCACGCCACCAGGGGCTGCCCGCCGCCGAACACCCGCGGCAGGGTCAGCGCCCACTGCAGGGCCACTCCGCCGAAGGCGAACAGGGCGAACGAGCGCGTCTGCACCGCCGGGATGATGACCGTGCCCGCGGGGTGGTAGCGCTCGGCCACTTGGGCAGGCGTGCCGAACTCCCGCAGCATCGCCAGCACCATGGCGTCGTCGGCCGGCGTGCCGGCCGATTCCGCCCGGTCAGCCAGCATCTCGCCCAGCAGGCCATGCAGCTCCAGGCCGATCTCCCGGCGCTCCCGGCCGGGCAAGCGGCGCATCACTTCAGCCACATAGGTCTGGATCACGTCGTTCGGATTCATGGAGCGCTTCCTTCCAGCAGGCCGGCCATGGTCCCGACGAGGGCGCGCCAGGAGGCCGTCAGTTCGGCGAGCAACGCCTCGCCCGCGTCGTTCAAACGGTAATAGCGCCGCGGCGGGCCATCCTCGATTCGCCACTCCGAGGCCAGCACGCCCTGTTTCTCCAGTCGCCGCAGCAGGGGATAAAGCGTGCCCTCCTCGATCGGCATGCCGCGCCGGGCCAGTGCCTGGCGCAACGAATAGCCGTATTGCACCTCGCGCAACTGCGACAGCACGGCAATGACCAGCACGCCACGGCGCAGCTCCAGCTCCAGCTTGGGCAACGGGTTGTCGAGGGGATCAGCCATGCATGGCACCGTAGTGTTTTGCGCACTCTACATAGCATCACACAGTATGTCAACGCGGAAAAACGGCCCGACTGGGCAGTTCGGCCTGGAAAAGGAGACGTGGGCGCGACCGCGCCGCCACGAGGCGGCGCGGTGTCAACTCAGCGCAAGCGGCGACAGGTGCCGCGAGGTCCCGGGGGAATCGTCAGGCAGCAGCCATCTGCTTGGGGATCGAACGATTGGTGTGGCTGATGTGGTTGCCTTCACCGGCGGCGATGTACACGCAGGTGGGTTGGAACTTCTCCAGCTCCGCCTCGTTCAACTGGGCGAAGGCGGCGATGATCACGATGTCGCCGGGCTTGGCCCGATGCGCGGCGCTGCCGTTCACCGAGATGATGCCCGAGCCTTCCTCGGCGCGCAGCGCGTAGGTGACGAAGCGCTTGCCGTTGTTGACGTTCCACGCGTGGATCTGCTCGTACTCGCGGATGCCGGAGGCATCCAGCAACAAGCCGTCGATCGCGATGGAACCCTCATAGTGCAGCTCGGCGTGGGTCACCGTGGCCCGGTGGATCTTGGCCTTGAGCATGTTCAGGTGCATGACGAAGTTCCTGCAGCGATCCGCAAAGTCATCGATTATCGAACCGATGGCGCTGCGCTGCAACATCAACGGTCCGTGGGCGATACATGTAGGCGGGTCAGTCCAGCAACAAGTTGTCGATCAGGCGGGTATCGCCCAGACGCGCCGCGATCAGCGCCACCAGCCCTTCGCGCTGGCCCTCCTCCGGCTCGGCGAGATCCTCGGCCCGGCGGATCGCCGCGTAATCGGGCGCGAATCCGGCGCGGGTCAGCTGGGCCTCGGCCACCTGCTCCACGGCGCGCCAGGGGTGACCCTGGCCGAGCAATTCGCGCATTTTCAGCAAGGTATCGTGGATCAGCGGCGCCCGCGCGCGCTCCTGCGGCGAGAGGTACTGGTTGCGCGAACTCAGGGCCAGCCCGTCGTCGGCACGCAGGATGGGCGCGGCGATCACCTTCACCGGCAACGACAGGTCGCGCACCATTCGCTCGATTACCTTGAGCTGCTGGAAATCCTTCTGCCCGAACACGGCCAGGTCCGGATTGACCAGGTTGAACAGCTTGCACACCACGGTGGCCACGCCATCAAAATGACCGGGCCGGTGCGCCCCTTCCAGCGTGGCGGTGATCTGCGGCACCCGCAGGCTCACGCTGAGCTCGGCGCCGTACGGATAGATCGTGGCGACCTCCGGCGCGAACAGCAGGTCGCAGCCCTCGTCGGCCAGCGCCGCCTGGTCGTGCACCAGCGTGCGCGGGTAGCGCTCGAAATCCTCGTTGGGGCCAAACTGGGTGGGATTGACGAACACGCTGGCGACCACGCGATCGGCGCGCGCGCGCGCCAGCCGCACCAGCGACTGATGGCCGGCGTGGAGGTTGCCCATGGTCGGCACGAAGCCGACCGTCTGGCCCTTGCTGCGCCAGCCGCGAATCGCGGCGCGCAGCGCCGGGGCATCCTGGACCGTTTGCATGGCGAAGACTCGTCAGCTCAGTTGAAACAATGTTCCGGTGCCGGAAAGGCGCCGCTGCGCACGTCGTCCGCATAGGCGCGGATCGCCGCTGCCACAGAATCGCGGCCGGCGAGGAAATCCTTGCTGAATTTGGGGCGTTTGCCGGGCGTGACGCCGAGCATGTCGTGGAGCACCAGCACCTGGCCATCGCAATGCGGGCCGGCACCGATACCGATCACCGGGATCTCCACCGCCGCCGTCACGCGCCGACCCAGTTCGACCGGCACACCTTCCATCACCAGCAGTTGCGCGCCCGCCGCCTGCACCGCCAGCGCGTCCGTCACCAGCTGATCCGCTGCGGCCTGCTCGCGCCCCTGGATGCGGAAACCGCCGAAACGGTGCACGGACTGCGGGGTCAGCCCCAGGTGCGCACATACCGGCATGGCCCGCGCCGTCAATGCCGCGATGCCCTCCAGCACGTGCGCGGCGGCGCCTTCGATCTTCACCATCGCCGCACCCGCCTCGCCGACCAGCCGGGCACCGGCGGCCAGCACGTGGGCAACGTCGCGATCGGCCATGAACGGCAGGTCGGCCACCAGCAGGGTGGCCGACAGGCCGCGCGCCACTGCGGCGGTGTGATAGACCATCTGGTCGAGCGTCACCGGCAAGGTGCTGGCATGTCCCTGCACCACCATGCCGAGCGAATCGCCGACCAGCGCCACGTCGATGCCAGCCGCTTCCAGCTGCCAGGCGAAGCTGGCGTCGTAGGCCGTCAGCATGGTGATGCGCTGGCCTTGCGCCTTCATCGCGCGCAGGCCCGGCACGGTCACCGGCTTGCGGTCGGGGAGATTGGCGTTCTGCACGTACACGGGCTTTCCTGGTCGGCGAGGGTGACTGCCGATTATGGCGCAAGCAGCCGTTCGCAACCGGCCGGATCGACCCGCGCCAGCAGCTCGGCCACGCGCCCCTGGCCGGACAGATGCAGATCCGGCGCGACGTCGTTCAGCGGCAACAGCACGAAAGCGCGCTCAGCCAGCCGCGGGTGCGGCAGGGTCAATGACGGATCGGCGCGACGCATGCCTTCGACATGCAGCAGATCCAGGTCGAGCGTGCGCGGCCCGTTGCGTTCGGCGCGGACGCGACCGGCGCGCTGCTCGATCGCCAGCAGGTGCTGCAGCAGCGCCTCGGGCGACAGCGTCGTCTCCAGCTCGGCCACGGCATTGATGAAGGGCGGCTGGTCGAGCACGCCCCAGGGCGGCGTGCGATAAAGCGGCGAACGCTGCAGCACGCGGGTGCCGGGCAGCTCGGCCAGCGCGGCGAACGCATCGAGCACCTGCTGGCTCGGTTCGCCCAGATTGCTGCCCAGCGCCACGTAGGCCAGGGTCATTCGGGGGCCGGACTGTCGCTGCGCTTGCGCCGACGCCGGCGCGGACGCGGCGGCTTGCGTACCGCCGGCGCGGGAGCTGCCTCTGCCGCCGCCGCGCCGCTGAGCACCGGCAAGGCCGCAGCCAGCACGTCCTGCGGCAGGCGCTGTGCATGCGCCCACCACTGGCCCAGCTCGCGCATCGCCGGCGATTCGTCGGCGCGCAGCAGCAGGAAGTCGAATGCCGCGCGAAAGCGCGGATGCGCCATCAGGCGGAACACCCGCTTGCGCTGCACCTGCTCGAAGCGCGGCTGCAGCGACCAGATCTCTTCCATGGTGAAGGTGAAACGCCGCGGGATCGCCACCCGCTGGCATTGTTCACCGACCACCTTGGCGGCCGCGCGCGACCAGGCTTCCGGGCCGTCCAGGCCGCGCTCGATGCCGAGACGCGCCTCGTCGCGCACTTCGCCCCACAACAGCACGGCGAACAGGAACGCGGGAGTGACGGACTTGCCCTCCCTGATGCGCGCGTCGGTGTTGGCCAGGCCCTGCTCCACCAGCGAGCGCAACGCCGCATCGCCGCGCTTGAGCGCGCGCGCCGTGGCCGGGAACAGGAACTTCAGCAGGCCGCACTGCTCCAGCATGCGGAAGCTCTTCAAGCCGTTGCCGGCCAGGAACATCTTCAGCGATTCGTCGAACAGCCGCGCCGGCGCAGCGTCGGCCAGCAGCGGCCCCAGCGATTCGAAAGGCGCCGCCGCGGCAGCGTCGATGCGCATGTCGAGCTTGCCCGCCAGCCGCGCGGCACGCAGCATGCGCACCGGGTCTTCGTGGTAACGCACCTCGGGGTCGCCGATCAGGCGCAGCACGCGATCGTGCAGGTCCTGCATGCCGCCGACGTAGTCGCGCACGGAGAAATCGCTGATGTCGTAATACAGGGCATTGACGCGGAAATCGCGGCGCAGCGCGTCCTCCTCGATGGTGCCCCAGATATTGTCGCGCACGATGCGGCCGTCGATGATGTGGCGGTCGCCCTCGCCGCCTTCCTCGCCGGTGCCGCGGAAGGTGGCCACCTCGATGATCTCCGGACCGAACACCACATGGGCGAGCCGGAAGCGGCGGCCGATCAGGCGGCAGTTGCGGAACAGTTTCTTGACCTCATCGGGCGTGGCGTCGGTGGCCACGTCGAAGTCCTTCGGTCGCAGACCCAGCAGCAGGTCGCGCACCGCACCGCCGACGAGGTAGGCGGCGTAGCCGGCATCGTGCAGCCGGTACAGCACGCGCAACGCGGCCTTGCTGATGTTCGCCCGCGAAATGATGTGCTGGTCGCGCGGGATGATCCGCAGCGCGGGGGTGGAATCGGTGCCTGGTGTGGGGTTCAAGCGGTTGGAATCCTTGCGGGACGCAGGCGCCCCGTGCTTGCCAAGTTCACGATGCCGAGCATCAACAATAGTCGCGGCAGGACGGCGATCTGCGCACCTGCGCGGCGAGCTTCGACGCGCGTCGATCGGGCGTTGCCGTCTGAAGCAATTCCGCTATACTAGCGCGCTTCGCCGCACAACGCTCCCTTCGTCTAGTGGCCCAGGACACCGCCCTCTCAAGGCGGGAACACGAGTTCGAGTCTCGTAGGGAGCGCCAGTTACCTGTGCGATCATCCATGATCGCCATTGTCTGGAAAGGCCCCGGCAGCCTGTGGTTGCTGGGCATTGGCCAGATCAAAAGCGGCCATCCATGGCCGCACTGTCTGTCACCTGTGCGATCATCCCCGATCGCGGTTGTCCGGGAACATCCGGACAGCAGGGAGTTCCGAGCCTTCGGCCGGATCAAACGCGGCCATCCATGGCCGCACTTTTCAAAAGAGCCCTCCGCCGAACCCCGCGAGAGCCCTTCGGTGTACTTTGCCGTGGATCTGCGTCGTTTTTCAGAAGAGCGTTCCATCTGCCCCTTCCTACAGCCGAGTTGACTTCATGACTTTCGTCGTCATCGACAACTGCATCAAGTGCAAGTACACCGATTGCGTCGAGGTGTGCCCGGTGGACGCCTTCCACGAAGGCCCGAACTTCCTGGTGATCGATCCGGACGAATGCATCGACTGCACCCTGTGCGAGCCCGAGTGCCCGATCAACGCGATCTACCCCGAGGACGACGTGCCGGCGGGACAGGAGGCGCTGGTGGCGCTCAACGCCGAGCTGGCCAAGAGCTGGCCTGTGATCACCGAACGCAAGGACGCCCCCGCCGACGCCGGCGACTGGGAAGGCAAGCCGGACAAGCTGGCGCTGCTCGAGCGCTGAACCGGTCTTCCGCTGAAACGAAAACGCCGCCCCGGGGCGGCGTTTTCGCATGCGTGTCGCGGGCGATCAATCCAGCTTCGACTTCAGCCGGTCGATCACCTTGGCCACTGCGCCCAGCGAATCGCTCTGCGCACGGATCTCGCTGCCGGCGTCGCCACGGCTCTCCACGTTGACCTGCACCTGGTGCGTGCCGCCATCAGCAGTGCTGGCGGAGTCGTCGCGGTGCCGACCGAACAACCGCGAGAAGAAACCGCGCTTGCTGGCGGCCGCCGCGGTCACGCTGACCACGTAGGAGTGCGTGGCGTCGTCGTGGCTGACCAGCTCGCCTGCCTTGCCGTCGGCCAGCACCTTGCCCACCTGCTGGTACACGCTGTCGACCGTGCCTTCGTGCACGAAGCCGTCGGAGATCTGCCCGGCCTGGCCCGGCACACCCGCCACGGAGGCAGTCGCGCCGTCCGCGGTCGGCAGGTTCGCGCCCGGCGGCGGGATCACCAGGGCGTCGCTGGTGGAGGGACGATCCATGCTGGGCGGAATCTCCAGCGGCGCCTCCTGCCGGGCTTTCTGCCAGGCGCTGTGCGAACGGAACATGCCGCAACCGGAGAGCAGCAGGCCGCTGAGCGCAATGGCCGGCAAGGCCACGAGGAGCGAGGTTTTCTTCATCGAATCGGATTCCGTGAGTGAGCCAGGCCCGGATCAGCGGGCACAGGTGTCTAGGATGACAGACTGGACAGCGCCTGGTGCAAGCGGGCGCGATCCGGACCATCGGGCAGTTCCACCAGCGGCAACCGCGGCCGGGCCGAGCCCAGCCCCAGCGGCGGCAGTCCGGCCTTGACCGCGATCGGGTTGGGTGCGCAGTCCAGCGCGCGCAACAGGGGCTCCAGCACGTCCCGGCACCGTGCCGTGGCTGCCTCGTCGCCCGCCGTGGCGGCATCGCACAATGCCCGGAACGGTCGTGGTGCCAGGTTGGCCACCACCGAGACGGTGCCGACAGCCCCGGCAAGCATCGCCGAACCGGCGCTGGCGTCATCGCCGGACAGATAGACGAAATCCGCGCGCGCAAGTTCCGCCAGCGCCGCGATCCGTTGCGCATCGCCCCGAGCTTCCTTGATGCCGATGATCGCCGGGTGTTCACGCAGGCGTGCCACGGTCTCCGGCAGCAGGTCGCAACCGGTGCGCCCGGGCACGTTGTAGAGCAGCACGGGCAAGCCGCCGGCGTCGGCGACGGCCGTGAAATGCTGCCGCAGGCCTTCCTGCGTCGGACGCACGTAGTACGGCACCACCACCAGCGCCGCATCCACGCCCAGCGCCTGCGCGCGACGCGTGGTGGCGATGGTCTTCGCGGTGCCGGCTTCGCCGGTACCGGCAATCACCGGCACACGACCGGCGACGCGCTCGAGCGCGAACGTCAGCAGGCGATCGAATTCATCCGCTTCCAGCATGTGCGCCTCGCCGGTCGAACCGGCCACCACCAGCGCCTGGGTGCCACCGGCGATCTGCTGCTCGATCAGACGGCCGAATGCCGCCAGGTCGAGGCTGTCATCGGCCGCGAACGGCGTGACCAGCGCACAGATGCTTCCACGAATGTCCACGTATCGATTCCGCTGCAACGGCAAGCCCTGCATGTTACTTGCCGCTTCGCAAGACGGGCAAGTAAGCTCGGTGGGAGTAACCTGATGCTTCCGCATCGGGCGGAATGCTGCCCACAGGTGGATCTCCTTGAAATCTTCCTCCACTGCCTCGCATGCGGCCGGACGCACGACTGGCGACAGCCAGTTGCTGATCCAGGCGCTCACCCCGGCCGACAAGTCGCCGCTGCTGGCGCTGGCCCGCCGCATTGCCGACGCCGGATGCAATCTTTCCGAGTCGCGCGTCTCCACCATCGGCACCGAGGTTTCGCTGATGCTGCTGGCCAGTGGCGCGTGGGACGCGCTGGCCAAGCTGGAAACCGCGCTGACCAAGCTGGCTCGTGACGAAAGCCTGCGCCTGGTGCACTACCGCACCGGCCAGCGCGGCAACAGCGCGCAGTTGCCTTACCTTGTGGAAGTGGTGGCGGCCGATCGCCCCGGCATCGTGGCCCGCATCGTGGAGTTCTTCGCCCAGCACGAGATCAGCGTGGAGCAGCTCAACTCCACCCGCTATCGCGCCATGCAGACCGGTGCGGAAATGTTCCAGGCCCAGTTCACCATCGGCATCCCGGCGGACATCCACATCGCCGCCTTGCGCGACGATTTCCTGGAACTGTGCGACGGCATGAACCTCGACGCGATCATGGATCCGGTGAAGTTCTGAAGTGTTGCCGTCCGCCGAGCATCGCGCGAACGCGTTGCCCTGACAAGACCTGTCATCCGCCACCCCGGGCGCGCTAGTCTGTGGCCGTGGCCCTGCCGGAGGATGTCAGCATTGCAGAACCGCGAGTCGATTCACGCCAGCCGGTTCCGGCCTGCCCGGACGCCTCGCCGCCGCACTGTCGTCGTCCACGCCACGCCTCCCTTCCAACCCACCGCAAGCACGGCCGCGCATGCCGTGCAGGACTCCCCATGCCCGTGATCGGCAAGAAACTTCCCGCACTGAAAGGCATCACCGGCGACGGCAACGAACTGAAGCTCTCCGACTACCGCGGCCAATGGCTGGTGGTGTACTTCTATCCGAAGGATTCGACCCCCGGCTGCACCAACGAGGCCAGGGACTTCCGCGACCTGAACGCGAAGTTCCGCCAGCGTCTCGCGCAGGTCATCGGCGTGTCGCGCGATTCGCCGAAATCGCACGCCAACTTCGCCGCGAAGCAGGAACTGCCTTTTCCGCTGGTATCCGACGCCGACGAAACCTGGTGCCAGGCCTTCGACGTGATCCACGAGAAAGTGCTCTACGGCAAGCGCCACCTCGGCATCGTGCGCAGCACCTTCCTGATCGACCCCGACGGCAAGCTCGCCGCCGAATGGCGCGGGGTGAAAGTCCCCGGCCACGCCCAGGCCGTGCTCGACGCGATCCCCGCCGCCTGAGCCGTTCGCCCCGATGACTTGTCGCCATCCGCTTTGCCCACCCACCAGCGAGGACACTTCCGCATGACCGGAAGCAAGCGCATCTACGCTCTCGACACCAACGTCCTGCTGCATGACCCGACCTCGCTGTTCCGCTTCGAGGAACACGACGTCTTCATCCCGATGACCGTCCTGGAGGAGCTGGACGAGAAGAAGAAAGGTGCCTCGGAAGTCTCGCGCAACGGTCGCCAGGCCAGCCGCTTCCTCAACGAACTGATCGAGGCCGGCAAGCAGCACGACCTGGCGGAAGGGCTGGAACTGGCCAATCCGCAGGGCGTCAAGCTCAAGCGCGGCGGTTCCGCCGGCCGGCTCTATTTCCAGAACCGCACCAGCAGCAACGGTCACGCCAAGGCCGACAACCAGATCCTTGCGGCAGTGATCGAACTGCGCAACCAGAATCAGGACCGCGAGGTGATCCTGGTCACCAAGGACATCAACCTGCGCATCAAGGCCAGCATCAACGGCCTGGTCGCGGAGGATTACGAGAACGACCGCGCGCTGGACGATTTCTCCCTGCTCTATACCGGCTCGACCGAGCTGCCGGCGAATTTCTGGGAGCTGCATCCGGAAGTGCACTCGTGGACCGATCACGGCCGCACCTATTACCAGCTCGATCGCCGCGAGGACGAGGTCTGGCACCCCAACGAGTGCCTCTACCTGCCCGGCGACAACGAGATCGAACTGCGCGTGCAGAAACTGGACGACGAGCACGCGACGCTCATGCTGCTGGACGACCACTCGCACGCCAACCACCATGTGTGGGGCATCGGCGCGCGCAACCGCGAGCAGAACTTCGCGCTCAACGCGCTGATGGATCCGGACATCGACTTCGTCACCCTGCTCGGCAACGCCGGTACCGGCAAGACCCTGCTGGCGCTGGCCGCCGGCCTGGCCCAGGTGATGGACCAGCAGCGCTACCGCGAGATCATCATGACCCGCGCCACCGTCTCGGTCGGCGAGGACATCGGCTTCCTGCCCGGTACCGAAGAGGAAAAGATGACGCCGTGGATGGGCGCGCTCACCGACAACCTCGAAGTGCTGGCCAATCCGGAAGACGGCGGCAGCTGGGGCCGCCAGGCCACCAACGATCTGCTCGCCTCGCGCATCAAGATCCGCTCGCTGAACTTCATGCGCGGGCGGACCTTCCTGTCGCGTTACCTGATCATCGACGAAGCACAGAACCTCACCCCGAAGCAGATGAAGACCCTGATCACCCGCGCCGGCCCCGGCACCAAGATCGTCTGCCTCGGCAACGTCGAACAGATCGACACGCCCTACCTCACCGAGACCACCTCCGGCCTCACCTATGCGGTCGACCGCTTCAAGCAATGGGAGCACTCGGCCCACGTCACCCTGCGCCGGGGCGAGCGGTCGCGGCTGGCGGATTTTGCGGCGGAGACGCTGTAACGCCACGAAACGGGAAACCGGGGGCTGGCGGCGACGGCTCCCCGGCTTCAGCGTCCCGTCCCCACTACTTGCAGCCCCGATATCGCCCCCATGTCGTTGAAGAGTTTCGCCTACCGTCACCGGCTGCCGGCCAAACGCGCCATTGCGTTGCTGGCGCGTTCGTTGCCCGCACCGGCCCGCCGTCGACTGCTGGCCGTGGCCGAGCGCATCGCGTTCAGCGTCACTCCGCAATACCAGGGCGAAACCTTGCCGCCGATCTTCGAGTACTGGTCGGGGCGCTTCCTGGCACCGAACGCGCAGCGGCTGGGCATCGACTCGCCGGAAAGCTTCTTCCTCGACCACATCCGGCGCAGCGCGACCGGCGCCAACACACCGGCACGCGTGCTCAGCGTCGGCACCGGATCATGCGGCATGGAGATCGAACTTGCCGCACGACTGCAGGCGGAAGGCAACGCGGTACGCATCACCTGCATGGACTTCAATCCCGCGCTGATGCGCCATGCTGCGGCCGCGGCACAGGAACGTGGTGTCGAGGCACTGCTGACGTTCGAGGCACGCGACTGCAACCTGCCGTTCGAACTGCCCGGACAGGACGTCGTCATCGTCAACCAGTTCTTCCACCACGTCACCGATCTGGAGACCTTCTGCAGGTCGCTGCGCCGTTCGCTGTCCCCGCACGGCGTGCTGCTCAGCTCCGACATCATCGGCCGCAACGGCCACCAGTTGTGGCCCGACGTGGAAACCGTGGTGCAGGAAGCATGGGCAACCCTGCCGGCGAACAAGCGCCACGATCGCCATTTCAATGCGGCACTGCCACGTTACCGCCCGATCGACCACTCCGCGTATTCCAACGAGGGCGTGCGCGCGCAGGACATCGTGAGCTGCCTGCTGGCCGAGTTCGATTTCGAGCTGTTCTACAGTTTCGGCGCCGCCATCATGCCGTTCGTCGAACGCCGCATCGGCTTCAACTTCGACCCGCAACTGGCCGAAGACCGTGAATGGATCGATCGCATGCATGCGATCG
>NZ_MWIO01000024.1 GCF_004799035.1 Rhodanobacter lindaniclasticus
GGGTCCCGAGGCCATCATGCCACTGTCTCGCGGCAGTGACGGCAAGCTCGGCGTGAAGTCGATGGGCGCGCAAGGTGACATCGTCATCAATACGAACGTCACCGTGGACGGCAACGGCAATTCCAAGTCCGACACCACTGGCGATACCAACGCGGATTCTGCTCGCCAACTCGGCAAGATGATTGAAACGAAGGTGCGCGAAGTGATGACCAGCGAATCACGGCAAGGCGGCCAATTGTGGAGAATGCGACAACCGTAAATCCGCTGCATTATGGAGTTATCGTTGCGGCGGGGGCACACCGCGCCGCTACGATGCGGGAACAACAAATAGGGGAACGATATGAAGTGGCTTTTTGCCGCATGTGCGGTGCTTTTGCTCGCCGGGTGTGGAATCAAACACCAAACGATCCACCCGACTCTGCCAACGGCACACATCAACCCTGTCGATGGAAGGCCGATCGTGATTCGGGCGGTGACCGATTCGCGCACGCCGTTGGACAACCTTGCGCTCGCCCCTTCCGACCGGCCGCGCAATGTTGGTGGCGTGGGTCGCGGAGGCAACGGCACGGCGGTTGATCTTGACGAGGAGACCGTGGCGAGCTTGGGGCGCCAAATGGTTACCCAGGCGTTGCGAACCATGGGATACAAAGTTGTCTCTGACGCTACCGCTGATGTTCCCCGTATTGAGATCGACATCACGCGGTTTAGCGTAGAAATGCCCTTCAGTCTCCTTCGGGCTATTTCCTACAGCCAACAGATGGTGGCCGATATTTCAACTAAGGTCACGATCCGCGATGGGGCGTCTGTGCAATCGTTCGAGGCTACGGGACACGGCACGAACGTCTTTCAAGTCGTGAAGCCGGAGAACTGGGAGGTTGCAATAAATCGGGCCATCGAGGATTTCTCCAAGCGGTTTCAGGAAAAGATGCTGACCGTGGAATAGTGCCGCACACGAGGGGACGGCGTTGCCCTACAGACGCGCCGTTCGGTGCCATGCATCCTGATCTCGCTCGCGAGTCCGGCAATCCGCCGATGAGAGTCAGGCGTTGCCGACAATGGAAGTCAGGCGCGAACCGACGACCGGGCAACGCCACCCGCGATGGTGGCGTTTTCTTTTCTGTTTCCGTATCAGCGTCCGTACAACGAAAAAGGCCACCCCGGAGAGTGGCCTAAGTCGTTGAATTCATTGGTGGGCGATGCAAGGATCGAACTTGCGACACCTGCCGTGTGAAGGCAGTGCTCTACCGCTGAGCTAATCGCCCGCCGAGAACGCGCAATTTTAGGGATACATGCCGGGTCGGTCAACCATCGCGCGAACGCTGCGGCGGTGCCGGTGGGGGCGTGGCCGGGACCGGGGGCTGTATCTCCGTGTCGAGCACGCGCGCTGGCTCGCGCGCCAGCCAGGGGACTA
>NZ_MWIO01000025.1 GCF_004799035.1 Rhodanobacter lindaniclasticus
CAGTTGCGCCACCACCGGCGCCGCGCCGGTGCCGGTGCCGCCGCCCATGCCGGCGGTGATGAACACCATATCGGCGCCTTCGAGCATCGCCTCGATGCGTTCGCGGTCCTCCAGCGCAGCCTGGCGGCCGACTTCGGGATTCGCGCCGGCGCCGAGGCCCTTGGTCACGTTGCCGCCGAGTTGCAGGTGGGTGCGCGAGCCGCAGTTGGTCATCGCCTGGGCATCGGTATTGGCGACCACGAACTCGACGCCTTCGATGTTGGCATTGAGCATGTGCGCCACGGCATTGCCGCCGCCGCCGCCCACGCCGATCACCTTGATGACTGCATTGGGTGCAAGTTTATCGATCAGTTCAAACATTTCCCGTCCTCCGTAGAGTTGTTGTCGTTTTAACCATGGGGGACGACTCCTGTCGGTCCATGGTGGTGGGTGGATTTCCTTCCACCCTGGGCGGCAGCTCCCGCCGCCCGAAAACCGCTTGCTAGAAATTCCGGGTCAACCAGCCGCGCAGCTTGTCGACCATCCCGCCCATGCTGCCGCCGACCGGCCCACCGACCCGCGTGCCGCCGGCGCGCGCGCCATGCAGCAGCAGGCCCACGCCGGTGGCATGCAACGGGCTGGAGACCACCTCGCCGAGGCCGTCGACCTGCTGCGGCAGGCCGATGCGCACCATCTTGTGGAAGATCTCCTCGGCCAACTCCAGCGCGCCTTCCATCTTCGAGGCGCCCCCGGTCAGCACCACGCCGGCGGCGACCAGGCTCTCGTAGCCGGAACGGCGCAACTGGTCCTGCACCATCTCGAAGATTTCCTCGTAGCGCGCCTGTACCGACTGCGCCAGCGACTGCCGCGCGAGCCGGCGCGGCGGGCGATCGCCGACGCTGGGCACCTGGATGGTTTCCTCCGCGTGCGCCAGGCCGGTCTGTGCGCAGGCGTACTTGATCTTGATTTCCTCCGCGTGCGCGGTCGGCGTGTGCACGCCGTAGGCGATGTCGCTGGTGACCTGGTCGCCGCCGACCGGCAGCGAGGCGGTGTGGCGGATCGAGCCCTGGGTGTAGATCGCGATGTCGGTAGTGCCCGCACCGATGTCGACCAGGCATACGCCCAGCTCGCGCTCGTCGTCGGTCAGCACCGCCTTGGCGCTGGCCAGCGCGGAAGGCACCAGTTCGTCGACAGTGAGCCCGCAGCGCTGGATGCACTTGGAGATGTTCTGCACCGCGGCGGCCGCGCCGGTGACCAGATGCACGTTGGCCTCCAGCCGCACACCGCTCATGCCGACCGGGCGGCGGATGCCGTCCTGGCCGTCGATGCGGTATTCCTGCGACTCCTTGTAGAGCACCTTGCGGTCGGCCGGGATCGCCACCGCGCTGGCAGCTTCCAGCACCTGCTCCAGGTCGGCGGCGGTGACTTCGCGCTCGCGGATGGCCGCATTGCCGTGCGAGTTGCGCGTTTCCAGGTGGCTGCCGGAGATCGAGGCGTAGACCGAGCGGATGTCGCAGCCGGCCATCAGCTCGGCCTCCTCCACCGCGCGCTGGATCGAGTGCACGGTCGATTCGATGTCCACCACCGAGCCGCGCTTCATGCCGCGCGAGACGTGGGTGCCGATGCCGATCACGGTGATCGGCTCGCCCGGTTCGTACTCGCCGACGATCGCCACCACCTTGGAGGTGCCGATGTCCAGTCCGACGACCAGCTGCTTTTCGTTGCGCGTTTTCATGGCGAGACAGTCATGAGCGGGGTGAACCTCCAGCCGGGGCGCCAGCCGCGTCGGGCCAGCGCACGGCAAAACCGTTGGTGTAGCGAAGATCGGCGTAGACGAAGCCGTCGGTGTGGCCGGCGATCAGCTGCGGGTAGACGTCGAGGAAGCGATGCAGCCGGCGTCCAGCCTGCTCGCGGTCGCCGATCACGATGCGCGCGCCGCTGCCGGTGGTGACGCTCCAGCTGCCGCGCTCGGTCAGCGCCACGCCATTGATGCGCAGATGAGTGCCGGCAAACGCCTTGCTGACGTCGGCGTAGAAACTCACCACCTCGGCCAGCCGCGCATCCGGACCACTCAGGCCGGGCAAGGCGGTCAGCTGCTCTACGCCGGGGGCGTCGAACACGCGGCCTTGGCGGCTGATCAGCTGCTTGTCGTTCCAGCGCGCGAATGGCTGGCGCTCGTAGATACGCAGCTGCAAGGTATCGGGCCAACGCTTGCGCGCCTCCACCGACTCCACCCACGGCAACGCGGCGACGGCCTTCTGCACCGCGTCCAGATTCAGCGCGAAGAAACCCTTGCCCAGTCGCGGCAGCACCGCCGTGCGGATCTCGGCAGCGGTGACGTGCTTGAACTCCGCCTGCACGGTCAGCTGGGTCACCGGCCAGCGATCGGCGGCGAACCACCCGCGCAGCAGCCCGACGACCGGCAACGCGACCAGCGCGATGGCCAGGCACCAGGCGGCGAGGCGGATGGTTCCTTTCACCGGGCGTCTCCTTCGGAGTCGCGGGAATGGACAGAACCGGCGTTTGCCGAATCCCGTATCCCTAATCCCGCATCCCGGGCGAAGCTCGTCTCCAGCACCCGCCAGCACAGTTCCTGGTAGTCGATGCCGGCGGCGGCGGCAGCCTTGGGGACCAGCGAGTGCGAGGTCATGCCCGGCGCCGTGTTGACTTCCAGCAGCCAGTAACGGCCGTTGCGGTCGCGCATCACGTCGACGCGGCCCCAGCCGGCGCAGCCCAGCGCGTCGAACGCAGCCAGCGACAGCGCCGCCAGTTCGTCCGCCGCCGCACCTTCGGCGCCGGGGCAGAGATACTGGGTGTCCTCGGCCACGTACTTGGCGTTGTAGTCGTAGAACGCACCCTTGGGCACGATCTGGATGCTCGGCAGCACCTGGCGGCCGAGGATCGCGACGGTGAGCTCGTCACCCTCGATCAGGGTTTCCATCAGCAGGTCGCCCGGATAGCGCGCGGCCAGCTCGACCGCCGCCGCCAGGTCCTGCTCGGCGAACACCCGCGTCACGCCGACGCTGGAGCCTTCGCAGGCGGGCTTGACGATCAGCGGATAGCCGATCCGCCGCGCGGCGGCGAGCACGTCCGCGCCACGCGGCAGCGCGGCGAAGGTCGGCGTGGACAGGCCCAGTGATTGCCACACGCGCTTGGAGCGCGTCTTGTCCATCGACAACGCCGAACCGAGCACGCCCGAACCGGTGTACGGCACGTGCAGCGATTCCAGCGCTCCCTGCAGCACGCCATCCTCGCCGCCGCCGTGCTGGCCGTGCAGGATGTTGAACACGCGCGCGAAGTGGCCCGCACGCAAGGCATCGAGCAGCGCGGGAATGCCGTCGATCGCATGCGCGTCGATGCCGCGCGCGCGCAGTGCGGCCAGCACGTTGCGGCCGGAATCCAGCGACACCTCGCGTTCGGCCGAGCTGCCGCCCATGACCACCGCCACGCGACCGAATTGCGCCGGGTCGGTGATGTGCGGAGTGCCGGGATTCGTGATTGCGGCCATCATGCGGCCCCCTTCGTCTTGAGTTGGCCGGCGTTCGCCAGCTCGACCGCCGCCGCGCCGATGTCGCCGGCGCCGAGCAGCAGCAACAGGTCGCCATCGCGCAGCAGCCTGGGCAGGCTGGTGCGGAACTCGCGCGGATGTTCGACCAGCACCGGATCGACCTTGCCGCGCGCACGCACCGCGCGCGCCAGCGCACGGCCGTCGGCACCGGCGATCGGCGCTTCGCCGGCCGGGTACACGTCGGTCAGCACCAGCACGTCGGCATCGGCCAGCACGTTGGCGAAATCGTCCAGCAGGTCGCGCGTGCGGCTGTAGCGATGCGGCTGGAACGCCACCACCAGGCGCCGTTCCGGCCAGCCGCCGCGCACCGCCGCAAACACCGCGGCGATCTCGCGCGGGTGGTGGCCGTAGTCGTCGACCAGCAGCACGCGGCCGCCATCGATGGCGAGCTCGCCACGCCGGTGGAAGCGCCGGCCCACGCCCTGGAAACCCTTCAGTGCGGCGGCGATGGCCGCCACCTCGACACCAAGCTGCCAGCCGATCGTGGCCGCGGCCAGCGCGTTGAGCACGTTGTGCCGTCCGGGCAGGTTCAGGGTGACCGGAACGGCCGCTGCGCCATCGGGCAACTGCAGGTCGAAATGCATCTCGAAACCCTGCTGGCGCAGGTTCAGCGCGCGCACGTCGGCGTCGGCGCTGTCGATGCCGTAGCGGATCACGCGGCGATTGGTGGCCCTGGCCAGCGCGGCCACTTCCGGGTCGTCCACGCACAGCACCGCCAGGCCGTAGAACGGCAGCCGGTGCAGGAAATCGGCGAACGCCTTCTTCACCTCGGCGAAATCGCCGTGGTAGTTCTCCAGGTGATCGGCGTCGATGTTGGTGATCGCGGCGATCACCGGCGACAGCAACAGGAACGAGCCGTCCGACTCGTCCGCTTCGGCCACCAGGTACTGGCCGGTGCCGAGCCGCGCGTTGGCGCCGGCAGCATTGAGCTGGCCGCCGATCACGAAGGTCGGGTCGTAGCCGGCCTCGGCCAGCACGCTGGCGGTGAGGCTGGTGGTAGTGGTCTTGCCGTGCGTGCCGGCGATGGCGATGCCGCGGCGGAAGCGCATCAGCTCGCCCAGCATCTCCGCACGCGGGATCACCGGAATGCGCGCGGCCAGCGCGGCGGCCAACTCCGGATTGTCCGGTTTGATCGCGCTGGAGGTGACCACCACGTCCGCGCCGACCACGTTCTCCGCAGCGTGGCCCACGTACACGGTGAGGCCCAACTGCTGCAGCCGCTGCACCGTGGCCGAGCCGGCGCGGTCGGAACCCGACACCGCGTAACCCAGGTTGTGCAGCACCTCGGCAATGCCGCTCATGCCGACGCCGCCGATGCCGATGAAATGCACCCGGCGGAACGTGCTCATCGGGTCCTGCTGGGCGGAGAGCCGGCTCATGCGGCCACCTCCGTGCAGGCGCGCGCGATCACCTGCGCCGCATCGGGCTTGGCCAGCGTGCGCGCCGCTTCGGCCATCGCCAGCAAGGCGACCCGGTCGCCGAGCAGCACAGCCAGGCGCTGCGCCAGTTGATGAATGTCCAGTTGCTTCTCCTGCATGATTTCGGCGGCGCCGACCGCCGCCAGCACTTCCGCGTTGCGCGTCTGGTGGTCGTCCACGGCATGCGGGAACGGCACCAGCAACGCGCCCAGCCCCGCGGCGGAAAGCTCGGCCAGGGTCAGCGCGCCGGCGCGGCATACGGCGAGGTCCGCCCAGCCGTAGGCATCGGCCATGTCGTCGATGAAGGCCACCACGCGCGCTTCCACGCCAGCCTGCGCATACGCCGCGCGGGCCTCGTCGAGGCCGCGACTGCCGCACTGGTGCAACACCTCGGGCCGCTGCGCGGGGTCGAGTTGGGCCAGCGCCTGCGGCAGCGCGAGATTCAGCGCGCGCGCGCCGAGGCTGCCGCCCAATACCAGCAAGCGCGATGCGCCTGACCGGGCCGCCATGCGTTGCGCCGGTGGCGGCAGCGCAGCGATCGCCGCACGCACCGGATTGCCGACCCACTGCGCCTGCGGCAGCACATCGGCGAAACCGGCCAACACGCGGCGCGCCAGCGTAGCCAGCTTTCGATTGGTGAAGCCGGCCACGCGATTCTGTTCGTGCACCAGCAGCGGTCGACGCAGCAACCACGCGGCGAGCCCGCCGGGACCGGCCACGTAACCACCCATCGACAGCACGCTGCGCGGACGCAGCCGCCGCAGCAGCGCCAGCGAAGCGGCGAGCGCGCGCAGCAGCATCAGCGGGGCCAGCAACCGGGTCTTCCAGCCTTTGCCGCGCAAGCCGCCCACCGCCACGGTGTGCAACTCGATTCCGTGTGCCGGCACCACCCGCGTCTCCATGCCGCCGATCGCCCCCAGCCACGCCACCGGCACGCCCTGCCCGCGCAGGCATTCGGCCACCGCCAGCCCGGGGAAGATGTGCCCGCCGGTGCCGCCGGCCATGATCAGGACCGGCCGCGAATCGGCAAAAGCAGGCTGCGGCGCGCGCCGGCCTTGCTCCATTCTCGACTCCCGCGCTCCGGCGTTCATGCGGCCTCCGCATCGCGCGGCAGCACCGCGGCATTCGCATCGGCGGCGGTGACTGCTGCCGGCATGCGCGTCGCCATCTGGCGGGCGTCGAGTGCGCGGTTGATCTCGAAAGTGGCGCGCAGCAGCACGCCGGCCATGGCGCAGGTGAGCACCATCGACGAGCCGCCATAGCTGATCAGCGGCAAGGTCAGGCCCTTGGTCGGCAAGGCGCCGAGGTTCACGCCCACCGACACGATCGCCTGCATCGCCAGCATCAGCGATACGCCGAAGGCCACGTAGCCGGCGAAGCGCTGGTTCACGTCGACTCCCTTCAGGCCCATCTGCAGCCCACGCCAGACGGCGAGCGCGAACAGGCCGATCACCAGTACCACGCCGGCCAGGCCCAGCTCCTCGCCGATCACCGCGAAGATGAAATCGGTATGCGCCTCGGGCAGGTAGGAAAGCTTCAGCACGCTGGAACCCAGGCCCACGCCATCCCACTCGCCGCGGCCGATCGCCATCAGCGACTGGGTCAGCTGGAAGCCGTCGTTGAACGGGTCCTTCCACGGGTCAAGGAACGAGGTCAGCCGCTTCATGCGGTAGCTCTCGCCGGTTGCCGCGATGTACAGCAGCGGCATCAGCGGCAAGCCCATCAGGAACAGGAAGATCGGTCGTGCGCCGCCCAGCCAGACCATGGCGATGGTCACCGCAATCACCAGCGTGGCCGAACCGAAATCCGGCTGCGCCAGCAGCAGCAGCACGATGATGCCGGCCACGGCGATCGGCTTGATCAGGCCGAGGAAGCGGGTCTCCACGTTGACGCGGTGGCGCACCAGGTAGCTGGCGATGTAAATCACCAGGATCAGCTTCACCGCCTCCACCGGCTGGAACGTGGTCACCAGCAGGTTGAGCCAGCGCCGCGCGCCGTTGATGCGCATGCCCAGGTGCGGCACGAACACCGCCAGCAGCAGCACGAATGCCAGTGCCAGCAGCGGAAACGCGAACTTCTCCAGCAGCCGCAGCTCCGTGCGCATGGCCAGCCCGGCCGCGACCATGCCGATGCCGAGGAACACCAGGTGCCGGCGCAGGAAATAGAACGCGCCCAGGTCCTGGCTGTCCGCCACCGCGATCGAACTGGACGCCACCATCACCACCCCGAGACTGGCCAGCCCCACCAGCGCAACCAGCAGCCACGGGTCGAAATGCCCGCGCGGACCATTGCGACGACGAGCCTGGGAGGCAGCGTCAAACATGGACTTGCTCCCGGGCTTTCATCAGCGCACCTTCAACGTGGCAAGACCGACCAGCACGAGCACGACGGAGATGATCCAGAAGCGCACGATCACGCGCGGCTCGGGCCAGCCCTTCAGCTCGAAGTGGTGGTGCACGGGAGCCATGCGGAACACCCGCTTGCCGGTGAGCTTGTAGCTGGCCACCTGGATCATCACCGAGGCGGTTTCCATCACGAACACGCCGCCCATCACCAGCAACACGATCTCCTGGCGCACGATCACCGCGATGCAACCGAGCGCCGCGCCGATCGCCAGCGCGCCCACGTCGCCCATGAAGACCTGCGCCGGGTAGGTGTTGAACCAGAGGAAGCCCAGCCCCGCCCCGGCCAGCGCACCGGTGACGATGGCCAGCTCGCCCGCCCCGGGAATCGCCGGCACGCCGAGGTACTCGGAGAACACCCGGTTGCCGGCCACGTAGGCGAACACGCCGAGCGCGCCGGAGACCAGCACGGTCGGCATGATCGCCAGGCCATCCAGTCCATCGGTCAGGTTCACCGCGTTGGAGAAGCCCACGATCATGAAATAGCTGACCACCACGAAGAACAGCCCCAGCGGCACCACCACATGCTTGAACAGCGGCACGTACAGCGCGGTCTCCGCCACGGTGGCGCCATGCACCGCGTGCGGCGCGGTATGGAACAGGAACAGCGCGGCACCGAGGCCGAACACCGATTGCCAGAAATACTTCCAGCGGCTGGCAAGGCCGCGGCTGTCCTTCAGCACCAGCTTGCGGTAGTCGTCGTAGAAACCGATCGCGCCGAAGCTCAGCAAGACGCCGAGCACCACCCACACGTAGCGGTTGTGCAGGTCGGCCCACAGCAAGGTGGCCACGGTGACCGAGAGCAGGATCATCACGCCGCCCATGGTCGGAGTGCCGGCCTTGACCAGGTGCGTCTGCGGCCCGTCGCTGCGCACCACCTGGCCGGCCTTCAGCGCGGCCAGCCGATTGATCAGCCACGGACCGCACAGCAGCGACAGCGACAGCGCGGTGAGCGCGGCCATGATCGCGCGGAAGGTGATGTACTGGAACAGGTGCAGGGCGGTGAAATGCCGTGCCATCCAGTCGGCCAGCTCAAGCAGCATCGTTCGCACCTCCACGGGCAGGAGCGTCGACGAGCGCGGCCACCACCTGTTCCATGCCAGCCGAACGCGAACCCTTGACCAGGCAGGTGACGCCCGCATGCAGTTGCGCGCGCAGCGCGTCGATCAGGGCCGGCTTGCCGGAAAAATGCTCGCCGCCCGCCCCGAACGCCTCCACCGTGGCCGCGCCCAGCGGGCCGACGGCGAACAGCCGATCGACGCCGCGCTCGCGCGCCCGCGCGCCGATGCCGGCATGCAGCGCGCGCGCGTCCGGACCCAGCTCGGCCATGTCGCCCAGCACCAGCCAGCGCTCGCCCTCGGCCAGCAGCAGCGTGTCGATGGCAGCGGCCATCGAGCCGGGGTTGGCGTTGTAGCTGTCGTCGATGATCGTCCAGCCCCCGGCGGCAACCAGGCGGCGCAGGCGTCCGGCCACGCCGGGCACGTGCTGCAGGCCGGCGACGATGGTCGCCAGCGGCACCTGCAGCGCCAGCGCCACCGCGGCGGCGGCCAGCGCGTTGGCGACGTTGTGGCGGCCGGGCAGCGGCAAGTTCACCTCGGCCTCGCCTGCCGGCGTGTGCAGCATGAAGCGCGAACCGTCGGCGCGCAGTTCGATCGCCCCGGCGCCCACGTCGGCCGGTTGCTCCAGGCCGAAACGCAGCGTCTTGCGCGCACCGGCGAGCCCGCCGAAGAAGCTGGCAAAAGCGTCGTCCGCGTTGATGATGGCGATGCCGTCGGCCGGCAAGGCCTGGTACAGCGCGCCCTTGGTTTCGGCCACGCCCTCGATGCTGCCCATGCGCTCAAGATGGGCCGGCGCGATGAGCGTGACGAGGCCGATATCTGGCCGTGCGATGGCAGCGAGGTAGGCGATGTCGCCGGGCTTGCCGGCACCCATCTCGAACACCGCGTACTCCGTGTCGACCGGCATCGCCAGCAGGCTCAGCGGCAATCCCAGCTCATTGTTGAAGTTGCCGCTGCTGACGTGGGTGCGGCCGTGGCGCGACAGGATCGAGGCGACCAGGGTCTTCACCGTGGTCTTGCCGTTGGAACCGGTGATGCCGACCACGCGCACGTCGCGTTGTGCGCGCACGGCGCTGGCGAGGTCGCCCAGCGCCACCTCGACGTCGTCCACGCGCAACTGCGGCAGCGCGCTGTCGACCGGATGCGTCACCAGCGCCGCCACCGCGCCGCGGGCCAGCGCATCGTCCAGGTAATCGTGGCCATCCACGTGCTCGCCCTTGATCGCCGCGAACAGCTCGCCCGGGCGCAGCTTGCGCGTATCGATCGCCACGCCGGTGATCTCGGCCTGTTCCAGCGCGGCGGCGTTACCGAGCAGGCGGCCGTGCAGCCACATCGCGATGGCGCCCAGCCGCATCATGCGTGCGACTCCCGGCCCAGTCGATCCAGCGCGGCGCGTGCCACCGCCAGATCGTCGAACGGATGCTTGCCGGTGGCGCCGTCCTGATAGGTCTCGTGGCCCTTGCCGGCGATCAGCACGACGTCGCCGCTGCGCGCCAGCTGTAGCGCGTCGGCGATCGCCACCGCGCGATCGCGTTCGACCGCCATGGCCTTCGCGTCAGCCATGCCGGCCACGATTTGCGCCACGATCGCGTCGCCATCTTCGCCGCGCGGGTTGTCGTCGGTGACGATGGCGATGTCCGCCAGCCGCGCCGCGATCGCGCCCATCAACGGGCGCTTGCCGCTGTCACGTTCGCCGCCGCAGCCGAACACGCAGATCAGCTTGCCCGCGCAGTGCGCGCGCAGGGCGGTCAGCGCCTGTTCGAGCGCGTCGGGCGTGTGCGCATAGTCGACCACCACCAGCGGCAGGCCGTGCAATCCGCCGAGCCGGTTCATCCGGCCGTTGACCGGCTGCAACTGCTCGCTCACCTGCACGATGCGCTCGAACGGCTCGCCCAGCGCACCGAGGCAGGCGATCACGGCGAGCAGGTTGGCGACGTTGAAGCGACCGAGCAGATGGCTGTGCAGCGTGCGGCTGCCCCAGGGCGTGCGCAACTTGAAAGTAAGCCCGCTGGCTGAGGTCACGACATCTTCGGCGGCGACATCTGCCGCGCCGTCACCGGCTGCGCTGAAGCGCAGCACGCGCAGATCCTCGGGCAACGTGCCGACCAGTTCGCGGCCGAACGCGTCGTCGCCGTTGAGCACCGCCACGCGCAGGCCGGGCATCGCAAACAGCTTCGCCTTGGCCGCGCCGTAGGCTTCCATCGAGCCGTGGTAGTCGAGATGGTCACGGGTGAGGTTGGTGAACGCTGCCGCCTCGAACTCCACCGCAGCCACACGGCCCTGGACCAGCGCGTGCGAGGAGACTTCCATCGCCACATGGCTGACGCCATCGTCGCGGAAGCGCGCCAGCAAGGCGTGCACGCTGATCGCGTCGGGCGTGGTGCGCTCGCCTTCGAGCAACTGGCCGTGCACGCCGGAGCCCAGCGTGCCGATGGTGGCGGCGCGGTGACCGAGCAGCGTCCAGGCCTGCGCCAGCAACTGCACGCACGAGGTCTTGCCGTTGGTGCCGGTGACGCCGACCACGCGCATCGACTCGCTGGGCCGGTCGTGGAAGCGCGCAGCGATCTCGCCCACCTGCGCGTGCAGGTCGTCGATCCACAGCACCGGCACGTCAAACTCCTCGACGTCCTCGACCGGTGCTTCGGCCAGCACCACGCGGGCGCCGCGCTGCACCGCGCCGGCGGCGAACGCGATGCCGTGCGCACGACCGCCGCGCAGGGCGAAGAAGGCGTCGCCGCGACGCACCTGGCGCGAGTCCAGGGTCATGCCGGACACCACCATGCGCGCCGCTGCCGGGTTCGCCGCCAGCTGCGCGTCGGCGATCCCCAGCAGCAGCTGGTCGAGGTGGACGGTGCTCATGGCGTGCCCTCGTCGATCGGCGCGTCGTCGATCGGCGCCTCCACCGGCGGCTTGCTGCCGGCGAGTCCGCCGGTGCCCTGCAGCGGGCCGCCGACGTACCAGCGCCCGATGTTGTCCGGCGGCACGTCGAGCAGGCGCAACGCACCGCCCATCACGCGCGAGAACACCGGCGCGGAGACCATGCCGCCGTAGTAGCTGCCCTTGCTCGGGTTGTCGACCACCACCACGCCGACCAGGCGCGGATTGCTGGCCGGCACGATGCCGGCGAAGGCTGCGGTGTAGCTGTGCTTGTCGTAGCCGCCGGCATTGGCCTTGTGCGCGGTGCCGGTCTTGCCGGCGACGGCGTAGTTGGCGATGCGCGCCTGCGGCGCGGTGCTGCCCGGGCCGGTCACGGTCTCCATCATCCCGATCAGCTCGTGCGCCACCTCGGGCGAGATGATCTGGCGCGAGGGCGTGTCCGCGCCCTTGATGAAGCTCGGGCCGTGCATCAGGCCGTTGTCGGCGATGGTGGCGTAGGCGTTGGCCAGCTGCAGCACGGTGACGTTGAGGCCGTAGCCGTAGCCCAGGATGGCCTTCTCCAGCGGCCGCCAGTCGGCGCCGATGCGCAGGTAGCCGGAGGCTTCGCCGGGGAAGCCGCTGTTGGTGCTGTTGCCGAAGCCGAACGCGCGGTAGGTGTCGTACATCAGCGTGGTGTCCAGATCCATCGCGATGTGTGCCGCACCCACGTTGCTCGACTTGGTGATCACGCCGGTCGGCGTCAGCAGGCCGTAGTTGTGCGTGTCGTGGATGTCGTGGCCCTGGAAGTACCAGTGCCCGCCGGTGGTGTCGATGATCGGGCTGGTGGGGGTGAACTTGCCGCTGGACAGCGCCGCGGCCATCAGGATCGGCTTGACCGTCGAGCCCGGCTCGAGCACGTCGGTCATCGCGCGGTTGCGGCGCTGGCCGGCGCGACTGGAGTCGAGCGCGTTGGGGTTGTAGGTCGGCAGGTTGACCATCGCCAGCACCTCGCCGGTATGCACGTCGAGGATCACCATGGAGGCCGAATCGGCCTGGAACTTGTCCACCGTGTTCTTCAGCTCGCTGTAGGCGAGGAACTGGATGCGCCGGTCGATGCTGAGGGTGAGGTTGCGTCCCGGCTTGGGTGCGCGCACCTGCTCGACGTCCTCCACCACGTGGCCCATGCGGTCGCGGATCACCCGCTTGGCGCCCGGCTTGCCCGAGAGCCAGTCGTCGTAGGCCAGCTCCAGCCCTTCCTGGCCGTGGTCGTCGATGTTGGTGAAACCCAGCACGTGCGCGGTCACCCCGCCGGACGGGTAGAAGCGCTTGAACTCGCGCTGGCCGTTGATGCCGGGGATGCCCAGGTCCAGCACCGCCTGTGCCGCCTCGGGCGACATCTGCCGGCGCAGGTAGACGAACTCGCGGTCCGAGCGTTGCGCCAGGCGGCTCTTCAGCTCGTCCGCGTCCACGCCGAGCGCGTGCGCCAGATCCGGGATGCGCTGATCGTTGTCCAGCACCTCGGAGGGATTGGCCCAGATCGAGGTCACCGGCGTCGACACCGCCAGCGGCTCGCCGTTGCGGTCGAAGATGGTGCCGCGCGAGACCGGGATCGGCATCTCGCGCAGGAAGCGCGCGTCGCCCTGGCGCTGGTAGAACTGCTTGCGCACCACCTGCAGGTCGAACGCTCGCGCGACCAGGCCGGTGGCGGTAAGCCCGAGCAGGCCGGCGACCAGATACATGCGCCGGCGCGCGCTGGGGCCGCTCGCCTGGCGGCGACCGCGTGCTGCTGGCTTGGCGTGTTTGCGCATGTCCATCAGCGCAGCAACCGGATGTCTTGCGGGCGCGGATCGACCATGCCCAGCATCTGCCGCGCCTCGTCGTCGATGCGACGCGGCTCGGCGTAGGTGGCCTGCTCCAGTTCCAGCCGGCCGTATTCGATGTTGAGGTCGTCGCGCTGGTTCTGCAGCTGGGTCAGTTGCACGAACAGCACGCGGCTTTCGTGACGCGTCCACACCACGCCCAGCGCGCTGGCCACCGCAGCCACCAGCAGGAGTGCGCAGATCACGGTGCTGATCAGCTTCACGCGGCGACCTCCCGCGGCAGTTTCTCGGCCACGCGCAGCACCGCCGAACGCGAACGCGGATTGGCCGCCAGCTCGGCCTCGGACGGGAATTGCGCCTTGCCGACCGCCGCCAGCTGCGCCGGCGCGCCCTGCACCGGCGGCCCGCGGCGACTGTTCTGCACGCGACCGGAATGGTCACGGATGAACAGCTTCACCGCGCGATCCTCCAGCGAGTGAAAGCTGATCACCGCCAGCCGCCCGCCGGGCTTGAGCCGCTCCAGCGCGGCATCCAGACCCTGCTGCAGCGCGTCCAGTTCGCCATTCACGCGGATGCGCAGCGCCTGGAAGCTGCGCGTGGCCGGATGCTTGCCCGGTTCGCGCCGGCCCACGATGCGCTCGATGAGTGCAGCGAGCTGGCCGGTACGGGTGAACGGGGTGGCGTCGCGATCGGCCACGATGGCGCGGGCGATGCGCCGGCTGTGGCGCTCCTCGCCGTAGTGCCACAGCACGTCGGCAATCTCGCGTTCGCTGGCATGGGCCAGGAAATCGGCGGCGCTCTCGCCTTGCGTGGTGTCCATGCGCATGTCCAGCGGCGCATCGGCCATGAAGCTGAAGCCGCGCGCTGCCTCGTCCAACTGCGGCGAGGACACGCCCAGGTCGAGCAGCACGCCATCGAGACCGGCGGCGGTCTCGTCCCACTCGGCCAGGCTGGAAAAGTTGGCGTGGCGGATGGCCACGCGTGCGTCGTCGGCAAATTCGGCGCGCGCGGCGGCGATCGCGGTCGGGTCGCGATCCATCAACAACAGCCGGCCGGCCGGGCCCAGGCGCGACAACACGACGCGCGCGTGACCACCGCGCCCGAACGTGCCGTCCAGATAGCGCCCGTCTGCATGCACGGACAATCCCTCCACCGCCTCGCCCAGCATCACCGGGACATGCTGCAATTGCACCGAGCGCACTCCCGTCCCATCCCGCATGATTCCGCCACGCCCGCACCCGTGGATTACAGGCGCAGCTCTGCCATTTCGCTGGTGATCTCGTCTTCGCCGATGCTCTGGCGGATCTTGGCCAGATGCGCCTGTTCGCTCCACAGCTCGAACTTGTTGCCCATGCCGAGCAACACCGCCTTCTTCTCGATGCCGGTGGTGGCGCGCTGGCTGGCCGGCAGCAGGATGCGCGCGGCGCTGTCGGGCTCGACCACCGCGGCAGCGCCGACCAGCTTCATCTGCATGTCGCGATGGGCCGCCTTGACCTTGGGCAGGAGGTTCACCTGGTCGCGGACCTTCTCCCACTCGTCATGCGGAAACAGCCACAGACAACCCGATTCGAAGGGGTTGTAGGTGACCACCAGACGATTGGCGCACTCGCCCGCCACCTGCTCCCGATACGCGGTCGGGATGGCCAGGCGGCCCTTGTCGTCGATGGTGATGGCGGTTTCGCCCTGGAACACGGTCAGCAGACTCCACTAAAACCCACGATTTCACACTGAAAGCCACGATAGTCTCGCCCGCTGAGACTGTCAAGCCGAAATTGCTTGTGAATCAAGGAGTAAAGGCGAAGTCTGAATGTATATGCAGGATATTCTCAGGAAGGCCGACAAGGTGTTTGAAAGCAGGGAATTTTTTGTAGCGGCAGCCCGGCCGGTTGCCGGCTACTCGCCCGCCCCGCACCCGCTGGACGGCCGAGCGGGGATGAATCGCCGTTCATCGGCGCGCCAGCCGACGCCGCGACTGTCCAGTCGCGGCGTCGGCTGTACGGGAAAGAGGTGGAGTCGGCCTGTAAGCCGGGTTCTGTACGTCTTGCGACGCGACAGTCATTCCTCTCGGCCAGGCGTCGCCGCCTGGCTCCAGCAACCTACCCGGGAACAACGCGGGCCGCGTTATCGTTCCCCTATTTGGTCTTGCTCCGAGTGGGGTTTACCGTGCCGTACGGCGTTGGCCCCGTACGCGGTGCGCTCTTGCCGCACCCTTTCACCCTTGCCTGTGCCCTTGCGGGCCATCGGCGGTCTGCTCTCTGTTGCACTGGCCGTCAGCTCACGCTGCCCAGGAGTTACCTGGCACTCTGCCCTGTGGAGCCCGGACTTTCCTCGATGCGCTTGCGCGCGACGCGACTGTCCGGCCGACTCCGGCGACCATTGTAATGGCCGCGATCCGCGATAGGGGAGATCGGCCGCCGGCAAAGCACGAATCCGGCCTCACGATTCATACAACGCTTTGCGCGGTGCGCCGCTGATCGCCGCGGCGAGCTTGGCGGCCCTGGCCGGCGGCAGTTCCTCGCGCAGGATGGCGAAGACGCGCTGGCCCTCGGCAAGCCTGGCGTCGGCTTCCTCGCCACGACCGGCAACCACGATCACATGCTCGCCGCGCTGCTGGTCGGGATCGGCGGCCACACGCGCCGCCAGTTCTGCCAGCGGTTCGTCCAGCACGGTCTCGAACATCTTGGTCAGTTCGCGCGCCAGCACGGCTTCGCGTTCGGCGCCGAACACGTCGCGCATGTCGGCCAGGCTTTCGGCGACGCGGTGCGAGGACTCGTAGAAGATGATCGTGCGCGGCTCGCCGGCCAGTTCCTGCAGTCGGCTGCGGCGTGCGGCAGCCTTCGGCGGCAGGAAACCCTCGAACACGAAACGGTCGCTGGGCAGCCCGGCGACGGACAGCGCGGCGATCGCCGCGCAGGCGCCTGGTACCGGCGCACAGCGGATGCCTGCCGCGCGTGCCGCGCGCACCAGGCGGAAACCCGGATCGGAAATCAATGGCGTGCCGGCGTCGGAAATCAGCGCCACCGACTCGCCGCCCTGCAGCCGCGCCACCAGCGCGTCGACCACCTCGCGCTCGTTGTGGTCATGCAGCGCGACCAGCGGCGTGGCGATGCCGTGGTGGAGCAGCAGCGGGCGACTGTGGCGGGTGTCTTCGGCGGCGATCAAGGCCACTGTGCGCAGTGTCTCGATGGCGCGGGCGGACAGGTCGTCGCGATGCCCGATCGGCGTCGCCACCACCCACAGGCAGCCGGGTTGAACACGAGACATCGGACACTCCATGGGCCGGCGGAACGATCGGCTATCATCGCGCATTGACGACCATGACGACCAAGGGACTTCCCATGCGCTTCATGCGCCTCGCGCGAGTCATCCTCACGACCCTGCTGTTCGCGCTCGTACTGAATGCGTGCGTGCCGACCGGTGCGGTGCGTTCACCGGCGGAAATCGCCGCCGCCCAGCACGCCAGCGCGCTGGCACAGCAAGGCCAGTTCGACCAGGCCGCGCAGGCCTGGCTGCAGCTTGCCACGCAATCGTCCGCGCACGCCGACAGCTATCGCCTGCAGGCGGCCGAGGCGTGGCGCCAGGAAGGCCGGATCGAACAGGCCGCGCCGGTGTTGGGCAAGATCCGGCGCGAGCGGCTGAACGGCGACGAACCGCTGCGCCTGGACCTGCTGCGGGCGGAGCTGGCGCTCGACCAGCACGACGCGCGCACCGCCCTGCGTCTGACCAGCCAGCCGAACGTATCGGTGCCGCCATCGCTGCAGACGCGCCTGCTGGAATTGCGCGCGCGTGCGATGAAGGATTCCGGCGACCTGTGGGGTGCCGCCCGCACCCGCGTGCAGATGGATGCGGAGCTGCAAGGCTTCGACCAGGCACAGAACCGGCGCCAGGCGCTGGACCTGCTCGCCAAGCTTGGCATCGCGCCGCTGCAACACCGCGCCGCGGCGATGAAGCCCGGCGATCACATGCTGCCGTGGATCAGCGAGGCCTTGCGCCAGCTCGGTGTCAGCGTGGCGCAGCCGCAGCCGGAGTTGCAGCAAGCGGTGGGCATGCTGCTGCCCGAAGCCGGCGCCAACGTGCGCGAAGGCTACAAGGTGCCGGCCCAGGTCGCCCTGCTGTTGCCGGCCGACGGCGACTACGCCGCCGCCAGCACGCCGATTCGCCAGGGCTTCTTCGCCGCGTATTTCGATGCGGGTCGCAACCACGCGCCGCGTCCCACGGTGCGCAGCTACAACAGCCACGGCACCGCCGACGGTGCGGTGCAGGCCTACCAGCAGGCCGTGCGCGACGGTGCCCGGCTGGTGATCGGCCCGCTGACTCGCGGTGAAGTCGCGGCGGTGTTCGCGCTGCCGCAACTGCCGGTGCCGGTGCTGGCGCTGAACCATCCGGACGACCGTCAACTGCCCGCCGGCAACGCCAGCGAGTTCGGCCTGCTGCCGGAAACCGAGGGCGCGCAGGTCGCCGACCACATGGCCGAGCGCGGCCTGCTGCGCGCCTACGTGATGATCTCCGGCGACGACTTCGCGCAACGCGCGGCGGACGCCTTCAAGGCGGAACTGGTCTCGCGCGGTGGCGAGGTGATCGCCACGACGGTGCTGCCGACCGGTGCTTCCAGCTTCGCCGACACCATCAAGAACCTGCAATTGCCCACGACCAGCGCCGCGCCAGTCGCGGCGGGTACGGCTGATGCGGCCGCCGAGCCGGCGGGAGCCGGCGATACCGGCATCTTCATCAGCATGCGTCCCAACCAGGCGCGCTTGCTGATGCCGCAACTGCGCATCGCCCAGGTCGGCCTGCCGGTATTCGCCACCTCGCACGTATACGCCGGCGGCGACGACGTGCCATCCAATCGCGACCTCGACGGCGTCGAGTTCTGCGATGCGCCGTGGCTGTTCGATGCGCAGCCCGGCCTGCCCGACCGTGCGGCGATCGCGGCGAAGCTGCCCGCTGCCCGTGACGGCGCCGCGCGCCTGTTCGCCTTCGGCATGGACGCCTGGGGGCTGGTACCCTACCTCGACTGGCTGAAGGCGCATCCGGGCAGCTACATGCCTGGCGCCACCGGACAATTGGCGGCCGATCCATTCGGCCGCATCCGCCGCGTGCTGACCTGGGCGAAGTTCGAGAACGGTGTGGCGCGCCCGCTCAGCGGCAACCTGCAGATCGACACGATGCCGTCGCCGCCGGCCGAACCGGCGCCGGCCAGCTCAAGCGCCGACGGCAACCCCGCCGGCTGATGCGAGCGGCCGGCGACGACTTCGAACAGCGCGCCTGCGTCGCGCTCGAAGGCGCCGGCCTGAAGCTGCTGGCGCGCAACTACACCACCCGCCACGGCGAGCTGGACCTGGTGATGCGCGACGGCGACACCGTCGTGTTTGTCGAAGTGCGCTATCGCAAGAGCGCCAGCCACGGCGACGCCGCCGCCTCGGTCACCGCAGGCAAACAGGCCAAGCTGATCCACGCCGCGCAGCACTGGCTGGCCGCCCACCCGCAGCATGCGCGACGGCCATGCCGCTTCGACGTGGTCAGCTACGACGGCCCGGTCGACGCGCTGCAGCGGCAATGGTTGCGTGGCGCGTTCGAGGCGGGCTGAACCCGGC
This sequence comes from Rhodanobacter lindaniclasticus, assembly GCF_004799035.1. Taxonomy (GTDB): domain Bacteria; phylum Pseudomonadota; class Gammaproteobacteria; order Xanthomonadales; family Rhodanobacteraceae; genus Rhodanobacter; species Rhodanobacter lindaniclasticus. The sequence continues at coordinate 18,696 of NZ_MWIO01000025.1, forward strand.
GCGGTGCGATAATCGCGGCATGGCCCTGCCCGTCCCCCTGCTCGACACCCTGCGTGCGATCTTTCCCGGCGACGCGCTGGACAGCGGCGACGACGCCCTGCGCCTCGCGGCGCGCGACCACTCGCGCCACGCGCATCGGCCTGACGTCGTGGTCTATCCCGCCACGCACGCGCAGGTAGAGTCGCTGGTACGCGCCTGCCGCGAACATCGCGTGCCGCTCACCGCGCGCGGCGGCGGCACCAGTTCCACCGGCGCCTCGGTGCCGCTGGCCGGTGGCGTAGTGGCGAATTTCCAGCGCATGGACCGCATCGTGCGCATCGCGCCGGATGATCGTCTCGCGGTGGTCGAGCCGGGCGTCACCAACGAAGCCCTGCAGCAGGCGCTGGCGCCGCACGGATTCTTCTGGGCACCCGATCCCGGCTCGGCGCCGTGGTGCACCGTGGGCGGCAACCTCGCCTGCAATGCGGGCGGGCCGCGCGCGCTGAAATATGGCGCCACCCGCGACAACGTGCTGGGCCTGCGCGCAGTGGCCGGCACCGGCGAAGGTTTCATCGCCGGTACGCACACCACCAAGGATTCCACCGGCTACGACCTGACGCGCCTGCTCATCGGCTCGGAAGGCACGCTGGCACTCGTCACCGAGGCCACGCTTAAACTGACGCCGCGGCCCGGCGCCGTGCGCTCGCTGCGCGCCACCTATCGCGACACGGCCAGCGCGGCGCAGGCGGTGGCGCGCATCATGGCGCAGCCGGTGACGCCCGCGGCGCTGGAGTTCATGGATGCGCTGGCGCTCAAACTCGCCCGCGATCACGCACCGGATGCCGACGTGCCCGAAGCGGGTGCGCTGCTGCTGATCGAGGTCGACGGCACGACGGAGACCGTGGGCTTTGCCCAGGACGCAGTGGCTCGTGCGGCGCGCGGCGAAGGCCTGCTCGCGCTCGACGTCGCGGCCGACGCCAGCGACAACGCCGCGCTGTGGGCCGCGCGCAAGGCGCTCTCGTTCGCCCAGCGCGCGGTGACCGAGCACAAGATCAACGAGGACGTGGTGGTGCCGGTGACCCGCCTGCCCGAACTGGTCGCCGGCGCACAGGGGCTCGCGGCAAAGCACGCGGTGCCGCTGGTGTGCTTCGGCCACGCCGGCAACGGCAACCTGCACGTGAACCTGCTGCCGCGCGACGTGGAAGAAATCGAGCGTGGCTACGCGATGCTGCCCGAGCTGTTCGCGCTGGTGATCGCGCTGGGCGGCACGCTGTCGGGCGAACACGGCATCGGCGTGGTGAAACGCGACTACCTGCCGCTGGTGCTGGGCGAGTCGACCATCGCACTGATGCGCGCGGTCAAGGCCGCGTTCGATCCGGACGGCATCCTCAACCCCGGCAAGGTGGTTTGAGGGCGGGGAACAGGCAATGGAGAAAAGAATGAAGGTGGACCCGGCGCGACAGTCACAGGCCATGGATGCCTTGCTGGCGGAGATCCGCTGCGGGCATACCTGCGCGATGCAGCAGCCGCCGGGACGACGGCCGGTGCTGCAGGCATCGACGCGCTCGCGGCTGCTGATCGTCAGCCAGGCGCCGGGGCGCAAGGTGGAGGAGAGTGGCATCCCCTTCGACGACGTCAGCGGCGAGCGCCTGCGCGACTGGCTGCGGATCGATCGCGCCACCTTCTACGACGCCGAGCGCGTGGCGATCGTGCCGATGGATTTCTGTTTCCCGGGCAAGGGCAAGAGCGGCGACCTGCCGCCGCGGCCGGCGTGTGCGGCGATCTGGCATCCACGCCTGTTCTCGCTGCTCACCGGCGTGCAACTGACGCTGGCCATCGGGCAGTACGCGCAGGTGGGCATGCTCGGCGACGCGCGCGACGCCACGTTGACCGACACCGTGCGCAACTGGCGCACGCATCTGGCCCGCGGCGTGCTGCCGCTGCCGCACCCGAGCCCGCGCAACCGGCCATGGGTGATGCACCACCCGTGGTTCGAGGCCGAGTTGCTGCCGGTACTGCGCGAGCGCGTGGCCGCGGCGCTGGCCGACAAGGATTGAGCTGCCGCATTGCACCTTGCCGCTTGGCGGCAGCGTCGTCTAACCTGCGCCGCTACGATAGCGTGGTCACGGGGCCGGCCCCGGCCTTGCAGGGGAACCCTCGTCCATGAGCCTCAAGCTCCGCCTCACCGTACTCAATTTTTTCCAGTACTACATCTGGGGCGCGTGGCTGCTGACCATCGGCACCTGGTGGTTCCAGACCCAGCACTGGTCGGGTACCAGCTTCGGCGCGATCTTCTCGACCATGGGCATCGCCTCGCTGTTCATGCCCTCGCTGGTCGGCATCGTGGCCGACAAGTGGATCAACGCCGAGCGCCTGTACGGCATGTTGCAGATCTGCGGCGCGGTGGTGTTGTTCTCGATCCCGCATGTGCGGGGTCCGGAGCAGATGTTCTGGGTGATGCTGCTGAACATGTGCTTCTACATGCCGACCATCTCGCTGGCGATCACGGTGGCCTACAACGCGCTCAAGCAGGATGGCCTGGACGTGGTGAACACCTACCCGCCGATCCGGGTGTGGGGCACGATCGGTTTCATTGCCGCGACCTGGACCACCAGCCTGCTCGGTTTCAAGGCCTCGCCCGCGCAGTTCCACGTGGCCGCGGCCGCCTCGCTGCTGCTGGGCCTGTATGCGTTCACCCTGCCCAAGTGCCCGCCGCGACTGCGCGGCGCGGCAGGCCGCGGCCTCGCCGATCGGCTGGGGCTGACCTCGTTCACGCTGTTCAAGAACCGCAACATGGCGGTGTTCTTCATCTTCGCCATGCTGCTGGGCGCGGCGCTGCAGCTGACCAACGCCTATGGCGACGCCTTCCTCAGCGACTTCGTCAAGGTGCCCGCGTACGCCAACCTGCTGGCGGTGAAGTACTCGACGATCATCATCTCGATCTCGCAGTTCTCCGAAACCGCGTTCATCCTGACCATCCCGTTCTTCCTGAAGCGCTTCGGCATCAAGGCGGTGATGACGATGAGCATGCTGGCCTGGGTGCTGCGCTTCGGCCTGTTCGCGTTCGGCGACCCGGCCGGCGGCCTGTGGATGATCGTGCTCTCGTGCATCATCTACGGCATGGCGTTCGACTTCTTCAACATCTCCGGTTCGCTGTTCGTGGAGAGCCAGGCCGACCCGAAGATCCGCGCCAGCGCGCAGGGCCTGTTCATGCTGATGACCAACGGCGTGGGCGCGGTGCTGGGCAGCCTGATCGCCGGTTTTGCCATCGACCACGTCTTCACCGATCACACCTGCAACGACGCATTGCTGATCTGCAAGGACTGGCGGGACATCTGGCTGGCCTTCGCCGGCTACTCGCTGGTGATGGCGCTGCTGTTCGTGCCGCTGTTCAAGCACCGGCACGACCGCGCCGCCGCGCAACGGGTCGTGCCCACGCACTGAGTGGTCCGCGGGCGTCGGCAATTGTTATTGCGAATCATTTTCATTTAACATGCGCCTCCCTATTCCGGAGGTCCCATGTCCCTTGCCGTTCGCCCACTCGTCCCGTTGCTCGCCCTTGCCCTCGCCGGTACCGCCCAGGCCGCCGACCAGATCTCGGCGGTCACGCTCGAACGCGTCGAGGTTTCCGAAAGCACGCTGCGCATGCCGCAGAGCCAGGGCGCGCTGCCGACCACCATCACGGTGATCACCGCCGAGGACCTGCGCCAGCAGCTGGCGATCAACCCGGACCTCTCCGACGCCATCGGCGCCTTGCTGCCCTCGTTCGCGCCCTCGACACAGAAGCTCAGCTCGCGCGGGCAGACCCTGCGCGGGCGCAACCCGCTGTACATGATCGACGGCGTGCCGCAATCGAGCCCGCTGCGCAACGGCTCGCGCGATGCCTACACGATCGACCCGGCGATGATCGAGCGCATCGAGATCGTCGAGGGATCCAACGCGATGCAGGGCCTGGGCGCCGCCGGCGGCATCATCAACATCATCACCAGGCGCGCGCCGAAACGCGATGGCGTGCGCCAGGAAGTCACCGCCAACGCCAGCGCGCCGACCCGCGGCGGCGACGGCCTGGGCTACGGCGCCTCCTACCTGCTCGCCGCGCGCAGCGGCGCGTTCGAGCTGGTCGCGGGTGCGGCATGGCGCCAGCGCGGCATGTACTCCGACGCGAAGGGGCGGCTGATCGGCGTCGACGGCACCCAGGGCGACCTGATGGATTCGACGAGCACCGACGGCTTCCTCAAGCTCGGCTACGACTTCACCGACACGCGCCACCTGCAGCTCACCGTCAACCGCTTCGACCTCAAGGGCCACGGCGACTACACCGCCGTGCCCGGCGACATGGCCAATGACCTGCCGACCACCTCGGTACGCGGCAAGCAGCCCGGCGACGCGCCGCGCAACCGCGTGCTGACCAGCAGCCTCGACTACCGCGACACCGCGCTGGCCGGCGGCGAACTGCGCGCCCAGCTCTACCACCAGAAGAACCGCGAACTGTTCGGCGGCGGCACGTTCGGCACCTTCCAGGACCCGGACTATGGCCCGGGCCTGCTGTTCGACCAGTCACAGAATGTCTCGACCAAGGACGGCGCCCGCCTGTCGTGGGCACGGCGCGGCCTGCTCGACGACAAGCTCACCGTGCTGGCCGGCGCCGACGGCTACCGCGACACCACCTTCCAGGAACTGACCCACACCGGCCGCCACTGGGTACCCGACAGCACCTACACCGGCTGGGCGCCGTTTCTGCAGGCCGAATACTGGCCGCTGCACACGCTGTCGCTGTCCGGCGGCCTGCGCCGCGAGCACGGCACGCTCGACGTATCCACGTTCCGTACCCTGGCCGCCTACAACGGCGTCACCGTGCAGGGCGGCTCGCCCAGCTTCAGCAAGACGCTGCCGAACCTCGGCGCGGTCTGGTACCTCACCGGCCAGCTCAACCTGTTCGCCAGCTACGCCGAGGGCTACACCCTGCCCGACGTCGGCCGCGTGCTGCGCGCGATCAACCAGCCCGGCCAGAGCGTGGCCGACTTCCTCGACCTGAAACCGGTGGTCTCGGACAACCGCGAGGCAGGCGTGGAGTACCTCGGCGAACGCGCGGGCGCGCGACTGAGCTACTACGTCTCGCGCTCGCGGCTGGGCTCGGTACTGGTGTTCGATGCACCCAACCAGGTCTACAACGTGATGCGCCAGCGCGTGTCCATCAGCGGCTGGGAAGCGCGCGCGAACTGGCAGCCGCTGGACGGCACCCGGCTGGACGCCTCCTTCGCGATCAACCGCGGCCGCTCAGACCGCAACGGCGACGGCCGGATCGACTCGGACCTGGACGGCGCCAACATCGCGCCCAACCGGCTCAACCTGTCGTGGACGCAGCGCTGGAACGACGCCTGGTCGAGCTACCTGCAACTGAGCCACCTGTACAGCCGCGACTTCAGCACGCTGGGGCAGCGCACGGCGCATTTCGACGGCTACGGCACCGCCGACGCCTACGTGAAGTGGCACACCGGCAGCGCCGGCGACTGGACGCTGGGCGTGCAGAACCTCGCCAACAAGCAGTACATCAACTATGTCTCGCAGACCGTCGGCGATGACGACTCGTACTACGCCGGCCGCGGCCGCGTGGTTTCGCTGACATGGCAGCAGGCGTTTTGATCCAGGCCGACGCCACGGTCACGGCCAAGCCCTGGCGCCTGCGGGGGCGGCCGCGCCAGTGGCTGCAGCGACTGCACCTGTGGCTCGGCCTCAGCGTGGGCCTGGCGTATGCGCTGATCGCGCTCAGCGGCAGCGCGCTGGCGTGGCAGAAACCGTGGCTGCGCGCCGCCTACCCGCAACTGGCCGGGCACGCGCTGCCCGATGCGGCGCAGCGCGCGGCGGTGCTGGCGCGCATCACTGAGCAATGGCCGGCGCAAGGCCTGCGTGCGGCCGACCTGCCGCTGGCCGGGCTGCCGGTCTGGCAGCTGTATTTCGCCGACGGTACCCGGCGCTATCTCGATCCGGCCAGCGGCGACCTGCTGCTGACGCGCCCGCCGGACGGTGATGTGCTGGCGTTGCTGTACGACTGGCACCTGCACCTGCTTGCCGGCGAAACCGGCGAGGAAGTGCTGGGCGTGCTGGGTTGGCTGGCGTTGTTCCTGCTGGTATCCGGGCCGCTGCTGTGGTGGCCCGGCCGCCGCAACCTCGGCGCGAGCCTGCGCCCGCATGCGCAGCCACCCACGCGGCGCTGGCTGAGCTGGCATCGCAGCATGGGCGTGCTGACCTGGCCGTTGCTCGTGCTGGTCAGCCTCACCGGCACGCTGATGATCTACGGCACCGGCACCGGCCGATTGCTGCGCGCCGTGTTCGCCGACCCGCCGCCCCCACCGCGGCCGGCAGCCATCGCCTGGCGCAATGCGCCGATCGACTGGGCCGAGGTGCTGGATGCGGCGCAACGCGCCCTGCCCGGCGCCGCCCTGCACCGCGTGGCGCTGCCGCAGGCAGGCAACGGCCAGGTATCGATTCGCGCGCAGGCACGGGGCGAATGGCACCAGGTCGGACGCAGCACGATCTGGCTCGACCCCTGGACCGCCACCGTGCTGGGCCACTACGACGCCACTGCCGACGGCCTCGGCACGCGCATCAACCAGGCGGTCTATCCGCTGCACTCCGCCGGCGTCGGCGGCCGCGCATGGCGGATCGCGGTGACCGCGACCGGCGTGCTGCCGGCATGCTTCCTGGTGACCGGCTTCCTGTTCTGGCGCGCGCGCACGAAACGGCGCGGCTGAGGCCGATACCGGTGGCGGGGCGCCCCGCGCTAGCATGCGCGCTGGACACGGGGGACACGCCATGCAGGACGCCAATCGACGACCCATCGCCGTGCGCGGCAGCGGCTGGGCGCAACGCAGCGCCGCGATGCTGGCGCGCAGCCGGCTGACGCCCAACCAGATCTCCGTGCTCAGCGTGCTGTTCGCGCTGGCCGGCGCCTGGGCGCTGCTGGCCCTGCCCGGCGCGGCCGGTGCACTGCTGTGCGCGCTGGCCATCGGCCTGCGGCTGCTGTGCAACCTGTTCGACGGCATGGTCGCCGTCGAGGGTGGCAAGGGCACGGCGACCGGCGCGCTCTACAACGAGCTGCCCGACCGGCTGACCGATTCGCTGTTCCTGGTGGCGCTGGGCTACGCGACCGCCCTGCCCTGGCTCGGCTGGCTGGCCGCCCTGCTGGCCGCGCTCACCGCCTATATTCGCGTACTGGGCGGCGCGCTGGGCCAGGCGCAGGATTTTCGCGGACCGATGGCCAAGCCGCACCGCATGTGGCTGCTCGGCGTGGCGCTGGTGCTGGCCGCGCTGCTGCCGGCGTGGCGCCAGCCGATCCTGCTCGCCACCGCGGCGCTCATCGCCGCCGGCTCGGCACTGACCTGCGTGACGCGCACCCGCGCGATCGGCGCGCGGCTGAAAGGCGCCGGCGCATGATCACCGCGCGCCTCCTGGTCGGCCTGGTGCGCCTGCTGGTGGGAGCGCACGGCCGCTGGCTGGGCTGCGAACCGAAGCCGGTGCAGCGCATCTACTTCGCCAACCACAGCAGCCACCTGGACACGCTGGCGCTGTGGGCCGCGTTGCCGCCGCTGCTGCGCCAGCGCACGCGCCCGGTCGCCGCGCGCGACTACTGGGGCAAGGGCGGCCTGCGCGGCTTCATCGCCGAGCACGGTTTCCGCGCCGTCTACATCGAGCGCGACCGCGAGCGCCGCGAAGGCGACCCGCTGGAACCGTTGTGCGCGGCGCTGGCCGCAGGCGATTCGCTGATCCTCTTCCCCGAAGGCACGCGCAGCCCCGATCCGCTGCCGCAGCCGTTCAAGGCCGGCCTCTACCACCTGGCCCGGCGCCACCCGCAGGCCGAACTGGTGGCGGTCTACCTGGACACGCTGCACCGCGCGATGCCCAAGGGCAGCCTGCTGCCGGTGCCGCTGACCTGCATGGTGCGCTTCGGCCGCGCACTGCAGCTGGCCGAGGGCGAGGACAAGGAAAGCTTCCTGCAACGCGCCCACGCGGCGGTAGTGGAACTGGCATGAGCCTGCAACAGAAGTTCTGGACCGTGATGGGCGCCGTGCTGGCGCTGCTGCTGGTCGCCAGCCTGGTCGGCTGGGTACTGTCGCTGCGCGCGCGCAGCGACAGCTCGCGCGAGGTCATCGCCAACTTGAACGCACGCATCGGCGCCTGGTGGTGGATGGTGGCGATCCTGTGCGTGTGCTTCCTGCTCGGACGCGTCGCCACGCTGATGCTGTTCGCGCTGGCCTCGTTCTTCGCGCTGCGCGAGTTCCTCACGCTGACGCCGGCCCGCCGCGGCGACCACCTGCCGCTGGTGCTGTGCTTCTACCTCGCCATCCCGCTGCAGTACTGGCTGATCGGCATCGACTGGTACGGGCTGTTCGCGATCTGCATCCCGGTCTACGGCTTCCTGCTGCTGCCGGCGGTCACCGCGCTGGGCGGCGACACCGAATCGTTCCTGGAGCGCACCACCAAGATCCAGTGGGGCCTGATGCTCACCGTCTACTGCATCAGCTACGCGCCGGCGCTGTTGCTGCTGCACGTGCCGGGTTACGAGGGGCAGAACCTGTTGCTGCTGCTGTACCTGCTGCTGGTGGTGCAGATCAGCGACGTGCTGCAGTACGTGTTCGGCAAGCTGTTCGGGCGGCACCAGCTGGCACCGTCGGTGAGCCCGTCCAAGACGGTCGAGGGGCTGGTCGGCGGCGGGCTGTCGGCCGTGGCGGTGGGCGCGGGCCTGTGGTGGATCACGCCGTTCTCGTTGTGGGGTTCGGCCGGGATGTCGCTGCTGATCGTGGTGGCCGGCTTCCTCGGCGGGCTGGCGCTGTCGGCGGTCAAGCGCAGCCTGGGCGCCAAGGACTGGGGCCAGCTGATCGATGGCCACGGCGGCATGCTGGACCGGCTCGACTCGGTCAGCTTCGCCGCGCCGGTGTTCTTCCACGTGGTGCGTTACGCGTTGATGTGACGCCTCCATTTTTGCAGGAGCCCACTGGTGGGTGATGCCTTTCTTCGGAACCCGGAGCAAGAGCATCGCCCACCAGTGGGCTCCTGCGGGAGCCGGCCGCCCGTGACGGTACAATGCGCGGATGCAGATCGGCCCCTACCTCATCGACCCGCCGGTGGTGCTCGCACCGATGGCGGGCGTCACCGACAAGCCGTTCCGCCTGCTGTGCAAGCAGCTGGGCGCGGGGCTGGCCGTGTCGGAGATGACCAACGCCGACCCGAAGCTTTGGCATACGCGCAAGTCGCTGCGCCGGATGGATCACGCCGGCGAGCCGGAGCCGGTCAGCGTGCAGATCGCCGGCTACGACCCGGCGATGCTGGCCGAGGCGGCACGCTTCAACGTCGCCAACGGCGCGCAGCTGATCGACATCAACATGGGCTGCCCGGCGAAGAAGGTGTGCAACGTGTGGTCGGGTTCGGCGCTGCTGCAGGACGAGCCGCTGGTGGCGCGCATCGTGAAGGCGGTGGTCGACGCGGTGGAGGTGCCGGTGACGCTGAAGATCCGCACCGGCTGGAACCGCGACAACCGCAACGCACTCAATATCGCCCGCATCGCCGAGGATGCCGGTATCGCCGCGCTGGCCGTGCACGGCCGTACCCGCGCCGACAAGTACGAAGGCGAGGCCGAGTACGAAACCATCGCCGCGGTGAAGGCCGCGGTGCGTATCCCGGTGCTGGCCAACGGCGACGTGTGCACGCCGCAGCAGGCGAAGCAGGTGCTCGACACCACCGGCGCCGACGCGGTGATGATCGGCCGCGGCGCGCAGGGTCGACCGTGGATCTTCCGCGAGATCGCCCACTATCTGGCCAGCGGCGAGCTGCTGCCCGAACCGGAACCGGCCGAGGTCGCCGCGATCCTGCTCGGCCACCTCGAACACCTGTACGCGTTCTACGGCGAGCAGGCCGGCGTGCGCATCGCGCGCAAGCACCTGGGCTGGTACGCGAAGGACCGCGCCGAGAACGCCGCGTTCCGCCAGGTGGTCAACCGCGCCGAAAGCGCCGGCGAACAGCTGCGACTTACCCGCGATTACTTCACCGCGCTGGCGAACGGCCTGGCCATGGCGGCCTGAGCCCGGGCCGGCTCGCGCGTCTTTTTTCAGGCGGCTTCCAGCCGATGCGGCATCAGCGCCGCCAGGCGCAACCGCGGCGGCAATTCGGCCCGTACCGCACCGCGATGGCCGAGCAGGCGCAGCGCGCCGTCCGCGTCCTCCGTCAGCACGGAGAGGCTCTCCACCCCGTCGCCATCGCTCGCGCAGACCAGGCCGTCGTGCTGGATCAGCGCCACGCGACGGATGCCCGCAGAGGATGCCGTCGAGCCGGCGCCGCGCGAGATTCAGCCACCGCTTGCAGCTCGGCAGGCGGTAGTCGATCCAGTCGCCCAAGGGCTCCCGCTGGCCACCGCACTGGTTGATGTTGTCGTAGTCGTCGCGGTGGCTCACCGGCAGGCGGCCGTCCGCGGTGACATGCACCATGCGCCGGCGCACCCGCAGGCCGGGCACCAGTGGGCGCCGTGCGTTTCACGCCGCCGCCTGCTCGCGCTGCAGGTAGCGCTGGCGCTTGCGTGGGCGCAGCTGCTCCAGGTCCACCTCGATCAGGCCATCGATGGAACCGCTGAAATCCGGATCCACGCCGAAGGCGAGGAAGCGCGCGCCGCCGGGTTCGCACAGTTCGGTGTACTGCTTGTACAGCGTCGGCACCGAGGTGCCGAGGCGGGCCAGCGTGGCCTTCATCGCATCGAACGCGGCGGCGATGTCGAGGCCGTCGAAGGTCGGCGCCGGCGCCTCGAAGGCGAACGGCCGGCGCGCGCTGGCCAGTGCCAGTTCGCTGCCGTAGAAGCGCTGGTAGTAGCCGACCAACTGTTCGCTGGCATGCCGCGGCAACGCCGCGCTGATGGACACCGCGCCGTAGAGGTAGCGCACGCCCGGATGGCGCTGCAGGTAGGCGCCGATGCCCTGCCACAGGTAATCGAGGCTGCGGCTGCCCCAGTAGTCCGGCACCACGAAGCTGCGACCCAGTTCCATCCCCGCCGCCAGCCGCGGCACGGCCGCGTCGGCGTAGCGAAACAGCGAGGCGGTGTACAGGCCGGCGCAGGCCAGCGCCTCGGCGCCGCGCATCACGCGGTAGGCGCCGGCGATGCGGCCGGCCTGCGCGTCCCACACCAGGATGTGGTCGTAGCTGGCATCGTAGCGGTCGAGGTCGCGGCTGCAGCCGGTGCCCTCGCCGACCTGGCGGAAGGTCAACTCGCGCAGGCGGCCGATCTCCTGCAGCAGCGGCGAACCGCCGGCATCACGCGCCAGGCGGATCTGCTTGCCATCACTGGTGGCGCCGAGCAGCTCGGTGGCCTCGACGGCGCGCCGCAGTTCGCGCGCATCGATGGCAGGCGCCAGCGGCAACGGGCCTACCGGTGCGGACGCTCCGGCGCGGCCGGCGCCATCCAGCGCATGGCGGACGCGCCGCACGGCCGCGCGCTCGCCTTCACTCTCGCCGACCGTCAGCAATTCGCCCACGTGCAGGCGCAGCGGGCGGCGGTGGCGAATGAACATCTCGCGCGCCAGCAGCGCGGCCGATGCCGGCCGGCACAGCGCCGAGACGCCGTAGAACAGCGCGGAATTTCGCGCCTCGATACGCACCGGCAACACGGGTGCCGACGCGCGCCGCGCAAAACGCAGGAAGCCGGCACGCCAGCGCCCGTCGCGCACGCCGCGCAGGCCCAGCCGCGACACTTCGCCGGCGGGAAACACGATCACGCATTCACCCCGGCGCAAGGCACGCTCGACCCGGCGCAGCTCGACCACGCTGGCGCCGCCGCCGAACACGCGCACCGGCAGCAACAGTTCCGCCAGCGGTTCCACCAGCGCCAGCACCTCGTTGGCAACCACCCGCACGTCGCGCCGCACGCGTCCCACCATGTCCAGCAGGGCCAGCGCATCGAGTGCGCCACAGGGATGATTGGCGACCACCAGCAGCGGACCTTGCGCGGGTATGCGCATCTGCGCGGCGGCGTCGACCTCGTGGCGCGGATCCAGTTCGCGCAAGGCGGCCTCGATGAAAGCCAGCCCGCGCAGGTGCGCATGCCCGGCATGGAACGCGTCGACCCGGTCGAGACCCGACCAGCGCACCCACCGCTGCAGCAAGGTTGCCGCGAAACGCCCGCGCCGGCCAAGGAACCAGTGCGGATAGCGCTGCCGCAGACGCTGCTCGATGGTTTGCATGTCGCGACCCTCGCGTTGGCCTGTCGCCAGCTTGCGGAGCTTCCGCGGCACCACGATTGCCCGGGTGCGACAACGGCATGACAGCCGCCGCGTCGAACCACTCCGTCACGACACGCAGGCCATGCCTGCGTTAGGCTCGGGATTGCCGTGCCCGCATCCGGACGTCCGAGGAGTACCGATGAGAAAGCGCCTGTGGCCGCTGTGCCTGCTCTCCCTGCTGGCGCTGATGCCCGCCAGCGGAGTCCACGCCGCCGGTCAGACCGCCAAGGTCTACCCGATCGCCGCCGGCACCGCCGCAACGGTGACGCCGGCGACCGAGCTCAAGCGCGCGAACCAGCCGCTGCTTGTCGGGGTGAAAGTGGCGCCGCCGTTCGTGATCGAGGATCACGGCCACTACAGCGGTCTGGCGATCGACCTGTGGCAGGAGATCGCCGCCGACCACGGCTGGAAATACGTCTACCAGCCCTATGATCTGGACGGCCTGCTGCAGGCCGTCAGCGACAGCAAGGTGGATGTGGCGCTGGGCGCGATCACCGCCACCGCCGCGCGCGAGCAGCGCATGGATTTCGCCCACCCGCTCACCAGCTCCGGCCTGGCCGTGGCGGTGCGCGGCGGGCAGACCGCCGGTTGGCTGGCGGTGGCGCAGGCACTGGTGTCGCCGGCCTTCCTCAAGGTGATCGGCTCGCTGGCGCTGCTGTTGCTGGTGGTCGGCTTCCTGGTCTGGCTGCTCGAACACAAGCGCAACCCGGAGCAATTCGGCGGCAGCCGCAGCCAGGGCATTTTCTCCGGCTTCTGGTGGGCGATGGTGACCATGACCACGGTCGGCTACGGCGACGCCGCGCCGCGCACGGTCGGCGGACGCATCATCGGCCTGGTGTGGATGCTGGCCGCGCTGCTCATCGTGTCGTTCTTCACCGCGGCGATCACCAGCGCGCTGACTGTCGGTCAGCTCAGCGAGCGCATCCGCAGCGCCACCGACCTGGGCGGCATGCGCATCGCCAGCGTGCCGGACAGCACCAGCGCCGCCTGGCTCGACCGACAGCAGCTCTCCTACGCCAGGGCCCGCGACGTCGATGCCGCGCTGGTCGAGCTGGCTGCCGGTCGCGTCGATGCGGTGGTCTACGACGAGCCGCTGCTGCGCTGGGACATCCGCTGGCACTATCGCGGCCAGCTGGAGGTGTTGCCCCTGCTGCTGGAACGACAGGACTATGCTTTCGCCCTGCCCACCGGCAGCCGGCTGCGCGAACCGATCGACACCTCGCTGCTGCAGAGGATCAACGCGCCGGACTGGCCGCAGCGGCTGGACAAGGCTTTCGGCGCGACCGGCCAATGAACGGCCCGACGCGCGACGCCCGCCCGTTCGGCCGTCCAGACGGCTGAACGAGTACCTACCCCCGCCGCGGGCTCCCGGGCGGGGAAGCTGCAAAGTCGAAGTGGTCGATGTATCATGCCCGACCTCTTTTATCTTTCTATCCGTACAAAGGGATATAAACCGCGATGTCCAACTACCTGTTCACCTCCGAATCGGTCTCCGAAGGCCATCCGGACAAGGTCGCCGACCAGATCTCCGACGCCGTGCTCGACGCGATCATCGCCCAGGACCCGCGCGCCCGCGTGGCCTGCGAAACCATGGTCAAGACCGGCGTGGCGATCGTCGCCGGCGAAATCACCACCAGCGCCTGGATCGATCTCGAGGCGATCACCCGCAAGGTGATCCTGGACATCGGCTACAACTCGTCCGACGTCGGTTTCGACGGCGCCACCTGCGGCGTGCTGAACCTGATCGGCAAGCAGTCGCCCGACATCAACCAGGGCGTGGACCGCAAGAAGCCGGAAGACCAGGGCGCGGGCGACCAGGGCCTGATGTTCGGCTACGCCACCAACGAGACCAAGACCTTCATGCCGGCGGCGATCCATTTCTCGCATCGCCTGGTCGAGCAGCAGGCCAAGGTGCGCAAGCAGAAGAACTCGCCACTGCCGTGGCTGCGCCCGGACGCGAAGAGCCAGGTCACCCTGCGCTACGAGAACGGCAAGGCCGTGGCGATCGACGCGGTAGTACTGTCGACCCAGCACGATCCGGGCGTCAAGCAGAAGGACCTGATCGAGGCCGTGCGCGAGACCATCCTCAAGCCGGTGCTGCCCGCCAAGTGGCTGCACAAGGGCACCAAGTTCCACATCAACCCGACCGGCAAGTTCGAGATCGGCGGCCCGGTGGGCGACTGCGGCCTGACCGGCCGCAAGATCATCGTGGACACCTACGGCGGCTGGGCCCGCCATGGCGGCGGCGCGTTCTCGGGCAAGGATCCGTCCAAGGTCGATCGTTCGGCCGCCTACGCCGCGCGCTACGTGGCCAAGAACATCGTGGCTGCCGGCATCGCCGACCGCTGCGAGGTGCAGGTCAGCTACGCAATCGGCGTGGCGCACCCGACCTCGATCTCGGTCACCACCTTCGGCACCGGCAGGATCAGCGACGACAAGATCGAGAAGCTGATCCGCAAGCACTTCGACCTGCGCCCGTACGGCATTTTGCAGATGCTCGACCTGATCCACCCGATGTACCAGCAGACCGCCAGCTACGGCCACTTCGGCCGCACCCCGGTGCAGCTGAAGGACGCCAGCGGCAAGGCCTTCACCGCGTTCTCGTGGGAGAAGACCGACCGCGCCGAGGCGCTGCGCAAGGATGCGAAGCTGTAAGGGAAGGCAATGGCGCGCGAACACCGCGCAGCCGACGAAACGGGCCGCCTCGCGCGGCCCGTTTCTTTTGGATGACCACGCGGACCACGGCATTGCTGCCGCTACAATGGGCGGATGTCCCTGATCCAACTGCAACGCGTCGACTTCAGCATCGGCGGCCCGCTCCTGCTCGAACATGTCGATCTCTCGATCGAGGCGAACGAGCGGGTCTGCATCGTCGGTCGCAACGGCGAAGGCAAATCCACCCTGATGAAGCTGATCGCCGGCGAGCTGCACGCCGACGACGGCGAGGTGCGCATCCAGAACGGCGTGGTGGTCGCGCGGATGGCGCAGGAAGTGCCGCAAGGCACCGAAGGCAGCGTGTTCGACGTGGTCGCCGAGGGACTGGGTGATCTCGGCCACCTGCTGGCGCGCTACCACCACCTGCTGGCCGAGGGCGACTTCGACGCGCTGGGCGACGTGCAGCACCAGATCGAGGCGCAGCACGGCTGGGACCTGGACCGCCGCGTGGGCGACGTGCTGACCCAGCTGGAACTGCCCGGCGAGACCGACTTCGCCGCGCTGTCCGGCGGCATGAAGCGGCGCGTGCTGCTGGCCCAGGCGCTGGTGCGCAAGCCGGACGTGCTGCTGCTGGACGAGCCGACCAACCACCTCGACATCGAGGCGATCGGCTGGCTGGAAAGCTTCCTCAAGCAGTTCTCGGGCAGCATCGTGTTCGTCACCCACGACCGCAGCTTCCTGCGCGCGCTGGCCACGCGTATCGTCGAGATCGATCGCGGTGCGCTCACCGACTGGCCCGGCGACTACGACAACTACCTGCGCCGGCGCGAGGAACGCCTGCACGCCGAAGCACAGGCGAACGCGCTGTTCGACAAGAAGCTGGCGCAGGAGGAAGTGTGGATCCGCCAGGGCATCAAGGCCCGGCGCACCCGCAACGAGGGTCGCGTGCGCGCGCTGAAGGCGCTGCGCGTGGAACGCGCGCAACGGCGCGAACTGGGCGGCAACGTGAAGATGACCGCGGCCAACGCACAGGCCTCCGGCAAGAAGGTGATCGAGCTCAAGCACGTGCACCAGGCCTACGACGGCCGCGTGCTGATCGACGACCTCACCACCACCGTGATGCGCGGCGACCGCATCGGCATCATCGGCCCGAATGGCGCCGGCAAGAGCACGCTCCTGAAGATCATGCTGGGCGAGCTCAAGCCGCAGCGCGGCAGCGCGGAGCTGGGCACCGGCATCCAGGTCGCCTACTTCGACCAGCACCGGCTGCAGCTCAACGACCAGCTCAACGCGCTGGACAACGTGGCCGAGGGCCGCGAATACATCGAGCTCAACGGATCGCGCAAGCACATCATCGGCTACCTGCAGGATTTCCTGTTCTCGCCCGAGCGGGCGCGCGCGCCGATCACCCGCCTGTCCGGCGGCGAACGCAACCGCCTGCTGCTGGCCAAGCTGTTCGCCCAGCCGTCCAACCTGCTGGTGATGGACGAACCGACCAACGACCTCGACGTCGAGACGCTGGAACTGCTGGAAGAACTGCTGACCGACTACCAGGGCACCCTGCTGCTGGTCTCGCACGACCGCGCCTTCCTCGACAACGTGGTCTCCAGCACCCTGGTGCTGGAAGGCGAAGGCCGCATCGGCGAATACGTGGGCGGCTACAGCGACTGGCTGCGCCAGCGGCCGGCGCCGCGCAGCACGGCCACCGCCGGCAAGCCTGTCGCGCCGTCACCGGCACCGGCCGCGGCGGCCGCGCCGAAGCGCAAGCGCAGCTTCAAGGAGCAGCACGAACTGGAACAGTTGCCGAAGCGCATCGAGCAACTGGAAGGCGACATCGCTGCACGCACCGCCGCGATGAACGAACCGGCCTTCTTCCAGCAGGACAGCGCCGCCATCGTCAAGGCAAACGAGGCGCTGGTGGCGCTGCAGGCGGAGCTGGATGCGGCGTATGCGCGCTGGTCGGAGCTGGACGGCTGAGAAGAGGAGCGAGTGGAGTGGAGTGGCAGGGGGAGAGCGCCAAAGCGGGCGCACTCCTGCCTTCTCTCACTTCTCGCTCATCTCCTCCCACTCCTGCTGCAACGCCCAGGCGTATCATTCGTGGATCCCCTCACGGACAACCACGCATGTACACGCTCTACTACGCCCCCGGCTCGGCCAACCTGCTGGTGCACCTGGCCTTGCTGGAAATCGGCGCGCCGCACGAACTCCAGCGCGTCGATCTCGACAAGGGCGAACAGCGCAGCGCCGCGTACCTGGCGATCAACCCGAACGGCGTGGTGCCGACCCTGGTGGTCGACGGTGTACCGCACAGCGAAGCCGCGGCGCTGGCGATGCTGCTGACCGAACGCCATCCCGACGCCGCGCTGGCCCCGGCGCCGGGCAGTACCGGACGCGCCGACTACCTGCAGTGGATGCTGTACCTTGCCAACAACCTGCAGCCGCTGTTCCGCCAGTGGTTCTACCCCGGCGACCACCTGCCCGAGGGCGCCGACACGGTCAAGCAGGCCGCGCGCGCCGGCATCGAGAAGTGCTGGTCGAAGATCGACGCACACCTCGCCGCGCACGGCCCGTACATGCTCGGCGCGGACTTCAGCCTGGTCGACCTGTACGCGCTGATGCTGATGCGCTGGTCGCGCAACATGCCTAAGCCCGCCACCGAATGGCCGCAGCTGGCGGCACTGGCCACGCGTCTGAAGGCGCGACCGTCGTGGAAGCAGGTGTGCGCGGCCGAGGGCCTGGTCGAGTGGGCTTGAGCCCATGAGCGACGGCGCCTGGGCCGTCTACCTGCTCGAATGCGCCGACGGCCGCGTCTACACGGGCATCGCCCGCGACCCAGCGCAGCGCTACGCGAAGCACCTCGCCGGCAAAGGCGCGCGCTTCACCCGCGCCAACCCGCCGAAGCAACTGCTGGGTTGGGTATGGGTCGCCAACCACGGCGACGCGCTGCGACTGGAAATGGCGTGGAAGAAGCTGCCGCGCGCCCAACGCATCGCCGCCCTGCACGCCCACCCCGCCACCAACCCGTAGGAGCCCACTGGCGGGCGATGCTTTTGGCTCTTGCGAATCCTGAATCCCAAATCCCGAAGCGATTCAGCGGCCATCGGCTTCCGTCATGGCCCACCATGCCGCCGTCAGCGACATGCCTGCCACGGTCAGCAGCAAGGTGATCGCGGGTACTGACAGCTCGCCATCCACCCAGTCCTGCCAGCCGGCGAAGAGCCATGGCGAGAACTGCAGGCTGAACCAGCTCGCCCCCGCACCTGCCAGGACGCCTGTCCACAGCGGCCAGGCGGTACGACGACGTGATGGCAATTGCTGCATCACGCGCCCGGAAAATCCGTCGTCAGCTACCGGGCCATCGAACTGCCGGCGCAACAGCGCCTCGATCGCTTCGTCATGCGACGCATTCATGATGTTCGCTCCTCGTCGGGAACCGGACGCCAGGCGGCCAGCCAATTCTTCAGTTTTGCCTTGCCACGGGTTGCATGGGTTTTCACCGTACCGAGCGGCATTCCCAGCACGTAGGCCGCCTCGTCATGACTCAGGCCCAGCTGCACGCAGTGCAGCAGTACCGCCTGCTCTGCGGTGGACAGGCGTTGCATGGCCCGCTCGAGATCCAGCTGCAGATCGATCGAGCGCGACATCGCCGGCAGCCGATCGACCTCGCCATCGTCCGCGTCGCCGGCAACCACGGACTTGCGGCATGCCTGCAGGAAACAGGAATAAGCGATGCGGTACAGCCACGTGGAGAAACGCGCGTCGCCGCGAAATTGGTCCAGCTTCCGCCAGGCCAGCAGGAAAGCCTCTTGCGCCAGGTCGTCGGCCATCGCCTCGTCTCCGCGCAGCAGCCGCCGCAACTGGGCGCGCACCATGCCCTGGTGACGGCGCAGCAGCTGCTCGAACGCGCGGCTGTCGTTGCCCAGCAGCGCCCGGGCCACCAACGCCCGGTCGATGCGAGCCTCCGCGGCGCTGTCAGCCACGCACTTCCCCACCCCGGTTCAGCCACCAGCTGGCGAGATAGCCCAGGCCCGTCATCAGCGGCAACAGGCCCAGTCCCCACAGGCTGGCGATGCTGTGACCGTTGTCGAGCTGGCCCGGCAAGGCCAGCAGCATCGCCATCCAGCCCAGACCCCCACTGATCAGCACCAGAGCGCGGCGTCGTTCGCAGTAAGCCACGTGGGGTTCCACCAGCAACTGCGGCGGCAGGTCCACACCCTTGTCGGCCAGCTGGAGCAGCATCCGGTAGCGCGCCTGCGTCTGCCGGTAGCGGTACCGCAGCATGATCAGGACGATCAAAACCGGCGCCAGCGTGAGCACGAGGGGAATGAAGACAAAGGGTTCCATGGTCGGACTCTCGATGTTTGCAACGGTGGTGGATGGTGGTTCTGATACCCGCCGCACGCTCAGGGTTTCACGCCCTCGGCGGCGAGCAGGTCGGCGATGTGCTCGGCCAGCAACCACGTTTGCGCTGGCCCCTCGTTGCTGGTCAGCGCCACGGCGGCCCCGGTTTCCCAGACCATCTGCAGGTTCGCATCCGTACCCTCGATGCCGCCCGCATGCCCACGGATGTGACGGCCGTGCGAGAGGCGATCGCCGAAGCCGGCCGCATACCCTCCGGGGCCGGCGGGCACTTCGCCATCGAACATCCTGGCCAGGGTCGCTGGCTTGACCAGCTTGCCCTTGTGCAATGCGCCGGCGAAACGCAGGAGGTCCGCATTGGTCGAATAGCCACCGCCTGCCGGACCGCTTTTGAAGCCGAGTTTCAGCCAGGCCGCTTTCCACGTGCTTGAAAACAATTCCTCGTGGAAATAGCCGACCGCCAGTTTCGGCGTGATGTCCTCCACGCCGTCAAAGCCACTGGCCGTCATGCCGGCGGGTGCAAAGACGTGTTGCTGGACATAGTCGAAATAATTCTCGCGGGAGACGTTCTCGATGATGCGGCCGAGCAGCATGTAGCCGGCGTTGCTGTAGTTCCATGCCTTGCCGGGTTCGCCCACCCTGGGTTGCCGGGCGATGAGGCTGAGGTAGTCGACAGGATTGACGTACTTCTCCCGCTGCCGGAAGAACTCCGGCACCAGGAAATCGCCCAGACCCGCCGTGTGATGCAACAGCTCCCACACGGTGATGTGCTTCGCCGCCGCATGATCGGGATACTCCGGTACCAGCTGGTCAAGCGTGGCATCCCACGACAGCTTGCCGGCTTCGACGAGCTGGGCGATCGCCACGGCGGTGAACATCTTGCCGATCGAGCCGACAGCGAATTTCGTCTGGTGATCGATCGGAACGCCGAAGCTGCGCTCGGCGAGTCCCCTGCATTCGTCGAATACCGTCTTGCCTCCGTCGGAAACCGTCAGGCAGCCGGAAAAATCGGAAGTCCGCACCAGACGATCGAGCGCCGCCCTGATCAGCCGCGCCATCTCCGCGTGCGATACCGCGCCTTTCGGCCAGCCGGCATAGAGTGCCGGATCATCCATCGGGAAGATGCTCGCCTGTGCGAGCTTGCCGGCATGCGCCGGATCGGCGGCCACGACGAACAACGCCCATTGCCCGGTACGGTGCGTTTTCACGGCCAGCTGGAGCAGGCCCGGTTGATGCGGGTTGCTGCGCACGTCGGCCAGGTCCATGCCGCCACTGTCACGGGCCGCCGAAACCAGGCTGCTGACGAAATCGGCCTGGTCGGTCTGGTCCATCGCAGGCGACAGAACCGCTGCCGCCCATTGCCGGATCTGTTCGGGAGTATCGGTATTCACATGACGTATCAGCTCGCCACCGAGCTTGCCTGCAGGCGTATCGGGCAGGCCCGCGGAAGCGGAAGCCGAGGCCGCGAAGGAAGCGGTCGCGAAGGCGATAAGTGCGAGAAGCGTGACTTGGCGGCAGCGGCGGGCGCCGGGCGGCACGATTCGGTTGGGCTTGTCCATTCTGAGGTTCCTGTGCAAATCCAGTCCACTCGCATGCGGAAGGCGAGGCCGGCCCCGCGGTACCCCGCGGTGTCGGAAGCTTGGATGCAGGCAGAGCTCCGGCTGGATTCACTTCGCCACAAAATATCGCCGACAGCGTTTTGTGCAGGCACCCGCTTGCGCGATGCTTCTGCGCCAAGAGACTTCGGAACAAGGCATCGCCTGCGAGCAGGCTCCTACGACAGCGGGAGCCACAGGGTTGCGAGGGCTCCGCTGGCGTCGTCGCGAGCGCTCAGGCTGACGCCGCCTTCGTGCGCTTCGGCGATCTGCCGCACCAAGGCCAGGCCGATGCCGGAGCCGCCGGGTTTGGTGGTGAAGAACGGCACGAACAGGTTGTCGCTGCCGGGCAAACCCGGACCGTCGTCGAGAATTTCGATCAGCGCGCGCTCACCCTCGCTGCGCCAGCGCATCAGCACGGTGCCACCGGTGGGCAGGCTGGCCTCGATGGCGTTGCGCAGCAGGTTGATCAGCGCCTGTTCGAGCTGGTCAGGATCGGCCTGCACCGGCAGCGGCGCGCCCTCCTCCACGGCCACGGTCATGCGCTGTTCCAGCCGCGCCACCGCCGGTACCAGTGCGGCCAGGTCAAGCTCGCGTTTCTGCGGCGGCGGCAAGGCCGCCAGTTTGCTGTAGCCGGCCAGGAAGCGGCCGAGCGCTTCGGCGCGGTTGCCGATCACCTGCAGGCCGCCGCGTGTATCCTCGCGCCAGTCCTCGGCCAGCGGCTCGCGCGCGATCAGGGTAGCCAGCGTGCCGGCCAGCGAATGGATCGAAGCCAGCGAGTTGTTGACCTCGTGGCCGAGCACGCGCAGCAGGCGCTGCCAGGCCTGACGCTCCTCTTCGCGCAACACGCGCCCGACGTCGTTGATCACCAGCAGCTGGCCGCTGCGGCCTTCGTTGCGCAGCGGCGAGTGGCGAATCTCGAAGCGGCCGCTGCGGCCGGGAAAGGCGTGCCGGATCACCTGCGCATTCGGCCCGGCAAGCAGCGCATCAAGACCGATCTCGTCGGCGCGACGACCGAGCGACGCGGCGCGGTCGCGGCGCAGCAGCTGCTGCGCGGCCGGGTTGAGCAGGCGCAGGCGCGCGTCGTGGTCGAACACGAATACCGCGCTGTCCAGCGCGGCCAGCGTCTTGCCGAGCAGGCGCGAGGCATCCTCGAACTGCAGCCGCTCCTGCTGCAGGCGGTCGGCCAGCGCGTTGATGTCGTAGATCGCCCCGCCCAGCACGCCGCCCTGCACGCCGCGCATGCTGTAGTCGCCCTCACGCAGCGCCTCGAGCAGGCCGGCCAGGGTGTACAGCGGATACACCACGCGGCGATGCTGCCAGCGCGCGACCCACGCGGTGGCCAGCAGCACGGCGATCGCCAGCAGCCAGCACAAGGCGCGCTCGGGCACGCCGACCGACAGCAGCACGAGCATGCCGAGCAGGGCCGGCAGCGCCACCAGCCAGCTGCCCAGCAGCACGCGTCGCTCGAACGCGGGCAGCTGGCCGCTGCGGCGGGCGGGGTCAGTCGGCATCGTCGGGCGACGGATCGCGCAGGCCGTGCTTCTCCAGCCTCCGGTACAGCGTCTGGCGGGTGATGCCGAGCGCGTCGGCGGCGTGCTGCAGGTTGCCGCCGTGGCGTTCCAGCGCGCGCCGCACCAGGTGTGCCTCGGCCTGCTCGATGGTCATGTCCTCCAGCGCCGCGGACGCGTTGCCGCCGGCCGGACCGGGGCCGAACGCCAGCGCCGAGTCGCTGACCAGGTCCTGTTCGGCCAGCAGCGCGGCGCGCTCCATCAGGTGGCCCAGTTCGCGCACGTTGCCCGGCCAGCGCCAGGCCAGCAGCGCGCGTTCGGCCGACGGCGCCAGGCGCAGGCCGTGGCGGCCGTAGCGCAGCGCGCTGCGCTCGAGAAAACCGCGCGCCAGCGGCAGGATGTCGTCGCGCCGCTCGCGCAGCGGCGGCAGACGGATCTCCAGCGTGTTGAGGCGGTACAGCAGGTCCTTGCGGAAGCGCCCGGCCTCCACCTCGACGGCGAGGTCGGCATTGGTGGCCGACACCAGCCGCACGTCCACGTTCTGCGTGCGCGAGGAGCCCAGCCGTTCGAACTCGCCGTCCTCCAGCACGCGCAGCAGTTTCGGCTGCTGCGAGGGCGGCACGTTGCCCACCTCGTCGAGGAACAGCGTGCCGCCATCAGCCAGCTCGAAGCGGCCGATGCGTTCGCCCTTGGCGTCGGTGTACGCGCCGCGCACGTGGCCGAACATCTCCGACTCGAACACGTTCTCGGCGATGCCGCCCATGTTGACCTTGACCAGCGCCTTCGCCGCGCGACGCGACTGCGCATGCAGCGCCTGCGCGATCACGCCCTTGCCGGTGCCGTTCTCGCCCAGCACCAGCACGTTGGCGTCGCTCGGCGCCACCCGTGCGACCAGCTCCATCACCCGCCGCATCGCCGGCGACTCGGCGATCAGCGCCTCGCCGCCGCCGCGCAGCAGCGCGTTCTCCGCCTCCAGCCGGCGCTGCCGCCGCGCGCCTTCGCCCAGCGCGATCTGGGTGCGCACGATGCTGAGCACCCGCGCGTTGTCCCACGGCTTCTCGATGAAATCGCCGGCGCCGCGGCGCAGCGCATCCACCGCCAGCGGCACGTTGCCCCACGCCGTCATCACCACCACCGGCAGTTCCGGCGCCTGCTGGCGCAAGGCATCGAGCAGGGCCAGGCCCTCCTCGCCCGAGGTGGTGTCGCGGGTGTAGTTGAGGTCGATCAGCGCACAGCCGAAATCGCGCTGGCGCACTGCCTCCAGTGCGGCCGCCGGGCCGTCGACGCCCACGCTGGCGAAGCCCTCGGACTTCAGCAGCAGGCGCAGCGCCTCGCGCACGTCGGCCTGGTCGTCGACCAGCAGCACGATGGGATGGGTTTCGCGTGTCATGTCTTCCAGCATAGGGTAGGAGTCCGCTCGCGGGCGATGCTCTTGGCGGGCGATCGAAAGATCAATCGCATCGCCCGCGAGCGGGTTCCTGCGAAAGACACCGCGTCACTCGTGGCGCAGCGCGATCGCGGGATCGACGCGCAGCGCGCGCAACAGCGGCACCAGCGAAGCGATCAGCGCCACCAGCAACACGATCAACAGGACCGGAGCGAACACCCGCAGGTCGTGCGCCCGCGTATGCAGCCCGGGATCGGCCAGCAGTGCCGACCACGGCCACGCCAGCAGCAGGCCGATGCCCAGCCCCAGCCCGAGCTGCCACAGCAGCTGCCGCCCCACTTCGCGCATGATCGCGCGGTTGCCCGCGCCGATGGCACGGCGGATGCCGATCTCGCGGGTGCGCTGGGCCACCGAAAACGCCAGCACGCCATACAGGCCCGCGCCGGCCAGCAACAGCGCGACCAGCCCCAGCGCGCCGAATACGGTACTGAGCACGGTCAGGCCCACCCGGGCCTCGGCCATCGCGGCGGCCTGGCTGCGCACGCCGTACACCGCCGCCTGCGGCTCGACCGCGTGCACGGCATCGGCCAGTTGCTGCGCGGAAAGGCCACCAGCAACATGCGCGCGCACCGCCAGGCCCACCGCATGCAGCGGCGACTGGCCGGCCGACTGGCCCAGCGGCAGCAGCAGGCTGGGCCGCGACTTTTCCAGCACGCCATCCAGCTGCAAGGGCTCGATCACGCCGATCACGGTCAGGGTGAGGGCAAACGGACGGCCTGGCCACAGCACCAGCTTGCGGCCCACGGCGTTGTCGCGCGGCCACATCGCGGCCGTCATCTTAGCGTCGACCACCGCCACCGGCGCGCTGTCCGCACGGTCGCGCGGGTCGAAGAAGCGACCTTCGCGCAGGTGCACGCCGTAGGTCCCGAGGAAATGCGGATCGACGATACCCATCTGCGCGCGCGGCCAGCCATCCGCGGGCTGCGGGTGGCCCGGCAGCGAGACGTCCTCGTGGCTGCCCAGCACCGCGCCGGGCACGGTATCCGACACGGTGGCGTCGACCACGCCCGCATCCTGGCGCAGGCGCTCGCCCACCGCATCGAAGAAGCGGATGCGCCGCGCGTCGTCGGTGTAGCTGGCCGCCGGCAGCATCACGTTGGCGGTGAGCACCTGTGTCGCGTGCGCCGCGCCGGCTACCGGCTGCGACAGCACGCTGCCCACCGCGCGCAAGAAAGTGCCCGCTCCCACCAGCAACACCACGGTCAGCGCGACTTCCGCCACCACCATGATCCGGGTCACGCGGGCGAAGCCGGCACTCGAACCCTTGCCGCCGTCGCGCAGCACGTCCTGCAGGTCAGCGCGCGCGGCGCGCCAGGCGGGTATCACGCCCGCCAGCGCGGTGCTGAGCACGGCAGCCACGAAGGCCGCCACCAGCACCCGGCCGTCGAGGCCGAAATGATGGAAGGGCGCGGCGCCCGACGCATCGTTGAAGTAGACCGAGACGATCCAGCGGTTGCCCCAGTGCACGATCGGCAACGCCACCGCCAGCGCGGCCAGGCTCAGCAGCAGGCTCTCCGTCAGCGCCGCGGACACCAGCCGCGCGCGGCTGCCGCCGAGCGCGCCACGCAGCGCCAGCTCGTGGCGCCGCTGCAGGGTCTGCACCAGCTGCAGGTTGGCCACGTTGACGCAGGCCAGCAGCAGCACCAGCGCGGCGGCGCCGAACATCAGCCATACCCACTGGCGCATGTCCTCCGGCACGAAGCTGAACTTCCACGGTTTGAGCGTGACACCACGGGTGTGCTTCCCCGCCGGCAGCGCGGCCTGCAGGCGCGCCGCCCACGCGTCCAGCTCCGCGCGCGCCTGCGCCAACTGGTGGTCGGGCGCCAGGCGAACCACGCCCCGGACTTCGCGGTGCTGGCCGGGTGGCAACGTCAGCGGCAGCCAGACCTCGCTGCCGCTGACCGGCATGTACGCCGCACTGGCCGGCAACACGCCCACCACGGTGGCCCATTCGCCATTGATCCGCACCGCCCGGCCCGCGATGTGCGGATCGGCCTTGAAGCCGCGCCGCCACAGGCTCTCGCCCAGCAACACCACGTCCGGGGCACCGGGCGCCTCGTCCGACGGCAGCAGGCCGCGCCCCAGCAACGGCGTGACGCCCAGCAGCGGCATCATCGAGGCGGTCACGCGGCTGCCCGGGTAGTACCTTGCGCCGCCGTTTTCCTCCACCCCGGCGCCGATGGGGACGTAGGCGCCCACCTCGTCGGCGCTGCGCAGGCCGTCGCGCAGGGCCAGGTACTGGTCGCTGTCGAGGCTGTCGATGCCGTTGCCGCTGTGCGACGGCTCGCCCAGCGCCATCAGGCGTTCGGGATGCGGTACCGGCAGCGGTTCGAGGATCAGCGTGTTGACCAGGCTGAACAGGAACAGCGTCACCCCCAGCCCCACGCCCAGCACCGCCACCGAGAGCAACGCATAGCCGGGCCGCCGCGCCAGCCGCCGCCAGGCTTCGCGAAATTCACGCACGATCATCGTCACTCTCCCCTCAACGCGCGCATCGGCGCCACGCGTGCCGCACGCAGCGCCGGCAGCATGCAGGCCAGCAGGCCGGCGAGCGCCAGCACCACGCTCACCCCGGCCATCACCAGCGGGTCCAGCGCACCGGCGCGGCCGATCAACCCCATCAGCACCTGCGATACCGCACGCGCCACCAGCCACGCCCCGGCCATGCCCAGCACCAGCCCCGCCGCAATCTGCAGCAAGCCGCCGCGCAGCACCAGCCGCAGCAGTCGCGAAGGTCTGGCACCCAGCGCCATGCGCACGCCGAACTCGCGTTCGCGCGCGGCCACCGCCACCGCCATCACGGCGTACAGCCCGGCCGCGGCGAGCAGCAGCGCCAGCGCGGCGAACAGACCGATCAGCCACAGGCTGAGCCGTGCGCTCGCCGTGGTCTGCTGCACGACGTTCCGCATCGTGCGCAGGTTGGCGATGGGCTGCTCGGGCGCAATCCCGGCCAGCGCCGCGCGCACGCCAGCCTGCCAGTCCATCGGGTTGCCATGGCCGCGCAGCGCGAAGCGCAGCGGCTCCAGGTGACGAACCAATCCCATCACCGGATCGGGCATCTGCGCCAATGGCACATACAGCACCGGCTGCATGGGCTGCAACGGCCCCTTCTGGTAAGTGGCGCCCACCACGCCGACGATGTGCAGCGAAATGAGCTTGTCGTCGACGCCCGTCATCTCGATCCGTTTGCCCACCGCATGACCGTCGTAATACCTGTCGGCCAGATCCTGGCTGGCGATGGCCACCAACTCGCCTCCCCCCGTGTCGTCACGCGTGAAGCTCCGCCCCTCGAGCAGCGGGATGGAGAACAGGCGGAAAAAACCATCCCCGATGCCGTGGTACTGGGACGCGAATTCTTGCCCGTCCGGTGTGTGCAGGGTGGTTTGCAGCTGACCCATCATGCCGTTGCTGGCGGGCAGGTTGGTGGTCACCACGGCGTCGGCGACACCCGGAATCACGCGCAGCCGCTGCACCAGCCGCTGCGACATGGCCCACACCGAGGCGACGTCCGGGTAATCGGCCCGCACCGGCGCCAGGTCGAAGGTGAGCACATCGCCGTCGGCAAAGCCAAGATGCAGCCGCGAGGCGTCGTACAGGCCGTGCATGAACACGCCGGCCGCGCACAGCAGCACCGCCGCCAGCGCCACCTGTGCCACCACCAGCACGCGGCCCAACCGCCCGCTGCGCAGGCTGATGCCGCTGCGGCCGCCCTCGCGCAATTCGTCCACCGTGGTCGCGCTGCGGCTGCGCCACAGGGCCAACCCCGCTGCCAGCAGCGCGCCGAGCATGCCCACCGCGAAGGCCAGCAGCCACGCTGAAGCATCGACATGCAGGCGCCCGCCCCACAACCACTCGGCGGGAATGAAGTCTTGCAGCAAGGCCAGGCCCGTCATCGCCAACGCCATGCCCGCCAGCGCGCCCGCGCCACCCACCAGCAGACCATCGCCCAAGGCCGGCAGCATCAGCCGCAGCAGCGGCGCACCCAGTGCGCCGCGCACTGCGACGTCGTGGTTGCGCGACAACGCACGCAGCAGCATCAGGTTGGCGAGGTTCACCAGCGCAATCAGCAGCACCAGCATCGCGCTGGCCATGAACAGCAGCAGCATCGGCCGCGCGTCATGCCGCATGACGGACGCCAGATGCAGGGCGCCGAAGCGCGGCTTCTTCCAGTTGCCGCCCATGCCCATGTCGCGGTACATCGCGCGCTCGCGCGCATCGGTTTGCGCCGACACCGCGGCGATCTCGGCACCGGGCGCCAGCCGCGCCAGCGCCAGGGTGCCGTTGTGGCTGTAATCGCGGCTGCCCACCGGCACCGCCGTCGGCAACACCACGTCGCCCGGCCCCAGCACCGTGTTGAAGGCGGCCGGCAGCACGCCCACGATGGTGTGCGGCACGCCTTCCACCCGCAGGCTGCGGCCGATCACGCTGCGGTCGCCGCCGTAGCCGCGCAGCCAGAAGCCGTAGCCGAGCATGACCACCGGCGGGCCGTGCGGATGATCCTCCTGCGCATCGAAGTTGCGCCCCAATACCGGCTGCAGATCCAGCGTGGGCAGCAACCCCTGGTCCATGCGGATCAGCGGCACCTGCGCCGGCGCACTCACGCCGGCGACATTCACCATCGAACCCGGCCACCACAAGCCCAGCGAGGCCACGCCGTCGAGCTTGTCCAGGTACTGGTATTCGTGCGGCGAGATGCCGCCCACCTGACTGGTGTCACGGATCTGGCCCAGCACCACCAGTTGCGACGGTTGTGGCACCGGCAGCGGCCGCCACAAGCTGTTCTGGATCAGCGTGGTCACCGCCACGCTGGCGCCGACGCCGAGGGCCAGCACGCCGGCAGCCAGCAACAGGAAGCCGGGCCGGCGCAGGCTGGCGCGCCACGCCCTCCAGATCTCCGCGAGCCAGACGTTCACGCGCCGACTTCCACGCGCTGGCCGATCAGCGCATCCAGGCGCTGCTCGTCTTCATGGCGCAGGCGCTCGTAGGTTTCCTCGTCGACCACGCGGCCGTCGAACAGGCGGATCTTGCGCTGCGCGAGTTCCGCGTAACGCGCGTCGTGGGTGACCATGCAGAGGGTGGCGCCGCCCTTGTGCAGTTCGTCGAGCAGGGCCATGACCGCCTCGCCGTTGCGCGAATCGAGGTTGCCGGTGGGCTCGTCGGCAAGCAGGATCGCCGGCCGGCCGACCAGCGCGCGCGCCACCGCCACGCGCTGCTGCTGGCCGCCGGAGAGCTGCGCCGGATAGTGGCGCATGCGATGCGACATGCCGACGCGTTCCAGCGCTTCCTGCACGCGCTCGCGGCGCTCGCTCGCACCGATGCCGGCGCGATAGGTCAGCGGCAGCTCCACGTTCTCCTGCACGCTGAGGTCGCCGATCAGGTTGAACGCCTGGAAGATGAAGCCGATCTCGGCGTTGCGGATGCGCGCGCGCTCGGCCGCGTTCAGCGCCGCGACGTCATGCCCGTTCAGCACATAGCGGCCGGCACTGGCGGTGTCGAGCAGGCCGAGGATCGACAGCAGGGTGGTCTTGCCGCAGCCGGACGGCCCGGAGATGGAGACGTACTCGCCGCGCGCGATGGACAGATGCACGTCGGCAAGCGCATGGGTTTCCACCTCGTCGGTCTGGAATACCTTGCGAATGCTGTCGAGGGTGATGACGGAGGCCGGTTCGTTCATGCGGTGGTCCCTGTTCGGAGTGTTCCGGTTGGTTGGCGAGGTTCAGCGCAGGCGCAGGCGGTCATATTTGTCCCACTGGCTGGTGTCGGACAGGATGACCTTGTCGCCGGCTTTCAATCCACGCAACACCTGCACGCGATCGGCCGAGGCGCTGCCGATGCGTACCGGTACGCGGGTGGCGGTGTCGCCGTCGGGATCCAGGCGAAACAGGCTGAGGTCGCTGCCGGCGGCAGCCAGCGCAGGACGCCCTACCGACAGCACGTCGTGCAGTTCGGCGATGCGGATGCGGCCATCGACCGAGAGATCCGGGCGCGCGCCGGCCGGCAGCTTGCCGGTGAGCGTCACGTCGACCTGCACGCTGCCATTGCGCACCGCCGGATCGATGCGTTCGACCTTGCCGGCAATCACGCCGTCGTGGGTATCCACGTTCACCGCCATGCCCATCAATACATCCTTGGCCTGTACTTCAGGCACCTGCAATCGCGCGATCAGCACGTCGGTGCGCGCCACCCGCGCCAGGTTGGCACCGGCGGCGACCTGCGCACCTTCCTGCACGGCCACCTCCTGCAGCACGCCGGCGATGCCGGCGCGCACCCGGAGCGCATCGGCCTGGCGCTGGCGCAGTTGCAGGTTGCTCTGCTGCTGCAGCAGTTTCGCCTGCACCGCATCCAGCTGCGCCTGCATGCTGCCGCCGAACGCCCGCACGCGCTGCTGCTCGACCTGCAGGCGGTTCTTCAACTGGGCCAGGGCGATCTGTTCCTGTTCGTAGCGCACCTCGGGAATCAGGTGCCGGGCCACGGCCTTGGCGTCGGCATCGGCCTTGACCTTGGCCGAGGCGTAGTCGGCCTGCGCCTGCGCCTGGGCCGAGCGGTGGTCGAGCAACTGCGACCGCAGTTCGGCACGCCGGGCGGCCACCTCGGCGCGCGCCGCCGCCACCTGGGCCTGGGCGTTGCGCAGGCTGTCCTGCACCTCGGGGTTGGCGAGGGTCATCAGCACGGTGTCCGGCTTCACCACCGTGCCCGGCCACACCAGGATCCGGTCCACCTGGGCGGCGGTGGCCGCCGCCAGCCAGCGCGAAGTGCGTGGCACCAGGGTGCCGGTGGCGCGTACCTCCTGCAGCATGTCGCCGCGCTGCACGGTGTCGATCCACAAGCTGGCACGATCGGCCCGCGGCAACGCCGGCCCGAGGCGCAGCAGCAACACGGCCAGCATCGTGACGAGCACGCCGAGCGCCGCGGCGAGCAGGAGCCGCCGCCGGCGCTTGCGCAATTTCAGGGTGGGGTTGGCCATGTCCATGGAGCGGGGAGAGCAAGCCCCGTGCCACGACGCCGAACGCGCTCCGCACAAGGATTTGGCGCCCTGCCGGGCGCCGGCGTCGTTCGCCAGCGGACACCCGTGTCCGGGTTCGTACGCGCATGCCGGGGCCGATGTCCCGCACCCGCCGACGCGGGCCA
Source organism: Rhodanobacter lindaniclasticus (assembly GCF_004799035.1). Taxonomy (GTDB): domain Bacteria; phylum Pseudomonadota; class Gammaproteobacteria; order Xanthomonadales; family Rhodanobacteraceae; genus Rhodanobacter; species Rhodanobacter lindaniclasticus. The sequence continues at coordinate 49,627 of NZ_MWIO01000025.1, forward strand.
CGCCTGCCGTTGCCGCCCTCAGCCGGTATTCTGCAGCCCCTGCGCAACACCATTGACGCAGGCGACCAGGGCCTGCAGCAGCGCGTCGTCCTCGCGGTCGCTCTCGCGCCAGCGTTGCAGCAGATCGACTTGCAGCAGGCTCATCGGGTCCACGTACGGGTTGCGCAGGCGGATCGAGGCAGCCAGTCGCGGTGCGTCCTGCAGCAGCGCGCGATGGCCGTTCAATTGCAGCAGCGCGCGGCGGGTGCGTTCGAACTCGCCGCGGATCAGGCCGAACATCTCCTCATGCAGCGCCCCGGAAAGGCGCGAGAACGCCTCGGCGATGTCGAGGTCGCACTTGGCCAGCACCATTTCCACGTCGTCCAGCATGTTGCTGAAGAACGGCCAGTCGCTGGCCATCTCGGCCATCGCCTGCTCGCCGAACTCGTGCATGCCGCGCTGCAGCGCGCTGCCGAGGCCGTACCAGCCGGGCAGGATCGAGCGGCACTGGGTCCAGGCGAACACCCACGGGATCGCGCGCAGGTCCTGCACGCCCTGCATGCTGCGCCGGCTGGCCGGGCGCGAGCCGAGGGTCATGCGCTCGATCACGTCGATCGGCGTGGCGCTGCGGAAGTACTCCACGAAGTGCGCATGCTCGACGAAGGTGCGGTAGGTCTCGCGGCTGGCAGCCGACAGCACGTTCATTCGCGCGCGCCACTGCTCCTCGCGCGGGTCGTCGGCGCGCGGGCGCAGCGAGGCCCGCAGCACGGCGCTTACGGTCTGCTCCAGGTTGCGCAACGCCAGCGCACGGATGCCATATTTTCGATGGATCACCTCGCCCTGCTCGGTCACCCGCAGCACGCCGGCCACCGATCCCCGCGGCGAGGACATCAGCGCCGGCGCGATGCGCACACCGCCGCGGCTGGCCGAGCCGCCGCGGCCGTGGAAGAAGGCCAGCTGGATGCCGGCCCGGCGCGCCACCTCCAGCAACTCCACCTGCGCGCGCTGCAGCCCCCAGCGCGAGGCCAGCGTGCCGCCGTCCTTGCCGCTGTCCGAGTAGCCCAGCATCACCCACTGCTGGTCGTCGCGTGCCGCCAGGTGGCGGCGATAGACCGGATCATCGAGCAGCGCCTGCAGGGTGGCCGGCGCGTTCTTCAGATCGTCCACCGTCTCGAACAGCGGCGCGATGTTGAGCGGCACGTTGTCGTCCTGCACCAGCCCGCCATAGCGCGCCAGCGCCAGCACGGCCAGCACGTCGGCCGCGCTGCGCGCCATGCTGATGACGTACAGCCCCACCGCCTCGCTGCCGTAACGCCGGCGCGTGTCGCCCAGAGTGGCGAACACGTCGTACAGCGCGGTGACCACCTCGGCGTGGCTGATCGCGAAGCGTGCATCGCCGCTGGCGTAGTCGCGCAATTGCCGCGTGCGCTCGGCGGCCGGCCGCGCGGCCCAGCCCTTGTCGTCGAACAGCGCGGCCAGCGCGTCATCGTGCACGCGCGAATCCTGACGCACGTCGAGCCGCGCCAGGTGCAGGCCGAAGGTGCGCACGCGCTGGACCAGCCGCTGCACCGCGTAGGCGCCGGCGTGCAGCCCGCGGTGGGCGATCAGGCTGTCGGCGATCAGTTGCAGGTCGGCTTGCAGCTCGGCGGACGAGGCGTAGCCGTCGGCGTCCTCGTCGCGCAGGCTGGCCTCCAGCCGCGCGCCGATCAGGGTGAGCAGGCAGCGGTACGGCATGTCGGCGTGGCGCGGGCGGATACGCTCGGCGGCCCGCGGAAAACGTTCTCGATAATCGGCCAGCCGCTGCCGCAGCGCAGGCGCCACCTGCACCCGGCCGTCAGTCTGGCTGAGCAGGCGCGCCAGGTCGGCAACATCCGCCACATAGTGCTCGATCACATGCGCGCGCTGGGTGGCCAGGCTGGCGGCGATGGTGTCGGCGCCGACGTTCGGGTTGCCGTCCATGTCGCCGCCGACCCAGGTCGCGAAACCCAGCAGGCGCGGCAGCTCGACCGCCACGCCGTAGACCGTCTGCAAGGCCTCGGCCAGCGCCTCGTACAGCGCCGGCACCACCCGGTACAGCGGATTGGCCAGGTAGAAGCCGACATGGTGGTGTTCGTCCTGCACGGTGGGCCGGATCGGCGAGGCCTCGGCGGTCTGCCAGCCGGCGGACAGCGCCATGTAGATGCGCTCGTCGTCCGCGGCGCGCTCCTGCGGCGTGCGCGCGGGGTCGAAACCGTCGACCAGCGAACGCACGATGGCCTGCTCCTTCTCCAGCAAGGAGCGGCGCACGGCCTCGGTGGGATGCGCGGTGAACACCGGCTCGATCCACAGCCGATCCAGCCAGCCCAGCAACTCGGCCGCATCCACGCCTTGCGCCTTCAGCTGGCCCAGCGCGTCCAGCAGCGACTCGGGCTGCACCTGGTCGCTTTCGCGCTGGTAGTCGCGGCGACGGCGGATGCGATGCACCCGCTCGGCGGTGTTGACCGCGTGGAAATAGGTGGCGAACGCCCGCGCCAGCGCCTCGGCACGGTCGGGTTCGAGGCCGGCCAGCGAATGCGCCAGCTCGTCGGTGGAGGCACCCTCGGCGCGCCGCCGGATCGCCGCCGTGCGCACCTGCTCGACCCGCTCGAAGAAGGCCTCGCCACCCTGCTCGGCCAGCATCCGGCCGACCATGGCGCCGAGCCTGCCCACGTCTTCGCGCAGCGGACCGTCGTGCGGCAGGAATTCGGGTTCGCGATCTGTCTCCACGCCGTGCTCCACGTTGCGACCAAGCGCCCAGCCTACCGAATCGACGCGGCCGCGGCACCACGCCGGCGGGCATAAGCTTATGTCTGCCGTTACAATGGCAAACTGCACTGCCCGCCGAGGGGCGCTGCGACCGTTGGCGTGAAGGCAGATCCATCTGCAGTCCCACGCATCGGCCAGGCTCGGCGCGGCACGTTCCACAACGGCGCTCTGTGCTTTACGCGAGTCCCTTCGCGAAGCAAGACCGGCCATCTATGGCCGGACTCTTCACAAGAGCCTCGCACCAACCGGAGATATTGATGAACGCCGCACTGAAAGAAAACGCCACCGACTACAAGATCCGCGACATCTCGCTGGCCGATTTCGGCCGCAAGGAGCTGGACATCGCCGAGCACGAGATGCCCGGCCTGATGTCGATCCGCCGCAAGTACGCGCCGGACGCCCCGCTGAAGGGCGTGCGGGTGACCGGCTCGCTGCACATGACGATCCAGACCGCGGTGCTGATCGAGACGCTGAAGGACATCGGCGCCGACGTGCGCTGGGCCTCGTGCAACATCTTCTCCACGCAGGACCACGCCGCCGCCGCGATTGCCGCCACCGGCACCCCGGTGTTCGCCTGGAAGGGCGAGACGCTGGAGGAATACTGGGACTGCACGCTGGACGCGCTGTCCTTCCCCGACGGCAAGGGCGGCTTCCTCGGTCCGCAGCTGGTGGTGGACGACGGCGGCGACGTGACGCTCTTGATCCACAAGGGCTACGAGCTGGAGAACGGCTCGAACTGGGTCAACGAGAAGGCCTCCTCGCACGAGGAGCAGGTGATCAAGAATCTGCTCAAGCGCGTGCACACCGAGCGCCCGGGCTACTGGCACACCGTGGTCAAGGACTGGAAGGGCGTCTCCGAGGAGACCACCACCGGCGTGCACCGCCTGTACCAGCTGGCCGAGACGAAGTCGCTGCTGGTGCCGGCGATCAACGTCAACGACTCGGTGACGAAATCCAAGTTCGACAACCTGTACGGCTGCCGCGAGTCGCTGGCCGACGGCCTCAAGCGCGCGATGGACGTGATGCTGGCCGGCAAGGTGGCCGTGGTCTGCGGCTACGGCGACGTCGGCAAGGGCTGCGCGCACAGCCTGCGCGCGTACGGTTCGCGCGTGGTGGTGACCGAGATCGACCCGATCAACGCGCTGCAGGCGGCGATGGAAGGCTTCGAGGTCAACACCGTCGAAAGCACGCTGGGCCGCGGCGACATCTACGTGACCACCACCGGCAACAAGGACGTGCTGACGCTCGATCACCTGAAGTCGATGAAGGACCAGGCGATCGTCTGCAACATCGGCCACTTCGACAACGAGATCCAGGTCGATGCACTGAATGCGATGGCCGGCGTGGAAAAGCTCAACATCAAGCCGCAGGTGGACAAGTACACCTTCAAGGACGGCCGCTCCATCTTCCTGCTCGCCGAAGGCCGCCTGGTCAACCTCGGCTGCGCCACAGGCCATCCGAGCTTCGTGATGTCCAACTCGTTCTCCAACCAGACCCTGGCGCAGATCGACCTGTGGGCGCACAAGGACAGCTACGAGAACAAGGTCTACATCCTGCCCAAGAAACTGGATGAAGAGGTCGCGCGCCTGCACCTGGAGAAGATCGGCGTGAAGCTGACCACGCTCACCCCGACCCAGGCCGCCTACCTCGGCGTGCCGGTGGAAGGCCCGTACAAGCCCGACCATTACCGCTACTGAGCCGCTGGCGGATCATCCATCGGCTGCAGCAGAACGGGCGCCAAGGCGCCCGTTCTGCCATCGCCGGCTCACCACCGGGCAGCGCGCACCATGCGGCCTGCGCTGCGCCGGATCATACTTTCGTACCGATCCAGCACGGACGAACCCGAGGGAGACGGCGTCGATGTCGCCAAAGCAAAGCAGCGCCGACCGGCGATTGTTCAGCCAGCTCCGCAGCGAAATGGACCGGATGACCGCGTCCGAACGGGTGATCGCGAACTTCCTGCTCACCAACCGGCAGGCGGTGCCGTTCGAGACTGCCAACTCGCTGGCCGCCAAACTCGCCATCAGCGCCGCGACGGTAGGCCGATTCTGCCGTCGCCTCGGCTACCGGAATTTCCGCGAGCTGAAGGCAGCGTTCAAGTTCGACGTGGCCGTCGCGCCATGGCCGATCGGCGAAGGCCTGCGCTCGATGCTGCAGACCGGCGGCGGCGAGCCGGCGCTGCAACGCGACCTGGACCTGACCATCGCCGGCATCATCGAGGTCTACCGCCGCGCGGAAACGCGTGAATGGCAGGATATGGTTGCTCTCCTGGCACACTGCTCGACATTGCACATCGTGGGATTCCAGACCGAGCGCGGGCTTGCGGCCCACTTCGCCAGTTTCCTGCAATACGTGCGCCCGGGGGTGCGGGTGGCCGACCTGGCTACCGGAAGCTTCTCGGAGGTGCTGCTCGACGGCACCGGCAAGGATTGCGTCGTGATCGTGGAGACGCGTCGCTACTCGCGCCAGGCACAACTGCTCGCCCGTCATTGCCGGCAACGCGGGCTGCCGCTGGTGATGATCACCGACAAATACTGCCACTGGGCCAGCGAATACACGCCGCACATCCTGGCATTGCCGACGGAAAGCGGGATCTTCTGGGGCACCACCGTTCCGATCCACGCGGCGCTGGCGCTGCTGGTCAACGGCGTGGTTCTCGCACTCGGCGACCGCGTGGAGCAGCGCCTCGCCCACGTCTCCGACCTCTACCAGGAATTCGTCGGCCATGTCGGGAAACCCGCGCGCGGGCCGCGCAAGAAGGGTGGCGACATCGAGCCTTGAGCATGCAGCGCACCGTCGGGCCGAGGCCCGGCGCTTGTGCGGAACCAGGATCGCCGCTCCCGTTCAGCGCGAGCGCACGTAGACCACGTAGATGACCAGGCCGGCCGCGAAGTAGCCGCCGACGATCGCCAGCGGCAGCACGTCGCCGCGCGTTGCGCGCAGCACCATGTCGATCAGCAGCGGCAAGCCCATCATCGCGGCGAAGGCGATGCCGAGCGCCGGAATGATGCCGATCCACCAGCCACGCACGCGGATGCCGCCCAGCGGCACGCGGAACGAGCGCGGACGATCGGGCTCGACCACGCGCAGGCGCATGACCGCCGCACAAACGATCGCGAACGCGACCGCCGTGCCGAGGCTGATCAGGTCGCCGAGCAGGCTGATCGGCAGGCACGCCGCGAGCAACGCCATGGCCACGCCGGTATAGATGGTGCCGACCCGCGGCGTGCGCGTCCTGCCGTCGATCCGGGCGAACACCGGCGGCAGCATGCGATCGCGCGCCATCGCGTAGAAGATGCGGGTCTGACCGTAGATTGACGTCAGCAGCACCGAAAGCAGGCCGATCACCGCAGCGGACTTGACCGCGATGCCGAACATCGGCAGCTGCATCGCGTCGACGGCGACGGCAATCGGGTCGGCGACGCCGAGCCGGGCGTAGGGCACGATGCCGGTCATCACCGCGGCGACGGCCATGTACAGCACGGTGCAGACCGCCAGCGTCATGAAGATGCCGATCGGCAGGTCGCGCTGGGGGTTACGCGCCTCGGCCGCGCTCGTGGACACGGTCTCGAAGCCGACGTAGGCGAAGAAGATCGCCGAGGCGCCGCGCAGCACGCCGGGCCAGCCGAACTCGAAATCGCCCCGCGCCGGCGGCACGAACGGCGTGAGGTTGGCCGGGTCGATGAAGGCAATGCCGACCAGCACGAAGGCGACCAGCGCAGCAATCTTGAGCAGCACGACGGCCGTGTTGAACGCGAACGACTGCGTCACCCCGCGCAACAGGACAGCCGTCACCACCAGGATCGCGCCGGCGGCGACGAGGTTGATGCCGCCGCCGAACTGCAGGCGGTTGCTGCCTCCGTCGGTGCGGAAGTCGAGCATCGGCGTGGTGATCGACGCCGGCAGGTGCAGACCGAACTGGTCGAGCAACGCCACCGCGTAGCCGGCGAAGCCGACCGCGACGGTCGCCGCGGCAATGCCGTACTCGAGCAGCAGCAGCCAGCCGGCGCACCACGCGGTGAAGCGGCCGAACGTGAGCAACGCATACGAATAGCTCGAACCGGACAGCGGCATCGTGCCGGCAAGCTCGGCATAGCAGAACGCGGTGAAGCCGCAGGCGATCGCCGCCACCACGAACGACAGCACCACCGCCGGCCCGGCATGGGTCGCCGCCGCGGTGCCGGTCATGACGAAGATGCCGGCGCCGATGACGCAGCCGACACCGATCATCGTCAACTGGAGCGGACCGAGCGTGCGCGCCAGCTCCGGTTCGTCGCCATCCGCTGTTTGCAATTTTTCTTTCATGGAAGTTACTATGATATAAATTGTGCATCCACGTCCAGAGGCCGGCTTGCATGCAGACCGAAGTTCGCCACGAACGCTGGGATCTCGCCGCGCCATTCGTCATCGCGCACGAGACCTACCTGCATGCCGACGTCATCGTGGCAACGCTGTCGTGCGATGGCGCCGTCGGCCGCGGCGAATGCACGCCCACGGCGTTCTACGGCGAGAGCGTGGACGGCGTGATGAAGACCGTGCGCGAACTGCTCGTCCGCCTCGCCCGCGGCGAGTCCTGGGACCGCATCCACGATCGCGTGCCGGCCGGCGCCGCGCGCAACGCGGTCGACTGTGCGTTCTGGGATCTGCGCGCGAAACTGGCGAAGCGGCGTGTCTGGGAACTGGCCGGAATCCCCGCCCCGGCCCAGGTGCGCACCGCGCAGACCATCAGCGTGGGCGAGGCGGCGCAGCAGGCGGACAAGGCGCGCGCGATCGTTGCCACCGACGGCGACCGCGCCCTGATCAAGCTGAAACTCGATGTGCACGACGTCGTCGCCCGCGTCGCGGCCGTGCGCGACGCCGCTCCGGCCGCGACCCTGATCATCGACGCGAATGAATCCTGGGACCCGGCGCTGCTCGACGGCGTCATGCCGGCGCTGCAGGCCGCGCGTGTCGCGATGGTCGAGCAGCCGCTGCCCGTGGGCAAGGACGACGCGCTGGCGCGGATCAAGCGCCGCGTGCCGGTCTGCGCCGACGAGTCGGCCCACGTCGGCGCCGACCTCGACGCGCTGTGCGGCCGCTACGACCTGGTCAACGTGAAGCTGGACAAGACCGGTGGCCTGACCGAGGCGCTGCGCATGACTGCCCGCGCGCGCCAGCTCGGCTTCGGCTTGATGGTGGGCTGCATGGAGGGGACGTCGCTCGGCATGGCGCCGGCCACGCTCGTCGCCGGTACCGCACGCTTTGTCGACCTCGATGGCCCGCTGCTCATCGGCCGCGACCGCGACCCGGGCCTGCACTACCAGCGTGGCCTCGTCTCGCCGCCCAGCGCGGCGCTGTGGGGTTGAGCCGCATGTTTTCCAGGAGAACCGATTCCATGATGAGCCGAACGCTGGTGTCACTGCTGCTGATCGCGCCGCTGGTCGTGTTGCCAGCCGGCCATGCAGCAGCGGCCGACTTCATCGTGCGCCATGCCGTTGTCGTCGACGGCACCGGCGCCGTGGCCCAGCACGTCGACGTGCGGGTCGCCGATGGACGCATCACCGCCATCGGCGAGCTCGCACCGCAGCGCGACGAACAGGTGGTCGACGCTCACGGGCTGGTGCTCGCGCCGGGGTTCATCGACACGCACAGCCACCACGATCGCGGCCTCGACAGCCAGCTCGACGCGCTGCCGGTGACCAGCCAGGGCGTCACCACGATCGTCATCGGCCAGGACGGCTTCTCGCAGGAGCCGATCGCCGACCTGTTCCGCCGCTACGAAGCCACGCCGGCGGCGATCAACATCGCCTCGTACGCGGGCCACAACTCGCTGCGCGAGGAGGTGATGGGCGCCGACGCCAGCCACGCGGCGACGCCGGCGCAGGTGCAGGCGATGCGCCAGCTGCTCGCCGCCGACATGAAGGCCGGCGCGCTCGGCCTGTCGACCGGCCTCGAATACGACTCGGGCCTCTACTCCACGCGCGCCGAGGTGCTCGCGCTCGCCGACGCCGTCGCGCCCTACGGCGGCCGCTACATCAGCCACATGCGCAGCGAGGATCGCAAGGTCTGGGACGCGCTCGACGAACTGCTGACGATCGGCCGCGAGGCGAAGATCCCGGTGCAGGTCAGCCACGCCAAGCTGGCGATGACCGACTGGTGGGGCCAGGCCGACCGCTTCCTGGGCATGCTCGACAAGGCGCGCGCCGAGGGCGTCGACGCGACGCTCGACGTCTATCCCTACGACAGCTGGCACAGCGAGTTGATCGTGCTGTGGCCCAAGCGCGATTTCGGGAACCGCGCGACCGCCGAATTCGTGCTCAAGCACCTCTCCCCGGCCGACGGCCTGCGCCTGTCGCAGTTCAAACCCGAACCGGACCTGGTCGGCAAGAGCGTGGCCGATGTTGCGCGCCTGCGCGGCACCGACGACGCGGATACGGTGATGGCCCTGATCCGCGAATCGGAGGCGGCCCACAGCACCGCGCAGGTCATCAGCCGCAGCATGGACGGGCGCGACATCGCGAAGTTCATCGCCTGGCCGCAGGCGAACATCTGTTCCGACGGCAACCTCGACGGCCTGCACCCGCGCGGCTACGGCACCTTCCCGCGCGTGCTGCGCATGTACGTGCGCGAGCAGAAGATGCTGACGCTCGAGCAGGCCGTGCACAAGATGACCGGACTGGCCGCGCAACACATGGGCTTGCGCGACCGCGGCCAGATCCGCGTCGGCGCAGCGGCCGACCTCGTCCTGTTCGATCCGCGCACGGTGGCCGACCGCGCCACCTACGAGAAGCCGCACGAGCTGTCGGTCGGCATCGCGCGGGTATGGGTCAACGGCACCCTGGTCCTCGCCGACGGCAAGGCGACCGGCGCCCACCCGGGCCAGGTGCTGCGCCGCCAGGGAGCCCGCTGACATGCAGATCGCCGCCCCGTACCTGCTCTTCCTCGGCAACACCCCGCACCGCCTCGACGCCAAGACGGCCAGCGGCATTCTCGACTGGCGCCCGGAACTGTGCGCCGGGCAATGCCGGCTCGACGCCGACACGGTCGACCTCGGCCTGCCCGACATGACGCCGGAGGCCGCCGCCGCCGCCGGCATGCGCACGCTGGTGATCGGCGTGGCCACCTTCGGCGGTGCGCTCGACGAGGCGTGGATCGACACCCTGCTGGCCGCGATCCACGCCGGCCTCGACATCGCCAGCGGCATGCATGCGCGCCTCGGCGAGAATCCGCGGATCGCCGCGGCCGCGCGCCAGGCCGGCGTGCGGCTGTTCGACGTGCGCCACGCCGACGCGCATTTCGACGTCGGCTCCGGCCGCAAGCGCAGCGGCCGCCGGATGCTGATGGTCGGCGTCGATTGCGCGGTCGGCAAGAAGTACGCCGCGCTGGCCATCCACCGCGCCTTCGTGCGACGCGGCATGGCCGCCGATTTCCGCGCGACCGGGCAAACCGGCATCCTCATCGCCGGCGCCGGCATCGCGATCGACGCGGTCGTCGCCGATTTCGCCGCCGGCGCGGCCGAAGCGCTGTCGCCCGACAACGAGCCCGGGCACTGGGACGTGATCGAAGGCCAGGGCTCGCTGTTCCACCCGGCCTATGCCGGCGTCAGCCTTGCCCTGCTGCACGGCTCGCAGCCGGACGCGCTCGTGCTCTGCCACGACCCGCACCGCACGCACATCGACGGTTACCCGGACTATCCGCTGCCGACGCTCGCCGCCTGCATCGCCGCCAACGAACAGGCCGCGCGCCTGACCAACCCCGCCGCACGCTGCATCGCCGTCGCGCTCAACACGCACGGCATGAGCGAAAGCCAACGCGCGGACGCGTTCGCCCGCGCCTACGCGGAAACCGGCCTGGTCGTATTCGACCCGATCGCGACCGGTGCCGACGCGGTCGTCGACACGCTGCTCGCGGAAACGCGCGAGCTTGCGCAAGCCAGTCCACACACCCCGGGGGATCACCCATGAAACGCAAGACTCTGGTCATGGCCGCCGTGCTGGCCCATCCCCATGGCGAAGCGCCTGCGAGGCTCGCGGGTCATTTCATCAGGTTGCGATAAGGCTCGGCAGGTTTGGTTGCTCCGTTACGCTCACGGGGAGGTCGCAGGTCATGTCCAAAGCTCATTTCAAGTGTGGTGGCAAGGCGCCACGGGCGATTTTGGCGCGCTTGCCGCTCGCGGCGGCGATCAGTCTTGCCGTGGCCGCACCAGCGCTCGCTCAGGATGTTGCCGAGCAGCCCGCATCGGCCGCGACGACCTCCGCGACAGCGCAAAAGGCCAAGACCCTGGGTACGGTCACGGTGACCGCGCAGAGGCGCACCGAGGATCTGCAGAAGGTGCCGATCAGCATCAACGTGCTGGCACAGGATCAACTTGAGGCCCTGCACGTCCAGAACTTCAAGGACTACGTGAAATATCTGCCCAGCGTGTCCTTCCAGGACAACGGCGGCGGCAATGGCGCGCAAGGCTTTGCCATCATCTACATGCGCGGTGTCAGCAGCGGCAGCGGCGGGGACTATACCGGGTCGCGGCCGAGCGTCGGCGTGTACCTCGACAACCAGCCGATCACCACGATCCAGGGGCCGGTAGACATCCACATGTACGACATCGCCCGCATCGAGGTGCTGGCAGGACCCCAGGGTACGTTGTATGGCGCCAGCGCCGAAGCCGGCGCGTTGCGCATCATCACCAACCAGCCCGACCCCGGCGCCTTCGCGGCAAACTACGCGCTCGGCGTCGACAAGGTTGCACACGGTGGCATCGGCTCCACCGCCGAGGGCATGGTCAATATCCCGCTCGGCAAGGGCGCCGCGATTCGCCTCGTGGGTTGGCGCGAACACGACGCGGGCTACATCGACAACAAGGCCGGCACGCGTACCTACCCGTCTTCCGGCATTACCATCAGCAACGCCGACGACTGCACCCCTGGCGTGCTGCTGCAATGCCACGGACACGCCCGCAAGCACTACAACGACGCCGACACCCAGGGCGCACGCGCCGCGCTGAAAGTGGACCTCGACGACAGCTGGTCGATCAGCCCGACACTGATGGGGCAACAGACGATCTCCCACGGTTCGTCTTCCAGCGACCCGAGCGTGGGCGATCTCGCCGTCACGCATTTCTTTCCCGAGCGCAACAACGATCGCTGGTGGCAGGGCGCGTTGACCGTGCAAGGCAAGCTCGGCAATTTCGATCTGACCTATGCCTATGCGCATCTCAAGCGCAACCAGGAGCAGGAGTCCGACTACACGGACTACTCATTCTGGTACGACACGCTGAACGGCTCCGGTGTCTATTTTTATGACAACGGCGGAAGCCTGATCGATCCGTCGCAACATCCATTTTTCCGCGATCACTACACCGACAACAGCCACGAACTGCGCCTTGTCTCGCCCAGCGACGATCGCCTGCGCCTGGTCGCCGGCGCGTTCTGGCAGAAGCTGAAACACGATATCCAGTACCAGTACAAGATCAGCGGCTTGGCCGATTCGCTGACGGTTACCGGCTGGCCGGACACCCTCTATCTGAGCCGGCAGATCCGTTACGATCGTGACCAGTCGGTGTACGGCGAACTTTCCTGGGACTTCATCCCCGACGTCCTCACCGGCACGATCGGCGAGCGCTATTATCGCGACAGCGGCAGCTTTTACGGCTTTTTCGGTTTCAGCGAGGGCTATTTTCCCGGCTCCAGTTACGGCGAGGCCGGCTGCATCTCGCCCGAACCATTCGAGGGCGCGCCCTGTCTGGACTTCGACAAGCGGGTAAAGCAAAGCGGATCGCTCAACAAGGTCAACCTGACCTGGCATGTCACGCCCCGTGCCATGGCCTATTTCACCCGATCCGAGGGCTATCGCCCGGGTGGCATCAATCGCAACGCATCGCTGCCGCCCTATCAGGCGGATTTCCTGACCAACGTCGAACTCGGCTGGAAAACCTCATGGTTCGACCATCGGCTGACCTTCAACGGGGCCGTGTTCCGCGAGACCTGGAACAATTTCCAGTTCGACATCACCGGCCCGAACGGCATTGCCGAAATTCTCAACGCCAATTCGGCCCGCATCAACGGACTGGAGTCGCAACTGAACTGGCAGGCGACCTACAACCTGCAACTGAGCGCCGGCATCGCCGTGTATGACGCCAAGTTGACCGCCAACTACTGCGGATTCACCGACAGCAACAACCACCCTGTCACCGACTGTCCGGCCGGCTCGATCAATACACAAACCGGCGACACGATGGACGGGCCGCTGGCACCCACGGGCACCCGCCTGCCCATCACGCCACGGTTCAAGGGCAACCTCATCGCGCGTTACACCTTTGATGTCGGCAGCAAGAGTGGCTTCGTCCAGGGTGCATTGACGCATGTGGGGAACCGCACGACGAGCCTGCTCCTGCTCGATCGCAGCCTCTACGGCGGGCTGCCTGCCTACAACTCGGCCGACCTCTCCGCCGGTCTCCAGGGGGACAGCTGGTCGGTGAGTGTCTACATCGACAACGCGTTCGACAAGCGCGCCGCGCTGTACAAGTTCTCCGAGTGTGCGGTAGCGGTTTGTGGTGCGCACGGCGTGGTGCCGGAATACCCGAATGGACAGGTGTACACGGGTTTCAGCCAGCCGCGCACGTTCGGCATCAGCTTCAAGCAGGATTTCTAGTCGAGCGGTCGATTGCCGCACCGGCTGAAAGCCCTGGCGTCAGCCTGCGCTTTTCGTTGCCGCTTGATGGCGAGCAACGTCTCGCCGACAGATGATCATTTGAGGGGGAGTGGTTCATGCCCATCTTCATTCGCACCGCCTGCATGTCGATCGTCGCGGCCATCGGGCTGTTGACGGCGACGCCATCTCCGGCTGCTGGCGTCGAGTACGACACCATCATCCGCAACGGTCACATCATCGACGGTACGGGTTCGCCCTGGTACGCGGCCGACATCGCCGTGAAGGATGGTCGCATCGCCGCGATCGGCGACCTCGCCGACGCGCATGCCAGGCAGGTGATCGACGCCCACGGTCTGGTTGTGGCGCCGGGATTCATTGACATGCTTGGTCAATCAGAAATCACCCTGCTGGTCGATCCGCATGTGCCGTCGAAGATCTTCCAGGGCATCACCACCGAGATCACCGGAGAAGGCGAATCGGTGGCGCCGCTCGACGCCGAGATGATCAAGCAACGCCAGGCGGCCTACGCGCACTATCGGATAACGCCGGACTGGCGCACGTTCGAGCAATATTTCACGCGCCTGCAAAAGCAAGGCATGGGCATCAACGTAGGCACGTACGTGGGCGCCACTTCAGTGCGCGAGATGGTCATTGGCTACAAGAATCGCGCACCCACGCCGGACGAGCTGAAACAGATGCAGATGCTGGTAGCGGACGCGATGAAGCAGGGTGCGCTGGGGCTGTCCACGGCGCTGGAGTACACCCCGGCGCCTTACGCCGGAACCGACGAGTTGATCGCCCTGGCGAAGGTTGCCGCACGCCATGGCGGCATCTACGCGACCCACATGCGCAACGAGGGCGATGCAGAGATGGCCGCGCTGGACGAAACCTTCCGGATCGGCCGCGAGGCGGATATTCCGGTGGAGATTTTCCATCTCAAGGCCACGGGCAATCTCAAGGGCAAGATGGCACAGGTGATCGCGCGCATCGACGCGGCTCGTGCCAGCGGCGTCGACGTGGCGGCGGACACCTACGCCTATACCGCGTGGCAGAATGATCTGTCGGCCTTCATCCCGCCCTGGGCTCATGACGGCGGCAACCTGAAACTGATCGAACGCCTGAAGAATCCGGCCACACGTGCGCGCATCCGCAAGGACATGCTCACTCCCAGCGATGCCTGGGACAACGAATGGCTCGCGGCCATCGGGCAGGCGCACGGCATCATGATCGGCAGTGTCAACAACAGGGCGTTGCAGAAGTACGTCGGCAAGCGGGTCAGTGAGATTGCGGCAGAGTGGCACGAGGATCCGATCGACACGATCTGCGACTTCCTGATCAAGGACAACGCCGCCACCAGTTCGGTGGTGTTCGGCATGCGGGAGTCCGATGTCGAGCTGGCGCTGAAGCAGCCGTGGGTTTCGATCGACACGGACTATGAGGGAACCTCGCCGGATGGCCTGCTCGGCAAGGATCGTCCGCACCCGCGCGCCTACGGCACCTTTCCGCGCATTCTCGCCAGGTACGTGCGCGAGCAGAAGCTGCTCACGCTTCCGGACGCCATCCGCAAGTTCAGCGCATTGGCGGCCCAGCGTGAGCATCTGGCGGATCGCGGCGTGCTCAAGCAGGGCATGTGGGCAGACATCGTCGTGTTCGACCCGGACACGATCCGCGATGTCGCCACCTTCACCGACCCGAACCAGCTGTCGGTCGGGATGCAATATGTGCTGGTCAATGGGGTCCCGGTGATCGATGGCGGCAAGATGACGGACGCGCTGCCGGGGGCGGTATTGCGTGGCCCTGCTTACGCCGGCAAATAGCTGAACTCCGAAACGAACTCGTGCAGCGCCCTGCGCGGTCCCCGAATGGGAAGCGACGTGGTTTCCAGGCCATGTTTCGGTGGCAAGAGCTGATTCGGCAGCCCTGCACCCCACCCTTCGAGCGGCCTGCAGGCCGCTTTTTCCTGGCGCCGTACGTGCATGGCGGCGCGGCGGCGGCCGGCGTCGCCTGCCCTGCCCGCCGCGGCCGGCGGTCTTTGCGTACAAGCGGTGCCGTGGCCTAGGATGGCGCACCGGCGGGGCTCCGGATATCTGGGGGGAAGGGTCGCGAGGGGATCACCACCGGTGGAACGGCGCCTCGACAGGCGCCGCGCTCACGCTCTCCAGCGAAAAGGATGCGCGACGATGGCCACCCTACCGACAACCCGCATACTCGATCCCGCGGATTACCCGCGCTGGGTCGCCGCTGTCGCTGCCTCGCCGGACGGCAGCGTGTATTCGCTGCCCGAGTATCTCGACGCGCTGTGCGCCGCCACCGGCGGCCGCTTCCGCGTGCTCGCCGCCGAGCGCGACGACCACATCGTGGGCGGCATCGCGCTGTTCGAATGCAGCGACCGCCGCGGCGCCTACGTGTCGCCGCGGCGGCTGCTCTACTACAACGGCCTGGTGCTGGTGCCGCACGCCTGCAGCTGCCCGGCCACCGCCACCTCGCGCCGGCTGCAGACCATGGATGCGCTGGAGCACGCGCTCGCGCGCCTGCCGCTGGGGCGGCTGCGCTTCAAGAGTCGTTCCACCTGCACCGACCTGCGCACCTTCCAGTCGCGCGGCTGGAGCGTGCAGCCGACCTACACCTACGTGGTCGACATCGGCGACCTCGCCAGCGCATGGACGCGGGTGGACAAGAATCATCGCCGGCTGATCGGGCGCTGCACCGAGCAAGGCCTGCAACTGAGCATGGATGACGACTTCGACGCCTTCCATCACCTGCACCTGCAGACCCACGAGCGCAAGGGTGCGCCGCTGTACCTGCCGCGCGAAGCGTTCCGCCGCTTCGTGGAAACCCTGCGCGAGCGCAACCTGGGCCGGCTCTACCACGCGCGAATGCCGGACGGCCGCGTGGCCGCCAGCCAGCTGGTGCTGACCGGGCCGCATCCGGTCAGCCACACCGTCTGCGCCGGTGCCGAGGCTGCACTGCTGAATCTGGGTGCGTCGGCGTTCCTGCGCTGGCGCGCGCTGGAACACCTGGCCGCCGAGGGCTACCGCGCCAACGACCTGACCGACGCCGAACTCAACCCCGTCACGGCGTTCAAGTCGCAGATGGGCGGCGAGCTGTCGCTGTGCCTGGAGGTCTCGCGCGCCGACGACATCCGCTTCCGCCTCGGCGACTGGGCGACCACGCTGCCGCAGCGCGCCCGCCGCGGCGTGCGCCGCGCGCTGCACCGCTCCACCGGCGTGGCCGAATGAGCGAGTCCGTGGTTTCCGGCGCCGAACTGGTCTGCGCCACGCTGGCGCGCGCCGGCGTCGACTGCGTGTTCGGCCTGCCCGGCACGCAGACCACCGGTTTGTACGAGGCGCTGCGCCGCGCGCCGCTGCGCAGCATCGTGGCCACCCACGAATTGTCGGCGGCGATGATGGCCAACGGCTACTACCGCGCCTCGGGGCGCCTTGCCGCGTTGCTCACCATTCCCGGCCCCGGCTTCACCTGGGCATTGACCGGGCTGGCCGAGGCGACGCTGGATTCGGCCGCGCTGCTGCATCTCACCATGCAGCCGGCGCGCTCGCCCGGCCAGCAGTTCCAGTTGCAGGCGCTGGACCAGGCGGCGATCGCCGGCCCGCTGAGCAAGGGCCAGTACCACGTCGACCACGCCGCCGACATTCCTGCGGCGCTGGCCGCGGCGCACGCGCAGGCTGGCGCCGGCGAACCCGGCCCGGTGCTGGTGCAGTTCGGCCGCGATGCGTTGCGCGAATCGGCGCCGCCGGCAGATGTCGCGCGGCCGTCGTCGCCACCGCTCGACGAGGCCGCGCTCGACGCCGTGCTGGCCGCGCTGCGCCAGGCCGGTCGCTGCATGCTGTTGCTCGGCCAGGGCTGCAGCGCCGCCGCCGGGCTGGCCACGCAGCTGGCCGAAACGCTGTCCGCCGCGGTGGTCACCACCACCTCGGGGCGCGGCGTGGTGGCCGAGGACCACCCGCTGTCGCTGGGCTTCGCGTTCGCCGGCAACGAGTGCGGCACGCTCAACGCGCTGGTCGAGGCCAGCGACGTGGTGCTGGCGATCGGCTGCAAGTTCTCGCACAACGGCAGCCGCGGCTTCGAGCTGCGGTTGCCGCCAGACAAACTCATCCACGTCGATGCCAGCGCCGCCGTGCTGGGCGCCAACTATCCCGCGCGGCATGCGCTGTGCGCGGACGCGACCGCCTTCCTGGCCGCACTGCTGCAACGGCTGGAGACGAAGCCGGCCCGGGCCGGCTTCGGCCACGACGAGATCGCGCAGTGGCGCCGGCGCGCCGAAGACGAGCGCGACCGGCGGCGGGTCGAGCCGCGCATCCACGGCGTGGACGGCGGGCAGCCGCAGGCGTTCTTTGCCGCGCTGCGCCACGCGCTGCCGCGGCATGGCTGCCTGCTCACCGATTCGGGCCAGCACCAGGGCCTGGCGCGCCGCCACTTTCCGGTGCTTTGCCCGCGCGGCCTGATCGTGCCGACCAACCTGCAGTCGATGGGCTTCGGCATCGGCGCCGCGATCGGCGCCTGCCTCGCCGATCCGGCGCGACCGGTGGTGGCGCTGATCGGCGACGGCGGCCTGGCGATGTCCGGGCTGGAGCTGCTCACCGCGGTGCGCGAGCGGCTGCGGCTGACCGTGATCGTGTTCGTCGACGGCGCCTACGGCCTGATCCGCATGCAGCAACTGGCCGGCTCCGGCCACGCGTACGGCACCGAATTCGACGGCGTCGATGTCGCCGCCCTGGCCGCGGCCGTCGGCGCGGCGCACGTGCGCCTGCAAGGCGATGCGCAGGCCACCCTGGCCGCGGCGATCGAGGCGCCCGGCGTGACCCTGGTCGAGGTGCGCGTGGGCGATTCCGTGCCGATGCACTGGCTGCGCGCCAAGAGCCGCCTGCGCGGTTCGCGGCTGCGCACATGGTGGCGCCGCCGGCACCGTTGAACCGCCACGGGCGGCGGCCCGGAAGCCACCGCGGGTGCTAGCATGGCCCGACACGCGCGGCGTCGAACGCACGCACGCAGTGATCGGGGAAGCATCCATGGGCAAGCGGGACGAGCGGCAGGTGCCGGCGATCGTGATGGGCTGCGGTCCCACCGCGTTGGGCATCCTGCGTTGCCTGAAACTGGCCGGCATACCCGCCTACGTGGCTTGCCGCGCGGGCGACCAGGTGACGCGTTCGCGCTGGTTCCGGCCCACGCCCGGGCCGATCGCATGGGACGGCGTGCCCGGTCCGCAGGCACTGGAGCACCTGCGCGACTTGCCGCTGGACGAGGCGGTGCTGATCGCCGGCGCCGACGATGCCGCGCTGTGGCTGGCCGACCTGCCGCAGAGCGAGCTGGGCCAGCGCTTCCGCACCAGCACCTGCTCGCGGCAGACGCAGGAGCTGCTGCAGGACAAATCGCGCTTCGCCGCGCTGCTCGCCGAAACCGGCATGCCGCACCCGCCGACCTACCTCATCGACGGCGCGGCGGACATCGCGGCGATGCCGTTCGAGCGGCTTGATCGCGTCTTCATCAAGCCGGTCAATTCGCAGAAGTTCAGCGACGTGCTGGGCATCAAGGGCGTGTGGGTGCACAGCCGCGAGGAGC
Source organism: Rhodanobacter lindaniclasticus (assembly GCF_004799035.1). Lineage (GTDB taxonomy): Bacteria > Pseudomonadota > Gammaproteobacteria > Xanthomonadales > Rhodanobacteraceae > Rhodanobacter > Rhodanobacter lindaniclasticus. The sequence continues at coordinate 68,593 of NZ_MWIO01000025.1, forward strand.
TGCTGGAAACCTGGCAGCGCCTGCACGGCCTGGGCTTCCGGCTGATGGCGCAGGAGTACGTGCCCGGCACCGCCGCCGACCATTATTTCGTGGACGGCTTCCGCGACGCGCACGGGCGTTTCACCGGCCTGTTCGCGCGGCGGCGGTTCCGCATCCACCCGGCGGACTTCGGCAACAGCTCGTACTGCGAGAGCATTCCACTGGCCGAGGTCGAGCCGGCGGCGAGCAACCTCACCGCCCTGCTGGCCAAGGTGGATTACCGCGGCATCTTCAGCGCCGAGTTCAAGCGCGACGCGCGCGATGGCCAGTTCCGCATCCTCGAGGTGAACACGCGCGCCTGGACCTACGTGGAGTTCGCCGCGCGCTGCGGCGTCAACGTCTGCGAGATGGCCTGGCAGGATGCGCTGGGCCTGCCGGTCGACGTGGCGTCGCCGGATTACGTGGTCGGCGCCGGCTGCGTGAACCTGCAGCGCGACATCAACGCCGTGCGCGGCCAGTCGCGGCAGGCTCGCGAGCCGTGGTCCAAGATCCTGCGGCAGTGGGCGCGCGCGTACTACCACACGTTCCGCTTCGACGATCCGCTGCCGGGCCTGTCCAGCGCCTGGCGCATCGCCACCCACCGCAGCGGGCGCCACCACGGCCCCGGCGGGGCGCCGGTGCCGCCGGCGGCCGCGTCGAACAAACCGCCGGCGAGTTGAATCCGGTCGCCATATATCGCTCCATCGCGAATCGAAGATATATACTGCCGGGCACCGTGGCCCCGGAACCCTTGCGATGGCGTCGATCAGCTTCGAATTCTTTCCGCCCAAGACCGACGACCAGCGTGCGCAGCTCGACCGCGCGGCGCAGGCGCTGAAGGCGCACCGGCCGGAGTACGCCTCGGTCACCTTCGGCGCCGGCGGTTCCACGCTGAGCTACACCGGCGACACGGTGGCGCGGCTGCACACGCAGCACGGGCTCAACGTGGCGCCGCACCTGTCGTGCATGGGCGGCACCCGGGCCGAGATCGCCGCGCTGCTGGACAACTACCGCGCGGCGGGCTATCGGCGCATCGTGGCGTTGCGCGGCGACATGCCCTCGGGCATGGCCACGGCGGGCGACTTCCGCTACGCCGCCGAACTGGTGGCGTTCATCCGCCAGCACTGCGGCGACCACTTCCACATCGAGGTGGCGGCGTACCCGGAAACGCATCCGCAGGCCGACAACGCGCTGCGTGACCTCAAGCACTTCAAGGCCAAGATCGACGCCGGCGCCAACGGCGCGATAACCCAGTATTTCTTCAACCCGGATGCGTATTTCCGCTTCGTCGACGACGTGCGCAAGCTGGGCGTGAACGTGCCGATCGTGCCGGGCATCATGCCGATCTCCAACTACAGCCAGCTCAATCGCTTCTCGGAAATGTGCGGGGCGGAAATCCCGCGCTGGATCGCCAAGCGCATGCAGGCCCACGGCGACGACGCCGACGCGGTGCGCGCGCTCGGCGCCGAAGTGGTGGCACAACTGTGCCGGCGCCTGCTCGACGGCGGCGCGCCGGGGCTGCATTTCTACACCTTGAACCGGGCGAAGGCGACGCAGGCGGTGTTGCAGCAACTCGGCTAGACCACTTGCGCGGAAGCCGGGGCGGTATGCTGGATGGATGTTGCGCCTGGTCGCCCTGCTCAGCCTGGCCCTGCTTGCCTGCGCCGCTCCCGCCGCGGCGCAGACGCCGATCCATCGTTGCATCGGCGCCAACGGCGGCGCGGTGTTCACCGACCAGCCCTGCGCCGCGCTGCGCGCCACGCCGGTCAACCCCGCAACGTCCACCGACACGCCCGCGCCCAGCGGACCACCGCCGGTGCTGTGTGCCGCCAGCGTGGACGAACTGCGCCAGAGCGTGATCGACGCATTCGCACGCCGCGACAGCGTCCGCATGGGCGGGCTGATCCTGTGGGACGGTTACGGCCGCGGCGCGGCGATCGCCGACATCCGCGCGCTGACCGCGTTGATGGAACAGCCGCTGCTGCAGGTCGACCTGCCCGCCCCTGCAGCATCGACCCGCGCGCCACCGGACGACTTGCTGCGTGGCGACGCCGCCGCGCCGACGCCATCGACCGCACCCAACCAGCTGGTGCTGCACACCGCCGGCGCCGACGGCGCGGGTTCCACATGGCGCTTCGACATCGTGCGCCAGGCTGGTTGCCTGTGGCTGCGCAACGCGCAGTAACCGCCGCCCGCGCAGCGACGCGCTATCATGGGCAGTCCGCATGGAGAAACGATCATGGCGCAGCAGTACCCCGAATGGATCTGGCAGAACGGCCACATCAAGCCGTGGGCCGAAGCCACCACCCACGTGATGTCGCACGCGCTGCATTACGGTTCGTCGGTGTTCGAAGGCATCCGCAGTTACGCCACGCCCGACGGCGCGGCGATCTTCCGCCTCACCGACCACCTGAACCGGCTGTTCCTGTCGGCCAAGATCTACGACATGCAGCTGCCGCACTCGTTCGAGGAGCTGGCCGCCGCCTGCCGCGAGGTGATCCGCAAGAACGGTCTCGGCGCGTCCTATCTGCGCCCCGTCGCCTATCGCGGCCTGGGCGGCTTCGGCCTGTCCGCCGAAACGCCGATCGAGGTGGCCGTGGCCGCGTGGCCGATGGGCCCGTACCTGGGGCCGGAAGCTTTGCAGAACGGCATCGACGCCTGCGTGTCGAGCTGGCAGCGCTTTGCACCCAACACCATCCCGGCCGGCGCCAAGGCCGGCGGCAACTATCTGTCCGGCCAGCTGATCGCACGCGAGGCGCGGCGGCTCGGCTTCGGTGAAGGCATCGCGCTGGCCTCCAGCGGCCTGCTCAGCGAGGGCGCGGGCGAGAACCTGTTCCTGGTCTTCGACGGCGTGCTGCACACCACCCCGGCCAGCGCCTCGATCCTTGCCGGCATCACCCGCGACACGCTGAAGACGCTGGCCCGCGAGGACGGCATCGAGGTGGTCGAACGCGACATCCCGCGCGAGTACCTGTACCTGGCCGACGAAGTGCTGATGTGCGGCACCGCCGCCGAGATCACCCCGATCCGATCGGTCGACGGCAAGCAGGTCGGCGCGGGCAAGGCCGGCCGCGTCACGCTGCGCCTGCAGGAGCTGTTCTTCGGCCTGTTCGACGGCCGCACCCACGACAAGTGGGGCTGGCTGGAGCAGGTCTGAGCGGCATCGACCGATGAAAAAAAAACCCGCCTTCCGGCGGGTTTTCTCTGGTTCACATCAGGTTGCGGCCGTGGAACAGTTCCTCGATCTCGCGCCGGAGCAGCGACTCGATCCGCTGGCGCTCCTTGAACGACAGGTCGTCGGCGTGCGACTCGAACAGGTAGGTGTCCAGGTCGAAGTCCTTGATGTGCATCTTCGTGTGGAACATGTTCTCCTGGTACACGTTGACGTCGAACATCTCGTACTTCTGCCGGATGTGCCGCGCCAGGTAGTCCTGCACCGAGTTGATCTTGTGGTCGATGAAGTGCTTCTTGCCCTTCACGTCGCGGGTGAAGCCGCGCACGCGGTAGTCGCACACCACGATGTCCGACTCGAAGCTGTCGATCAGGTAGTTCAACGCCTTCAGCGGCGAGATCACGCCGCAGGTGGCCACGTCGATGTCCGCGCGGAAGGTGGCGATGCCGTTGTGCGGATGCGTTTCCGGATAGGTATGGACGGTGATGTGGCTCTTGTCCATGTGCGCCACCACCGCGCCGGCGATCGAATCGCGGCCCAGCTTCTCCACCACCGGTTCCTCGGAGATCAGGATGGTCACCGACGCGCCTTGCGGGTCGTAGTCCTGGCGCGCGATATTGAGGATGTTCGCGCCGATGATCTCGGCCACGTCGGTGAGGATCTGGGTCAGGCGATCGGCGTCGTACTGCTCGTCGATGTACTCGATGTAGCGCTGGCGCTGCTCTTCGGACACCGCGTAGCAGATGTCGTAGATGTTGAAGCTCAGCGCCTTGGTCAGGTTGTTGAAACCCTGCAGACGAAGACGGGGAAGCGGTTTGACCACGAGCGACTCTCCATGACCGTGACGGCCGGCTGTAGAGGCGGGTTAGCGACAAGGGTCCCCGCGATTGGTATGAAGCACAGGCAGTGCCTGCGACCCTTGGTTGGTGGCATGCTTTCGGCGTTGCCGCCGTCGAAAGACCGCGCAGTATGCGGCAAACGCGTCAGGAAATGAACCTGCAGCCAGTCGGCATGTTTGCCATAATGCAGGACAAGCTGACGTGATTGCTGTCACGCTTGCCGCGGAGGCGACAAGCGCCGCAGAACCTTGCCTGACCTGAGGAGTCGACGTGGCCCCACATCTGAAATACCAGTTGCAACAGGCCTTCGAACGCTCGCAGGCCCCGCTGGGCTTCGCCCCCGACCCCGCCTCGATGGAGCGCTTCCTGGCGCTTTGCCACCGCCGGCGGTACCCCGGCAAGACCGCGATCATCCGCCCCGGCGATCCGGCCAACACGCTGTATTACGTGGTCGAGGGCTCGCTGGCGGTATGCACCGAGGACGAGCAGGGCCGCGAACTGATCCTCGCCTACATCAGCCGCGGCCAGTTCATCGGCGAGATGGGCCTGTTCGTGGAGCAGGCCCAGCGCGAATCGGTGGTGCGCTCGCGCACGCCGTGCGAGATGGCCGAGGTCAGCTACGAGCGGCTGTTCCAGCTGATGGAAGGCCCGCTGCGCGAGGAATGCCCCAAGATCCTGTTCGCGATCGGCGCGCAACTGACCAATCGCCTGCTGCGCACCTCGCGCCAGGTCAGCCGCATGGCCTTCATGGACGTCACCAACCGCATCTCGCGCACCCTGCTCGACCTGTGCGAGGAGCCCGATGCGATGACCCACCCGGACGGCACGCAGATTCGCATCTCGCGCCAGGAAGTGAGCCGCATCGTGGGCTGCTCGCGCGAGATGGTCGGCCGCGTGCTCAAGCAGCTCGAAGAGCAGCGCATGATCGACGTCTCCGGCAAGACCATCGTGATCCGCGGCACCCGCTGATCACGCCTGGCCGGCACCGCCACCGGTTCGCCTGAACCGGTTTTTTACGGGCGCTGGTCGAGCATGGTTCCCCGCCCCGGCTGCGAGACGGCGCTTGGACTTCGCACAGTTCTTTCTCTTCGTCGGCGTCGGCCTGCTCGCCCAGGTGGTGGACGGTGCGCTGGGCATGGCCTACGGGCTGGTGTCCAACGCGATCCTGCTGGCGCTGGGCTTGCCGCCGGCGGTCGCCAGCGCCACCGTGCACACTGCCGAGATCGCCACCACCTGCGCTTCCGGCGCCTCGCATGCGTGGTTCGGCAACGTGCGCTGGCCGCTGTTCTGGCAGCTGGCGATACCCGGGGCGATCGGCGGCGTGCTCGGCGCCACCTTCCTCGCCAGCGTGCCCGGCGAGACGATCCGCCCGTTCATCAATGCCTACCTGCTGATCCTCGGCGCGATGGTGCTGCTGCGCGCGTTCGGCAAGCGGCTGAGCCGGCACCGGGTGCAGCACACCGGCGTGCTGGGCTTCTTTGCCGGCCTGCTCGACGCGATCGGCGGCGGCGGCTGGGGTCCGCTGGCCACCAGCACCCTGATCGCCCGCGGTGGCGGCGTGCGCAGCACGATCGGCTCGGTCAACGCGGCGGAGTTCGTGGTGACCGCGTCGATCTCCGCCACCCTGGCATGGCACGTCGGCATCGGGCACTGGCCGATCGTGCTCGGCCTGCTCACCGGTGGCGTGCTGGCCGCACCGCTCGCCGCCTGGCTGGTGCGCCACCTGCCCGAACGTCTGGTGATGGCTGCGGTGGGCACCCTGATCGTGGCGATCAGCCTGGTGCAGCTGCTGCGTGGGTAGGGCGGGCACCGCCCGCCGGCTCTTGCTTCGTGAAACGGAGAGCGGCGGGCAGTGCCCGCCCTACCCCGCCGTTGCCGATTCCCGATTCCCGAACGTTCAGAACCACTCGACGCGGGTCAGCGTGCGGCCCAGCGCCTTCTCCACCTTCTTGCACAGTTTCGGCGTGCCATTGACCAGCACCGCCTCGCCGGCCTGCTTCAGCATCGCCACGTCGTACATCGAATCGCCATAGGCGACCTGCCAGGCGGCGACGCCGTACTCGGCCAGCGACTGCACCTTGCGCCGGCCCACGTTGTGCCGGCGCCGGCGCATGCCCAGCCAGCCGGGCCGCAGCTGCGAGGCGACCACTTCCACGTCGGCCAACCCCAGTTCGCGCAGGATGCCGGTGGCCAGCGTCTCTTCGCAGCCGGTCACCACGATCACCCGGTCGCCCTCGGCCTGATGCCGGCGCAGCCGGTTCAAACCGTCGCGGCAGAACTGTTTCGGGCGCCGCGCCAGCACGGCGGCGAAGGCGTCCGCGACCGCGCGGTAACGCGGCTCGCGCAGGCCGAGCAAGGCGATCCGCACCAGCAGGTACAGCGGCAGGCGGCGCGACAGCGGCCAGGTCAGCAGCAGCACCGGCGAGGCGAGCAAGGCCACGCCCTTGCGCCATGCCGAACCGGCATAGCGGCTGCGCACGAACAACGCGAAGGAATCGCCGCGGATCAGCACGCCGTCGAAATCGAACAGCACCACGCGCGGCGTGTCCCCGCACGGCGTGGCGGCCGCGTCATCCCCCGGCGCGGCGGTGGCGGGTTCGACGGGGACGCTCATGCGTTGGCGAACAACCGTCGCAATTCGCGGCCCGGGTCTTCGGCGCGCATGAACGCCTCGCCGACCAGGAACGCCTGCACGCCACCCTCGCGCAGGCGCGCCACGTCTTCGGGCGTGTGGATGCCGGATTCGGCGACCAGCACGCGGTCGTATTCGATCAGTTCCTGCAGCGCCAGCGAGGTTTCCAGCGCGGTCTCGAAATTGCGCAGGTTGCGATTGTTGACCCCGATCAGCGGCACCGGCAGCGCCAGCGCGCGTTCCATCTCCTCCTCGTCGTGCACTTCGCACAGCACGTCCAGGTCGAGCTCGGCGGCGAGCAGCGCCAGCGGCAGCAGCTCGTCGTCGTCGAGCGCGGAGACGATCAGCAGGATGCAGTCGGCGCCGATCGCACGCGCCTCGTGCACCTGGTAGGGGTCGATGATGAAATCCTTGCGCAGCAGCGGCAGCGAGCAGGCCTTGCGCGCCTGCTGCAGGAACGCCTCGCTGCCCTGGAAGAAATCGGCGTCGGTGAGCACCGACAGGCAGGCCGCGCCGGCCTTTTCGTAGCTGCGCGCGATCGCGGCAGGATCGAAATCGGCGCGGATCACGCCCTTGCTGGGGCTGGCCTTCTTCACCTCGGCGATCACCGCGGGCAAGCCGGCCTCGATCTTCGCCTCGATGGCGGCAGCGAAGCCGCGCGTGTCCGGCAGGTCGGCGATGCGCGCGCTCAGCTCGGCCAGCGGAACCTTGCTGCGCCGTTCGGCGACCTCTTCGGCCTTGCGCGCCAGAATGCGATTGAGGATGTCGGTCATGGCATCTCGCTCGGGTGGGGTGACGGGTGCATCCTAATCGGCTGCGACGCGCGGCGTCACCGGCACACCGCGTTTACGGGACTCCTGCCAGGCGCCGCGTGGCGGCCACGAAGGCCTGCATTTTCGCATGCGCAGCACCACTGGCGATCGCCGCACGGGCGCGTTCGATGCCGGCGCCGATGTCGTCGACCACGTCGGCAGCATACAAGGCCGCGCCGGCGTTCAGGCACACGATGTCGTACGGCACGCCGGGTTCACCGTGCAGGGCGCCCAGCAGCATCGCCTTCGATTCGTCGGCGTCCTCCACCCGCAGGTTGCGGCTGGAGGCCATCGCCAGGCCGAAATCCTCCGGCTCCACCTCGTACTCGCGCACCACGCCGTTGCGCAGCTCGCCGACCATGGTGGCCGCGCCCAGCGAAATCTCGTCCATGCCGTCGCGGCCCCACACCACCAGCGCCTTGCGCGCGCCCAGCGCCTGCAGCACGCGGATCTGGATGCCGACCAGGTCCGGATGGAACACGCCCATCAGGATGTTCGGCGCGCCGGCCGGATTGGTCAGCGGACCAAGGATGTTGAACAGCGTGCGCACGCCCATCTCGCGCCGCACCGGCGCCACCACCTTCATCGCCGGATGGTGGTTCGGCGCGAACATGAAGCCGATGCCGGTCTCGGCCAGGCATGCGGCGACCTGCGCCGGCGCCAGCTCGATCGAGGCGCCGAGCGCCTCCAGCACATCGGCGCTGCCGGACTTCGACGACACGCTGCGCCCGCCGTGCTTGGCGATGCGTGCGCCGGCGGCCGCCGCCACGAACATCGAGGCGGTGGAAATGTTGAAGCTGCAGGCGCCGTCGCCGCCGGTGCCGACGATGTCGAGCAGGTGCGCGTCGTCGCCGGTCACCGGCACCGGCGCGGCCAGCTCGCGCATCACCCGCGCCGCGCCGGTGATCTCGCCCACGGTTTCCTTCTTCACGCGCAGGCCGGTGATGATCGCCGCGGTCATCAGCGGGCTCACCTCGCCGCGCATGATCTGGCGCATCAGCGAAATCATCTCGTCATGGAAGATCTCGCGGTGCTCGATCGTGCGTTGCAGCGCTTCCTGCGGCGTGATGTTGACCGCGCTCATGCCGCCAGCTTCCGCCGTGGCAGGCCGAGGAAGTTGGCCAGCAGGTCGTGGCCGTGCCGGGTCAGGATCGATTCGGGATGGAACTGCACGCCCTCCACCGGCAGCGTCTTGTGGCGCAGGCCCATGATCTCGTCGATCGAGCCGTCCGCGTTCTCCGTCCACGCGGTGACTTCCAGGCAATCCGGCAGCGAGGCCTGCTCCACCACCAGCGAGTGGTAGCGGGTGGCCTCGAACGGACTGGGCAGGCCGGTGAACACGCCCTGGCCGCGATGGATCACCGGCGAGGTCTTGCCGTGCATGATCTGTTTCGCGCGAATCACCTTGCCGCCGAACGCCTGACCGATCGCCTGATGGCCCAGGCACACGCCGAACACGGGGATTTCGCCGGCCAGCTCGCGCAGCACGTCCAGCGACACGCCCGCATCGTCCGGCGTGCCCGGCCCGGGCGAGATCATGATGTGCGAAGGCTTCAGCGCGCGGATGCCGGCCACGTCCAGCGCATCGTTGCGCACCACCCTCACCGCCTGCCCCAGCTCGCCCAGGTACTGCACGAGGTTGTAGGTGAAGCTGTCGTAGTTGTCGATCATCAGGAGCATCGGGCACCGTCCCGTCATGGGTGTCGTCGTGTATCGGACCCCAAGGATACCCGCATGGATGCCCGCCTTCCCGCAGGCGTCCTGACGATGCATTCCGGGGGACAACCCCGGTGTCGCCGCCGGCGGGGGCGGGATTCGATCCGCTTCGCGATGCATGCGAACGCGGTGCGCCGTCAGCGACGCGGCAGCGAGCTCACGATGGCCGCCGCCAGAACCGGTAGATCAATGCGCCGGCGAGCAGCGCGATGGCGGCGGCGACCAGGTTGGCGACGCCGGCGCTGGCCAGCAGGCCAAGCGACAAGAGCGTCGCGGCGAGCGGGATCAGCGGCCCGCCGGGCAGGCGCATCGCGCCCTCGCGCTGGCCATGGCGCTTGCGCAGCACCAGCACCGCGACTGCCGTGGCGAGATAGCCGAACAGTCGCGCCACCACCGAGAGCAGCGCCAGCTGCACGAACGAGCCGGACAGCGCCAGGATCACCGACAGCACGCCCACCGTGACGATGGCCACCGCCGGCGTGCGGAAGCGCGGATGGATGCGGGTAAGCGCGGCCGGGCCGACGCCGTCGTCGGCCAGCGCCAGCAGGTAGCGCGGTCCGAACATGATCGTGTTGCTGTTGGTGCCGAGGATCGAGATCGCCGCGCCGACCGTCAGCACCAGCGCCAGCCACATGCCGCCGAAGCGCGCCGAGGCGTCGGCCAGCGGCGTGCTGGACGCGGCCAGCCCCGGCAGCGTGCCCAGCGCCACCCACTGCACTGCCACGTAGGTCGCGGTGACGATCGCGATCATGGTCAGCATCGCGAATGGCACGTCGCGCTGCGGGTTGCGGTACTCGGCGGCAGCGGCCGGCATGTTCTCGAAACCGGCGTAGGCGAACAGCAGCAGCAGCGCGCCCTTGGCCAGGTCGTCCATCGGGATCGAACCCACGGCCAGCGGCGAGGCCTGGCCCAGGTCGACGAAGAACGCGCCGATCAGCACGAACATCGCCAGCGGCACGAACTTGGCGATCGCCAGCGCCACGCCGGTGCGCGCCGCGGCACGCACGCCGATCACGTTGATGCCGGTCAGCGCCGCCAGCGAGCCGACCACGATCAGCAGGCGCACATTGCCGTCACCCGCTGCCGGCCAGAAATGCGTGACCGCATCGGCCAGGCCGTTGCTGAGTGCCGCGGCGCTAGCGATGCGGGTCAACAGCAGCATCCAGCCCACCTCGAAACCGGCGAAGCGACCGAACGCCTCGCGCGCATACAGATAGCTGCCGCCGGCCTGGTCGAAATAGCTGGCGGCCTGCGCGTAGCACAGCACCAGCAGGCTCACCGCGAGGCCTGCCAGCAGTACGGCCCACAGGCTGGCCGGCCCCAGCAGTGCGGCCGCCGCCGCCGGCAGCAGATAGATGCCGCTGCCGATCACGTCGTTGACCGACAGCCCGACCAGTTGCCAGCGCCCCACCGCGCGCAGCATGTGCGGCTGGGTGGTGGCGGCCGTTTCCACGGTCGCCGGCCGGGCGGGGGTGATTGAGATCGGCGACTGGTTCAAGAGCGATTCCGGAGGTGGGCGGGATCAGGCATCGCGGCGGTGTGCGCGATTCCGCGGCCACGGCCGTCGCCATGCGACGTGGTCGACGCTGGGCGGCAAGCAGCCGCCCGGCGCACGGTCATCACCAGCGATACGCGACCTTGCCGTACACGTAGGCGCCCTGGGCACCGAACGGCGAGCTGCTCGGGTACGGGAAGATCCCGTGGAAGTTGCTGCTGTCGGGGGCCTTCTGCGGATAGGTGTCGAACACGTTGTCCGAACCCAGGGTGAAAGTCCAGCGATCGTGGTAGTAGTTGGCGGCCAGGTTGAAGATCCACCGGGACGGGTAGACGTCGTCGTAGATGTAGCTGGTCGAACTGTACTCGGTGACCCCGCCGTAACGCACCGCGGTGCCGGTGAAGCCCCAGTGGCCGGTCTTCCAGGTGTTGGTCCAGATGAACTTGGAGCGCGGCATCTGGTCGGCCAGCAGACCCTTGGCCTGGCTGCGCGTGATGCGCTGGAAGCCGACGTCGCCCAGCGCGTCGAGCACCGCGGGATTGGGCAGCACCTTGGTCACCCTGTTCTTGTGGTACGACCAGTTGACCGTGGTCTGGAACGAGCCGCCGTCGGCAAGCTCCTTGATGTAGTTGGTGACCACGCCGATGCCCTTGATGCGCATCTCGGCCGCGTTGGTGAAGTAGGCCAGCGCCACGTACTCGGAATTGACCACGCCGTTGGCAGCCAGGTAGTCCTTGACCGACTGGGTCACCAGCGACATCGAGCTCGACATCAGGATGCGGTTCTTCAGCCGGATGTCGTACAGGTCCACCGTGGTGGTGAAGGCGCGCGTGGGCGCCCACACCGCGCCCACGGTGATGCTGCGGGTGGTCTCCGGCTTCAGCGGCTCGCTGCCCAGCAGCTGCGCGGTCTTGTTGTCCGGCGGCACCAGGCCGCGCAGGTAGATGCCCTCGGGCAGGCCCAGCGAGTTGCCGGCGGGGTAGGACACCGAAGTGGTCACCGAGGCATGCTGCTGGCCCAGGCCCGGCGCGCGGAAACCGGTGGAATAGGTGCCGCGCAGGGCGAAGCCGTGGTCGAAGTCGTAGCGACCCGACAGCGCGTAGGACAGGTTGGTGCCGAAGTCGGAGTAGTCCTCGTGGCGCGCCGCGATCGAGGTGCTCAAGCGGTCGGTGATGTTGCCTTCCAGTTGCGCGTACTCGGCCACCGAATGCCGCGTGCTGTTGCTGGCGTCCTCCGGGCCCCAGCCGGCAAAGCCCTGTGCGCCGCCGGTGACGCCCGAGGTGCCCACGTAGTACGAGGCGAGGTCGCCGGCCACGATCTTGTATCCCTGGTGCAGGTACTGCGCGCCGAAGCCCAGGTGCCAGTAATCATTGAGCGACTTGCCCATCGAGAAATCGAGGGTGGCCTGCGAGGCGGTCAGCGTGCCGTCGTGGATGTCGGTCGGGGTGTAGCCGAAGTCGTTCCAGAAGGCGAAGTTGACCGTGTTGAAGGTGCCGTAGGACACGCGGTTGGCGCCCCAGGTGGCCGCGGTGTCCCAGTCCCAGCCCGACTCCGTCTCGCCGCGCACGCCCGTCACGAAGGACTTGTCGCGCGACACGCCATGCTCGACCGGGTTGAAGCCGTCGCCGTCCGGGAACAGGTACTGCATCAGGTCGTTCTTCGGCTCCGGCGCATTGGTGCCGTAGCGGTAGAACGCCATCGGCTCGGCCATCAGCCGGCCGTAGTGGCCGTAGCCGTACAGATGCACCTTCGGCGTGAAGTCGTACTGCCAGTTGAGGAAGGTGTTGTAGTTGTTGGAATTGGGGATGCCGACCTGGAACTTCCGACCCAGCTCGGTGAAGCCGGGGCGGTTGTCCAGCCCGGCGCGGTTGGTCGGGTCCTGCTTGCCGACCTGCGCGGAAAGCCGCATCCAGCCCTTGTCGCCCAGCGCGAAGCCGAGGTTGCTCTGCAGCCGGGAACTCGCGCCATCACCGGCCGAGTACTTGCCGTAGTCGCCCTGCACCTCGCCGCCCTCGGCGCCCTTTTTCAGGATGATGTTGATGACGCCGGCCAGCGCGTCGGAGCCGTACTGCGCCGAGGCGCCGTCGCGCAGCACCTCGATATGGTCGATGGCACCGACCGGGATGGTGTTGATGTTGACGCCCTGCGAGCCCTGGCCGACCTGGCCGAGGGTGAGCATCAGCGCGCTGGAGTGCCAGCGCTTGCCGTCGACCAGGATCAGCACCTGGTCGCTGTTGAGGCCGCGCATCTGGAACGGCCGCACGAAGGCGAACGTGTCCGACATCGAGGCCAGAGGGAAATTCAGCGAGGGCACGGCGAGGTCCAGCGCGTTGCCCAGGCTCACCGCGCCGGAGTCGTTGAGCACCTGCGCGGGGATCACGTCCACCGGCACCAGCGAACTGGATTGCGTGCGATCGCTGGTGCGCGTGCCGGTCACGATCACCTGCGACAGGTTGACGGCATCCTTCTTCTGCTTCTGCTGGCTGGTCGGCGGCGCGTCCGCCGGCGCGGCCGGCGCGGCCTCCTGCGCGGCGGCGGTGCCGGCCAGCACCAGCGCCACCGACACGGACAACAGCCTGGGAATGATTCGGCCGAGACGCTCGTTCATCAGAGACCCCCAACGTTAGGATGGCACCGGAACGCCCCTGCCCCGGCGACTGCGTGGTCCACTTCGGTCAAGCGATGCATCCGGGCGTTTCCGCACCGGCAAGGCGTTGGCGATGTCCCCGAGAACAAGCGTATCCAGGCCGGGCCTGAAGGCACGCTCCGCAACGTCGGGTCGAGCATAGTCACAAGCCGGCGCCAGCCACCAATGAAAAGACCGGCACCTGGCATAACCGAAGGTTGTGGCTGCGCACCCGGTCAGCCCGGCTCGAGCACCTGCCGGGCCAGCTTGCGCACCAGCTCGATGAAGTGTTTCTGCACGGGGTTCAGCTGGCTGTCCAGGCGGTAGACCGCGTACAGCACCACGTCCAGCTCCAGCGCGAGCGGCCGCGTCTGCACCACGCCGCCGTCGCCCTGCGAGGCGGTGAAGGGGTCGACCAGCGCCAGCCCCGCACCTTGCGCCACCAGCGCGCAGGCGAGTTGATAGGTCTGCACCCACACCGAGATCTGCGGCGGCGGATCGACGTGCATCAGGTGGCTTTGCAGCAGGCTGCCGAGCGCATCCTGCACGGCGATGCCGATCATCGGCTCGCCGGCCAGCGCCGCCACCGGCAACGGCTGCGCCAGCTCCGCGGGCGACCAGCGGCCCGGCGGCGCGATCACCATCACGCGACCCTGGCACAGCGGCTCCTGGCGCAGCTCGGGGTGGCTGGCGTCCTGCAGGGTGAGGCCGATGTCGGTTTCGCGCAGGGTCAGCGACTCGCACATCTCGGCCGAGTGCCGCGTGGACAGCTCCGCGGTCGCCGCCGGCAACGCCTTGCGCAGCAAGGTGGTCGCGTCCGGCACCAGCGACTGCGCCAGGGTGGGCGTGCAGGTCACCCGCAGCGGTTCGCTCTCGGGCCGCGCGAAGTTCGCGGTGAGCCGCTCCAGGTCGTGCAGGTCGCGGATGATCTTCTCCACGCGCGGGCGCAGCAGCAGCGCCTGCTCGGTGGGATGCAGCCGCCCGCGCACGCGGTGGAACAGGGTGAAGCCGAGCTGGTGCTCGGCCTGCTGCAGCGCCTTGCTGGCCGCCGGCTGCGAGATGTTCAACAGGTTCGCCGCGCCGGTCAGGCTGTTGGTGGTCATCACGGCATGGAACAGTTCGATGTAGCGAAGACGCATGTCGAGAAGTCATCCTGTGGTCCGCGGCGGCGCCTTCGAAGTGCAGCACAGCCGGTGCCGCCGGGCAACTGCCGCCGGCCGGTTTCCACAACCCGCAGTTATGCCAGGTGTCGGTCTTTTCATTGGTGCCGCGCGGTGGCCGATCACTATGCTCGACGCCGTGTCGTGACGGGCTACCGGATGCCCGCGGGAGTACACGCACCATGTCCGATCCAAGCAACGCCGCCGAGCCCGGTCACTGGGGCCCGCCCTACCTGCTGTACCTCGGCAGCGCCGCCGACGACCTGGCGATCAAGACCGCCCGGGGCCTGGCGTACTGGCGCCCGGACTGGTGCGTGGGCCAGCTGCGGCGCCACGATTGCAAGCCGACGCTGGGCCTGCCCGAGATGAGCATCGGCGAAGCCCGCAACGCGGGCGCCAACACCATGGTGATCGGTGCCGCCAACGCCGGCGGCGTGATGTCGCCGGAGATCGTGGCCGACGCCATCGCCGCGCTGGAAGCCGGCCTCCACGTGGCGGCGGGCCTGCACCAGAAACTGCGCGAGAACCCCGACATCGTCGCCGCCGCGCGACGCCACGGCCGCGTGCTGTTCGACGCCCGCGATCCGATGCCGGGCCTTCCCGTCGGCAACGGGCGTCCGCGCGCCGGCCGGCGCCTGCTCACCGTGGGCACGGATTGCTCGGTCGGCAAGATGTACACCACCCTGGCGATCGAACGCGCCATGCGCAAACGCGGGCTCGCCGCCGATTTCCGTGCGACCGGGCAAACCGGCATTCTCGTCGCCGGCTCCGGCATCCCGATCGACGCGGTGGTCGCCGACTTCATCGCCGGCGCGGCCGAAAAGATTTCACCCGCGCGGCTCGACGGCGGCTGGGACCTGATCGAGGGCCAGGGCTCGCTGTTCCATCCCTCCTACGCCGGCGTGTCGCTGGGCCTGCTGCACGGCTCGCAACCCGATGCCCTGGTGCTTTGCCACGAACCCACCCGCCGGCACATGCGCGGCCTGCCCGACTACCCGCTGCCCGAACTCAAGCGCTGCCTGCAGGCCAACCTGGCCGCCGCGCAGCTGACCAACCCCACCGTGAAAGCGGTCGGCGTGGCACTCAATACCTCCGGCCTGGCCGAAGCCGACGCCGTGGTCGCCTGCCGCCGGATCAGCGAGCTGCTCGAATTGCCCTGCGAGGACCCGGTGACGATGGGCGTCGAAGCGATCGTGGACAACCTGCTCGCATGCTGCGCCAACTGACCATCGAGGAGCGCCGCTTCCCGCTGGCCGCGCCGTTCCGCATCTCGCGCGGGGTCAAGCACAACGCCGACGTGGTCACCGTCGCCATGCGCCAAGGCGACAAGTGCGGGCGCGGCGAAGGGGTGCCCTACGCACGCTACGGCGAATCCGCCGCGTCGGTGATCGAGCAGATGGAGCAGCTGCGCCCGCAACTCGCCGCCGGCATGGGCCGCGACGAACTGCTGGCGCGCTTGCCCGCCGGCGCGGCGCGCAATGCGCTGGACGCGGCGCTGTGGGACCTCGAATCGCAACTGAGCGGCGTGCCGGTGTGGCAGCGCCTGGCGCGCCCGCAACGCGCCGCGCTGGTCACCGCACTGACCATCGGCATCGACACGCCCGAACGCATGGGCGCGGCCGCCGCGCGCATCGCCGGCGCCGGGCTGATCAAGATCAAGGTCGATGCCGACGATCCGGCCGCACGAATCGACGCCGTGCGCCGCGCCGCACCGCATGACCGGCTCATCGTCGACCCCAACGAGAGCTGGACCATCGAGTTGCTGCGCGAGATGCAGCAACCGCTGGCGCGCGCCGGCGTCGACCTGCTGGAACAACCGTTGCCGGCCAACGCCGACGATGCGCTGCTGGATTATTCCGGCAGCATCCCGATCTGCGCGGACGAAGCCTGCCACGAGACACGCGACCTGCCGCGCATGCGCGGGCGCTACCAGGCGATCAACATCAAGCTCGACAAGACCGGCGGCCTGACCGAGGCCTGGCACCTGCTGCGCGCCGCGCGCCGCGAGGGCTTCAAGGTGATGGTCGGCTGCATGGTGTGCTCGTCGCTGGGTATCGCGCCGGCGCTGGAACTGGCGCGCGAAGCGGCCTTCGTCGACCTGGATGGCCCGTTCTGGCTGCAGCACGACCATCCCGACGGCGTGCAGTTGCAGGGCGGCTCGCTGCTGCCGCCATCGTCCGGTTTCTGGGGTGGCTGAAAGCCGCCGCCAGCAGCGCCGGTCATGCCGACGGCCCGTCTTTTCATTGGTGGCCGGCCCGCGCCGGCGACTATGCTCGATCCGATAACCGTGGAGGGTGAACCCATGTCCGATCGCAACACCGCGCGCGCCGATGTCCGCCAAGCCCACCGCGTGCGCACCGCGCGCTGGCGGCAAACCGTCCTGGCGCTGGCACTGGCCGCGTCCGGCGCGTTGGTCTGGGCGCAGGACGTCAACCCCGATTCGACCGGCCGCGAGCCGGTCATCACCCGCGTCGCGCTGGAGAAGGCCAAGCCTGTAACGGCGAAACACGCCATGGTGGTCAGCGCGCAGCACCTGGCCACGATGGTGGGTGTGGACATCCTCAAGCGCGGCGGCAACGCGGTGGACGCCGCCGTGGCGGTAGGGTTTGCGGAAGCGGTGGTGCATCCGTGCTGCGGCAACATCGGCGGCGGCGGGTTCATGACCATCCACCTCAAGGATGGCCGCAACCTGTTCCTCAACTTCCGCGAAAAGGCGCCGCTGAAGGCCACGCCGAACATGTTCCAGGATGCCGACGGCAACGTGGTCGAGGGGCGCAGCACCGACAGCTATCTCGGGGTGGGCGTGCCGGGCACGGTGATGGGTTTCGACACCGCGCTGAAGGCCTACGGCACGATGTCGCTGAAGCAGGTTATCGCGCCGGCGATCAAGCTGGCGCGCGAGGGCTACATCCTCAAGCAGGGTGACGTCGACAGCCTCGAATCGCGCACCGAGGATTTCGCCAGGCACGCCAACGTGGCGGCGATCTTCCTCAATGATGGCAAGCCGTTCAAGGTCGGCGAACGACTGGTGCAGAAGGACCTGGCCAACACCCTGGAATTGATCGCCGACAAAGGCATCGACGCGTTCTACAAGGGCCCCATCGCCGAGGCCGTGGTCAAGGCCAGCGACGCCAATGGCGGCATCCTGTCGATGCGCGATTTTGCCGGCTATACCGCGCAGTGGGAAAAGCCGATCCAGTGCAAGTACCGCGGCTACGCCGTCATCTCGGCACCCCCGCCGAGTTCAGGCGGCACCACGCTGTGCCTGATCCTGCAGATCATCGAGCCCTATCCGCTGGCCAAGTGGGGCTACGGTTCGGTCAACAGCGTGCACTACATCGTCGAGGCCGAACGCCGCGCCTTTGCCGACCGCAACACCTACCTGGGCGACCCGGCCTTCGTGCACAACCCGATCGACGAGCTGCTCTCGGCCGAACACGCGGCCAGTCTGCGCGCCACCATCAAGCCGGACCGGGCCACGCCGTCGTCCGAGATCAAGGGCAGCCTCGGCGCGCCCGAAGGCAACCACACCACGCATTACTCGGTGGTCGACAAGGACGGCAACGCCGTCGCCGTCACCTACACCGTCAACTTCCTGTTCGGCAACAAGCAGATCGCCGGCAACACCGGCTTCTTCCTCAACGACGAGATGGACGACTTCACCTCCAAGCCCGGCGTGGCCAACGGTGCCGGCCTGGTCCAGGGCGTGATCAACCAGGTCGAACCGGGCAAGCGTCCGCTGAGCTCGATGACGCCGACGATCGTGCTGCGCAAGGGCAAGCCGTTCATGCTCACCGGCAGCCCCGGCAGCGCCACCATCATCTCCTCCACGCTGGCCAGCATCATCAACGTGGTCGACTTCGGCATGAACATGCAGCAGGCCGTCAACGCGCCGCGCCTGCACCAGCAGTGGTACCCGGACGTGGTCTACGCCGGCCAGGGGTTGCTCACGCCCGAGTCGCAGAAATCCCTGGAAGCGATGGGCTACACCTTCCAGCAGTTCAGCGGCGGCGCGGTCGAGGCGATCCTGATCAATCCGAAAACCGGTCTGCTGGAAGGCGCCAACGATCCGCGTCGTCCCGCGGGGCTCGCTGCCGGGTACTGAAATCCGCGAGGCCGTCCGGGTGGGCGGCCTGCGCTAGATTAGGCAGCCGGACCACGAAGGCGGGAATGAACACGTGGCGCGACTGCCCGAACCGGCCGCGACGAGGCCGCCGCGATGGATGCGCTGATCACCGCCGCCGCACAGGCGCTGGCGGCGGGCGACCCGCTCGGTGCGATGACGCGGGTCGCCCTGCGCGAAGATGCGCCGGCGCTGGCGCTGCGCGGACTGGCGATGGCCCAGCTCGGCGATTTCCCGCGCGCAACGCTGCTGCTGCGGCGCGCGGCGCGTGCGTTCGGTCCGCGCGAGGCGACGGCGCGCGCCCGCTGCGTGGTGGCCGAGGCCGAGATCGCGCTGGCCTCGCGCGAGCTGGAGGGATCGACCCGGAAGCTCGACGCCGCGCGCGCCACGCTCGACGCGCACGGCGACCACGCCAACGCGGCGCACGCGCGCTACCTCGGCATCCGCCGCCTGCTCCTGCTCGGGCGACTCGACGAAACCGAACGGGCGCTGGCCGCGGCGACCGGCGCGCCGCTTCCGCCGGCTCTGCTGGCGGTGCACGAACTGGTCGTGGCGGGCGTGGCGATGCGGCGCCTGCGTGCCGCGGCGGCACATGCTGCGCTGGAGCGCGCCGCCCGCGCGGCGCAGCAAACCGGCATCCCCGCGCTGATGGCGGAGGTGGACGCCGCCACGCACACGCTGCACGCACCCGCCGCGCGTTGGCTGGCCAGTGGCGAGGAACGCCTGCTGCCGCTGCGCGACGTCGAAGCCCTGCTGGCCTCGGACACCTTCGTCGTCGATGCCTGCCGCCATGCCGTGCGGCAGCGTGGCAAGACGGTCCCGCTGGCCAGTCGTCCGGTGTTGTTCGCGCTGATGCGGCAACTGGCCGAGGCGTGGCCGCATGACGTGCCGCGCGATGTGCTGGTCGCCCGCGCGTTCCGCGCCAGGCACGCCGACGAGTCGTATCGCGCACGGTTGCGGGTGGAACTCGGGCGCCTGCGCCGCGCACTCGGTGAACTGGCCGAGGTACGCGCCACCGGGCGCGGCTTCGCCCTGCTGCCGCGCCGCGCTGACCGGGTCGGCGTGCTGGCGTGGCCGGTCGAGTCCGCGCACGCGGCGGTGCTGGCCCTGCTCGGCGACGGCGAATCGTGGTCCAGTTCGGCACTGGCGCTCGCACTGGGACGCAGCCAGCGCAGCGTGCAGCGGGCACTCGAAACGCTGGCGGCGGCCGGCAGCGCGCAGTGTTCCGGGCAGGGTCGCGCACGCCGCTGGATGACGCCGCTGGCGCCGGGATTCGCGACGACCTTGTTACTCCCGGCCCCGCTGTCGTTTGACTAGCATGGCCCGCGTCTTCCCAACCCGAGGAGTGCGGACATGAAACGAGCAAACGCCGAGATCACCGCCGAATACGGCCCCTACCCCGGCGTCGACGGCGTGCATGGCGTCACCTGCGATGGCGAACACGTGTGGTTCGCCTCCGGCACGCGACTGAATGCCTGCGACCCGGCCGGAGGCAACGTGCTGCGCAGCATCGACATCGCCGCGCATGCCGGCACCGCGTTCGACGGTCGCCACCTGTTCCAGATCGTCGAAGACGGCATCTGCAAGATCGACCCCGCGACCGGCCAGGTGCTGGCCACCATTCCCGCCCCGGGCGACAGCAACTCGGGCCTGGCGTGGGCCGAGGGCACGCTGTGGGTGGGCCAGTATCGCGGGCGCAAGATCCACCAGATCGATCCGGCAACCGGCGCGATCCTGCGCACGATCGAATCCGACCGCTTCGTCACCGGCGTCACCTGGGTCGATGGCGAGTGCTGGCACGGCACCTGGGAAAACGACGAGAGCGCCTTGCGGCGGATCGATCCGGTCACCGGCCAAGTGCTGGAGCAGCTCGACATGCCGCCCGGCGTCGGGGTGTCGGGGCTCGCCGCCGAAGACGGCGAGGCGTTGTTCTATTGCGGTGGCGGCCACAGCGGCAAGTTGCGCGCGGTGAAGCGCCCGCGAGGCGTCGCGGCGGCCGGCTGACGCTGGATTCCAGCTGTCGCTGGAATGACGAGCAGAAGGTTTCAGCGCCGCAGCCGCGCCGGGCTCAACATCTCCATCGACAGTCCGGCATCGACCAGGCGCTGCGGCAACGGCCGGCCCAGCGCCAGGTTGGCGCAGGTTTCACCCATCGCGGCGCTGGTCTGGATGCCGTAGCCGCCTTGCGCGGCGACCCAGAAGAAACCCGGCGCATCGGGCGCGAAGCCGCCGACCAGGTCGCCGTCGGCGACGAACGAACGCAGGCCGGCCCAGCTGCGCCGGGGCCGGCGGATTGTCATCGTGGTGGCTTCCTCGATGCGGTGGATGCCCAATGCGATGTCGTATTCCTCCGGCTGCACGTCGTGCGGTTCGACCGGGTCGGCGTTCGCGCACGAGCCCAGCAGCAGGCCCGCGTCGGGCTTGAAGTAGAAGGACTCGTCGACGGTGTTGACGAAGGGCCAGTGCGCGGTGTCGAGTTGCTCCGGCGGATCGAACACGAAGGCGGAACGCCGCTTCGGCACGATGCCGATCGGCGCCACGCCGGCCAGCGCGGCCACCCGATCGACCCAGGCGCCGGCGGCGTTGAGCAGCAGCGGCGCGCTGAACGCCCGCTCGCCGTCGTCCACCTGCCAGCCGCCCGCGCCACGGCTGATCGCGCGGATGTCGACGTTGAGCCGCAACTGCCCGCCGCGCTCGCGCAGGCCGCGCAGGAAGCCCTGGTGCAGTTCGTTGACGTCGATGTCGGCCGCGCCGGGCTCGTGCAGGCCGATGTGTGCGAAGGCCGGTCGCAACACCGGCACGGCGGCCTGCACGCGCGCCGCATCGTGCAGTTCGATGTCGCGCGTGAACGGCATGATCGCCTCGTACAGCGCACGCACCTGGTCGGCCTGCGCGGCATTGCCGATCAGCGTCGCGCCACGCGGTGCGAGGATCGGCTGCGCCGAGAAGCCTGCCGGCGGCGCGGCCAGGAACGGCCGCGTCGCGCGGGTCAGCGCACGCACCTGCGGCGAGCCGTAGATCTCGCTGAACAGCGCCGCCGAGCGCCCGGTCGAATGCATGCCGGCGAACGACTCGCGCTCCAGCACCAGCACCCGGGCATGCGGTGCGAGGAAATAGGCGACCGATGCGCCGGCCATGCCGGCGCCAATCACGATCACATCGGTTTCGATAACATCCATCATCAACTCTGCCGTTGCAGGAGCCCGCTCGCGGGCGATGCCTTTGAACCGGGATTCGGGATTCGGGATTCGGGATTCGGGATTCGGGATTCGCAAAAGCATCGCCCGCGAGCGGGCTCCTGCGATCCCCTATCCCCCGACCTCCCGTGATTGCCGGTTGACCACGCTGGTGGCGGTGAGGTCGGCAGTGACGTTGCCCAGCGTGGCCAGTGCGTCGGGCACGGTATCCACCGCCAGCATCAGGCCCAGCGGGGACAGCGGCAGGCCCATCGCCTGCGCCACCGGCAGGTTGGTGGCGACGAAGGTGACCTGGCCCGGCAGGCCCACCGAACCCAGGCTGACCACCACCGCCAGCAGCGCGCCGGCCAGCAGCTGCGCGGTGGAGAGATCCACGCCATAGGCCCACGCAATGAACGCCGCCGAGGTCAGGTACTGCACCGGGCTGGTCAGCCGGAACAGGCTCACCGCCATCGGCAGCACCAGCGCGGCGACCTGCTTCGGATAACCGAGCCGGCGGTCGGCGCTTTCCAGCATCGCCGGCAGCGAGGCCAGCGAGGATTGCGTGCTGATCGCCACCGCCTGCGCCGGCACCAGCGCCGGCACGAAGCGGCGCAGCTTCTCGCCGCCGAACACCAGCGCCACCGGCAGCATCATCGCGGTGACGGCGAGGTATAGCAGGCATTCGGTCAGCACGTACACGCCCAGCGCGCTGAGCATGCCCAGGCCCGAGCGCGCGCACACCGACAAAATCAGCGCGAACACGCCCAGCGGCGCCACCCACAGCACCCAGCGCACGATCACGATCATCGCGTCGGCGATCGCCTGGAAAAACTCCACCAGCATCGCGCGCCGCGCCGGCGCGATGCGGGTCAGCGCGAAGCCGAGGAACAGCGCGAACACCACCAGCGGCAGCATCGCACTCTGCGCCGCGGCCATGATCGCGTTGCTGGGCACGATCGCGACCAGCGTGTCGACCCAGTCCACCGCGCCGACCTGCGCCGCGGCCGGCACGCTGGCGTGATCGAGCGCGGCGACCAGTGCGGGGTTGTGCGGAAACAGCGAGAACACCAGCGGCGCCGCCAGCGCGGCGAACAGTGCGCCGCCGGTGAGGATCACGATGAACACCACGATCGCGCGGCGTGCGATGCGGCCCGAGGCCGCCGCATCGGTGGCGGTGTTGACGCCCACCACCACCAGCGCCAGCACCAGCGGCACCACCGTCATCTGCAGCGCGTTCAGCCACAGCTTGCCGATCGGATGCACCGCGTTGGCCACTTGCAGCGCCACACCCTCGTTCCAACCGGCCAGCAGCAGGCCGATCACCGCGCCGGCGGCCAGGCCGGTGAGTACGCGTGCGGTGGGACTCATCGCGCGCCGTCCGCGTCGAGGCCGGGCAACTGCCACGTGTTGCGCAGGCGCTCGTACTCGGCCTGCGGCAGCAGCACGAACACCGGGTGATCCTGCGGCTTGAGCCAGGCCAGCAGCGACTGCATCACCGCCGGCGTCATCGCGGTGCAGCCGGCCGTGGCGTCGGTGGGCGACTTCCACAGGTGGGCGAAGATGCAGCTGCCGCCTTCGGGTGCCGCCTGCGCGTTGTGCTCGATGACGAAGCCCAGCCGGTAACGCTGGTCGCCATCGGCATGCAGGTCGCGGCGCATCGGCTCGCTGGAACCTTTCACGGCCTCGGCACCCACGACGTTCGCATCGACGATCCGGTTGTAGTGCGGCGAACCGCTGACATCCATGCACCAGTCGCTGGCGCCGAGCGCGCGATACGGCAGCGCGGTGGCCGCATGCGCGGCATAACCGAACGCCGTGCCGATGCGGAACACGCCGGCCGGGCTGCGGTTGTCGCCTTCCCGCTTGACCGGCCCACCGGTCTGCGCCGGGCTCAGCCCCATGCCCCAGCCGGCACCGTTCTTGCCGATGGTGACCGGCGTGGCGGAGCGCACCTGGCGCCAGCTTTCGCCGTCGCGCTCGAACGCGCGCAAGGTGCCGTGGTCGACCTGCCAGTCGGCGATGGTGACCACGATCATCTGGCGGGCGTTCCGCCACGATGCGTCCGCGGCGCCGGCGTGCGCGACGCCGGCAAGCACGACGGCGAATGTCAGCAGAGCAAGAGTGTGGCGGCGAACAGTCATCGGTTTCTCCATCCGGCAAACCATCGTCATCTCGTCAATTTGTAGGAGCCCGCTCGCGGGCGACGCATTTTTGCCGGGATTCGTGGGGAGAGCATCGCCCGCGAGCGGGCTCCTGCGATTCCCTATTCCCTATTCCCGTCCTCATGGCTCCAGCATCTGCTGGATCCGGTCGAGGTTGCCCAGCAGCAGGGCGCGACGGTCGTCGTGGCCTTCGCACAGCTGCACGAACACGCCGTCGAGCAGGTGTTGCAGCGCGGACTGGTACAGCAGCGGCTGGATGTAGGGCAGCTCGTCATGGGCGGACACCACCAGCGCAATGTCGGCCAGCGTGCGCAGCGGGTTGGCGGTGTGCCGCGTCACCGTGATCAGCTGGCCGCGGCGCTCGCGGAAATAGCGGGCGATCTTGCACAGCGCCGGATGGTTGCCGTGCTCGGAGAACATCAGCAGCACGTCGCCGGCGCCGGCGGCGGAGACGTTGGCGGTCATCCGCGCCGTGTCGAAGTTGTGCACGGTGAGGATGCCCAGCAGCGACAGCCGCAGCGCGAAATTGCGCGCATAGATGTCGTCCTCGCCCAGGCCGATGATGAACACCTTGCCGGCGCGGCCGGCCTGGCCGATCGCGTCGGCCACCGCGTCGAGCATCTCCGGCGGGTTGATCAGGCGGGTGGCTTCCTCCGCCTCGGACTTGCGCCGCCACAGGTTGCCGGCGAAGGCGCCCGTGCCGGCGTTGCCGGCGGTCGACTCGACCTGCAGGGTGTCGCCGTTGTCGGCGCGGGCGATCGCCTCGCCCACGGAATACTTGAGGTCGGGATAGCCCTTGAAGCCGAGCTTCTGGGTGAACTTGACCACGCTGGACTGGCTGATCCCCAGCGCATTGGCCAGTTGCTGCGAGGAGTAGTCGCGCAGCAGGTGCGCGTTCTCCAGCACGAAATCGGCGATGCGCCGCTCCACCGCGGACATCTGGTCGCGTTCCGAACGGATTTTGACCAGCGGCGACATCAGTCCTCGATCCTCTCCAGGCCGCGAATTTCGCGAATGCCCAGGCCGGGCGCATCCGTCACCGAGATCTCCGATTCGTTGAAGATTACCCCACCGTCGACCGGGTTGAACTGGCACAGCGAGGGGCCGTCCAGGTCGATCTTGGTGATCGCGTTGGACTTGGCCACCGCCACGTGCACCGCGGCCGCCACGCTGATCGAGGTTTCCAGCATGCAGCCGATCATGCACTCGATGCCGTGCATGCCGGCGATGTCGGCGATGCGGATCGCGTTGGAGATGCCGCCGGTCTTCATCAGCTTGATGTTGATGATGTCGGCCGCGCGCAGGCGGATCAGCTCGATCACCTCCATCGGGCCGAACACGCTCTCGTCGGCCATCACCGGCGTGTGCACGCGCTCGGTGACGTAGCGCATGCCGGCCAGGTCGTTCGCCTTCACCGGCTGCTCGATCAGCTCGAGCTTGATGCCGGCCTCCTCCAGCGTCTGCAGCGCATACACCGCCTGCTTCGCCGTCCAGCCCTGGTTGGCGTCCAGGCGCAGCAGCGCGCGCCCTTCCACCGCGGCGTAGATCGCCTTGACCCGCTCGATGTCGACGCCGATGTCCTTGCCGACCTTGATCTTCAGCGACTCGAAACCGCGCTCCACCGCGGAAACCGAATCGGCCACCATCTTGTCGATGTAGTCGACGCTGATGGTGATGTCGGTGGTGATCACCGGATCGCCGCCGCCGAGCAACTTGTACAGCGGCGCGCCGTAGAGCTGGCCCCACAGGTCGTACACCGCGATCTCCACCGCCGCCTTGGCGCTGGTGTTCTTCTCCATCGAGGACTGGATCAGCTGGGTGATCTGGTTGAGGTTGGCGATCTCCTGGCCGATCAGCCTTGGGGAAATGTAGTGACGGATCGCGTCGATGATCGAGCCGTGGGTGTCGCCGGTGATCACCGCGGTGGCGGGCGCCTCGCCGTAGCCGATCTGGCCCGAGTCGGTGTGCATCATCACCACGATGTCGTCCACCGTGTTGACCGTGCGCAGCGCGGTCTTGAACGGGGTCTTCAGCGGGACCCGCAGCATGCCGAACTGGATGTCGGTGATTTTCATGGAAAGGCCTTCATGGAATCCGTGTCCTGTTTTTTTCTTGGCGTCGGCGCGTTCAATGGCGAATGCGCACGATGCTGGTCATGCGCTCGACATAGCTCTGCTGGTCGTTGTAGAGCAGCGGCAGCAGCGGGGTCACCGACACCGCGTTGAGCTTGATCCGCGCCTTGCTGCCGTCGGCCTTGCGATAGCTCATGCCGCCCGTGTCGTGGATCACGTACGGCTGGCCATGCAGATGGCCGATCACCATCATCACGTGACCGGGGATGTAGACCAGGTCGCCGACCTCCAGCGCCTGCGCGGCCTTGAGGCGTTCTTCGCGGCTGTCCTTCGCGGTGAACGCGCGATGCTCCAGCGCCGGGCTGATCGCCTGCCTGCTGGTGTTGCGCGGCATCTGCACGCCCATGCTGCGATAGACGTCGGAGACAAAGCCCGAGCAGTCGCGGCCATCGTAGGCGTGGCCCCAGCCGTAGCGCTCGCCGAGGAACTTGAACGCCTGGCGGATGAGGTTGGCGCGGGTCAGCGGCAGGTAGTCCGCCGCGGTATCAGTGTTCTTCTGCAGCAGCGCAGGACTGAAGGCAAGCGAACCATCCGCCTTGCGCACGGGCAGATCGAGCACGTACGCGGCATACGGCGTCTGGCCGTTCACCGGCTGATCCGGCGGCAAATCCGTCGCCAGCGGCACCCGGGTGCCCATGTCCAGCTGCAGTTGCGAGACGGCCGGCACCTCGCGGGTGAACACGGTGCGTGCGACCGCGCCGGTGATCACCCGGTACGGCGTCTTGTCGACGTAACCGAACACCTGCGTCGCACTGCCTTCGGCCACATTGTCCTTTTCCGTCCACGCCGCATAGCGCGGGCTGACCACGAACAGCCACTGGCCATCGGCGCTCGAGTGCACGATCGCCACCGGCGTGCCGGGGAATTCGGCGGTCTCCTGGAAGCGGTCGATGTCGGTGTCGCCCTCTTCATGGAACACGCGCAACGTGGTGGGGAACGTGCGCAGCGCAGCGCGGCGCACCACCAGGCCGTAGCGCGTCTTCTGCCGTGCGGGAATCGCGCCCAGCGCGAGGTTGGCGACCACCGCGTCGAGCGTGGCCGCGGGTACCGGTTTGCCCCCGACGTCGAACAGCGGCCGATCCGGCCGTTGCGACAAGCCCTCGATCCAGCCTTCGACGCGGGCGCGATCCAGCGTCGAAGGCAGCGCGCGCAAGTCGTGCATCGACGGGTCGATCTGCAGCAGCTTCGCGTTCTGCGCCGCGATCGCCGCGCGATCCAGCACCGGTGCATCAGGCTGCGCCAGCCGATCGACCCAGAACTGCGGGGTCAGCTGCGCCTCGCCCACGCCGAGCACGCCGGAGGGCGGCACGACCAGCGCCTCGTCGGCGCCGCGAGCCTGCGACGGCGCCGCGGCGAGCAGGGGCGCAAGCAGGAGGGTGGCAAGCAGGGGAAATCGCATCATCGTGTCCTGTCGCAAGAACGCATCACGGAAGGGCCAGCTGCTTGAGGATCGACGACACCACCAGGCCGAAACCCGTGCCGAGGATGTAGCCGAGCAAGGCCAGCAGGATACCCACCGGTACCAGCGCAGCCGAATAGCTGGCCGCCAGGATCGGCGTGGCGGCCACGCCGCCAATATGCGCCAGCGAGGAGATGCCGCACAGGTAGAGGTCGAAGCGGAAAAGTTTCGCGAAGCCGATCAGCAGCAGCGCGTGGATCGCGATGACGGTGACGCCGCAGAGCAGGTACAGCGGCGCCGCGCCGATGCCGTGGAAGTTGCTCTGCGAGGCCAGCACCGCCACCACGCTGATCAGCAGGGCGCCGGAGATCGTGCTGGCGCCCGGGTAACGCGCCAGCGGCGTATGCGCCACCACCAGTCCCGCGCCGGTGGCCAGCAGGATGGTCCAGGTGGTCGCGCTGAGCATGCTGGAGGTCGGCAGTTTCGCCGCCGCCCAACCGGCCAGCGCGGCGGCCAGCAAGGCCATGCCCAGCCACAGCAGCACGCTGTCCGGCGTGGACGGGCCGGTCTGCTTCGCCTCCGCCAACGGGAGGTCGCCGCTCGACTTGGCCCGGGTCCAGCGATTGAACGCCGGCGCCAGGCGCGCCACCGAGAACAGCACCACCACCCACATCGAATAGCACAGCGCATCGGTCAGCAGCGACATCGCCAGCAGCTGGTCGGACATGTCGATCGCCTGTTTCACCGCGATCATGTTGGCGGTGCCGCCGACCCAGCTGCCGGACAACGCGGCCAGCGGCTGCCACTGGTCGCCCGGCAGCCAGTGCCGGTAGATCAGGAACGCGCCGATGAAGGCCACGAACAGGCTCACCGAGGTGCAGGCGAACACCGCCAGCACGCGCGGCCCCAGCCGCCAGATCGCGCGCAGGTCGCAGTTGATCATCAGCAGGAACAGCAGCGCCGGCACCAGGTGCGAGACCAGCATCGACTGCGCCGCGTGGATCTCGTCATTGACCTGCCACAACCCCGACACGGCCAGCGCGGTGACCAGCAGATAGGTCAGCACGATCGGCGGCAGCACCGAAAAGACCTTCCAGCCGTAGCGGCGCTCGATCGCCGGAAACAGCCCGGCGGCCAGCAACATCACCGCCAGGTAGGGCCAGACCGTCTGGATCACATGCGTCCCCTCGTGGTTCGTCCGCAGCGTATGCCGACCTCGCTACCGCGCCGGTAAGGAATAGCTGATTCGAACCGGATTGGTTTGAAGCATAAATTATTGACCAGCATTTGCAAGCATGTTACACAGCCATTTCAGGGGATCGGATGCGGAGACGCCGCTCGATGAATACGCAGTTGCCTGCCGCCACGAGAATACGACGCCACGTCGTGGGCACGCGCCTGCTCCCGCTGATTGCCGCGCTGGTCCTGCTCGCCGCCACGCCCGCATGGGCGACCGGGGCCCCCGCACTTCCCTCCATCACCGCGCAGATCGATGCCGGCCATTTCAAGGCGGCGCAGGCAGCGATCGACACCGCCCTGGCGCAACCTGGCGTAACGGCAGATCAGCGTCATGCGCTGCTGTTCCAGCGCGAGCGCATGCGCCGCATCCTGCTCGATTTCACTCTCGGCGCCGACGACGTCGAGGCGCGCGTGCGCAAATCGATCCCCGACCTCAGCGACGCCGAGTTCGCCAAGTGGAACGCCGCCGGCCTGTTCGAGCACCAGGTGATCGACGGTCGCACGCTGTATTTCAAGCGGTCGCCCGGCAACCTGTTCCGGCTCAGCCCGGAGGCGGTGGCGCGACGCGCCGTGCAGACGCCGATCAGCGACGGCCCGATGGAAGCGCTCAACGACCACCAGCGCGCGATCTTCCGCGCCGCGCTCGACCAGCACCGCGCCAGCGTGCTGCCGCAGCGCGTGCGCATGACCCAGACGCTCACCGTCGACGCCGACGCCGTACCGGCCGGAGAAACCGTGCGCGCATGGATCCCCTATCCGCAGGCGATCCCCGGCCAGCAGGAAGACATCCGCTACGTCGCCAGCGTGCCGGCGAAGCACGCCATCGCGCCCGTGTCGGCGCCACAGCGCACGGTGTACCTGGAGAAGCCCGCGGTGGCCGGGCAGAAGGCCGCGTTTTCGGTCACCTACGAGCTGACCTTGCTGGCGCAATACCACGCGATCGACCCGGCCAGGGTGCAGCCGGAAACCATCACCCCGGAACTGGCCCCGTTCGTGGCCGAGCGTGCGCCGCACATCGTGTTCACCGACGCCATGCGCGCGTTCTCGCGCAAGGTCGTCGGTGACGAGAAGAATCCGTACCGCATCGCGCAGAAGCTGTTTGCCGCGGTGGACCGGATCCCCTGGGCCGGTGCGCGCGAGTATTCGACGATCTCCAACATCAGCGACTACGCGCTGCACGCCGGCCACGCCGACTGCGGCCAGCAGACCCTGCTGCTGATGACCCTGCTGCGCCTCAACGGCATCCCCGCGCGCTGGCAGTCGGGCATGGTGTTCGCCGCCGACGGCAGCGGCTACAGCAACATCCACGACTGGGGCTTCCTGTACCTGGCGCCATACGGCTGGGTGCCGATGGACGTCACCACCGGCCGCCTGCATCCGGGCGCGGGCGACGACCCCGCACTGGAGTGGTTCTACCTCGGCGGGCTCGACAACTGGCGCATCGCCTTCAAC
This sequence comes from Rhodanobacter lindaniclasticus, assembly GCF_004799035.1. Classification (GTDB taxonomy): domain Bacteria; phylum Pseudomonadota; class Gammaproteobacteria; order Xanthomonadales; family Rhodanobacteraceae; genus Rhodanobacter; species Rhodanobacter lindaniclasticus. The sequence goes on from NZ_MWIO01000025.1 coordinate 98,749, forward strand.
GCCGACTACGACCGCCGCTTCGAGCCACCCAAGCGGCACTTCCGTTCCGACGACGTGGACTCGCAGCGCGGCGAAGCCGAATGGCGCGGCGGCAACATCTATTTCGATCAACTGGACTACGACTTCGACTGGCGCGTCCTGCCAGCGAGGCAGGGACGCGGCGGCAACTAACCGGCAGCTTTCACAAAAAACTGGCATCGACGGTGTCGATGGGGAGATGGGGAAATGAGCAACAGTCGCAGCTTGCGCAGAAGCGTCCTTTGCATGGCACTCGGCCTGGGCATGGCTTCGCTGGTTGGGGGCCCCGCGCTGGCCCAGGCCGTCACCGGCGCCGTGGCCGGGCGCGCCGACGCCGGCGCGCAGATCACCGTCACCAATACCGCAACCGGGCAGGTCCGCTCGGTCACGGTCAATGCCGACGGTACCTACCGCGTGGCCCAGTTGCCGGTAGGCGATTACAGCCTGCAGGTCTCGCGCAGCGGCCAGACGGTCGGTGCGCCGGTTGCGGTGGCCGTCTCCCTGGGCGGCACCACAACCGTCAACCTGGGCAGCGGCGGCAATGTGACCAACCTGCAATCGGTGGTGGTCGTCGGCTCGCCGGTGGTCAATCGCGTGGACGTGTTCTCCACCGAATCGGCCACCAACATCACCCGTGCCGAGCTGGCCCGCATGCCGGTGGACCAGAGCATCAGCTCCGTCGCGCTGCTGGCGCCGGGCGTGGTCGCTTCCGGTGCCACCTTTGGCGGCCTCACCTTCGGCGGCTCGTCGGTGGCCGAGAACGTCGTCTACATCAATGGCCTCGACGTGACCGATCCGTATCGCCGCCAGGGCTTTTCCACGGTGCCGTTCGCGTTCTTCGAGGAATTCCAGGTCAAGACCGGCGGCTACTCGGCGGAGTTCGGCCGCAGCACGGGCGGCGTCATCAACGCCGTGACGCGCTCCGGCGGCAACGACTTCCACGCCGGCGCGGAGACGACGCTGGAACCGTCGGCGTGGGCGGCGACGAAAAAGGATCATTTCCACAGCGACGGCACCATCGACGAACGGGATCGCACCAGCCGCGACAAGAGCCCGTTCTACAAGGCCAACGTGTGGGCGTCCGGCGCCCTCGTGAAGGACAAGCTGTTCTTCTTCGGCATGTACGAACGGCGCTACTCCAGGCCGCAGGACATCGATACGTCCGAAGCCTGGAAAACCAAGAGTGACAACGATTTCTGGGGTGCCAAGATCGACTGGCACATCAACGACAACCACCTTCTGGAGCTGCTGGCCTTCTCCGACAAGGCCGACTCGACCACCGGCAACTACGACTACACCTGGGACACCGCCACGTTCGGCGACAAGCTGGGCGAAAGCACGGCGGGTTCCGGCGGCGACAACGGTTCGCTCACCTACACCGGCCATTTTGGCGAGAACTTCGTCGCCAAGGCGATGTATGGCGTGAACAAGCGCAGCGCCACCAGCGGCAGCCCGTGGGATGCCGATTGCAGCATCGTCACCCGCTCGGGCAGTTACACCGCCGCCTTCGGGCCGGCGACCGAGCAGGAAGGCTGCCACCCGACCAACAGCAGCATCAGCAGCCGCTTCGACAAGCGCAAGGCGGCGCGCCTCGACTTCGAATGGACCCCGCTGGACAACCACCTGTTCCGCTTCGGCCTCGATCAGGAGGTCATGGATTCGAGGAGCTCGGTGGTGTATCCGGGCGACGGGACGAGCTACCAGGCCCAGGCCGCCACGCCCGGCGGGCAGTTGCCCAACGGTACCGTGGTTCCGGTCGGCGTCACCGCCATCGTCGACGCGCGCCACTACGTCACGGGCGCACCGGTCAGCACCAAGGCGCAGGCGGTCTACCTGGAGGACAACTGGAACGTCACACCCAACCTGCTGCTGAACCTCGGCGTGCGAGCCGACAAGTTCCACAACAAGCTGGCCTCCGGCGCGACCTTCGCCAAGGCCGATTTCAAGGACATGATCTCCCCCCGCCTCGGCTTCAGCTGGGACGTGAAGGGCGACGGCACGACCAAGGTGTTCGGCAACGCGGGCCGCTACTACATCCCGCTCACCAACAAGCTCACCGACTACTTCGGCGGCGGCACCACGGACGAGCATACCTACTATGCGCTCGATGGCTGGGTCGAGCAGACCGACCCGGTCACTGGCGGCAGCTATCTTTTCCCCAAGCTCGGCGCGCAACTCGGCGCGGTCAACACCGAAGGGAATGTTCCCGCGCCCGACGACGTGCGCACGGCGGTTGCCCGCGACCTGAAGCAGGTCTTCCAGGACGAATACATCCTGGGCTTCCAGCAGGCGATCAACCAGACCTGGTCGTATGGCGCAAACATCACCTACCGCAAGATGACCCGCGCGGTGGAAGACGTGCGCATCAACCATGTCGCGGGATGCGACTGGTATTCCGGCGACTGGCCCATCCTCAACCCGGGAGAGAAGAACACCTTGTGGTGTCCCGATACCAACAGCTGGGTCACCTTCGACAGTTCGAAGGATGGCTACGAGGCGCTGGGCAGCGGCGCCGTCATGGGCTACAAGAAACCGCGACGCACCTACAAGGCGGTCGAGCTGCAGATTGATCGCGCATGGGACGGCAAGTGGGCCTTCAACGCCAGCTATATCTGGTCCAAGAGCGAGGGCAACATCGAAGGTCCGGTGAACTCGGATACCGGTTACGCCGACACCAACCTCGTGCAGTACTACGACCATCCGGCCGTCAACGAGCGCTATGGCGTCCTGTTCAACGACCATCGCCACCAGATCAAGCTGCGCGGCAGCTACAAGCTCAACGACATGTGGAGCTTTGGCAGTACGTTCGCAGCCTATTCCGGTGGGCCGATCACCGCGTTCGGCGTGCGCTGGCCCAACGACAACCGCAGCGCCGGCGGCCCCGGCGAGTTCAGCGGCGGCGGCTCCGGCTGGCTGTGCGTGGCGAACTGCTCCGACTGGCAGACGCGCGAGCTGGTCTACACGGGACGTGGCGCGTTCGGCCGCATGCCGTGGGTGAAGGACCTGAGCGCCAGCGTGACCTGGACGCTGCCGGTGACGGATGTCGATCTGAAGGCGCGATTCTCCATCTACAACCTGCTCAACAGCCAGACGGTCGTCAACGTGCACTCCCGCTACGAGAGCACGCCCGGCGACAAGATGCCCTACTTCGGGCAGGGCACCGTGTGGCAAGCGCCGCGTTACATGCAACTGGTCGTGACGTACACATACTGAGGTTTACTCCCTCGGCGGCCCGCTCTCGTGGCGGGTCGCCTTTTTTTGCAAGGCGCGCTTCCACGCGCGTGCGCCGGCAACCCACCCGAAGCGGATCAGCCACGTGCAGCCGATGATGAAAACGACCTCTGCTACTCCGGCCGGCACCACGGATGCGTCTGCAACGCCCACCTCGCACAGCCACTTCGACGGCGTCGACCTGCAACTGCTGGCCGAACGCATCGCCACCCCCTTTCACGCCTATTCCGCCAGTGCGATTCACCAGCGCATCGAGGCGCTGAAAACCGCGCTGGTCGGCCTCGATGCCACCATCTGCTTTGCCGTCAAGGCCAACCCCAACCTCGCCATCCTGCAGCTGATGGCCAACGCCGGCCTCGGCGCCGACATCGTCTCGGTCGGCGAACTGCGCCGCGCGCTCAACGCCGGCATGCCGGCCGAGCGCATCGTGTTCTCCGGCGTCGGCAAGAGCGCCGACGAGATCGCCGGCGCGCTGAACGTCGGCATCATGCGTTTCAACGTGGAGTCGCTGGACGAGTTGCACACGCTGCAGCGCATTGCCAGGGCGCAGGAAGTGACCGCACGCGCCGCCGTGCGCATCAACCCCGACGTGGATGCGCAGACCCACGCCAAGATCTCCACCGGCAAATCGGAGAACAAGTTCGGCGTGAGCATCGACGAAGCGCGCCGCTGGTTCGCCCAACGCAAGTCGTTCGACCACGTGCAGCTCGACGGCCTGCACGTGCATATCGGCTCGCAGATCCTCGACGTTCAACCCTTCCGTCTCGCACTCGCACGCGTGGCCGCGTTCTGGCGCGAGCTGGAACACGCCGGCCATCCGATCACCAGCATCGACGTCGGCGGCGGGCTGGGTGTGTGCTATCGCGCCGGCGTGGATCATCCGGTGTCCACGACCGACTACGTGGCCGCGATCCGCGAGGCGCTGGCCGGTTTCCGCGGCCGCCTCCTGCTGGAGCCGGGACGCTGGCTGGTCGCCGAAGCCGGGGTACTGCTGACCCGCGTGATCCGCGTCAAGCCCGGCACCGAGCGCAACTTCCTGATCCTCGATGCGGCCATGAACGACCTGCTGCGGCCCAGCCTGTACGACGCCTGGCACGACATCGTGCCGGTGTCGGACCAGCCGCGCCCGATGGCCACCTACGACATCGTCGGCCCGGTCTGCGAAACCGGCGATACCTTCGCCAGCGCGCGCGAACTGCCCGAGTGCGCGGCCGGCGACCTGTTGCTGATCAAGGCCACCGGCGCGTACGGTACGTCGATGGCCTCCACCTACAACTCGCGGCCGCTGGCCGCCGAGGTCTTGCTGCACCAGGGCCGCTACGCCGTGATACGACGGCGCCAGCACTTCGAGGAAATGATTGCCGGCGAACAGCCGGCCCGGAACTGGAAAACGCCATGAGCACGACTGCCCGCCTCGCCCTTCTCGCCGCCTTCGGCTTTGCCTTCGCGTCGGCCGCGCAGGCGCAGCAAGATCCGCCGGTCACCATCGACACCCACGTCGACGTCCCGTTCGACTACATGGGCGAGCCGCGCTTCGACGTGGGCCACGACACCCGCCTGCTGGTCGACCTCGGCAAGATGGAGCGCGGCGGACTCGATGCGGCGTTCTTCGTGGTCTGGGTGCCGCAGCACAAGCTCGACGCTGCCGGCTACGCCAAGGCGGTGCAGCAGGCGAGCCAGAAGTACGACGGCATCGGCCGCATGCTGATGAAGTATCCCGACCGCATCCGCCTGGCCACCACGCCGGAACAGCTGCGGGCCAATCACGAGGCCGGCCTGCTCTCGGCCACCATCGAGATCGAGAACGCCTACTCGCTCGGCCATGACCTGCATCGCCTCGACGCCGCCTACGACCGTGGCGCCCGCTCGGTCGGCCTGGTCCACGTCGGCAACAACGACCTGTGCACCAGCTCGCTGCCCGACACCGAACACGGCGAGAGCGCGATGAACAGCGCCGGCGACACCGGCATGAGCGACTTCGGCCGCGCCGTGGTCAAGCGCGCCAACGAACTCGGCATGCTGGTCGACATCTCGCACGCCTCGGACCGTTGCGTGCGCGATGCGCTGAAGGTCTCCAGCACGCCGATCATCGCCTCCCACTCCGGCGCCCGCGCCGTGCTGGACCACCCACGCAACCTGCCCGACGACCTGCTGCGCGCGATCGCCGCCAAGGGCGGCGTGATCGACGCGGTCGCCTACAAGGAATTCCTCAAGCACGACCCCGGTCGCGCGGCCGCCGAGAAGAAATTGCAGGAGGCCGTGGCGAAGGGGGCCGGTGAAAAGGAATACGACAGCGACAACGACGACTACCGCCCCGAGATGGAAGCGGGCATGGCCGAGATCCAGCAGAAGTACCCGCTGGCCACGCTGGACGATTACGTGAAGCAGATCCGACACATGGTGAAGGTCGCCGGCATCGACCACGTCGGCATCGCCTCCGACTTCGACGGCGGCGGCGGCATCACCGGCTGGAAGGACGCCAGTGAAACCCGCAACGTCACCGCCGCCCTGCGCAAGGCCGGTTTCAGCGACGCCGACATCGCCAAGCTGTGGGGCGGCAACCTGCTGCGCGTGTGGGGCGAGGTAGAACGCCATGCGCAGCACTGAGCAAGCTCTGCTCCCTCTCCTGCGACCAAAGGTCCCTGTGGGGCATCGCGGGGAAGAGCTGGGGTGGGGTGCTCTTCCGCACGCCGGAGCTACCCCCTCCCAACCTCCCCCTGCAAGCAGGGGGAGGAGCCAAGAGCATCTGCCCCCTCCCCTGCATCGCAGGGGAGGGTTGCGGTGGGGTGCTCTTGCTCTTCTGCTCCTGCTCGCACCGCTTGCCGCGAACGCCGAAGACGCCAACCCTGGCTACGACAAGATCGTCGACGCCGTCGTCGCGCGTTACCACCTGCCCGGCATCGCCGTCGGCGTGATCGAGAACGGCCAGGTCGTCTACACCCGCACCGTCGGCGAAACCGTCGCCGGCTCGGGCCAGAAGATCACCCCGCGCACGCTGTTCAAGATCGCCTCCAACAGCAAGGCGATGACCACCGCCCTGCTCGGCCGCCTGGTCGACCAGGGCAAGCTGCACTGGGACGATCCGGTGACGAAATACCTGCCGCAGTTCCGCATGCACGATCCGTGGGTCACCGCGAACATGCGCGTGGCCGACCTGCTCACCCATTCCAGCGGCCTGCCCGAAGGCGGCGGCGACCTGATGCTGTGGCCGGAGCCGAACGCGTTCACCCGCGCCGACATCATCCACGGCCTGCGCTTCATCAAGCCCGGCTACAGCTTCCGCGCGCAATACCAGTACGACAACCTGCTCTACGTGGTGGCCGGCGAAGTCGCCGCCGCCGCGGGTGGCGCGTCGTACGAGACACTGATGCACCGCGAGGTGTTCGCGCCGCTGCACCTGGACCGCTGCCAGGTCGGCGCGTGGAACCGCGACACCGTCGGCGACGTGGCCACGCCGCATCGTCGCGACGACGGGCGCAACGTGCCGATCCCCGAAGCCGCCGCAATCCCCGCGATCACCTCGGCCGCCGCCGGCGGCATCCGCTGCGACCTCACCGACATGCTGAGCTGGGCGCGCAACTGGCTGGTGCCCACCCCGGCCCAGCTCCAGTGGCTGTCGCCGCAGCAGCGCAAGACGCTGCAGGCGCCACACATGCTGATCCCCGTTTCCGCGCAGCGTCGCGCCTGGGACAACAGCCACATCATGGCCTACGGCTACGGCTGGCGCATGGCCGACGTCGACGGCCAGTGGAACGTCTGGCACACCGGCACCTTGAACGGCATGTATTCGATGCTGTCGCTGCTGCCGGATCGCAACAGCGGCTTCGTCTTCATGATCAACGGCGAAGCCGACGACGCCCGCACCGTGCTGGGCGAAGTGCTGACCAAGCACTTCACCGCGCCGAACGATACGCGCGACGTGAACTGGTACGCCGACACACTGGAGCGCAAGTCGAAGCAGCACGCGGAGAAATCGCCGCTGCCGGATACCTCGACCTGGCAGGCCGCCACCACGACGGAAATGGCGGCGTGGACAGGCACGTATCGCGACCCATGGTTCGGTGACATCACGCTGTGCCCGCAGGACGGCAAGGTTCGCTTCGCCGCGAAGAAGTCGCCCGCGCTGACCGGCACGGCGATGCGGCTGGGCAAGCGCTACCTGGTGCATTGGGACAACGGCGAACTGGATGCGTGGCTGGATTTCAAGCCCGCTGCCGACGGCACGCCGATCTCCCTGCGCATGGCCAAATTCGATCCGGACGGCGACTTCAGCTCCGATTACGAAGACCTCGCTTTCCGGCGCGTCGGGGGTTGTCCATGAATGTCTCGCCTTCCCCGACACAATTACGCGAAAAGCTCGTCGAAACCCGTAGGGCGGGCACCGCCCGCCGGCTCTTCGGCACGGCGCAACGCGCTCCGCAAGGGCGGCGGGCAGTGCCCGCCCTACGCATCGCCACAACCAAGGGGGCCTCCGCCATGCACAGACTCTTCGTTGGCCTCGCCGTGGCCACCCTGCTCGCCGGCTGCGGCGGCACCAAGCCGGTCGACCCGGTCAACCTGTTGATGGCGCCCTACACCGGCGACGTGCCCGGCGCCTCGCTGCTGGTCATCAAGGACGGCAAGGCCGTGCTCGATCGCAGCTACGGCCTGGCGAATCTCGAGGACGACGACGAGACAAAGCCGGCGACCAATTACCGCCTCGCCTCGATCAGCAAGCAGTTCACCGCCGCGGCGATCCTGCTGCTGGCCGAGCAGGGCCGGCTCAAGCTGGACGATCCGGTGCGCCAATGGCTGCCCTCGCTGCCGGAGACGACCTCGGCCGTCACCCTGCGCCAACTGCTCGACCACACCGGCGGCCTGGTCGATTACGAGGATCTGATCCCGCCCGGCACCACCGGGCAGGTCAGCGACAACGACGTGCTGAGCATACTCTCCGCCACCCCGAAGACCTACTTCGCGCCCGGCACCGCCTATCGCTACAGCAACACCGGTTACGTGCTGCTCGGCCTGGTGGTCGAGCGCGCCTCGGGCTACAGCCTGCCGCTGTACCTGAAGCAGCAGATCTTCCAGCCGCTGGGCATGAACCACACGCTGCTGTACGAAAGCGGCGGCCCCGAAGTGGACGACCGCGCCTACGGCTACAGCGAGGTGAACGGGCAGTGGACGCGCACCGACCAGAGCGTCACCAGCGCCACCCGCGGCGACGGCGGCATCTATTCCTCGGTCGAGGACCTGGCGAAGTGGGACGCCGCGCTGTACGACAACCGCCTGCTCAGCGACGCCTCGCGCAAGCTCGCCTTCAGCCCCCACGTGAAGGTCACCGGCGAGCCGTACGAGGCCAGCTACGGTTATGGCTGGCGCATCACCGGCGACACGCTGTGGCACTCGGGCGAGAGCATCGGCTTCCGCAACGTGATCGTGCGCTGGCCGAAGCAACACCTCACCGTGATCCTGCTCAGCAACCGCAACGAGCCGGAGCCCTACCGCACCGCGCTGGAGATCGCCAAGCCGTGGCTGCAGGAACCGTGATGCGTGGTTCGCCCCGCTGGCCGCGCAGCGCTGCCATCGTGGTGCTGCTCGCCCTGCTCGCCGCCTGCGCCCCGCTGCCGCCGCGCAATCCGCTGGCGACCTGGGTACCCTCGCCCAACCACGACATCCGCCGCCCGGTGCTGATCGTGCTGCATTTCACCGACCAGCACTCGGCACGCGAGAGTCTGCACACCTTGCGCACGCAGAACAGCGGCGGCCCGGTCAGCGCGCACTACCTGGTCGGCGCCGACGGCCACGTCTACCAGCTGGTCGCCGATCAACTGCGCGCCTGGCACGGCGGCGGTGGCCGCTGGGGCACGATCACGGACATCAACTCCGCCTCGATCGGCATCGAGCTGGACAACGATGGACATTCGCCGTTCGCGCAAGCGCAGATCGACAGCCTGCTGCGCCTGCTCACCGACCTCACCACGCGCCTGAACATCCCGCCCGCGCAGATCATCGGCCACCAGGATCTCGCGCCCACGCGCAAGAACGATCCCGGCCCGCTGTTCCCCTGGCAGCAACTGGCCGCCGCGGGTTTCGGCCGCTGGCCGCAAGGCGTGCTGGTCGATCCGCCCGCCGGCTTCGATCCGTGGATGGCGCTGGCGGTGGTCGGCTACCCGCTGGACGACCGCGCCGCCGCAGTGCGCGCGTTCCACAACCACTTCCGCGGCCTCGGCGGCGATGAACTCGACGCTCAGGACTCGCGCATCCTCTGGAACCTCGTGCAGCAGATCGAGGCGGGCGGAAACGACGACTGAGATCGCGCAAACCGATTACCCCGCACCGGCGACCACCGCCGAACGCCCCAGCCAGAAGCCGGCGGGCGGTGCCCGCCAGCTCTTCCGCACCCACAGCGCAAGGAAGGGAGGCGAGCGAGCGCCTACACCTGCAACCGATCGTTCGGTCGCGCCACCAGCGCATACAGCGCCGGCATCAGGTACATGCCGATCAGCAGCCGCGACAGCATGCCGGACACGATCACCAGCGCGAACGGCCGCTGCGAATCGGTGCCGACGCCGCTGGCGATGGCTGCCGGCAACAAGCCGAGCGCGGCCACCAGCGCGGTCATCGTGATCGGGCGCAGGCGCAGGATCGCCGCCTCGTGCACCGCCCTGGCAATGTCCATGCCGCCCAGGCGCAGCTCGTTGACGCAGGAGATGTAGACCACGCCGGTCAGCACCGATACGCCGAACAGCACGATGAAGCCGATCGCCGAGGACACCGAGAACGGCGTGCCGGTGAGCCACATCGCCACGATCGCGCCGAACGGAGCGGACAGCAGCACGCCGACCACGGTGATGAACGGGAACTTGAAATTGCCGTAGAGCACGAACAGCAGGCCGAAGATCAGCAGCAGGGTCAGCGGCAGGATCACGTTCATCTGCGCGCGCGAGGCGGTGTATTCCTTGTACTCGCCGCCCCACTCCAGCCGGTAGCCGTGCGGCAGCTTCACGTCGTGGCCGACCCGGGCGATCGCGTCGTTCACCGCGCCGGCCAGGTCCCGCCCGCTCACCGAGAACTGCACGCCGATGTAGCGCGAACCGTTCTCGCGATAGATGAAGGAGGCGCCGTTGGCGATGCTGATGTCGGCCAGCTCCTTCAACGGAATCTGCTGGCCGCCGGGCGTGGCCACCGGGATCTCGCCGATCTGCTGCGGGTTGTCGCGGTACTGCGGCTGCAGTCGCACCAGCAGGTCGAACTGTTTCTCGCCCTGTGCCACCTCGGTGGCCACGTCGCCGCCGATCGCCGCCTCGATCAGCTTGTTGATGTCCTCGACGTTGAGCCCGTAGCGCGCGATCTTGGCGCGGTCGATCCTGATCGACAGGTTCGGCTGCCCCAGCTCGTGCACCAGGGTCAGGTCGGTGATGCCGCGCACCTTTGCCATCGCCTGCTTGATCGCCTTGCCCTTGGCCTGCAACACGTGCAGGTCCGGGCCGTACACCTTGACCGCCAGCGCGCTCTTCAGGCCGGTCTCGGCCTCGTCCACTGCATCCTCGGCCGGCTGGGTGTAGTTGAACTGGATGCCGGGAAACACCTGCAGCTTCTTGTCGATCGCCGCGATCAGGTCGGCCTTGCTGCGGTACTTGCCGTCCCACTGCGAATACGGTTTCAGGCCGACGAAGAACTCGTCGTTGAAGAAACCGGTGGAATCGGTGCCGTCGTCCGGACGGCCCAGTTCGGAGCCGACCGTGGTGACTTCGGGGAAGGAGCGCAGGATCTGCCGGATCTGCGGCGAGATCTTGGAGGCCTCGTCGAAGGAGATGGTGTACGGCATGGTGGCGCGTACCCACAGCGAGCCTTCGTCCAGATGCGGCATGAACTCCGCGCCGATGCCGCGCATCATCACCAGCGCGATCACCAGCAGCAGCAGCGAAGCCCCGGTCACCCGCCACGCATGCTGCTGCAGGCGGTCGAGCCAACGCACGTACCAGCCCTTGAACTTCTCGTAGATCGCGTTGCGCCGCTCTCGCACGCCACGGCGCATGAACAGCGCGCACAGCACCGGCAGCAGGGTCAGCGTCACCAGCAGCGAGCCGACCAGGGCGAAGATCATGGTGTCGGCCATCGGCTTGAACAGCGTGCCGGAAGGCCCGGTCAGCACGTAGATCGGCAGGAAGCTGGCCACGATCACCGCCACCGCGTAGACCAGCGGGCGGTCGACTTCCGAGGCGGCGCTCTGGATCACCTCGCGGATGTCGAACTCGGTGCCCTCCCGCGCGGCCAGTTCGCGGAAGATGTTCTCGACCATGAAGATCGCGCCATCGACCAGGATGCCGAAGTCCACCGCGCCGATCGACAGCAGGTTGGCCGAGGCACCCTTCAGATCCAGGCACAGGAACGCAAACAGCAGGGCCAGCGGAATCGTCACCGCCACGATCAGCCCCGCGCGCACGTCGTAGAGGAAGAAGATCAGCACCGCGATCACCAGCGCCATGCCCAGCAGCAGGTTGTGCATCACCACCGCCTTGGTCTGGCCGATCAGGTCGGTGAGGTCGTAGAACGGGTGGATCTTGACGTCGTCGGGCAGCACCTCGCGGTTGAGCTCCCGCGTCTTCGCCTCGACCCGCTGCAGCACGTTCTCGGTCTTGGAGCCGGTCAGCGCCAGTACCACGCCCTCCACCGCGTCGTCCTGGCCCATGAAGCCGAACTCGCCCAGCCGCGGCGCGATGCCGACCTGCACGGTGCCGACGTTCTTGACCAGGATCGGCGTGCCGTCGTGCACCGCCAGCACCACGTTGCCGATGTCCTGCACGGTCTCGAGCCGGCCCAGCCCGCGCACGTAGAAAAACTGCCCGCCCTGGGTGTAGAAGCCGCCGCCGGCGTTGCCGTTGTTGGCCGCGAGCGCGGCCTCGACCTGCGCCACCGACAGGCCCAGCGCCGCGATCTTCACCGGGTCGAGCAGCACCTGGTACTGCATGGTGCCGCCGCCGAAACCGGAGTCGTCGGCCACGCCGGGCACCGAACGGTACTGGGGCGCGACGACCCAGTCGTTCAGCGTCTTCAGCTCCATCGGCGAGCGGTCGGTGCTCTGCAGCACGTAGCGGTACACCAGCCCCGAGGGCGGCGACATCGGCGACATCGACGAGGCCACGCCATCGGGCAGTCCGACATCCGGCAAGCGGTTGCGCACGCGCTGGCGCGCGAAATACGGATCGGTGCCGTCGGCGAAACCGAGCGTGACATCGGACAGGCCGTACAACGAGACGGAGCGCTTGGTGACCATGCCGGGGATGGCATTCATGCCCAGCTCCACCGGCACCGTGATCAGCCGCTCCACTTCCTCGGCCGAATGTCCCGGCCACTGCGTGACGATGTCGACCATCGGCGGCGACAGGTTGGGGTACGCGTCCATCGGCAGGATGTTGCAGGACCACACGCCGGCCGCGGCCAGGCCCAGCGCCAGCAGCACCATCAGCATGCGCTGCTGCAGCGCGAACGCGACGATGCGGTTGATCAGCGAGGTCGGGCGCGGCGGCAGCCCTTCGGGTGGGGTCTGCGCGCTCATTGGGTCTGCATGAAATGCAGGAAGATCGCGCCGTCCACCACGACCTTGTCGCCGGCGTGCAGACCGTCGGGAATCTCGAACGAATCGTCGACGCGATCACCCAGCGTCACCGTGCGTTGCGCATAACCGCCGTCGGCCGCCGCCACGTACACGAACGGCAGGTTCTCGTCATCGCGCAGCACCGCCGACACCGGCAGCAGCAAGCCCGTGCGCGCGTCACCGGAGCGGATCTTCACGCGCACGTACATCTGCCGCTTGAGCACGCCGTCGGGATTGGCGACCAGCACGCGGGCGCCGATCGAACGCGTATCGGGATCGACCACGGAGCCGACATTGGTCACCTTGCCCGGCATCGTCGCGCCATCGCCGCCGACCTCGACGGTGGCCGCGTCGCCGTTCCTCACCGCCGCCAGGTCGTCGCCGAACAGCTGCGCCATCACCCACATGCTCGAGGTATCGGCGACGGTGAAGCAGGGTGTCGAACCGGCCGCCAGCAACTGGCCGGGCGCGATCGACTTCTCCACCACGGTGCCGGCGATCGGTGCGCGGATCACGCCCTGGCCATGCGCCACCGGCTTGCCTTCGCGTATCGCCGCGATGGTTTGCGGATCGACATGCAAGGCCAGCAGCGCCTGCAGCGCGGCGTCGCGATCGGCGTCCGCTCCCGCTGCATCGGATTGCGCCTGCGCATGTTCGCGCTGCGAGATCGCCTGGTGCGCATACAGGTCGCGATCGGTCGCCGCCACCTGGTCGGCGGCATGCGCCGCGGCGAGCGCCTTGCGATACGCGCCGACGGCGGCGGCGAAGTCGGGCGAATCCACCCGCGCCAGCGGCTGTCCCGCCTTGACCTTGTCGCCCGGGTTCACCAGCACCGCGGTCACCGGACCGGAAAACGGCGCCAGCACCTGCGTGGCACGGTCGTGGTCGAAATCCACCACGCCGCTGGTTTCGATGCGGCGGTGAAAGCTGCTGCGCTCCATGGTCAGCAGATGGATGTGCTGGCGCTGCGCCGCGGTCAGCGTCACGTTGTGCGGCGTGTCGGCGGCGGCCTGGGGCGCGGCTTTCGACGAGCAGGCGGCCAGCGTCGACACGATCATCAGCGCAAGGGCGGGCGTGCGCCAGGACGACGCGGAGCAGGGTCTACTTTTCATCGCTATCCCGGGTGACAGCAGCATCGGTGGAGTGGGCATCGGCGTCGTGCCACCAGCCGCCGCCCATGGCCTGGAACAACGCGGCGGTGTCGACATAGCGACTGGCCTGCGCCTGCACCAGCGCGATGCGCGCCTGCTGGTCGGCCTGCTCCGCGCCGAGCAGCGACAGGTAGCCGGCGTAGCCGTCCCTGTACTGGCGCTGCGAGAGTTCCAGGGTGAGTTTGGCCGCGTCCGCGGCCTTGGCCGCCGCCTGCAGGCCTTCGGCATCGTGCTGCAGCGCCGCCAGCGTGTCGGCCACGTTCTGGAACGCGGTCAGCACGGTGCCGCGGTATGCCTCGGCCGCCTGCACGTAGGCCGCCTTGGCCGCGCGCTCCTGATGCAGCAGGCTGCCGCCCTCGAAGATCGGCGCCGCCAGATCCGCGCCCAGGCTCCAGAAGCCGGTGCCGCTCTTGAACAACTGCTTGATCGCCAGTGCCGTGCTGCCCGCATTCGCCGTCAACGAAATATTCGGCAGGCGATTCGCGATCGCCACACCGATCTGCGCGCTGGCCGCGTGCATGTTGGCCTCGGCCTGGCGCACGTCTGGGCGTTGCGCCACCAGGGTCGAGGGCAGGCTCAGGGGAAGTTGTTGCGGCAACTGCAGGCTGGCCAGGTCAAACGACGGTGGCGCCGCCTCGCCGGGCAGTTCTCCGGCGAGCACGGCCAGCAGATGGTTCTGCTGGTCCAGCTGGTTCAGCAGCGGCGGCAGCGTGGCCTGCAACTGCGCCAGCTGCGATTCCTGCGCGGCGAGATCGAGCCGCCCCGCGTAGCCCTTGTCCAACTGGTAACGCAGCAGTTTGACCATCTTCGCGTTGGTCGCGATCAGCTCGCGGGTCGCGTCGACCTGCGCACGCAGCGAAGCCTGCTGCACCGCCGCCACCACCACGTTGCTGCTCAGCGTGATGCGCGTGGCCAGCATCTGGAAGCGCACCTCCTGCTGCTGCGCCTTCAGCGATTCCACGTTGCGCCGGTTCAGGCCGAACACGTCCGGCACGTACGACACGCTGACCTGCGGCGTGAACAGGTTGTACAGGAACGCGTTGTTGCTCGGCACCGGTGCCAGCGCCCCCGGCGGATCCTGCTCGCGGCTGGCCGACAAGCCCGCGCTGACGCTCGGTGCGTACGCGCCGCGTCCCGCGAACGTGTTCTCGCGCGCCACCGCCAGCGCGGCCTGGGCTGCCTTGAGGTCGGGGTTGTGCGCCAGCGCCTGCTCGATCAGCGCATCGAGTTCGGCTGAATGAAACAGCGTCCACCACTGCGCGGGAATGTCGCCGCCGGGAACGAAATGCTGGGCCTGTCCGCCGCCGACGTCGGCGCTGGCGGTCCGTTCCGGCAGCGGTGCGGCCGCCACGCTAGCGACGTCCGGCGCCGCCGGCCGCTGGAAATCCGGCCCCACCGCACAGCCGCCGATCGCCAGCATCGCGACGACCGCCAGCAGCGATCGCGTCGACCCGCCTGCCCGTCCGATCATCGCGGCCGTCATGTCGACGGTGCCAGCAGACAATCGAACCCCGGGTTTTTCATGTGTGCGCGTCGACGAGGAGGAAGCCTGGCGCAACGATATAACGTACCAAGCCGGCGCGAAACCCTGCAAGAAATTGCGTCGCGCGACTGCTCCGCCCGGGATTCCGCGCCGGCCGGCAGCAAGGGGCGGCCGGCCCGGCCAGCCGCATCAGCGGGCCAGCCGGAGCGGAACCGTGCGGCAAGCTAGAACCGCAACGCCACCCCCAGGTTCACCGAGCGGCCATAGCGGTAATAGCCCTGCGACAGCAGCGGGTTGCCGTTGATGCTGTAGGTCTGCGCCTTGTCCAGCAGGTTCTGGCCGTCGAGGCTGACGCTGATCATGTCGTTGAACTTGTAGGAGACATGCGCCGTCACCCAGGTGATCGCGTCGGCCTGTTCGTTGTAGCCGGTCCCCAGCACGTTGATCGCGGTTACGAAGCCGTTGGTGCGGTCGGCATTGGCGCCCAGCGACCACTTGCCCTTTTCGTACATCACGCCCAGCGAGTAGGTCGCCGGGGCGATGCCCTCGAGCGGACGCTGCTCGCCATCCACCCAGCTCGTGGAGAGATTGCGCGTGTACTGCGCACGCACGCCGAAACCGTTGTCCCAGAAGTGCTGCAGGCTCAGTTCCAGGCCTTTCACGCGCGCATGGTCGCCGTTGATCGGGCGCATCACGTTGAACAGGTAGCCGGGCACGCCGATGTCCTGGCCGGTTTCCCAGCTGGTGGTGATCTGGTTGGTGATGCGCTTGTAGAACACGGCCATGCTGGCGACGGAGTGCTGGGCGAAGTACCACTCCAGCGACAGGTCGCCCTGCGCCGCGCTGTAGGGCTTGAGGTCCGCGTTGCCGCCGTAGACCTGGGTGAACTCGCCCCACGCGACGCTTTCGGTGGTGTTGGTCGGTGCCAGCTGGTCCACCGCCGGGCGCGCCATGGTCTTGGCGGCGCCGGCGCGCAGTTGCAGCTGGTCGGTGAAATGCCAGGTGAAGTTGGCCGAGGGCAGCAGGTAGCTGTAGCTCGCGTCCTGGACCACCGGCGTGGGCGCCGCGTACTCGGCGGTGTAGTTGAACGCGCCGTTCTCGGTGATGCTCAGGATCTTCGCGTCCCAGGCCTGGGCGCGGGTATCGGTCTGCACCAGGCGCACGCCGACGTCGCCTTCCCAGCGATCCCCGGACATGTCCGCCTGCACGTAGAACGCATTGGTCTTCTCGCTCACGCGGTAGCTCTGCAGCGGGTTCCACTGCGGGCCGGCCAGGGCGTAGTCGTACGGCGTGCCGTCCGGCCGCAGGTTGCCGTTGTAGGCCTGCAGCCGGGCCAGGTAGTTGGGCACGTCGAAGGCGAGGAAGCTGCGCGGGAAGCTGCTGCCCACCCCCGACATGAAGTGCGGCAGGTGGAAGGAGTGCGAGATCACGTTGCCGCCGAGGTCGGCCACGTTGATGGCGTTGTCCTCGGAGTAGTAGTCGGCGCCGCCGTTGAGCGTGTTGTTGACCAGGTCGCGCGACTTCTCGCGCTCGGTGCGGGTCACGCCGAAGCGCAGGTTGTCCACGCCCCACTTGCCGACGAACAGCTTGCCGGCCACGGTGCCGCCGGTGATCTCGTCGCGGATGTTGTCGCCGCTCAGCTCCATGTAGTGCGTGTTGAAGTCCGAGTCGCTGAACTGCCCGCTGGCGAGGCCCGAGACGAGGTCGCGGCCATCGTCGAACTTCACGTCGACGTTGGGCACCGCATACGGCCCGAGGGTGATGCGCGCCGTGTTGGGCTGGTTCATGCGCAGCACGACGTAGGTGTCCTGGCCGCCGGAGCGGCGCTCCGAGGTGGAGCGGTACAGGTCGCCGGTCAGGGTGAGGTCGTCGGTGGCCTTCCACTCGCCGTTGATGCCGTACAGCGCGGTGTCGACGACGCGGTACTGGGTCTGGTTGAGCAGCTCCGGATTGAGCCGCAGCTCCGGGTCCGGGTTGTCCATGGTGAAGCCGGTGACGATGCCGTTCTGCACGGTGATGTCGGACCAGCGGCCCGGCGCGAACAGCGGGTAGTAGGACTGCTGGTAGGACACCTGCGGCGAATCCAGGCGCGTCTTCAACCCGTCCACCACGATGCGCACCCGATCGCTCGGACGCCACTCGATCTTGCCGGAGTAGGCGGTGCGCTTCTTGTCCTCCAGGATCGAGCCGACGCGGAACTGGCCCGGCGCGATCAGGCCGTAGTCTTCCGGGTCCAGCTCGCCGTTGCCGTTGAGGTCGATGTTGCCGCCCCAGGCATTGCCGTACCAGTCGGGATCATTGGGGTCCGGGTTGCGCGTCCAGCCGCCATCGTTGCCGGCGACGTCCGTGCGATCCCTGCGCTTGGCCTTGACCACGCCCAGCAGCACGCCGACGGTGTCGTTGGCGAAGGTGTTGCTGTAGGCGGCCGAAAACTTGTGTCCGTTGAGTTCGGACATCTGGTTGCGGTCGCCCTCCAGGCGCACGATGCCGTGCTGCCCCGGCTGGTCGAACGGACTGGCCGAGCGCAGGTTGATCAGGCCGCCGATCGCCCCCTCGGTCAGCGAGGCCTGCGCGCCCTTGATCACGTCGGCGCCGTTGATCACGTCGGCCGGCAGGACGTCGAAGGCGAAGTCGCGACCGGCGCCGTCGGTGGCCAGGATGCGGCCGTTGAACGTGGTCAGGGTGAATTCGGGGCCGAGGCCGCGCACGCTGACCTTCTGCCCCTCGCCGCCGGCCGTGCGCGAGATGGCCACGCCGGTGATGTGGCTGAGCGAGTCGGCCACGTTGTCGTCGGGGAACATGCCCAGCTCGAGCGCGCTGATCGAATCCTGCACGGTCGCGGCATCGCGCTTGAGCTCGGTCGAGCGCGCCATGCTGCCCCGTTCGCCGGTGACCACCACGGTCGCCAGCTCGGTGGCGGCGCGCGGCGTGGCTTGTTCAACCGGGACGGCTTGGGGACTCTGCGTCGTGGCGGCGCTGGCAGGCGCTGTCTGGGAGAACGCCGTCGCCGGTATCAGCAGAGCCAGGGCGACGGCACAAGACAGTGTGTTTCGGTGAAAGGGGGCGGCGTTCAAGGGCTCTCTCCTGGGGGCGCGATGGCGGACCTTGCATCTAAACAACGAAACCGAGCCTATAACATGTTTCGTTTAGCATCAATAGCGAAATACAACGAAATGCGGCATAATTTCTCCATCCGTCGGAACTCCCCCATGGCCGCCACTCGCGATACCAGTCAACGACGCCTCCAGATCAGCGAACTCGTCCGCCAGCAGGGAAGCGTCCAGGTCAGCAGGCTGGCCGACCGCTTCGGCGTGAGTGCGCAGACCGTGCGCAAGGATCTGCGCTACCTGGCCGAGCGCGGCGTGATGGCGCGGGCCTACGGCGGCGCGATCGACAGCGGCGTGATCGGCAACGGCACCCCTGCCGAGCCCAATTACGAAGCGAAAAGCACCAGCTACCTCGCCGAGAAGCGCCGCATCGGCGTGCGCGCCGCGACCCTGATCAAGCCCGGCGACACCGTCGCCATCGACTCCGGCACCACGGCGATCCAGCTGGCCAAGGCGCTGCCGGACATCGACATCACCGTGGTCACCAACGACTACGGCGTGCTGACCGCGCTGGCAGCCAAGCCCAACATCAACCTCGTCATGCTCGGCGGCGAATTGCGTCGGCGCAACATGGCGTTCTACGGTGGGTTGACGGTCGAGGCGCTGGACGCGCTGCACGTGGACAAGCTGTTCCTCGGCGTGGACGGTTTCGACCTGGAGCGCGGCATCACCACCCATTACGAGCCCGAGGCCCTGCTCAATCGCAAGATGGTGGAGGCCGCGCGCGTGGTCATCTCCATCACCGACAGTTCCAAATTCGGCAAGGTCTGCCTGCACCGCATCATCCCCGTCACCGCGTTGAACATGCTGATCACGGACACCGGCGCACCCGAGGACATCATCCAGGCCAGCCACCAGCTCGGATTCGAGCTGTTGTTGGCCTGAGACTCGGGATTCGGAAAAGCCGGAGCATCGCCCTCGGCGGGCCGACGCAGCACTGGCGCCCTGATGCTTCTGCCGATCCCGAATCCCCAATCCCCGACCTCTATCTACCCGACCGGGCAAAGACCCGCCGGGCATTGGCGTAGTAGATCTTGTCGATCACCGCACGCGGCAGCGCCAAGCCCGGCACGTCGGCGCCGATCATGTCCACGTGCTGCGACTCGCCGGTCGCCAGATACCGCCAGTCCGAGACCCACGCGGCATGCGCCTCGCGCCTGAATTCGGCGGGGTCGGCATCGGGGCCGTAGGTCAGGTCGGTGCCGTACAGAAGCCGGTCCTGGTAGCGGATGAAGAAGTTGCGCACCTTCTCGCGGTCGCGCACCGACTGGTACTGCACCTGACTCATGCGCGCGGCCATGTCCACGCTGGCATCGGGGAAACGATCGAGGAAGGCGGCGATGCGGTCGACGTCGTATTCCAGGCTGGCCAGATGCGCGCCGACGAAACGCAGCTTCGAATGCGCGGCCACGAAGCGGTCGCGCACCGCCATCAACTCCTCGTAACGCGGCATCTCCGGATGCAGGTACATGTAGTACTCCGGATGCTTGCTGAAGTACTCGCGGTCGTTGTCGGTGGTCATCTGGTCCAGCGGCAACCAGCAGTTGCGCGGCTCGCCCTGGTGGTCGATCAGGGCCACGCCGAGCGCGCGCACCTGCTCGGCCACGGGCGCCAGGCCCGGATCGTCGAGCATGATCAGCTTGCCGTCGGCGCCCCGCTCCGCGAGGCCCACGTTCTTCCAGACTTTCACTGCCAGGGCACCGGCCGCGACGTCGCGGGCAAGTTTCGCGTCGACGCGATCGGCCCAGCCCGGCGTGCCGAACCCCTTCATCGAGAACGTGGTGGCCCAATGGAAACGGGTCGGGTCCCTGGCTGCCAGCGCCAGGGCGGCCGCGTGCTGCCGCGCGATGCTCGGGAAGTCGGGATAGTCGACGTTGATCGACAGCAGCTCGAAACCGTCCGCGCGCGCCTGTTCGAGGAACGCCGGATCAGGCGTGTTGGCGTGGACGTGGGCGTCGAACTTGCGTACCTGGCTGAAGTCGGCCATCGAATAACTTTCCGCGTCATTCCGGCCCGGCATCGCGCAGGCGGCGGAAAAGGCTGCCGCGACGGCCAACAGAGCAACGGCAACGGGACGCAAGATCGTGTTCATCGGCCCACCTTGACAATATAACGAAACATTTCCGAACCATATCGAAACGAAACGCTTGCATCAAGAGCAACGGGTGACGCAGAATCGGGACGACGTCTCAAGAGGAATTCGCCATGCGCCCGATCGGACGCCGCACGGTATTGAAGCTCGTGGCCGGCAGCGTAGCCGGTGGTGCGGCGTGGCTCATGCTGCCGAAGGCGCTGGCGGCGTCCCGGTCCGGTACCGCCAATGTTGCCGGCGGCCCCGGTGCCACGGCCGGCGATGCGGTACTGGCGATCGCCTTCGATCGCCGCCTGCACACACGCCTGGTGGTCCGCGGCAAGCCGCTCACGCCATGGCAGCCCAGCGAGAGCCTGCTGCTGGCCGATGGCGCGGTCGACGACTTCGTCATCACCGGCCACCGGGAACGACCCATCGCCGATGCGCGTCACGGCAACGGTCATCAGGCGATCGTCACCGGTCGTTCCGGCCAGCTGGAAAAGGAAGTGGCGCTGACCTTCTTCGACGATCTTCCCGGCTTCGCGGTGCTGCAGACGCGCTACCGCAACCTGGGCAGCACCGCCGTGCAGGTTGCCGGCTGGCGCAATGCCGCGCATGAACTGGCCGAGGCGCCCGGCGGTTTCTGGAGTTTCTCCGGCACTACCCACACCGATCGCCGCGACTGGGTGCAGCCGATGGCCGCCGGGTTCGACCAGCGCAACACGCTGGCGATGGATTCGTCCGACTACGGCGGCGGCACGCCGGTGGCCAATATCTGGCGCCGCGACATCGGCCTGGCGGTCGGTCACGTGGAACCGGTGGTGCGTCCGCTGGATCTGCCGGTGCGCAAGACCGCTGGCGGTGCGCATATCGCGGTCGAGTCGGTGCAGGCATCGACCTTGGCGCCCGGCCAGACCCTGGTCACCGAACGCACCTTCCTGGCGGTCCACACCGGCGATCATTTCGCACCGCTGCTGCAATATCGACAGTACATGCAGGCCGAGGGCCTGGAAGCGCCGCGGGCTCCGGAATCGGCCTTCGCGCCGGTGTGGTGCGCGTGGGGCTACGGTCGCGACTTCACCGTCAAGCAGGTCCTCGACACGCTGCCGAAGGCGCGCGAGCTGGGCTTCGGCTGGGTGGTGATGGACGACGGCTGGCAGACCAACGAAGGCGACTGGCGCATCGACAAGCGCAAGTTCCCGCGCGGCGAGGCCGACATGCGCGACTTCACCGCGAAGATACGCGCCGAGGGCATGCATCCGCGTCTGTGGATCGCGCCGCTGGCCGCCGACCCGGGCAGCGACGTGCTGCACGACCACCCCGACATGCTGCTGCTGGACAAGGACGGCGGCTTCCAGAAGATCACCTGGTGGAATGCGCTCACCCAGTGCCCGGCCTACCAGCCCACCGTCGACTTCTACGTGGCCCTGGTGAAGAAGGTGATCGGCGACTGGGGCTTCGAAGGCATCAAGTTCGACGGCCAGCACCTCAATGCCGTGGCGCCCTGCTACAACCCCGCGCACAAGCATGCGCATCCGAGCGATTCGGTCGAAGGCCTGGCCACGTTCTGGCAGGCCATCCACCGGGCGGCGCACGAGGCCAACCCGCGGGCGGTGGTCGAGCTGTGCCCCTGCGGCACCGCGTTCGATTTCCACAACCTGCCGGCGACCGACCAGTACCCGGCGTCCGATCCGACCTCTTCCTGGCAGGTGCGCAGCAAGGGCAAGAGCATGAAGGCGCTGATGGGCTCGCTCAGCAGCTATGCGGGCGACCACGTGGAACTGTCCGACCGCGGCGACGATTTCGCCTCCACCGTCGGCATCGGCGCGATTCCCTCCACCAAGTTCACCTGGCCGAAGGACACCGAGCATCCCTCCGAGCCGCTGCCGCCGGGCGGCCTGGTGCTCACCGCGGAGAAGGAAGCGCTGTGGCGCAAGTGGGTGGCCTTGTACAAGCAGCACATGCTGCCCAAGGGCGAATACCTGGGCACGCTTTACGACATCGGCTTCGACAGGCCCGAGGCGCACGCCATCGCCAAGGACGGGGCGATGTACTACGCCTTCTACGCCGACCAGTTCAAGGGCAAGGTGCCGTTGCGCGGGCTGGGCGCCGGACGCTACAAGGTGCGCGACCTGTTCAACGACGTCGACCTTGGCGAGGTGGATGCCAGCGAGGCGAACCTGCCGGTGGCGTTCAGGCACTTCGTGTTGCTGCAGGCCACGCCACTGGGGACGCCGGCATGAGCCTGGCCGCCAGTGCGATCGCCGCGCCGCGCCGCCGCCCCTGGCTGGTTTTCGCCGTCACCACCGTCGCGCTGTGGGGTGTGTGGGGCGCGCTGTCGCCACTGTCGGCCGAGCACGGTTTTCCCGAGACGCTGGTGTACTGCGTGTGGGCGCTGACCATGATCCCGCCGGCGCTGTACATCCTGTGGCGCAGCGGCTGGGCGCTGGAGCATTCACCGCGCGCGATCGCCTACGGCATGGCCATCGGCCTGCTGGGCGCCGGCGGGCAGATGCTGCTGTTCCACACGCTGACCATCGGGCCGGCGTATTTCGTGTTCCCGATCATCTCGCTGTCGCCAGTGGTGACGATCGCGCTGTCCTTCGCCTTCCTGCGCGAGCGCACCGGCTGGAGCGGCGCGCTGGGCATCGTGCTGGCGCTGGTCGCATTGCCGATGCTGGATCTGTCGTTCGGTCGCGGCATCAGCGGCGGTCTGGGCTGGTTCGTGCAATCGCTGCTGATCATGCTGGCCTGGGGCGTGCAGGCTTACTTCATGCGCCTGGCCAATCACACCGTGCGCGCCGAGAGCATCTTCTTCTACATGATGCTGGGCGGCCTGCTGCTGGCGCCGGTGGCGCTGGCGATGACCGACTGGTCACAGCCGATCAACACCGGCATCGACGGGCCGTGGATGACCGCCGCGATCCAGCTGCTCAACGCCATCGGCGCGCTGACCCTGGTCTACGCCTTCCGCCACGGCAAGGCGATCGTGGTGGCGCCGCTGACCAATGCCGGCGCCCCGCTGGTGACCGCCGCGCTGGCGCTCGTATTCGCCAGCGTCGTGCCGGGTCCGCTGAAAATGATCGGCCTGGTGCTGGCCCTGATCGCCTCGTTGCTGCTGGTACTCGAACCCGAGGCTCCGGCCGAAGCCGGGCACGATCCCGACGTTTCCACCCCCTCCCCCGAATGGACTCCGACCTCATGCAAGTCCTCTCCGAGCTCATCGCCCGCCACAAGCAGGGACACGCCGGTGGCGTGACCTCGATCTGTTCCGCGCATCCCCTCGTCATCGAGGCCGGCCTGCGCCACGCGCAACGCACGGGGCAGGCATTCGTGCTGTTCGAAGCCACCTGCAACCAGGTCAACCAGGACGGCGGCTACACCGGGATGAAGCCGGCCGATTTCGTCGCCTTCGTGCATGCGATCGCCGATCGCGTCGGCTTCGACCACGCGCGCATCGCGCTGGGTGGCGATCACCTGGGACCCAACCCGTGGACGTCGCTGGACGCGACCGCGGCGATGGACAAGGCCGAGGCGATGGTGGCCGCGTACGTGGCCGCCGGCTTCCGCAAGATCCACCTGGACTGCTCGATGGCCTGCAGTGGCGATCCCGAACCGCTGCCGGAGGCGGAGATCGTGCGTCGCGCGGTACGCCTGTGCCGGACGGCCGAAGCCGCCCATGCGCGCGTCGGGGGCGAGCCGCCGGTCTACGTGATCGGCACCGAGGTGCCGGTGCCGGGCGGTGCCACCGAAGCCATCGAAGGCCTCGCCGTGACCGCACCACAAGCCGCCCTGGCCACGATCGAGGCGCATCGTCAGGCCTTCGTCGCCGCGGGGCTGGACGCCGCGTGGCAACGCGTGATCGCCTCCGTGGTGCAACCGGGCGTGGAGTTCGACCACCACGACGTGGTGGATTACGAGCCGCCGAAAGCGCGCGAATTGAGCCACGCCATCACCGGCGTGCCCGGCATGGTGTTCGAAGCGCACTCGACCGACTACCAGACTCGTGACGCGCTGGCCGCGCTGGTACGCGATCATTTCGCCATCCTCAAGGTCGGCCCCGGCCTGACCTTTGCCCTGCGCGAGGCGCTGTGGGCGCTGGACGCGATCGAGCAGGAGTGGATCGAGGATGCGCGCCGGGCACGCCTGCGCGAGGTGGTGTTGGCACGCATGCGCGAGCAGCCCGGGCACTGGCAGCGCTATTACCACGGCGAAGGCCACGCGCTGACCATCGACCTGCAGTACAGCCTCAGCGACCGCATCCGCTATTACTGGCCCGACCCGGTGATCGAGCAGGCCTGCCAGCGCCTGTTCGACAACCTGCGCACGAACCCGCCGCCGCTGCCGCTGATCAGCCAGTTCCTGCCGCACGCGCTGCACGCGCTGCGCACCGGCGCCGCGACCAGCGACCCGCGCTCCCTGACCATGGCACACATCAGTGCCGCCCTCGACGACTACCACCATGCCTGCCATGACCATGACATCCACTGAGTACCTTGGCGCGCCCGAGTCCGAGCTGGCCGCTGCGGGCGCGCTCTGCACCGCGCGCGAAATCGAGCAGCAGCCGCGGATGCTGCGGCAGACGCACGCGCTGGTGGCCGGGCTGCACGCGCAGATCCGCGCGTTTGCCGGCCCGCTGATCGACGACCCTGCCGCGCGGGTGATCCTGACCGGCGCCGGCAGCTCGTCCTACATCGGCCAGTGCGTGGCGCCACTGCTGGACCGCCGGCTGGCCGCCCGCGTGGACGCGGTGCCGACCACCGACATCGTGTGCGCCCCGCATTTGTATCTGGAGCCGGAACAGCCGCTGCTGCTGGTCTCCTTCGGCCGTTCCGGCAACAGCCCCGAAAGCCTGGCCGCGGTGGAACTCGCCGAATCCCTGGTGCGTGACGTGCGCCACCTGGCGATCATCTGCAATGCCGACGGTGCGCTGGGCAAGGCACCGGTCGCCCGCTCGATGACCCTGCTGCTGCCGGCCGAGACCCACGACGCCGGCTTCGCCATGACCTCCAGCTTCAGCTGCATGATGTACGCGGCGATGGCCGCGTTGCTGCCAAACGGCAGCATGGACGCGCGCATCGACGCCATCGCCGAGGCTACCGCGCGGGTCATCGCCGAATCGCTGCCGGCGCTGAACGAGCTGGCGCGCGCTCCGTACGACCGCGTCGCCTACCTCGGCAGCGGCGTGTTGCAGGGGCTGGCCCGCGAGGCGTCGCTGAAGCTCGGCGAGCTGACCAATGGTGCGGTGGCAACCTGCTTCGAGTCGCCGCTGGGTTTCCGCCACGGGCCCAAGACCTTCATCACCGAACATGCCCTGGTGATGGTCTTCGTGTCCAACGATCCGCTGACCCGCCGCTACGACCTCGACCTGGTGGATGAACTGCGTCGCGACGGCCGCGCGGCACGCATCATCGAGGTGAGCGCACAGCCGCGCGCCACCGCGGGTGCCGACGGCATCGCGGTGCCGGCGATGGCCGATGCCGTCGATGCGGAGCTGCTGTGGCCGTACCTCGCCATCGCCCAGATCCACGCCTTCCTCCGTTCGCGCGCCCTCGGCGTGACGCCCGACAATCCCAACCCCGCGGGCCTGGTGAACCGCGTCGTGCAGGGTGTACGCCTGTACGCTTTGAGCGCATGAATCGGGTGACTTACCTGGGCGTGGACGGCGGCGGAACGAAAACGCGTTTCGCCCTGATCGACGCTGACGGCCGACTGCTCGCCGAAGCGGAGCTCGGCACGACTTACCATCCGCACGTCGGGCTGGACGGCGTGCGTGCCATCCTGGGTGAGGGCGTGACTGCGGTGCTGGACGCCGCCGGCCGAACCCCGGCCGACATCGGCCATGCCTTCTTCGGGCTGCCCGCCTACGGCGAGGACAGCCGCGCCACCGCGCTGCTGCAAGCATGCCCCGCGGCGATCCTCGGCCACGACCGCTACACCTGCGACAACGACATGGTGTGCGGCTGGGCCGGCTCGCTGGGCTGCGCCGACGGCATCAACATCGTCGCCGGCACCGGTTCGATCGGCTATGGCCAGCGCCGGGGCCTCGCGGCTCGCGCGGGCGGCTGGGGCGAGGCGTTCTCCGATGAAGGCTCCGCCTACTGGATCGCCATGCGCGGACTCAACGCCTACTCGCGCATGAGCGACGGGCGCCTGCCCCGCGGCCCGCTGCACGCGATCCTCAACGCGCACTTCCAGCTCGACAACGACCTGGACATCTGCGCCCATGTCTACGGCGGCAACTCCTACGCCCGCGGCGAGCTGGCGCAACTCTCGCGCCAGGTCGCCGAAGCGGCACGGGCCGGCGACGACGTGGCCGCCGCCATCTTCCGCGATGCCGGCCGCGAACTGGCCGACATCTGCGACACGCTGCGACGGGCCCTGCACTTCGAAGCCGGCGAAACCGTGCCGGTGTCCCACTCCGGCGGCGCCTTCAATGCCGACGAACTGCTGCTGGCCCCGCTGCGCGAGGCGCTTGCCGCCGCAAGCACGGATTTCGACCTGCGTCCGCCGTTGCACGCGCCGCACTACGGCGCCGCGCTCTACGCGGCCAAGCTCGGCGGCCACCCGGTGCCGGCGGCAACACGGGCTTCCGTCGCCCCCTGATCGAGGCCACGCGATTCGCGACGGGCTTTTGCCGGGACCGCCCTACAGCCCCTGCGCCGCCTGCGCCACCGCGCGGAACAGCGCGCGGCCCTTGTTCATGGTCTCTTCCCACTCGGCGGCGGGGTCGGAGTCGAACACGATGCCGGCGCCGGCCTGCACGTGCAGGCGGCCGCCGTGGATCACCGCGGTGCGGATCGCGATGGCGGTGTCGGCGTCGCCCCACCAGCCGATCCAGCCGATCGCGCCGCCGTAGATGTTGCGCTTGTGCGGCTCCAGTTCCTGGATGATCTCCAGCGCGCGCACCTTCGGCGCGCCCGACAGCGTGCCGGCCGGGAAGGTGGCCTTCAGCACGTCCATGTAGCTCAAGCCTTCGCGCACGCTGCCCTGCACCTGCGAGACGATGTGCATCACGTGCGAGTAGCGCTCGATCGCGAACGAGTCACTCACTTCCACGCTGCCGGTCTCGCTGATCCGGCCGAGGTCGTTGCGGCCCAGGTCGATCAGCATCACGTGCTCGGCGCGCTCCTTCGGGTCAGCCAGCAGCTCGGCTTCCAGCGCGCGGTCTTCTTCCTCCGTGGCGCCGCGCCGGCGCGTGCCGGCCAGCGGGCGCACCACCACCTTGCCGTCCTTCAGGCGCGCCAGGATCTCCGGCGAGGAACCGACGATCTGCGTGGCGCCGAGGTCGACGAAGTACATGTACGGCGAGGGATTCAGCGCGCGCAGCGCGCGGTACACGTCGACCGGCCGTGCGTTGAAGCGCACGGAGAGGCGCTGCGAGGGCACCACCTGGAAGATGTCGCCGGCGCGGATGTACTCCTTCGCGCGCTCGACCATCGCCTCGAACTCCTCCCGGGTGAACGAGGACTTGAAATCGCTCTCGTCCAGCGCGACCGACTTGGTCAGTTGCGGGTAGGAGGCGCCGCCCTGGCGCAGGCGGTAGACCAGCGCGTCGAGCCGCCGCTGCGCCTGCGCATAGGCGTGCGGCTGCGACGGGTCGGCGTGCACGATCAGGTACAGCCGGCCCTTGAGGTTGTCGAATACCGCCACTTCCTCGGCCAGCATCAAGAGCACGTCGGGCGTGCCCAGCTCGTCGGCGCGATCCCATTGCGCCAGGCGCGGCTCGATGTAGCCGATCGTCTCGAAACCGAAGTAGCCGACCAGGCCGCCGGAAAACGCCGGCAGTTGCGGCAGCCGCGGCACGTCGTACTGCGCGCGCAGCTTCTCGATCTCGCCCAGCGGATCGTCCAGGTGGCGGCGCTCGGTGACTTCGCCGGCGTCCTCCACTTCCAGCTCGTGCCCGCGCAGGCGGAACACCCGCTTCGCCGGCAGCCCGATGATCGAATAGCGCCCCCAGGTGGCGCCGCCCTCGACCGATTCGAACAGGAAGGTGTACGGCCCGTCGGCCAGCTTCAGGTACACCGACAGCGGCGTGTCGAGGTCGGAAAACACCTCGCGCACCAGCGGGATGCGCGTGTGACCCTGGGCGGCCAGCGCGTCGAATTCGTCTCGACTGATCATGTCGGTGAAAAAATCACGGTGCGGTTCCGATGGCCAGAACGGGAAGCGGCCATTGTAGGGGAAGCATGGGCAGCCACGCGGCGCGCTTGATACGCCGGCGGCAGCGGTCTAACCTCGGCGGTCGGGCTACAGGGGACCACGCGTGGATCAGTACTGCGTCGTAGTGTGCGGCTTGCGGGCCGGTGCGTCGGACGAGGCTTCGGCGTGGGCGCCAGTGGCGGCCGCGCTGAGGATGGAGCAGGACGAATTCGCACGGCGCGTACTCGCCGCCCTGCCACGCGTCGTGCGCCAGCGGCTGGATCTGGCCACCGCCGAGCGTATCGCGCAACTGCTGCAAGGCATGCACGTCGACGCCCGCGCGCTGCCCGACGACGCCCGGCTGGCGTACATCGAACGCGATGGACGCAGCCGCGGACCGCTGCCGCAGTCGGCGCTGGACATGTTCATCGAGCCGGGCGAACCCTACCGGCTGCAGGGCAGTCACGCATGGGAGACGTGGCCGGAGCCACCGGAACACGAGACGACCATCGCGCCAGCGCAGGCCTTCGACGAGGCGGTGGTAGCACCCGTCGACGAACTGCCGGTGGAGGCACCCGCGGATCAGGTGGAGGGCGAAGCGGAAGCGCCATCGACTGAAGACAATCCGCCGGCTTCGATGCCGCCGTTGCCGACCGAGCCGTCGCCGCCGGAAGCCTCCGCCTCGACGCTCGACGACGAGGTGATGGCTGATGACGCCCTGATCAATCCGGCGCAGGAGGAGGAGGGGGAAGATTCCGCCACCGCGGAGGAGCTGGCCGAATCACCGGCCGAAGCCGGCACCGATCAGCCACGTCGTTCACGGTACGGTCGCCTGCTGTTGCTGCTGGTGATCGCGGGCGTGGCTGCCTGGGCCTACCTGCACTGGATGGCCGACAGCCGCGTCGATGACACCCCGCCACCCGCGCCGGTCGCCCACGCCTCGCACCCTGCGGACAACGCCACGACCGGACCGGGGTCGACGACGTCGGTCGGGGCGGCTCCGGTCCCTGCCGCTTCGGCGGCGGCAGCGGGTGCCAGCCCGACGCCAGCGCCAGCGACTTCGGCCCCCGCAGCCGGCGGCACGGCCACCCTGCCCGCGGCAGCCTCGATCATCACCGCTCCAGCCGCGGCAGCCAGTGCGGCACCAGCCCCGGCATCCAGCGCGATGCCAGCCACGGCCACCAGCGCGCCACCAGCCCATGCAGGTAACGCGGCGGCCATGCCAGCGGCGGCGAGATCGTCCCCGCAGGGCTGAGCGTCAGGCGGTTTCGGGGACGGCGTCCCTCTCCTGTGGCGGCCGATCGGCAGCCGCCGCTGACCCGCCGGTGGCGGCAAGCAGCGCCTCGTTCTCGCGCATCACCTCACGCAAGGCCAGCAGCGCCCGCACGTTGCGTTCCAGTTCGGCGATCGAGATCGGAAAAAAGTTGTCGTCGCGATCGCTGACCACCCAGCTGCGCGCACGCGCCAGGTCGACCGGAATCTGCGCGGCATGCAGCGCTTCGACCACGTCCGCGGGACGCAACTCGGCCAGCTCGCACACCAGTCGCCACAGCCAGTTCATGCGTTGCGGATCGGTGGCGCGCAACAACGGCGGGCGACGATAGGGTTGCCGGCTGAGACTGGGGACATCCATGGCGACATTTCCGCGGGAAGCCGAGATGTCCGGGTAGCGGCAAACGGCGGCGAAGCTTTAACCGCCCAGCCGATGCCGCGGCATGCCGCGCAGGGTCAGGGTGAACGCCACACCGCTGCCGTCGTCGAGGTTGCGCGCGATGACGCTGCCGCCGTGGCGCTCGGCGACCAGGCGCACCACGTACAGCCCCAGGCCCAGGTGCGGCGCCTCGCCGGGAGTGGTCTTGTCGCGCAGGCTGACCAGCGAGTCGAACAAGCGGCCCTGCATCGCCGCGGGCAGCGGTGGCCCCTGGTTGGCCAGCTCGATCTCGGCGCCACCGTCGAGTGCGCGCAGGCTCAGCCGCAGCCAGCCATGCTCGGGGGTGAACGAGAGCGCGTTGTCGAGCAGCTTGTCCAGCGCCTGCGCGATCAGTTCGGGCGCGCCGTGCAGCGGCAACGGCGCCTCCGGCAACCGGCAATCGAGCCGGCGCGTGCCGATCAGCGGACGGTAGCCGTCGGCGCAGCCGCGCACCACGTCGCGCAGGTCGACATCCTCCGGCTCGGCCGCTTCGATCGAGCGCTCCATCCGGCTCGATTCGCTCATCGCCCGCACCAGCGCACCCAGCCGCGCCACGCCGTCGCGGGCGCGTTCCAGGTAAGGCTTGGCCGGCTCCGGCAGCGCGGCGTGCTGCTGCAGTGCGTGCTCCAGGTTGTCCAGCGAGGACTTCACGATCGCCAGCGGCGTGTTCAGCTCGTGCGACAGCTTCGAGGCCAGCGTGCGCAGGTAATCGGTGTAACTTCCCACCGCCACGAACAGCTTCTCGAAGCTGCGGGCGAGATCGCCGATCTCGTCCGGCGCGTCGATCATCGGAAAGCGGTCGGGATTCAATTGGCCGTCCAGACGTCCATCGTTGCGTTGCGCCCGCTCGACGGCGTTGCGCAGCCGCGCGAGGCGCAGGCTGAGCCGGGTGGCGAACGCCAGCAGGATGCCGCCGGCCAGCAGCAGCACGCCGAAGCTGGTCAGCAGCACGCCGAACAGCGCACGGTTGGCCAGCAGCGGCACGGTGCGACTGGCCTGCTCCAGCAGCAGCACGCCCTCGACCTGGCCGGCCCGCTCGATCGGCACCGCGGCGGCCAGTATCACGCTGCCGCGCTCCTCGCCGTGGCGCCAGCGGCTGACCGCGTGGCCGGCGCGCGCATGCTCCACTTCGCGGGTATCCAGCCGCGGCACGTCCTGCGCCCACAGGTTGGCGTCGTCCAGGCGAGTGGCCAGCAGCGAGCGATAGACCAGCGAGGCGAACCAGCCGGGATCGCGCTCGGCCGCGCTGCTGCCATGCAGTCGGCCGCTGCGCGCGAGCAACCAGCCGGCCGGTGACAGCACGCGCGCCTGCACGCCCGCCGGCACCAGCTGCGCCAGCTCGCCGGAGAGTGCGGGCGAGTAGCGGTGCAACGGGCGCGACTCGACCACCAGCCGATCACCGCCGCTGCCGGCATCGTAGGCGCCGATGCCCAGGCGGCTCAGCGCCGGTTGCGGCGGCAGGCGCAGCTCGACCTGGTAGCCGCTGCCATCCTCCTGCCAGCGCGCGCCGAGCTGATCGGGCAGGCCGGGCACCGGCGGGTCCAGCGGCAACGCCTGCAGCGGTCCCGGCGCGGCGCTGGCCAGGAGGTAGCGCCGCTGTCCGGCGGCGTTGCCCAAGGCCAGGATCAGGTGATCGGCCAGCAGCGCGTTCGCGTCTTCGGCATCGGCGCGGGTGCGATGGGTGTCGGCCACCTGCGCGTGCAGGTAGAAGCCGTCCGCGTCCTCGGCCAGCAGCAACTGTCCGCGTCGCGCGAACGGCTGGCTCCACGGCGTCAGCGGCGCCCAGTCGTCGCCGTAGCCGTCGACGGTGATCGGCGTGGGCGCCTCCTGCACGTACCAGCCCGGGCCCTCGGCCGGCGGCAACGCACGGGTCACCACCAGGCTGCGCGCCACCACCTGCGCCGAGGCCACCAGCGCCTGGGCCTGGCCATCGCGCAGCAGCGATTCCATCTGGCGCACGTCGAACCAGCCGGCGATCGGCAGCGCCAGCGTGCACAGCGCTACCAGCAGCAGCTT
Organism: Rhodanobacter lindaniclasticus; assembly: GCF_004799035.1. GTDB lineage: Bacteria > Pseudomonadota > Gammaproteobacteria > Xanthomonadales > Rhodanobacteraceae > Rhodanobacter > Rhodanobacter lindaniclasticus. The sequence continues at coordinate 131,238 of NZ_MWIO01000025.1, forward strand.
GCGGCGCAGGCTCATGCCGCTCCGGTCCGTCGCTCAGCGGGCATCGGCCGGCGCCGCGGCGCGCTGGTAGTGCGAGGCCATCACCACGCGCATGAAGTCATCCAGCAACGCACGGCGCGTGGGGTCGCCGTCGTCGAAGGCCATCGACCAGCTGTAGCGGATGCCGCTGGCCTGGCCGGGATCGCAGAACACCAGCACGTCGTCGACATGATCACTGCCTTCGTAGACGCTGGCCTCGCAGGACATGTCGGGATGACGCACGGCGAAGCTGGTGGTCTTGCCGGCGGGGTCGAGCTGGAGATAGCGCTTGCGGTCGGCCTGTATCTCGGCGGCCACGCTGGGCAGCACGCGCGGCCACACGTTCAGCACCATGACCCGCTGCGGCTTGCCGCTCCACTCGCCCTGATACAGCACCGCGTTGACGCCGATCGCCTGGGCGTAGGTGCAACAGTCGCGCGTCCAGCCCGGCGGTGAAGCCACCGCGATCGTCCAGGCCGGCGCGTTGCCGTCGCGGGCGCCGCGGGCCAGCACGTCGTCGCCGGTGCCGGTCGCCCAAGTCAGCGCCGCGCAGAACAACAGTGCCAGCGCCACGCACAGACGCGCGCTCACGGCTTCCACCGGTAGCCCACGCCATGCACGGTCTCGATCGCGTCGAACTCGGGCGCCACCGCAACGAACTTCTTGCGGATGCGCTTGATGTGCGAGGTGATCGTGGCGTCGTCCACCACCAGCTCCGCCTCACGCATCAGCTGGTCGCGGTTCTTCACGTGGCCGGGGAAGCGCACCAGCGTGTGCACCATCCAGAACTCGGTGACGGTGAGCGGGATCTCCTCGCCGTTCCAGGTGATGCGCATGCGCTCGGATTCCAGCTTCAGCGGGCCGTGCTCGAGCACCGTCTCGCTGGAGGCCGGCGCCTTCAGCGACTCGATCCGGCGGAACAGCGCGGCTATGCGTGCGGCCAGCTGGTGCAGGCTGGTGTCCTTGCTGAGGTAGTCGTCGGCGCCCAGGCGCAGGCCGGAGATCACGTCGAAATCCGAATCGCGCGCGGTGAGGAAGATCAGCGGCAGCGTCGACGATTTCGCGCGCAGTTCGCGGCACAGGTCGAAGCCGCCCTCCGGCTCGTCGCCCAGGCCGATGTCGATGATGACCAGCTCGGGCAACTTCATCGCGAACGCGCTGGACGCTTCCTGGCGCGAGCCATAACCGCGCGCGTCGTAGCCGAAACGGTTCAGCGCCTCGACGTAGTTGGCGCGGATCAACGGTTCGTCTTCGACGATGGCAATGCTGCGGCCCATGGCGCACTCCCTGGATGGTGGTTGCAGCGTGCTATGCGCGCCGCGCGGGCGCAAGCGGTCGCACCGTGCTGCCAGCGATTTGCCACAAACCGGCGGCAAATCGCCCGGCAGCGGTCGGCGCCCGCGCCGCGACGGAGGCTTTGATGTGATCCACGCACTCCATCACGAGGTCGATCATGGATACCCGCCCCGACGAACACGATCCCCGCGCCGAACTGCATGGCTTCGAGCCGCTGCGCACCGGCCTGGCGCTGGGCGCCCTGCTGCTGGGCCTGCTGGTCGGCTTCTTCTGAAGGAGGCGCGCCATGTTCCGTCATCTGTCCAAGCTCAATCCGTTTGCCGTGGTGGAAGTCGTCCGCGCGCCCGGCGCGAAGGGAATCGCGCCGGACGCGGGCCAGGACGAAACCGATCCCGACTGGCAACCGCTGTAACCGTGTTCCTCCCCCTGGTGGTTGCTTGCCCCTCGCCTGCGAGGGGCTTTTTTTGCGCGCGCGCGTGCTGCCCGCCATTTGCCACGACTGGCCCGGATGCCGCCGTTGGCGCGGCTCCCGCGCGACCTTCGCGCATGCGGCAATGCAGACGTGGCTCGAACGACAGGAGGGCACCGGCATGCATGCAGCAATACGGATTTCGCACACATGGCGTCACTGGTTGATGGTCGGCAGCCTGCTGCTGGCCGCCGGACTGGGCCTCGATGCGGTGTGGATCCACGCCAGGGTCGCGCTGACGCAGTGGCTGAACGCCCGCGCGCAGGCCCGATCCGGCCGGCTGCAGCCGCGGCCTGCGCAGCGAACCTGAACGACGCAGTTGGCAATTCGGCCACCGCGACGGGAACCAACCGGCAGCGACCGGGTCGGATCAAGTGATTGGCGACGTTCCTCTTTGCCGTGGAACGTGCCGGTGCGGGTTCTGTGTACTCCTGAGCAGGGCTCGCACCGGCACACGCCAATCCATGGTGTTTCCCCCTTGCGTCCCCGACGACGTTTATCCCGGTGCCTCTCCCGGCACCGGGATTTTTTCCTTGCGCCGCCTGGCTAGTCGATCGCCTTGCGCACGGCGGCGGACATCCTCAGCCGATCGCCTTGTGCATGGCGGCGGACATCCTCAACCGATCGCCTTGCGCATGGCGGCGATCTCGGCCGCGTAATCCTTCGCGTGGAAGATCGCCGAGCCGGCGACGAAGGTGTCGGCGCCGGCGGCCGCGATCGCGCCGATGTTGTCGGCAGTGACGCCGCCGTCGACCTCCAGCCGGATCGCGCGGCCGCTGGCCTCGATCCGCTCGCGCGCCTGGCGCAGCTTGTCCAGCGTGCCGGGGATGAATTTCTGGCCGCCGAAACCGGGGTTCACCGACATGATCAGGATCATGTCCAGCTTGTCCATCACGTAATCGAGATGGTCCAGCGGCGTGGCCGGGTTGAACACCAGCCCGGCCTGGCAACCGGACTCCCTGATCAGGCCCAGCGTGCGGTCGATGTGCTCGCTCGCCTCCGGATGGAAGCTGATCAGGCTGGCGCCGGCCTTGGCGAAGTCCGGCACGATGCGATCGACCGGCTTGACCATCAGGTGCACGTCGATCGGCGCGGTGATGCCGTATTTGCGCAGCGAGGCGAGCACCATCGGACCGATCGTGAGGTTCGGCACGTAGTGGTTGTCCATCACGTCGAAATGCACCCAGTCGGCACCGGCGGCGAGTGCCGCAGCCGTGTCTTCGCCCAGCCGGGCAAAATCGGCGGCGAGGATGGACGGGGCGATGATGGGGCTCTGCTTGGGCATGGCGGCTACCGGGCGGCGAAGGTGACGTCTATTGTAGGAGCCCGCTTGCGGGCGATGCTTCTGGAACCGGGCTTCGGCCCTTCGACAAGCCCGGGGCGGTGAATTCGGGATGGGGGATTCGCAAAAGCAAAGGCAAGAGCATCGCCCGCAAGCGGGCTCCTACTTGAATCCTCTTGCTTCCTTGATGCGGTCGTAGGCCGCGTTGATCTCGCTGGCGCGCGATTCGGCGCGCTTGCGCATGTCTTCGGGCAGGTCGCCGAGGCGGTCGGGGTGGTGCTCGGAAATCAGCTTGCGATAGGCGCGCTTGATGGCGCGCTCGTCGGCATTGCGGTCGATGCCCAGCACGGCATAGGGGTCGGGCCCCTGCGGCGCGCGCTGCGGCGGCACGTAGCCGCCGCTGTGGCCGTACTGCTGGCGGCTGCCGCGCGTACCGCCGGCCCCGCCGTTCCAGGCGTAGCCTTTCATCGCCATCAGCGCCATCAGCTCCATGTCGCTGACGCGCAGCGCGAAGGCGAGCTGGCGCAGGATCGACATCTTCTCCGGCCCCGGGTTGCCTTCGGACAGCACCGTCTCGATCACCACGTCCAGCACCGGAAACGCATGATCGCGGCGCAGGCCGACCCAACTGCGCAACTCGGCGATGGTGCGGGTGACGTCGAACTCCGGCTGCTTGCCCGCGTTGAAGCTGGCCACCGCCTGCGCGCGCTGCTCGGCGGTCAGGCCCATGCGCGTCATCAGGCGTTCGGCCACCGCGATCTCGGCCTCGGACACGCGACCGTCGGACTTGGCCACCGCGCCGAGCAGGGTGAACAGCGGGCCGACGAAACCGCCGGCCTCGGGCGTGGCCTGGCGGCGCTGGCTGTGGCGCAGGTTGTCGAAGATGAAACCGATCACCGCACCGACCACCGCGCCCGGCATGTGGCCGACCAGCAGGCCGAAGATGCCGAACCAGATCGTGTAGGTGAAACTCATGGCTGCACCTGCGCCGGCGCGGCCGCCTGCGCGCTGTACCAGCGTGCCAGCGCATCGAGCTCGGCGGCGTTCAGCGGGCCGATCGCCGCGCGCATCACCGGCACGTCGCGGCGGCCGTCGCGGTACTGCTTCAGCGCGTCGCGCAGGTAATCCAGCCGCTGCCCGGCCAGGTTCGGCACACCGGGCATGTGCGCCTGTCCGGTCTCGCCGTGGCAGGCCGCGCACAGGCCGAGCCGATCGGGCCGGGAGGCAGATTGGGCAAGGCTGGGCAAGGCGGCCAGGCAAAACGCCGCGATCAGGAATATGCGCATCGGCAACACATGGGGCCAAAGGATGCCAATTCTAGCAGTGCACCCGATCGGCCCGGCGGCGCGTTCCCGGCGCCATGCCGGCAGTCGCTACAATAGGCACTTCCCGTCTCGTGGAACCCGCCGTGCCCACCACCCTGCCCCAATCGAACCTGCCCGGCCTCGAGCTGATCCATCGCGGCAAGGTGCGCGATGTCTACGCGCTGGACGATGCACGGCTGCTGATGGTGGCCACCGACCGGCTGTCGGCGTTCGACGTGGTGATGCCCAACCCGATCCCGGGCAAGGGCGAGATGCTGACCCAGATCTCCAACTTCTGGTTCGGCAAGACCGCGCATCTGGTGCCGAACCACCTGCTCGACGTGCCGCTGGCCGAGGTGCTGCCACCCGGCACCGACCTCAAGCTGTACGAAAAGCGCGCCGTGGTGACGCGGCGGCTGAAGCCGGTGCCGGTGGAATGCATCGCGCGCGGCTACCTGATCGGCTCGGGCTGGAAGGATTACCGGGCCACCGGCGCGCTGTGCGGCATCGCGCTGCCGGCCGGCCTGCAGCAGGCGCAGCAGTTGCCCGAACCGATCTTCACGCCCTCGACCAAGGCCGCCGTGGGCGACCACGACCAGAACGTCAGCTTCGATGCCGTGGTGGACGCGGTGGGCGCCGATCTCGCCGGCCAGGTGCGCGACGCCACCCTGGCGATCTACCGCTGGGCCGCCGCCTACGCGGCCGAGCGCGGCATCATCATCGCCGACACCAAGTTCGAGTTCGGCACCGACGCGAACGGCAAGCTCTACGTGATGGACGAGATGCTGACCCCGGATTCCTCGCGTTTCTGGCCTGCCGACGAATACAAGGTCGGCATCAGCCCGCCCAGCTACGACAAGCAGTTCGTGCGCGACTGGCTGGAGACGCAGGACTGGAACAAGACCGCGCCCGGCCCGGTGATTCCGGACGAGGTGATCGCGCGCACCGCCGCCAAGTACGCCGAGGCGCTGCACAAGCTGGCCGGCATCCGGCTCGACTGAGGTTTCATCGAGGGGGAACGCTCATGCGCACCATGCAGGACTGGATCGACAGTTACAGCGCCGACCATCGAGACCCGACCAACCAGATGTTCCACTGGTTCTGCGTGCCGCCGATCGTGTGGTCGGTGATCGCGCTGTTGTGGGCAACCCCGGTACCGTTCACCGCACTGCGCCCCGGCTCGTGGGCGGTGCTGGTGATGGTGCTGGCGTTCTACTGGTACTGGAAGCGTTCGCACCGGCTGGCGGTGGGCCTGCTGATCGCCTTCGCCGTGCTGGGCCTGCTCACCAACTTCCTGTACTGGCGGCTGGGCGCGCAGACGCTGGCGTGGTGGGCGGTCGGCGTGTTCGTGGTGGCCTGGATCGGCCAGTTCATCGGGCACAAGTACGAGGGGCGCAAACCCAGCTTCCTCACCGACCTGTCCTACCTGCTGGTCGGTCCGGCGTGGCTGATGTCCAAGCTGTATCGCAAACTGGGGTTCAAGCAAGTCACATGAACAGCGTGCTCGCGGCAACCAGCACCCTGCTCTGGTGGGTGCTCTACAGCAGCATGGCGGCGCTGGTGTTCGCGCTGATCGGCTGGTCGGTAATGCGCTGGACCGAACGCTGCGCGGTGGTGTTCAACCGCATCTACCTCGCCTGCCTGCTGTGGACCATGGCCGGCCTGCTGCTGGTATTCCTGGTGGCCGTCTACGAAGGCGCCCTGCACCCGCCCTACGACGGCCTGCTGCACTCGGGCCTGCTGCGCGTCGTGCTGGTGCTGGACATGCTGATCGGCGCGATCCTGTTGTGGCGGCTGGTGCCGCGCATCGACGCCCGTCGCATCCGCCCCGGCAGCGCCTGCATGGCAGTGGCCGTGAGCATGGCGGTCGGTTTCGGCGTGGCCACCACGCTGGTGTAGTCCAACGGTGCGCGACGCGGACTGGCCCGCGCCGCGCACCGGCACGTCGGATCAGTGGCCGAGAAGCGCCGCGCCGAACATCGACATGACGATGAAGCCGATCAGCAGCGCCAGCACGAAGCCGATCACCATGTAGACCAGTTGCACCACGCACGCCTTGCCGTAGCCGATCTGGCTGCCGTCGGCGGCCAGCAGCAGGTAGTTCACCACCGCCGCACCGACCAGGAACAACGCCGCCAGCGACAGGAGGCCGCCCGCGCTGGCGGGCAGGATCATGCGCAGGACCAGCGAAACCACGAAGGTCGCGATCCAGGCCAGTACCACTGCGGCCAGCGCACGCAGGTAGGAAGGCATGAAGCCGACCACCAGGCGAAAGGACACGCTGAGGATCAGCGCGCCCACCAGGATGTAAACCACCAGCATCACCAGCATGGCGAACAGGCCCATGCCGGCCAATGCAGCCAATGAAGAAGTACCCATAAATCCCCCGGATTGGAAAGAGAACCGCGCGACGGCATCCCCATGCCGGTCGCGACGGTGGCGTCAGCCTACCCGATTCCGCGGCGCGCGACAGCGCACGGGTTGCGCACGCGGAACATTCAATGGAAATCGCGCGAGCGACTGTCCAGCTCGCCCAGCCACGCGCTCATGTCGGTGAGCCGCCGGGCGATCAGGTGGGCCACGCCGTCGACGCACTCCCATTGCCCTTCCACGCCGAGCAGGCGCGCCTCCAGATACGCGCGCCGCTGCCGCTCGGCGACCTGGCTCCAGACCACCACGTTGATGGCGCCGTGCTCGTCTTCGATGGTGATGAAGGTGACCCCGCTGGCGGTCTGCGGGCGCTGGCGCTGGGTGACCAGGCCGGCGGCGCGCACCAGGCTCTGATGCCGCTGGCCTCGCAGGCTGCGCGAGTCGGCGAAACGCGCCGCGCGCAGGCGCGAACGGATCAGTTGCAGCGGATGCGGGCCGAGGCTGAGGCCGGTACGCGCATAGTCCGACTGCAGGTTTTCCGCGACCGACGGCACCGGCAGCACGATGGCCTCTTCCGCCGGGCTGGCGCGTCCGAACAGCGGCAGCTGCGGCTCGACGCCGGCCACCGCCCACTTCGCCCGATGGCGATGACCCGCCAGGCCGCGCAAGGCGCCCGCCTCGGCCAGCAGTTCCTGCTGGCGGCGGTCGATGCCGGTGCGGGCGCACAGATCCGTCACGTCGACGAAGGCACGCGCGGCGCGCGCCGCCGACATCCGTTCGGCGACGTCTTCGCGAAAACCGCGCACTTGGCGCAGCCCGATCCGCAGCGCCGGCTGATCGCGTGCGTCGTCCTCCAGCGTGCAGTCCCAGTCGCTGTGGCGCACGTCGACCGGGCGCACCGCGATGCCGTGGCGCTGCGCGTCCTGCACGATCTGGCTGGGCCCGTAGAAACCCATCGGCTGCGCGTTGAGCAGGGCGCAGGCGAACGCGGCCGGCTCGTGGCATTTCAGCCAGCAGCTGGCATAGACGATGCCGGCGAAGCTGGCCGCATGACTCTCGGGAAAACCGTAGCTGCCGAAGCCCTTGATCTGCTCGAACAATCGCGCCGCGAACTCGGCGGTGTAACCGCGTTCGAGCATGCCGCGGATGATCCGCTCGCGATGGTGCTCCATGCCGCCATGACGTTTCCACGCCGCCATCGCGCGGCGCAGCTGGTCGGCTTCGCCGGCCGTGTAACCGGCCGCCACGATCGCCAGCTTCATCACCTGCTCCTGGAACAGCGGCACGCCCAGGGTGCGTTCGAATACCGCCTTCAGATCCTCCGACGGATAGTCCACCGGCTCCTCGCCGCGCCGACGGCGCAGGTACGGATGCACCATGTCGCCCTGGATCGGGCCGGGCCGCACGATCGCCACCTGGATCACCAGGTCGTAGAAATTTTCCGGGCGATGCCGCGGCAGCATCGCCATCTGCGCGCGGCTCTCGATCTGGAACACGCCGACGGTGTCGGCACGCTGGATCATCTCGTACGTTTGCGGGTCTTCGGCCGGCAGCGTCGCCAGGCTGTAATCCTGGCCGCGATGGGCGCGCAGCAGATCCAGGCAACGGCGCACGCAACTGAGCATGCCCAGCGCCAGGCAATCGACCTTGAGCAGGCGCATGGTGTCGAGGTCGTCCTTGTCCCACTGGATGATGGTGCGATCGGCCATCGCCGCGTTTTCCACCGGCACCAGCTCGGCCAGCGGCGCGTCGCTGATCACGAAACCGCCGACGTGCTGCGACAGGTGCCGCGGCATGTCGCGCAACTCGGCGGTGAGTTTCAGCACCCGGCGCAGCACCGCACCCTGCGGATCGAAGCCGTGTTCGCGCAGGCGTTCGTCCAGCGAGGCGTCGCCGCCGCGCCAGCCGAAGATGCCGCTCAACTGATCCACCTGATCCGGCGGCAGGCCCAGCGCCTTGGCCACGTCGCGCACGGCGCTCCTGCCGCGATAGCAGATTACCGTGGCCGCCAGCGCGGCGCGCTCGCGACCGTACTTGGCATAGATGTACTGGATCACCTCCTCGCGCCGCTCGTGCTCGAAATCCACGTCGATGTCGGGCGGCTCGTTGCGCTCCTTGCTGATGAACCGCTCCACCAGCAGGTTCATCCGCGCCGGGTCGACCTCGGTGACGCCGAGCGCGAAACACACGGCGGAGTTGGCCGCCGAGCCGCGGCCTTGGCAGAGAATCTTCTGACTGCGGGCGAAGTGCACGATGTCGTGCACGGTGAGGAAATAGGACTCGTACTGCAGCTCCTCGATCAGTCCCAGTTCGTGCTCGATCTGTGCGCGAACCTTCTCCGGCACGCCATTCGGCCAGCGCCAGCGCATGCCTCGCTCGGTGAGATGGCGCAGCCAGCTGCTGGCGCTGTGGCCGGCCGGCACCAGCTCGGCGGGATAGCGGTATTTCAGTTCGTCGAGGCTGAACGTGCAGCGCGCGGCGATGGCGGTGCTTTCATGCATCAGCGCGGCAGGGTAGATCGCCGCCAGCGCCTCGCGCCGGCGCAGGTGGCGCTCGCCGTTGCGGAAGATCAGCACGCCGGCTTCGGCCAGCGGCACGCAATGGCGGATCGCGGTCAGCGTGTTCTGCAGCGCCAGCCGGCGACGCACATGCATGTGCACGTCGCCGGCGGCGACCGGCGGCAGGTCGAGGCTGTGCCCGAGTCGCTGCAGCTCGCGCAGGCGCCCGGCGTCGTCCGGCCCGTGATGCAACTCCACCGCCAGCCACGCACGCCCGGCGAAGGTGTCGCGCATCCAGCGGCCGTGGGCGACATCGGGCTCGCGCCCGGGCAGCCACAGCGCGAAGGTGCCCGGCACGCCATCGGCGAGATCGGCGCGATGCAGGCGATAAGTGCCCTTGACCGAGGCGCGGCGGCCGCGGGTGATCAGGCCGCACAACGCGGTATAGCCGGCCTTGTTCTCGCACAGCAGCACCAGTCCGGGGCCGTCATCGAGCTGGAATTCGGCGCCGACGATCAGTTTGACGCCGGTGGCGCGCGAGGCTTCCAGCGCACGCACGATGCCGGCCAGCGAGCACTCGTCGGTGATCGCCAGCGCCTCGTAGCCGCAAACTTTCGCGCGCTCGAACAGTTCGCGCGCGCTGGACGCGCCGCGGCCGAACGAGAAGTTCGACAGGCAATGCAGCTCGGCATACGCGTTCATGCGAACCAGCCGTGCAGCATCCAGCCGTCGCGCTCGCCCGGCGCACAGAATGCCCAGCCGCGCTGACCTTGCGCGGTTTCCACCACGTAGTAGTCGCGGCACACCTCGCCGCCATCCCACCAGCCGGTTTCCAGCCGCTCGGGGCCGGCCAGGATCTGCGGCGCGGGGCCGCGCAGCGGAATCGGCCGCTCGAACAGCCAGGTCGGTCGCGGCGAGGGTTCCTGCCAGCCGTCATCGTGGGCCGTCACTTTCTGCGCCAGCTCGGGCCGCGGATCGGTGGTGCTGCCCAGTTGATGCACGGCGCGATCGCCCAGCCGCGCACGCAGGCGTTCGCGCAACTGTTCGATCGGCAACGCGTTGGCGGGACGCTCGTCGAACAGGTCACGCCCGGCCGGCACGAAAGCAGGCAGATCGCGCGCAAGCAGGCGCATGGCGATGACCGGCTGCGGCAGTTGCACCTGCTCCAGCCGCGCGCGCGCCAGTTCGAACAGCATGCCGGCCTCGCGTTCGGGCGCGAGCAGGCCCACCTTCACTTCGGTGTGTCCCTCGCGATGTTCCAGCTGCAACGTGAAACGCTGCACGCCGCCGTCGCGACCGGCCAGGTAGGCGGACAGATCGGACGTCATGCGACGCAGCGGGAAGACCAGCGCGCCGATGGCTTCGACTTCGTGCGTCAGCTCGATGCGCAGGTCGAAGCGGTCGGGTGGCCGATACGCTTCCAGGCCGGCCGGGGCCGCGCCGGTCAGGCGATCCAGCGCGAGCAGCAACTCCGCACCGAAACGCCGGCGCAGGCCGTCGCGCGGCAGCGCCAGCAGCTGGCCCAGCGTGCGGATGCCCATGCCCGGCAAGGCGTCGGCCGCCACCGCGGGCAGGCGACTCCGCGCCAGCGGGATGCACTGCAGCGCGTGGCGCAGTTGTTCGTCGGTGAGCACCGCCTGGCCGTCGGCGACGCCGGCCAGCACATGCGCCGCATGCGGCGTCGGTGCGGCACTGATCCGGTGGCGAAAACCCAGCGCATCGAGATCGGCGCGCAGCAGGCTTTCCAGCCGCGGCCACGAACCGAACAGGTTCAGGCTGCGGCTGACCTCCAGCACGATCGCGTGGGGCAGCAGGCTTACCTCGGCGCTGTAGCGATAGGCCACCGCGGCCAGGAACCGATGCCACTGATCGACCCGCTCAGGCTGGTACGGCAAGGCCTCGAATTGCGCCAAGAGCGCCTGCGCCGCGCTCAGTCGCTGACCCACGCGCAGGCCGGCCTCGCGCGCGGCCGCGTTCGCCGCCACGATGCTGCGCGCATGTCCGGTGCCGGCCACCAGTACCAGCGGGCCCGCGTCCGCACGACGACGGAGGACACCGTCCAGTGCCAACTGCGGCAACGCTATGCAGGCCCACAACATCGGCGCCCACCATCAATGCAGGGCGCGTGGCAGCGCCACCGGCTGGGCGGGCACCGCACCGCCCCGGCATTTGCGCACCCATACCCGCGCCTGCGGCCGCGCTTCCAGCTCCAGCCGCAACGCCGCCGGCGAGGCATTGGAGAGATGCCGCCGGTCGCGAAACGCGAAGGCCAGCGCGCGGCCGCCGTCGGCGGCCACCTGCAGCCGCCGCAAGGCGCGATCGTCCGCCTGCCGCGGCCACGCCAGCACCGCCGCGCAGCTGCCCGAACGCAGGCACTGCTCCGTCGCCCACAACACGTCGGCCTCGGTCGCGCTGACGATCTCGATCCGGCGCATGTCCACGCCGTGCTGGCGCCAACCGGCCACGCAGGGCAGATACGGCGGCGCGACCAGCACCACCGCCCGCGCGCCCTGGCTGAGGCGGGCCAGCGTGGGCAGCACCAGTTGCAGTTCGCCCACGCCATCCAGCGGCAGCAGGATTTCCGACAGCGCCGCCGCCGGCCAGCCGCCGCTGGGCAGCACCGCATCCAGCGCGGCCCAGCCGGTGGGCTGCTCGCCGGCCGGCAGCGGTTCGGCCCGGCCGCGCCAGACCCGGCGCGCATCGAGCAGGTTCGACAGGGGCATCACGGTCGCCATCAGCCGCCCCTCAGCAGGCCGGCGAACAGGCCTTCGATGGCGAAGTCCTCGCTGGGGTCGGGGTCGATCGGCTGGTAGCCGGGACTGTTCGGCAGCAGCCGGATCACCTCGCCCTGCCAGTACAGCCGCTTGATCGTGAAGCGGTCGCCGCCGACGCGCGCCGCCACCACCTGGCCGTGCCGGGCCACCGGCGTGGCGTGCACGCCGACCAGATCTCCGTCGAGGATGCCCTCGTCGCGCATCGAATCGCCGACCACCCGCACCAGGTAATCCGGCGTGAGCCGGAACAGCCAGCGCGACACGCGCAGGCTGCGCTCGATCCGCGACTCGGAAAACAGCGGCTCGCCGGCAGCGATGCGGCCGACCAGCGGCAGCTCCAGGGTGTCCGCATCCAGCGCGTCGGGCGCCTCCACCAGGCGGATGCCGCGCGAACGGTTCGGCTCGATCGCCAGCCGCCCCTTGGCCTCCAGCGAGCGCACGTGCTTGAGCACCGCGCTGACGTGGGGCAGGCCCATCGCCTGGCCGATCTCCTCCAGCGTGGGCGCCTGGCCATCCCGCGCCACGCGGGCGCGGATGAATTCGAGGATGTTGGACTGGCGGCTGGTCAGGTGCAGGCTCATGGTTCAGGCATTTTCACCTTTAATGGTGAAAATACAAGCACCCGTTGCCGCCGCGGCACGGCCTCAGTTGCGCAGCCGCGACCCCCGCGCCCGGTCGGCCGCGTCGTTGTTGCGGCTGAGCAGGTCGGCGTAATGCAGGGCCTGCCGCGCGTGATGCTCCTCGCCCAGCTGGCGGTAGGCCCGGGCCAGCCCGAGGTAGAAGCGGGGATCGCCGTGGTACAGGCGGATGGCGCGTCGGTAGTGCTGCACCGCCCCGGTGTAGTCGCCTTCCTTTTCGTCGTCCACGGCCAGCAGGAACTGGAAATAGGGATCCTTCTTCTGCACTTTTTCCAGCTTGCGCTGGAAGCGGACACGGTCCGCCTCGTCGCCGTTGCTCCGGTACAGCGTCACCAGGTTGAACAGCGCGCCCGCATGCGTGGGGTCCAGCGTCAGCGCCTTCAGGTAATTGCGTTCGGCGCCATGCAGATCGTCCTCGCGCAGGCGCAGCACGCCGGCATTGGCCCAGCCGCTGGCGTAGCGCGGCGCCAGTTGCAGCGTCATCGCCATGTAGGGCGCGGCAACGTCCGGCTGGTTGTCGGCCAGCAGTTCGGCGGCGCGGTTGTTGTAATAGAGCGCCAGCAAGCGCTGATCGGAGATCGACTCGGGCTGATGCCGCGTCAGCACCTCGTCGCGGGCCACGTCGATGGTGTAGCGCATGCGGCCGATGGCGATCTGGGCGTTGACGTGGTTGAACCGGTAGACCACGTTGTCCTGCACGTGCCAGGCCACGACGTCGTCGATCTCCTGCGCGTGGGCATCCAGCCCCGCCTCGCGCGCCAGCGCCACGGTGAGCAGGGTGAAAGTGAGGCAGTTGGCCTTGCGCTGCCGGTACGCCTGGGCCACCGTCAAGGTGGCGTCAGTCGCGTAAGTCATGCCCAGCCCGGAAGGATCGAACAGGAACTCCACCAGGCGCTGCATCCGCTGCCTGCCCGGCCCGCCATCGCCGATGACCTGCCGCTGCAACTGCTCGCGCAAGGCCGGCGGAACCGCCAGGATCTGTTCGGGGGACGGCATCGGCTCCGGCGGCGGCATGACCGGAGCGGGCGCGGCGGTCATCGACCACGCCAGGATTGCCGCATGCATCCAGGCCAACATGCCGGAACCCTCCACGCCACAGGCGGGAACGTTTGACGCGGCCAGTCTAGGAGTCTGGGCGGTAGAAACCAAGGGAGCGAGGCAAAGCGATTTTGAGTCGGGTTTTTCGATCGTTTGAGGAAGATAGCCGTAGCTATCTGACGAAAAGGAGCGGAAAACCTGGCCAAAAGCGCGAAGCCGCAGCCCCTTGGTTTCTACCGCCCAGGCTCCTGGACCTTTTCGCACGCCACCGATCGATGCGGCGGTGTAATCAGGCCTTGCGCAGCAGTCGGTAGGCCGCCGTCTCCAGCGCAGTCACTCCTTCGGCGGCGAAACCCGGCTGTTCGGCCAGGATGTCGCGGCGCTCCAGCAGCTCCACCACCCAGTCACGGCCGTAGCGTTCATGCACCTCGGCTTCCGGCACGGCAAACGGCGGGCCCTGCTTCTCGTGCGGCGGATAATCGAGCGTGACCAGCAGGCCGCGGCAACCGGCCGGCAACTGCGCCAGGAAATCGCCCACGTAACGGCGACGCAGCTCCGGCGGCAGCGCGATCAGCGCAGCGCGGTCGTACACCGCCGAGCAATCGGCCAGGAGGTCGGCATCGAGCCCGAACACGTCGCCGCAGATCAGCTCGATGTTGCCGGCCACGTGGCGGCGGCCGTAGGGCGAAGCGGACACCTGCGGCACCAGTTCGTGTTCGGCGAAGAACTGCTCCACCGCCAGCGGCGACAGCTCCACGCCCAGCACCCGATGCCCCTGCGCGGCCAGCCAGATCATGTCCAGCGACTTGCCGGCCAGCGGCACCAGCACGCGGGTGTCCGGCGCCAGCGCCAGCGTCGACCAATGCGCGAGCAGCAGCGGGGTGGGTCGATCCTGGTGGAAGCCGATGCGGCCCTCGCGCCAGCGTTGATGCCAGAAGTCGGGTTCCATGGCTTGCCTCCGGTAAACGTGCTTGCGCACGGTAGCAGGGTGTGCGTGACGCTTCAGCCGTGCCGGATCAGCCAGCGCAGATAGCCCAGATACAGCACGGTGGCCACCAGCGGCAGCGCATGCCAGGCGTATGCGCCGGCGCCAGCACCGGACAACTGCAGGACCAGCACGATGAGCGCGCTGCACAGGCAGGCGCCAGGCAACGCGAAGATCGACAGGTTCAGCAGCCGCAGCTGGCGCGGGCGCAGCGAGCCTCCGCTGGCCAGGCCGCCGCCGGAAAACGCCACCAGCATGAACAGCAGATACGCCAGCAGCAGCTGGCCGAACACTCCCAGCAAGGTCCATCCCCACGACATGCCGTTCATCCCCTGCGCGCCACACCGGCGAAGTATCGCAGGCCTTTCCGTTCGGGTGCCTGCCACCGGAAACCGGTGCCGGGAATTATGCAACTTCAAGGTTGCACGTCAGGCACGGTGCGCGCATCATGCAACCTTCCGGTTGCCATCGAGGATTGCCATGGGCGCGTCGACTGACCGCATCGAACAACACATCCTGCTGCGCGCACCGCTGGAACGGGTATGGCACGCGCTGACCGACGCCGGCGCGTTCGGCGCCTGGTTCGGCATGGCACTGGACGGCCCCTTCGTCGCCGGTCAGCCGATCACCGGCACGATCCAGCCCACCCAGGTCGACGCCGAAGTCGCCAGGCTGCAGGCGCCGCATGCCGGCACCCCGTTCACGCTGTACGTCGAACGCATCGAGCCGATGCGCGTGTTCGCCTGGCGCTGGCACCCCTACGCGATCGAGCCGGGCATGGATTACGACAAGGAGCCGACCACCCTGGTTACCTTCGAACTCGAAGCGGTGGCCGAAGGCATCATGCTGCGGCTGACCGAGTCGGGCTTCGACCGGTTGCCGGCCGCGCGCCGCGACGCCGCGCTGCGTGCCAACGCGGGTGGTTGGGCCATGCAGATGGGCAACATCGAGAAATATGTCGCCGCGCACTGAACGCTCCCGCCGCAAGCCCGCCGCGCTCTCCGCCAGCGCGCCGGTGTTCGCCGCGCTGGGCGATGCCACCCGGCTGCGGCTGGTCGTGGCGCTATGTGCCGGCGGCGCGCTGTCGATTGCCCAGCTCACCGCGGGCACCACCATCACCCGCCAGGCCGTCACCAAGCATTTGCAGGTGCTTGCCGACGCGGGCCTGATGCACGACCTGCGCCAGGGTCGCGAGCGCTTGTGGGAGTTCACGCCGACCCGGCTGGACGAGGCACGCCAGGCGCTGGACGCGATCAGCGCGCAGTGGGGCGCGGCGCTGGGGCGGCTGCAGCGTTTCGTCGAATCATGATGGGGACTGCGGGTTCCTGAAACCGCCGCCGCTCACGCCCGCGATCGGGTCCGGCCTGCGCCGGAGAGCCGCCGGGCCAGCCCGAGCAGCAGCATCGCGCCGCAACTGAGCGCACCCCACAGCAGGATTTCGAACGGCCACAGATTGTGCGAGGTGGGATCGCGCGCGGTATCGACGACGATGCGCAGCAGCACGAAGGCGACCACCGCCAGCGGTACGGCGGCCGCCCAGCGCCAGGGACCGCGCCAGCGCCACACGCCCCATGCCGGCGCGGCCAGACCGACCAGCCCCAGTGCATACATGGTCAGCATGAAGCCGCCGAACAACGCCACCTCGCCCGCGCTCGGCGGTGTGCGCATGCGCTTGTCGTGGTCGGCCTGTTGCGCGGCCCGGTCGGCGGCGCCCAGCGTGGCGACCCAGGCCGGCGGCGGAGTTTCCGCGGCGACCTGATCGCCTGCGGTCACCGACACCGGCAAGCTCGCTACCACCGTGGTGCCGTCGCGCGTGCCGTCGCCGGCCCTGATCCGCACCTCGTCCACCCGCGTGCCCGGATCGAACAGGAAGAACCAGCCCATCGCCTCGCCGCTGCCCGCGGGATAGACCCGCGACGGATTGCTGCCGGCCTTGGCCGGCTCGCCGGCGAGGTACGGGCGCACCCAGATCTGCACCGGCTGGTCGCTGGTGTAGTGCAGGTGCACGTAGAAGTTCTGGTTGCGGTCCAGCGTCACCTCGGTGCCCGCGGGATAGGTGTCGATGATCTCCACCTGCGTCGCCGCCTGCGCCACGCCGACGGCGCACAGCGCCAGCACGACCAAGCCTACCCATGCCATCCACCTGAACATCGCCGCACCCCCTGCTTGCGTGTGCGCGGAGCATAGCAAGGGACGCGCGGCGGATTCGTGCTGCGGGCCGCTTACGGACCGCGACAGCTCGATGGCAGGTAGATGGGTTTGAGCGTGGTGCGGTTGGTGCCGATGACCGACATGCCCTCCGGTGCCGGCGATTCGCCGCAAGCCCAGGCAATCGGGCTGTGCGGGCTGCCCTTCACCACCAGCGGCCGCAGGCTCAGCACCTGGCCCTGCAACGCGCTGTTGATGTTCTTGTCGCGGAAACGGATGTTGATGACGCCGTCGTCGACGGTCACCGCGCCCACGTAGTGGCCGATGATCGAACCCGCCGACGGCACGCCGCTGGCGCGGTTGTCCGCGGGGAAATGGCCGAACTGGCGGTAGTAGTCGACGATCTTCGGCTGCACGAACGAGCCCAGCGAAAACGCCTCGGTGGTCTGCGCGCGAATGACGTAGCTCTGGTAAGCCGGGATCGCGATCGCCGCGAGGACGCCGATGATGGCCACGACGATCATCAGTTCGATAAGCGTGAATCCGCGTTTGCGTGTCATCCTCAATGCACTCCCACCATGCTGGCGACTGAAAAGATCGGGATGTAAAGCACCGTGACCATGACGCCGATCAGGATGTAGAACAGCACGCGCGAGGCCAGGATCAGGCGGTCGCGCGACGATTCGAGTTGCGTCTGGGTGGTGGACCAGTGCAGGCGCCGCTGCCACTCCAGCTCCGCGCCGAACGTGCCCAGCCGCTCGGCCCGCGCGAGCTGTTCGCCCAGATCGTCGGCACCGCAGCGCAGCGGTGTTCCCGCCGGCCAGCCGGCCACTCGCAGGGCCGGCTCCAGCACCGCCGCATCGGCCACGCCGGCCGACTTGAGCGCAGCGGCAAACTCCAGGCAGCGCAGCGCCTGGTAGGCAGCGGCACCCTTGCCATCCAGCCATCCCGCACGGGCGCGCCCGCCCAGCGGTTGCAGCCGTGCCATGCGACGACGCATGCGCAGCCATCGCGTCGCCAACAGCACCAGCACGATCGCCATCAACAACAGTGGTGCGAACAGGCGGATGGCGCCGTTCGCGGTAATCCAGTCCGCGGCGCCGCGCACGCCCAGCGTGTGGTCGAGGTGACTGAAGGCCGGCAACACGTAGACCGCGTAGATGATCGCGATCACCAGCGCCAGGCACAGCAGGAACAGCACGTACGACAGAAAGGTGCGCACCGGCCGCCACCAGTCCAGCGCGAACAGCCGCGCCTCGGCCAGCGAGTGGATGAAGGCGGCCTGCACGCCGGCCGCGCTGCCGCCCAGCTGCTGCGCCGCCTCGACCAGATGCCGGCCCGCGCCGGCATCGACGGCGTGCGCCACGCCACCGGTGACGCCGCCGTCGAGCAGCGCCACTGCGTCCGCGCCCAGCACCTCGCGCAAGCGCGCGAGCGCCGCCGGCTCGTCCAGCCCGCCGGCAAGCAGGTGCGCGTACTGGCGCAGCACGAAATCGCGGGGGTCATCCAGCTTCAAGGCATCCATTCGCAATCACCGACAAAAGGGCGGGAGATATTTTTCGGGGAGCGTGGTCCGGTTCACGGCATCGGGCCCGACGGTTCCGGTGACCGGCAGCGCGTAACCGCACAGGAAGGAAATCGCCGGTTCCTCGGCCGAGCCCATCAGCTCGGGGCGGGACGACAGCCGCCCCTGCACGCCACCCATCGCCGACACGCCGTCGCGTTTCCCGGGCGGCAGGGACTGGCCCAGCGACACCTGCGCCGTGATGACGCCACCTTCCGCCAACGTGAGATCCTCGACGTGCGACCCCTTGCGCGCGTCGCCGAGGATGTTCGAGTCGCCCGCCGATGGCCAGCGGCCATGCTCGGCAAAATAGACCCTGGCGTCGACTTGCGGGGCCCACGCCAGGGTAATCGCCTCCAGAGGCTGCACCATGAGTTTCGCGCGGCTACCGAAACCCGCGGCGATCACCACCACGACCACCACGATCACGCGTGCGACAAGGAGCTCCAGGGCGTCAGGCCCGCGCACCTCGCGCGTGCGTCCGATTGCCGTCCGATGCAGTCGCGTGTCCATCGCCTGAGCCTAGCACGGCAATTGGCCGTGCCGGCGCAGGTACACTCGGACGTCCGTTTCCGCAGCGATGCCACCATGACCCGTCATGTCGCCCTGCTTCGCGCCGTCAACGTCGGCGGCACCGGCAAACTGCCGATGAGTGAACTCAAGGCCATGGCCGAAGCCGTCGGCTTTGCAGAGGTGCGCACGTACATCGCCAGCGGCAACCTGATCTTCACCAGCAAGCTGGGCGAGGCCGCGGTGAAGAAAAAGCTGGAGCAGCAACTGCACGACTACGCCGGCAAACCCGTCGGCGTGCTGATCCGCAGCGCCGCCGAAATGGCCCGGGTGCTGGCCGACAACCCGTTTCCGGAGGCGCCGGGCAACCGTGTGGTGGCGATCTTTCTCGACGAGGCGCCTGCGACCAACGCACTGGACGATGTACGGCACCGCCAGCAGGAACGGCTGGCCTGCGGCATGCGCGAAATCTATGTGCACTACGGCGATGGCATGGCCGACTCGCGGCTGGTGATCCCCGCGGCGAAAACCGGCACGGCGCGCAACATCAACACCATCGCCAAACTGGCCGCCCTCGCCGCGGAGTGAACCGGCCCGAAGTGCCGCCTGCGTTGACGCCGCGCTGCGCCATTGCAGACCCGCCGTTAACCGCCCCCGGATCAGCATGTGCCTCCCCCAACCGGAGAGCACCGACATGTCCAAAGGCGACAAATCCTCCTACACCGACAAGCAGAAACGCCAGGCCGCCCACATCGAGGAAAGCGAAAAGAAGCAGGGCAAATCGGAGAAGAGCGCCGAACGCATTGCCTGGGCCACCGTGAACAAGCAGGATGGTGGTGGCAGGAAGAAGTCGTGAGCGACGCGCATAGCCAGCCGCTCAAGAACCGACACGCGAAACGAGCTGCGCCCTGACGCCGTCTCCCGCCATGCCGTAGTCTCTTTCACACCCTGGTTGTCGCGAGTGGAGCGGATCATGTCCCTGCGCTGGATCATCTTCCTGATGCTGCTGCCGAGCATCGACGCAAGGGCCACCGGTCCCGTCGCCACGGTGCGCGTGGCCTTCGACCGCGGTGGCATCACCGACATCCGCGTGCACGGACTCGCGGACAAGGCCACCGGCCGCGAGGTAACCGCGGACGACCCGGTACGCATCGCCTCGATCTCCAAGCTGGTCACCACCCTGGGCGTGATGCGGCTGGCCGAGGCGGGCAAGCTCGATCTCGATGCGGACGCCTCCGACCTGCTTGGCTGGCGCCTGCGCAACCCGGCGTATCCACAGACGCCGATCACCCTGCGCCTGCTGCTGTCGCATCGCTCCAGCCTCACCGATGCGGCCGGCTACTGGCAAACGCCGTTGGGCGGCGAGCTGCGCGACATCCTCAGGGACCCGCGGGCGTGGGATACGAAGCACGCTCCCGGCCGCTACTTCCGCTACACCAACCTCAACTTTCCGCTGGTGGCGCAGATCATGGAGCGCGCCACCGGCGAGCGCTTCGACCAGCTGATGCAGCGTCTGGTGCTGCAGCCGCTGGGCATCGATGCCTGCTTCAACTGGGCGCTGTGCAGTGACGCCACCGCCGCGCGCGCGGTGGTGCTGTACGACGCCGACGGCAAGCCGGTGAAGGACGATAACCATGGCCGCAAACCCGACTGCCCGGTGATGCCGGCCAGCGATGGCAGCTGCGACCTGTCGCAATGGCACGCCGGCGAAAACGGCGCGCTGTTCTCGCCGCAGGGTGGTCTGCGCATCTCTGCCGAGGGCCTGGCGCGCATCGGCCAGTTGCTGCTCGACGACGGCCGCATCGACGGCAAGCGCCTGCTGACAGCCAGCTCCATTCAGGCGATGGCCACCCCCGCGTGGCAATACCGCCCCGGCAACGGCCTGACCTGGGAGGAAGACACCGGCGACGCCGCTGCCGGATTCTTCTGCCGCTACGGCCTCGCCATGCAGACGCTGGCGACGCGTGTACCCGGCTGCCGCGACGATCCGTTCGGCGACGGCGTGGCGCGAGTGGGACATTCCGGCTCCGCGTACGGGCTGCAGGCCGGCCTGTGGGTGGATCGAGAGGGCGGCACCGGCGTGGTCTGGTTCGCTACCGGCATGCCGGACGAACGCGAAGGCGGGAAATCGGCATTCAGCGCAGTGGAAGAGGCGCTGGCGCACTAGGTTGTCCAGGCCAGCGGCCGATTCGTCAGCCTTCGCGATAGCGCTGCATCTTTTCGGCGGTACCGCAGGTTTCCATGGCGCACCAGCGGCGACGCTGGTTCTTGCTGGTGTCGAGAAACAGCCAGCCGCAGGAGCTGGTGTTGGCGCAGCGACGAAGTCGCGAGGCGGGCGCATTGCCGAGCAGATCCAGCGCATCGAGTGCGATGCGCTTCAGCGGCAGTCGCGCGTCGCAGGCATCGGCACGCCAGTGCAACTGCCCGTCCGCGCCCAGCGACTGGCCTTCCCAGGCCCGATGCAGCCAGCGGTCCAGGGCGCGCGCTGCATCTGCAGGCAGCGGCAGCTCGTCGACCCGCGCGGCGAACAGCGCATGCAGATGACGGCGCAGGGTTTCCACCTCGCGCATCAGCGCCGCGCGCTCGCGCGCAGCGCGCGGCACGCGAACGCCATCGTCCGGATGTAGCACCCCGGCACGCGTGCACCATTCCACGAAGCGCTGCGGCTGCTGCAGGTAGTCCTCGACCTCCACCGCGTAGCGATCGTGGATGGTGTTGACGAAATCCAGGCACGGGCGCCCCCCATCCAGGCGGATGGCGGCAATCGGCCGTGGAGGCAGATGACGGTTTCCGGGTGGCAGGCAGTCTTGCCCGATTCTCTTGGCCATGACCTTTGGGCTACCTTCTAAATAAATTTAGATGGTAGCGTGCGTGACGACATCAAAACCATGGCGGCGAGATCACTGCATGATGCCCGCATCGATATGCCCGACGGCGCGCGCGCCCGACCCCATGCAACGCAAGCTGATCGCCGGCGTCGTCATCGTGGCGCTGCTGACCACGGCGCTCATGGTCGTCGTCCTCGCCACCGGCGGCCGCCCCGATCCGGCGCCGCTGCGCGCCGCCTCCACCCTGCTCGACGGCTCCTGGCGATTCCATACCGGCGACGATCCGCGCTGGGCGGCGGTCAACGTGGACGACAGCGGCTGGGAGACGACGGACATGACCGCCCCGCCGGGCAACCACGATGGCGATGTGGGCTTGCCCGACTACGTGGGCGGGTGGAGCGCGCACGGCCACCCCGGCTATCACGGCTACGCCTGGTACCGGCGCACGGTGACGGTGCCGGCCAGCAGCGCGTCGTGGGACATCCTCGGGCCGACCCTGGTCGAGGACGGCTATGAGCTGTACTGGAACGGCCAGCTGCTGGGCGGCTCCGGTCGGCTCGGCCCCGATCCGCGCCTGGTCGGCACGCGGCCGCTGCGGTTCGCCCTGCCCGCCAACGCGGCAGGCACCACCGGCGTCCTCGCCATCCGCATCTACATGCTGGCCCGCTCCGGCCCCAGCGCGGAGGGCGGCGGCATGCACACTGCACCCATCCTGGCGCCGCGGCCGACCGGCGAATCGCTGCATCGCGCGCAATGGCAGCGGACCATCGCCGGCTACATCCTCGATGCGGTCGAACCGGCCGCCATGCTGGCGCTCATCGGCCTGACGCTCGTGTTCGGTTCGCGCAGCAGCCGCAAGGGTTTCCTGGTGTTTGCCTGCATCGCGCTTGCGCTAACGGCAGCCCGGCGGCTCAACAATGCGATCGTGTCATGGACCGACCTGCAGGACCTGCGCACTTACTCCTGGCTGGCGTCGGTGATGTGGGTGCCGACGATGACCGCGTGGCTGCTGGCCTGGAACCGCTGGCGCCTGCCCGCGTGGCGAAGCATCGACGCGCTCGCCGTCGCGCTGGGCGTCGCCGGCATCGTCGGCGCCCTGGCCCACTGGCCGATCTGGGCGAGCATCAGCCGGCTGGGCTCGCTCGCGCTGTTCGCCGTGATCGTCGCGCGCATCGTCCTCGGCGGCCCGCTGCGCATTCTTGCACTCGTCACGCTGGCCACGGTGCTGGCCTCTCTGTTCGGCGGCGAGCTGCTCGACCCGATCGGCGTGCCGGGGATCTGGTTCCCGTTCAACATCGGCGTATCGCGGACGCAGTACATCTACGCGATCGGCATCCCTCTGCTGGCTGTCCTGATCGTGCGGACGTTGAGGCCGAGGAGCGGGCGGCGGTAACAGCCAGATGCCCATGTGTGCCGCAGCAGTTCGCCGGCACACCGAAGGGCTCCCGCTGAAATCGCCAAGCCGAACTGGAGAAGACAAAGAGGAGGCCGGAGGACGACGAATCCAGGAACCAGACGATTCAACTTCCTCCGTCCCGGTTTCCCGCATCGACGAAGGCCCAGACGCGGGAAATCACCACCGAGCCTTCGCCGACGGCCGAGGCCACGCGCTTCACCGATCCGCCGCGCACGTCGCCCACGGCAAAGATGCCCGGCAGCGAAGCCTCGAACGACGAGCTTGCGCCGACCGCCGCGCCGGTGAGCACGAAGCCGTGCTGGTCGAGCTTGACCAGGTCCGCCAGCCAGCCGGTATTGGGGGCGGCGCCGACCATCACGAACAGCGCCCGGCTCGGCACCGTCTCCTCGGTTCCGCTGGCGGCACGGCGGATCGTCACCGCCTCGAGGTGGTCGTCGCCGTGCAGCGCACTGACTTCGGCACCGTACTCGATGGTGATCGTGGGCTCGGCCGCGAGCCGGCTCGACAGGTAGCTCGACATCGACGCGGCCAGTGACTGGCCGCGCACCAGCAGGCGCACGCGACTCGCCGTGCGGCTGAGGAACATCGCAGCCTGGCCGGCCGAATTGCCGCCGCCGATGATGATCGCCTCGGTGCCCTTGCTGTAACGGGCCTCGATATCGGTCGCGGCGTAATACACGCCCGCGCCTTCGAACTCGGTCAGCCGCGGAATCGGCAGGCGGCGATACTGCACGCCGGTCGCCACCACCACCGCCCTGGCCCGGACCCGCTTGCCGTTGTCGAAGGTGGCGCAGAAGCCGCCGTCCGGCAGCGCCTCGAGCCGGGCCACGCGGCGGGGCATGGCGAAACGCGTGCCGAACTTCATCGCCTGGATATGGCCACGCCAGACCAGATCCGCACCGGAGATGCCGGTGGGGAAACCCATGTAGTTTTCGATCCGGCTGGATGTGCCGGCCTGGCCGCCGATGGCGACGTCCTCGGTCACCAGCGCGCACAGGCCCTCGGCGCCGGCATAGACGCCGGCGGCCACGCCTGCCGGCCCGCCGCCCACGATCAGCACGTCGAAATCCTCGTCATCGACCAGGTCCAGGTTGAGGCCGAGCAGGCGCGCGATCTTGTCCGGCGTCGGGTTGTCGATGACCGTGTCGCGGCCGAAGATCACCGCAGGCCGGCCGGGCGCAAGCGAACAGGTGGCAGCCAGCGCGTCCGCCTCGGCGCTGCCCAGCGCATGCGAGGCGTAGGGAATGCGGTTGCGGTCGGCGAATTCGGCGATGCAGCGGACCTCGCGGTCGCGCTCCTCGCCGATCAGCACCAGCGTGCTGTCCCGCTGCTCGATCTGACGGCGGCGACGCGCGGCAAGGACGGTGATGATGATGTCCGACATCTCGGGAATCCGCGACATCAGGGTCAGCATCGTGGCGCGCGGCACCTCGATCACGGAGGTGTCGCGCACGGCGCGCATCGCCATCGAGGCATTGCCGCCGTTGAGAAACGATATCTCGCCCATGAACTGGGTCGGCCCCAATGTCGAAGGCAGATGACGCTCATCGGTATAGGCGTTGACCACCTCGATCTCGCCGTCGAGGACATAGACGAAGCGGTCGGCCAGCTGACCGGGCCGCGCCAGATACGTGCCCGCCGCGTAGCTCACCTGCCTGCCCGCCTCGCGCAGCGCGGCAACGTGCGCGGACGCCAGCGGCGTGCGCTGCATCTCGCTCAACTTGGCGCCGATCGATTCCATGGTCCTGTCCTTGCAGTGGGCGGGTCGGCCACCCGGACGGGCGGTCCCCGGGGGAACGCGTGCACCGGATCATAACGCGGTCGCTTCTGGCGAACCCCGGCGATGGCCTGCGTTGCCGCTCAGTCGCCGAGCAGAGCCATCCAGTTCCACGGCACCTGGTCCGCGGGGCCGGCTGATCGACCGGGCGCATGCTTTAATTCCCGTCCTGGTTTGCAAAAGACCGGAGCATGACGAACCCTGGAACCAAACGATTTGATCTCCTCCGTCCCGGTTTCGTGTCGATATGCGGCCTGCACGCTCGTCGCCATGGTGAGGACCCGCCTCGCCACTCACCTGGAGATCCATCATGTCCGGCACTGTTCGCCTGCTGCGCGTGTTCACCGCTCCACCCGAACGCGTCTATCGCGCCTTCCTCGATCCCGCGGCCCTGGCCAAGTGGCTGCCGCCGGATGGCTTCACCTGCACCGTGCACGAGCTCGACGCGCGCGTCGGTGGCCGCTACCGCATGAGCTTCACCAACTTCGGCAACGGCAACGGCCACAGCTTCGGTGGCACGTACCTGGAACTGATGCCGAACCAGCGCATCGTCCACGACGACCGCTTCGACGACCCCAACCTGCCCGGTACCATGGTCACCACCATCGCCTTGCGCGAGGTGAGCTGCGGCACCGAAGTGCAGATCGAGCAGGCCGGCATCCCCGACGTGATCCCCACTGAACAGTGCTACCTGGGCTGGCAGGAATCGCTGACCCTGCTGGAACGATTGGTGGAACCGACGATTCCGGGTTGAACCGCCACTGCAGGCAACGGGAGATGCGTTCACCGCCCGAACCGAAACCGTGACGGTGGAAGTCAGGCAGAAGACCGGAGCACCACGAACCTTGCTTCCTCCGTCACGGTTTCGCCCCGGATCGGTTTTGCGCGGAAGTCGTCCCTGGCACCTTTCCCGACAGCTCTTTCCTTGAGTCGGCTCACCGGCTCACTTCGGCTGTGTGGTTCGCGCCCATCCTGAGCCTGTTTCGCTCGTAATCGATCAGCAGCTGGTCGGCTTCCAGATAGCGCTTTTGCCTGATAGCAGACTGCAGCATTTCCGCCACTTCCTCGTCGCTTTTGCCGCGAGCCAAATCGCGGTGCATGCGCGCAGCGAGATTCGGGTCGTAGGCCTTGGCGACCAGGTTGGCACCCTGCGGCGACAAGCCCAGGCTTTGCCATGCCTCGGCCAGCTTGACGCGGAGCTTGGCAAGATTGGCCGCGGACTTCAGCCAGGACCGGCGCTCCGCCTCTTCCATATAGCGCATCGCGTTCTGCATCTCCCGATGCTCCCGCTCCTGATTCCGTATGACCTGGGAGGCCGACCCCGGATCCAGCTTGGCGGCCGTTTGTGCCCATGCCGCTGGCGCAAGCAAGGTCAGACCCATGGCAAAGAGGACATTCCGGTTCATCACGACCACCTCCTGCGTCAGCCGGCATCTCCGGCGAATGTACACCAAGCAAAGGAAGCCAAGGAGCCGGATTCATTTACCACGAGTGGATTAATGAACCCGACCCCTTTTCTCGCCTCTTCCATATAGCGCGTCGCGTTCTGCATCTCCCGATGCTCCCTCTCCTGATTCCGTATGACCTGGGAGGCCGACCCCGGATCCAGCTTGGCGGCCGTTTGTGCCCATGCCGCTGGCGCAAGCAAGGTCAGACCCATGGCAAAGAGAACATTCCGGTTCATCACGACCACCTCCTGCGTCAGCCGGCATCTCCGGCGAATGTACACCAAGCAAAGGAAGCCAAGGAGCCGGATTCATTTACCACGAGTGAATTAATGAACCTGACCCATTTTCTCCTGCGAAACCGCAGGGATAGATCAATGGCTGGCACCGTTTCGATCCAAGCGACGGCTGTACTCAATCATGCGACTGGGCCGTGAGGCACTGCTGCGACGATGGTCAAGTGCCAGGCTCGAAGAGCTCATGGAGCAGATACGAAAGCCATCCCCAGCGCTACTCGATCAGATGGCCGTGGCGGCATGAAAACGTGGGGAAACCTCAGCCTCCGTCCCGGTTTCGGCAGGTAGCTCGCCTCGCAAGGCGGTGAACGATTTCAATTAGCCATGTCCCCTTCAATTCTTCTCGCAATTTCATGCGACTCGACAAACAGCCGCGAGAGATTGACCATGGAGCGCCGGTGGATGTCATGACAGCTTTCGACTCACCGGAGGGCACTGCGCCAAGTTGAAGAAGAGGGGCCCAACCGGCGCGGTCAAAAACATCAAAAAGGGGAAACAGCATGCATTTCATGAAATGGGGTTTCGCGATCCTGTTGGTAGCCGGGTTGACGGGCTGCCAGTCGTCCATGATGGTGAGGTCGCCGGCCAATGCGGCAGCGCCCACACCCGCTCCCGGCAAGGCATTGGTCGTGTTCATGCGGCCGTCTTCTTTCGGTGGCGCGATCCAATCGTCGGTTTACGACACGGCCGACTCAAACTCCACGTG
>NZ_MWIO01000026.1 GCF_004799035.1 Rhodanobacter lindaniclasticus
ATCAGCAAGCCCCACTGGGCGAGGTCGGGCCAGCGGAACTTGGCCAGCATCAGCAGGCCGGCCACCAGCACCGAGCCGACCATGCCGGCGCCGTACAGGGTGACGCGTTTCTCGTGCGGCCCGGCCATGCGCAGCGCGATCATCGAGACGGCGCCGGAGAGCCCGCACACGATCGCCGCCAGGTGGCCGATGCCGAGTACGCGAAAGCCGGGCCGCAACACCACCAGCACGCCGATGAAACCGGCCACCACCGCCGACCAGCGGCGCCAGCCCACAGCCTCTTTCAGCACCAGCACCGACAGGATGGTGACGAAGATCGGCAGCAGGAAGATCAGCGCGAACGCCTCGGCCATCGGCAGCGCGGTGAACGCCACCACCGCCGCGATGCTGCCCATCGCGCTGGCGAGCGCACGCACCAGCCACAGGCCCGGGCGCTGCGCCCGCACCACGTCGCGCCAGCGGTCGTCGCTTCCCTTGATGAAGGGCAGCGCCGTCAGCCCCAGCGCGGCGCCGAAGAAGACGGCCTCGTAGGCCGGCAGCGAGCCGCGCAGCGACTTCACGAACGCGTCGCTGGCGGCGAAGGCGGCAAAAGCCATGAAGCCGAGCAAGACACCTTTGAACATGGATTTTCGGGGGGCAGATGTGCGGCGGAGAGATGAGTCGGGACAGGCGCGGACCATACGCACCCGTCGGGGCCGCCCGGCCTGTGCGGGCGCATGGGTCGCGCTACAATACCGGCTTTTACGCGCCCCCCCCTCTGGAGCTTCCATGGCTGTCCGTCTGAATCCGCTCGATCTGTACGATGTCCGCGCGCTGCTCAGCGACGAGGAGCGCATGGTGCAGGATTCCGTGGGCCGCTTCGTCGACGAGCGGGTGCTGCCGATCATCGGCGACTGCTTCGACCAGGCCCGCTTCCCGAAGGAGCTGATCCCGGAGATCGCCGGCCTGGGCCTGCTCGGCGCGACGATCCCCGAGCAGTACGGCGGTGGCGGCATGAGCGGCGTCAGCTACGGCCTGATCTGCCAGGAGCTGGAGCGCGGCGACTCGGGCCTGCGCAGTTTCGCCTCGGTGCAGAGCTCGCTGTGCATGTACCCGATCTTCGCCTACGGCAGCGAGGAGCAGAAGCAGCAGTATCTGCCGCGGATGTCCGCCGGCGAGGTGATCGGCTGCTTCGGCCTGACCGAGCCGCACGGCGGTTCCGATCCGGCCAACATGAAGACCAACGCGAAGAAGGACGGCGGCGACTGGGTCATCAACGGCGCCAAGATGTGGATCACCAACGGCAACCTGGCGCACATCGCGATTGTCTGGGCGCAGACCGAGGACGGCATCCAGGGCTTCGTGGTGCCGACCGACACCGCCGGCTTCAAGGCGCAGGAAATCCACAAGAAGATGAGCCTGCGCGCCTCGGTCACCAGCGCGCTGTTCTTCGACAACGTGCGCGTGCCCGACAGCGCGCGCCTGCCCAACGTGAAGGGTCTCAAGGGCCCGCTCGGCTGCCTGACCCAGGCGCGCTACGGCATCACCTGGGGCCCGATCGGCGCGGCGCAGGCCTGCCTGAAGGAAGTGCTCGACTACACCGCCGAGCGCATGCTGTTCGGCAAGCCGCTCGCCTCCAACCAGGCGATCCAGCTGAAGATGGCCGACATGGCCCGGCGCATCACCACCGCGCAGCTGCTGTCGCTGCAGCTCGGTCGCCTGAAGGACGCCGGCAAGATGCAGCCGACCCAGGTGTCACTGGCCAAGTGGAACAACTGCCGCATGGCGATCGACATCGCGCGCCAGTGCCGCGACATCCTCGGCGGCGCCGGCATCACCACCGAGCACGCGGCCATTCGCCACGCGCTCAACCTCGAATCGGTGATCACCTACGAGGGCACCGAGACGGTGCACGAGCTGGTGGTGGGCCGCGAGCTGACCGGGATCAACGCGTTCTGAGGCAGGGGCGTCAGGCGCCTTTCCGGCTCGTCATTCCGGAGAAAGCCGGGAACCAGTGCCTTTCCCCATGCCTGGGACACTGGATGACCAGCTTCGCTGTTGTGAAGCTCCTCCGGCTTTCGCTGGAATGAGGGCGCCAGGCATCGCCGCTTAGGCCGGAGTGTTGTATGGGTTGGCAAGACATCCGCATTGAAACCGATCGCCTGATCCTCCGCCCGACCCGGCCTGAGGATTTCGAGGGATGGGCGACGCTGATGGCCGACGCGGAGAACGCACGCCATATCGGCGGCCCGCAGCCGCGGGCAGTGGCTTGGCGCGGTTTCCTGTCCATGGCCGGCGCGTGGGCCATCCAGGGCTTCGGCATGTTTTCGGTGATCGAGAAAAGCAGCGGCCGGTGGATCGGACGGCTCGGGCCGTGGTGTCCGGAAGGCTGGCCCGGCACCGAAGTGGGCTGGGGCCTGCTGCGCGATGCCTGGGGCAAGGGCTACGCCACGGAAGGTTCGGTGGCGGCGATCGACTGGGCCTTCGATCAATTGGGCTGGACCGAGGTGATCCACACCATTGCGCCGGACAATGCCGCATCGCAACGCGTCGCGCGCCGGCTCGGTTCAGGCCTGATCGGCCCCGGCCGCCTGCCGGAACCATTCCAGGATCTGCCGGTGGAGATCTGGGGGCAAAGTCGTGAAGCGTGGGAACGCCGTCGCGCATGAGCCATCTCTCGCCTGCGCTGTACGCGACCCTGGCCGACGTGGTGCCGGACCTGCACGTGCATTGCGTCGATCCGTGGTGCCTGATCGGCAGCGCCGCGGCACTGGTGCTCGGTGCCGAGGTCAGCGTGGCCGACGTGGACGTGCTGACCTCGCGCGCCGATGCAGACACCCTGATGCAGGTGTGGGCGCCGCAACGCGAGCCCGCATTCGCGCCGCCGGACGACGACCGCTTCCGCTCGCATTTCGCCCGCTTCCGCTTCCCCGGCGCGCCGGTCGAGGTGATGGGCGGGCTTGAACTCCGCCTCGACGATCGCTGGCAGCCCGTGGTACCTGGCAAGCTGGTGCTCGCCGGCGTGAACGGCCTGGCCGTGCCGGTACCCTGCATCGACGACCAGCTCCGCCTGCTCGAAAGCTTCGGTCGCGAGAAGGACCGGCGCCGCGCCGCCGCGTTGCGCGCGCTGCAGGTGCCGGTTTTCCCGTTGCCCGTTGTTTCATCCCGCTGAGCGGCCATGTTGCCGCCCACTACCACTGACGAATCCGCCATGACTGCCATTCCGTTTGCCATCAGTTCCCGCCACAAGGGCTTCAACCGCGCCGAAGTGGTCGACCAGAACTTCATCGAGTTCGTGCAGTTGTGGAAAGGGGACGTGCGCACCGCGCCGCGCGACGACGATGCCGTGCTGCCGGGCAGTGCGCTCGATGCGCGCGGTTTCCGCGAGTTGCTGGAATCGCAGCTGATCTCGCGCCACCTCGACCTGATGGCCCGCGTGCTGCGCGTGCAGAACAAGGTGTTCTACACCATCGGTTCATCCGGCCACGAGGGCAACGCGATGGTCGCGCGGCTGACCCGGCATACCGATCCGGCCTTCCTGCACTACCGCTCCGGCGGCTTCATGGCCGAGCGTTTCCGCAAGCTTCCGGGCATGGACCCGGTGATGGATTCGGCGCTGTCCTTCGCCGCCAGCAAGGACGACCCGGCTTCCGGCGGCCGCCACAAGGTATGGGGTTCCAAGCCGCTGTGGGTGCTGCCGCAGACCTCGACGATCGCCTCGCACCTGCCCAAGGCGCTGGGCACCGCGGTGGCGATCGAGCAGGCGCAGCGCATCGGCCACCAGCTGCCGATTCCCGACGACAGCATCGCGATCTGCTCGTTCGGCGACGCCTCCAGCAACCACGCCACCGCGCAGACCGCGTTCAACACCGCGGCGTGGACGGCGTACCAGAAGCTGCCCGCGCCGGTGCTGTTCGTGTGCGAGGACAACGGCATCGGCATCTCGGTGAAGACGCCGAGCGGCTGGGTGGCGAACAACTACCAGCATCGAGCCAACCTCGACTACTTCTTCGCGAACGGCCTGGACCTGGCCGAAGGCTATGCCCAGGTGCAGCGTGCGGTGGAGCATTGCCGCAGCACGCGCCGGCCGACCTTCCTGCACCTGAAGACCACCCGCGTGATGGGCCACGCCGGCACCGATTTCGAGATCGAGTGGCGCAGCATCGGGGAGCTCTTTGCGGTCGAATGCTCCGATCCGCTGCTGCGCTCGGCCGCTATCGCGCTGGCGTCGGGCCTGTATTCGAAGGATGACCTGCTGAATCTCTACGAGGCCACCCGCAAGCGCTGCTTCGCCGCCGCCGAGGATGCGGATTCGCGCCATCGGCTGACCTCGCTGGAGGACGTGATGGCCCCGCTGGCGCCGTACACGCCAGCGGCGGTGAACGCCGAGGCCACGCGTGCCGACTATGCGGCGCAGCGCCTGAAGGTGTTCGGCGGCGAGGCGAAGCTGCCCGAGAAGCTGCCGCCGCGGCATCTGGCCATCCAGATCGGCCAGGCCCTGCACGACCTGCTGGCGAAGTACCCCGAGGCATTGCTGTTCGGCGAAGACGTGGCGCAGAAGGGCGGCGTGTACACCGTCACCAAGGGCCTCAACAAGACCTTCAAGGGCAGCCGCGTGTTCAACACGCTGCTGGATGAAACCATGATCCTGGGCCTGGCCCAGGGCTACGCCAACATGGGCATGCTGCCGCTGCCGGAGATCCAGTACCTGGCGTATTTCCACAACGCCTGCGACCAGATCCGCGGCGAGGCGGCATCGCTGCAGTTCTTCTCCAACGGCCAGTACCGCAACCCGATGGTGATGCGCGTGGCCTCGCTGGGTTACCAGAAGGGCTTCGGCGGCCACTTCCACAACGACAACTCGATCACCGCGCTGCGCGACATCCCCGGCCTGGTGGTCGGCTGCCCCAGCCGCGGCGACGACGCGGCGATGATGCTGCGCACGCTGATGGCGCTGGCGAAGGTGGACGGCCGTGTGTGCGCCTTCCTCGAACCGATCGCGCTGTACATGACCAAGGATCTGTACGAGGCCGGCGACGGCCAGTGGCAGTTCGACTATCCGGCACCGGACCAGGCGATGACGCTGGGCGAGAGCCGCATCTACAACGAAAAGGCGAACGACCTGGTGGTGTTCACCTTCGGCAACGGCGTGCCGATGGCGTTGCGCGCCGCGCGCACGATCGAGGCGGAGCTGCAGTGGAAGGTGCGCGTGGTCGACCTGCGCTGGCTGGCACCGCTCAATGACGCCTTCATCGCCGCGCAGGCGAAAACCGCCAAGCGCATCCTGGTGCTGGACGAGGGCCGCAAGAGCGCGGGCGTGGGCGAGGGCGTGATCACCGCGATCGTCGAAGGCGGCTTCGGCGCGACGCCGTTGCATCGCGTGGTCGGTGCCGACACCTTCACCCCGCTGGCCGGTGCTGCGCTGCTGGTGCTGCCGGGCGAGGCCGACGTGGTGGCTGCGGCACACGCGCTCGCCGGCTAGCGTCGCGCCTCAAACTTCCTCGCGCCGCGTCTCCACCACGCGCAGACGCTTCTCGCCGCGCTCGCGCGCGGCGCGGCTGGTGAATTCGTCCAGGCACACCCGGTTGCGGCCGTGCAGCTTGGCCCGGTACATCGCCTGGTCGGCGCGTTCGATCAGCGACTCCAGGGTGTCGCCATGCTGGCGCATGGCCA
The DNA here is from genome assembly GCF_004799035.1 of Rhodanobacter lindaniclasticus. GTDB lineage: Bacteria > Pseudomonadota > Gammaproteobacteria > Xanthomonadales > Rhodanobacteraceae > Rhodanobacter > Rhodanobacter lindaniclasticus. Next base: position 5,653 of record NZ_MWIO01000026.1, read on the forward strand.
CGCCGATGCTGACGCTGAGCAGTTGCTCCTCGTCGCGCACCGGAATCTCCAGTCGATGCACGCGGCGGCAAAGGCGCGTGGCCACCTGCATCGCCTCCTGCGCGTCGATACCGTCGAGCATCGCCACGAACTCCTCGCCGCCGTGGCGTCCGAACAGGTCGCCCGGGCGCAGTTCCGCACTGAGCGTGGTGGCCACGGCTACCAGGGCGCGGTCGCCGGTGTTGTGCCCATGGCGGTCGTTGAGCTGCTTGAAGTGGTCCAGGTCGAGGAACAGCACGGCGAGCGAAGGCGCCTGGCTGCCGGCCAGCATCGCGCTGGCGCGTTCGGTCCAGGCGCGACGGTTGAGCAGGCGGGTAAGCGAGTCGTGATCGGCCAGCACCTGCACCACATCGCGATCCTGGCGCAGTTGCAGCGCGCGATCGGCCAGGCCCAGTGACAGCACCGCCGCCTCGAAGGCGCCGCCGGCCAGGCTGAGATCGTTGAGCCAGTCGGCATGGGGCAGGGCGCCGTTGACCTGGGCGCTGGTCAGCGCGGTCAGCAGCAGCAACGGCGTCCAGCCGGCGAGGAAGAACCAGGCCTGGCGCGAGCCGCGCAGCGCGGCGATCACGCCGGCCACCAGCAGCAGCAGCGCGCCGATCATCAGCAGTGGGTTGAGCAGGGCCTGTGCCATCGAGATCAGCAACGGGATGCCGCTGCAGCGCATCAGCACCAGCTGGATCATGCCCACCGCCATGGCCACCACCGGTACCTGCAGCAGGGGCGCGTGTCGGCGCAGATCGCAGAACCGCATCATGAACAGCGACGCGAATGCGACCGACAAGGCCACCGCCACCGCGCCGACCAGGGTGCTGGAGTCGACCAGCCATTGCCAGCGCAGCGGATGGAACACGAAGCCGGTCTGGATGCCCTGGATCAGCGCGTAGCAGACGACGTAGCCTGCATACCAGGCATAGGTGATGTCGCGCAGCATCAGCGAGAAGAACAACGCCATCATCACCATCGCCAGCATCACGGCGAAGCAGGTGCTGGCGAACACCAGCCACTGGGTATCGCGCTGCAGGTAGGTGTCCCACGGCAGGATGTGAAAACGGATCGGCGCGCTGACGGTCTGCGTCGGCTCCACGCGCAGCAGGATCGGCGTGGACGCCGGCAAGCCGGCCGGCACGCGCCACGCCAGCCGACCGTGGCCGTGGCCATGGGCACTGAAATCGTTCATCGCCAGTCGCCGTACCTGGTCGCCGTAGAACACGCTGATCGCACCCATCGGCGCCGGGTAGACGGTGAGCACGCGATCTTCGTTGTTCCACGGCGGCTGCGCCGCGATCACCACCCAGTTGCCCAGCTCGTTGCGCGGAAAGCGTTGCAGCATGGACGGGTCGAAACTCCTCAGGTGGCCGGCCCGATAGGCATCCATCACGCTCTGTGGCGTGTCGCCCGGGGCAACCTCCTGCCAGGCGCCGTTGAGCGGCATGCCGGCGGCATGGGCCACGCCGATCCAGAGCAACAGCAAGCCGAACGCAAGCGACCACCGGCCACGGCGTTGGATTGCTGGCAATGTGACCGGCTTCTCCACTCGGCTTTCCTGTTCTGCGCGGTTGCCGGTGGCGGCAGCGCGCGCAGGGCGTCTGCGACCCACGACTCGATTTGCAGGTGGGTCCTGGCCTGCGCGGGGATTCCCGGGGCCAATTCCCAACGCTGCAGGATACAATGCAAGTATGTCAAGCACGGATCATGCCGTGCCGCGATGAAGCGCTGACGCCGCGGGAGAGCGGCCGTTCGGGGTGGCGGGCGTGCGGCGACGTCACCATGGCCAAGGCTGCCGGCCCGGAGGGGGCCAAAGCGGACGCATTGGGTCACTCCGGGCCGTCGGATAGGCCATGGCGGGCCCTTCCCGCTCGCGAGGAAAGCAGGCGCCCGTGGTTCAGCGTGGGCGGCGCGCGCCCAGCAGCACCAGCACGTCCTGCGCGCTGCGGATGCGCTCGCTGGCACCGGGCAGGTCGAGGATCACCTTCAACTTGTCCTGACCGTCGAGCTTGTACACGCGCGGCTGGGTCTGGATCAGCTTGATGATGGCCAGTGGGTCGACCTCGGGCTTCTCGCGGAACACGATGCGCCCGCCGTTGGCGCCGAAGTCGAGCTTGCGGATGCCCAGCGGGGTAGCCATCAGTTTCAGGCTGGCCACCGCGAACAACTGCTTCGTCGGTTCGGGGAGCAGGCCGAAGCGGTCGATCATCTCCACCTGCAGGTCGCGCAGCTCGTCCTCGCTGCGTGCACTGGCGATGCGCTTGTACAGGGTCAGGCGCGTGTGCACGTCGGGCAGGTAATCGTCGGGGATCAGTGCGGGCAGGTGCAGTTCGACTTCAGTCTCGTGCTCGGAGCTGAGATCGAAATCCGGCACCTTGCCCGACTTCAGCGCGCGCACGGCACGGTCCAGCAGCTCGGTGTACAGGCCGAAGCCGATCTCCTGGATCTGGCCGGACTGCTCGTCGCCGAGCAGCTCGCCGGCGCCGCGGATCTCCAGGTCGTGGGTGGCCAGGGTGAAGCCGGCGCCGAGCTCCTCCAGCGAGGCCAGCGCCTCCAGCCGCTTCTGCGCGTCGGCGGTGATCGACTTGCGATCCGGCACCACCAGGTAGGCGTAAGCGCGGTGGTGCGAGCGACCCACGCGACCGCGCAACTGGTGCAACTGCGCCAGGCCGAAGTGGTCGGCGCGGTCGATGATGATGGTGTTGGCCGTCGGGATGTCGATGCCGGTTTCGATGATGGTCGTGCACACCAGCACGTTGAAGCGCTGGCGGTGGAAATCCGCCATCACGCTTTCCAGCTCGCGCTCGGGCATCTGGCCGTGGGCGACGCGGATGCGTGCGTCGGGCACCAGTTCTTCGAGTTCGCGCACGGTGCGTTCGATGCTCTGCACCTCGTTGTGCAGGAAGTACACCTGGCCGCCGCGCGACAGCTCGCGCTGCAGTGCCTCGCGGATCGTGGCCGGGTCCCACGCCGAGATGAAGGTGCGCACGGCCGAGCGGTGCGCCGGTGGGGTGGCGATCAGCGACAGGTCGCGCAGGCCGGCCATCGCCATGTTCAGCGTGCGCGGGATCGGCGTGGCGGTCATGGTCAGCAGGTCGACCTCGGCGCGCAGTTTCTTCAGCTGCTCCTTCTGGCGCACGCCGAAACGCTGCTCCTCGTCGACGATGACCAGGCCGAGATTCTTGAACTTGATGTCCGACTGCAGCAGCTTGTGCGTGCCCACGATCACGTCGATCTGGCCGTCGGCCAGGCGCTTCAGCGCCTCGTTCACTTCCTTGGCGGACTTGAAGCGCGACAGCACGTCCACGCGCACCGGCCAGTCGGCGAAACGGTCGGCGAAGTTGCGGTAGTGCTGCTGGGCGAGCAGGGTGGTCGGCACCAGCACGGCGACCTGCTTGCCGGCGGTGGCGGTGGCGAAGGCGGCGCGCAGCGCCACCTCGGTCTTGCCGAAGCCGACGTCACCGCAGATCACCCGGTCCATCGCGCGCGGCGCGGCGAGATCGCCCAGCACCGCCTCGATCGCGCTTTCCTGGTCGGGGGTTTCCTCGAACGGGAAGCTGGCGCCGAATTCCTCCACCAGCTGGCGATCGATCGGCAGCGACTCGCCGCCGCGCGCCTGGCGCTGTGCATAGATCGCCAGCAGCTCGGCGGCGACGTCGCGCACTTTCTCGGCGGCCTTCCTGCGCGCGCGTTCCCATGCGTCGCCGCCCAGCGAATGCAGCGGCGCCAGTTCCGGCGCGGTGCCGGAGTAGCGGCTGACCAGACCCAGCTGCGACACCGGCACGTAGAGCTTGTCGCCCTTGGCGTACTCGATGGTGAGGAACTCGCCGTCCATGCCGCCCACGTCCATCGAGACCAGGCCCTGGTAGCGGCCCACGCCGTGGTCCACGTGCACGATCGGCGCGCCGAGGGTGAGCTCGGTGAGGTCGCGGATGATGCTTTCCGGATCGCGCGCCGTGCCGCGGCGGCGCTTGCGGTCGCGTTCGCTGCGCACGCGTTCGCCGTACAGCTCGCGCTCGGTCAGCACGACCAGCGCCGGCCTGGTCAGCGCGAAACCCTGCTCCAGGGGGGCGATGGTGATGGCGAAGCGTGGCAGGTCCCGTTCGGCCACCGGGTCTTCGCCGTGGCCGCGGGGAGAGAAGGCTTGCCAGTCGTCCACGTTCTGCGGCTTCAACCCGGCCGTCGCCAGCGTCTCGATCAAGGCCTCGCGCCGCCCGGCCGAATCGGCGGCGATCAGTACCCGGCCGGGGTAGCTGGAAACGAAGTGGCTGAGCGCGGCACCCGGTTCCTCGCCCTTGCGGTTGAGCGGCAACTCCGGCGCCGGCTGCGTGCCGGTGTCGATGGCGTGCTCGTGGCCGGGCTCCACCACGTCCACGCGCAGGCGCTTGTTGAGTTGCTCGCGCAGCTTGTCCGGCGGCAGGTACAGCTCGGCCGGCGGCAGCACCGGGCGCTCGATGTCGTGGGCGCGCTGGTCGTAGCGTTCCAGCGTCTGCGCCCAGAACTGGTCGGCCGCCTCGCCCGCGCCTTCGCCGAGCACGAACAAGGCGTCGTCGGCGAGGTAGTCGAACAAGGTGGAGGTGGCAGGGAAGAACAACGGCAGGTAGTACTCGATGCCGCCGGGTGTCACGCCCTCCTTCATGTCCTGGTACAGCGGGCAACGGCGCACGTCGATCGGGAAGCGCTCGCGCAGGTTGTTGCGGAAGTCTTTGGCCGCTTCGTCGGTGAGCGGGAATTCGCGGGCGGGCAGCAGGTCGACGCGTTCCACCTGCTGCTGCGAGCGCTGGGTCTGCGGATCGAAGCTGCGGATCGAGTCCACTTCGTCGTCGAACAGCTCGATGCGGTAAGGCTCGACCGTGCCCATCGGGAAGATGTCGAGCAGGGCGCCACGCACCGCGAAATCGCCCGGTTCGGCCACCTGCGGCACGTGGCGGTAGCCAGAGGCTTCCAGTCGTCGCTGCTCGCTGGCCAGGTCGAGCTTCTGGCCCTTGGCCAGCACCAGGCCGGAGCCGGTGATGTGCGCGCGCGGCGCAATGCGTTGCATCAGCGTCGCCACCGGCACCACCAGCACGCCGCGCTTCACGTTGGGCAACTGGTACAGCGTGGCGATGCGCTGGGAGACGATCTCCGGATGCGGGCTGAACGCGTCGTAGGGCAGCGTCTCCCAGTCCGGGAACTGCAGCACCGGCAGGCCGTCGGCGAAGATCGTCAGTTCCGATTCAAGCGCCTGCGCGCGCTGGGTATCGCGCGCGACCACCACCAGCAGGCCCTCGTGCGTACGTGCCGCCTCGGCCAGCAGCAAGGCGCGGGCCGAGCCGTGGGGTGGCGTCCAGTAGCGGCGCTGTCGGGGAGTGGCGGGGAGGGGCGGATGCTTGATCGGGCTGGGCATAGCCGACAAGTGTAACGCGGCAGCCGGGCTGACCTTGGAGGGCGGGCGCTGCGCGTTTCTACAGTTTCAAGGTGATCAGCATGGTGCCGGGTTCGTCGGGGATCGCGCGCTGGGTGAAGCCGAGTTCCTTGCACAGCTGCAGCATCGGTCGGTTTTCCTGCAACACGTAACCCCACAGTTCGTACAAGCCGCGACGTCGGCAATCGTCGACCAGCCGCTGCATCAGCAGCGCACCCAGGCCGATGCGGCTCCAGGCATGCTCCACCAGCACCGAGAACTCGGCCGTGTCGGTGGTGTCGTCGACGTAAATGCGACCCACGCCGCGCATCTCGGCCGGGTGGAAGGACTCATCCATCAGCACGAAAGCGGTTTCGCGCGAGGGATCGATCCGGCACAACTGCTGCGCCATCGGCGCGGGCAACTCGGACATCGCATGCAGGAAGCGGCGGCGGATCTCCTCCGGCGACAAGCGGGTGAAACAGCGCTGCATGGCCGCTACGTCGTTTGGGTCGATCGCCCGCAACAGCAACTCGCGCCCATCCTGCGTGAGCACCTTCTCGCCACCTGACGCCGCTGCGGGTCGCCGGGCAAAACGCAGGGCGCTGCGAGGCGGCAGCGAGGCGTGTGAGGTGGGGGCAACAAAGTCGATCGCGGGAATCATGGGCGTTCCATACTTTTGCGTATTGTGTGCAATGCAGCATGATTATGCAACCAGAAACAGCAGGCACGCCATGACGCTGGTGTGAGGTTGGGTGTCACCTTCGGCCGTTCATGTTGCAGTACGGTATGCCTGACAGTGGCTCCGCAACACCTCACAATGGGCGTCGATTCCCATGAGGCAGCCCATGACCGACCAGTCATCCCGAGGCATTACCGCGGCCCGGTTGCAGCGGCTGTGCGAGCGCTGGCCCGGCGTCACCATCGACATCAAGTGGGGCGACAACCTGGTGTTCAGCGTGGGCGGCAGGATGTTCGCCATGACCCATGCCGATGGCCGCGACGGCGGCCGGCTGGCGTTCAAGGTGGCGGACGAGCGCTTCCTCGAACTCACCGACTTGCCCGGCATCATTCCCGCGCCCTATCTGGCGCGGGCGCGCTGGGTCTCGGTGGTTGAACCACGACGCTTCAGCACGGCTGAGCTGCAGGCGCTGGTGCTCGACGCCTATGCGCTGATCCGCGCCCGGCTGACGAAAAAGCTGCAGTCCGAACTGGGCCCGTTGCCGATGATCAAGGCAGGCAAGCGATGAAGCAGCATCTCGGCGCACTCGCGCTGCTGGTCGCCGACTACGACGAGGCGATCGCCTGGTACACCCGCGCGCTCGGTTTCGAACTGATCGAAGACATCGACATGGGTAGCGGCAAGCGCTGGGTGCTGCTGGCGCCGCCCGGTTCCAGCGAAACGCGCCTGCTGCTGGCGAAGGCCAAAGGCGACGAACAGGCCTCGCGCATCGGCAACCAGACCGGCGGTCGCGTGTTCCTGCTGCTGCACACCGACGATTTCCAGCGTGACTGGCAGCGCATGCGCGCCGCAGGTGTGCACTTCCGCGAAGAACCGAGGCACGAAGCTTACGGCACGGTGGCGGTGTTCGAGGACCTGTACGGCAACGGCTGGGATTTGCTGCAGGCGAAGCGCTGATCCCTTGCAGGAGCCCGCTCGCGGGCGATGCTTTTGATCTCGCGAATCCCGAATCCCGACCTTCAAAGCATCGCCCGCGAGCGGGCTCCTACCAGATCAGGTCGTCCGGCACCTCGAACCGTTTGTAGTACTCGTCGTCCGCGTCGCTGCCGCTGCCGGCTTCGGTGTGGCCGTGGTCGAGCACGATCAGCGCCGCGTCGCGTTCGCGGATCTTGTCGGCGGCCGCACGCGGCAACAGCTCATAAGCTTCACCGTGGCGCACGATCACCAGCGTGCCGGCGGCCAGCTGCGCGCGCAGCGGCGCGTTCACCAGCACGTCCTTGATCTTGTCGCCGTCGGTGAAGCGATAGGCGATCTCGCCCTCGCGCTTCACCTTGTGCGCCTCGACGATCTGGCGAACCTGCGCCCGCGTCTCGTTCGCGCGCGCCTGCGCGTTGCGCTCCGCCGCGATGGCCCGGTCGCGCTCAGCCTTCTCCGTCTGCAATCGCTGCGCCTCAAGTTGCTCCGCGCTCGGTGCCGCCGGCCCCTTGCCCTTGTGCTTCTTCGCCTGCTCGCGCACGACCTGCGCCGCCTTGGCCTTGTTCACCAGGCCGGCCTTGAGGAGTTGTTCTTGCAGGGGATTGCGCATGGGATCTGCCGGAAGCTTTGCGGGGTTGCGGGGGGACGCAGCCGGAGCGATCAGTCCGCGTTGTCCGGCTCGAAGAAGCTCCAGCGCACTTCGCCGAACTGCGCTTTCATCGCCGCCTCGACGGTGTTGATCGCATCGATCAGGTTGGCGGTGGGCTGCATGCGCGCCTTCACCGCCACCATCACGTCGGCGCCCATCTGCAGGGTGATCAGGTTGAGGACGTCGGCGACTTCGGGGCGGTTCTTCAGGAAGCTCATCAGCTGGTCGCGGCGGCGCGGTTCCACGCCCTGGCCGATCAGCAGCGCCTTCACCTCGATCGCCACCAGCACGGCGACGACGATCAGGAGGGTGCCGATGGCAATGGTGCCGGCGGCGTCGAACATCAGGTTGCCGGTAAGCATGGTGGCGCCCACCGCGAGCGCGGCCAGGCAGAGGCCGACGAGGGCGGCCAGGTCTTCGCCGAAGATCACCAGCAGTTCGCTGGAGCGGGTTTCGCGAAACCACGTCCACAGATCCTGGTCACCACGTGCCTTGTTCACTTCCTGCAGGCAGCCACGCATCGAGATGCCTTCGACCACGATGCCGAACACCAGCACGCCCATCGCCAGCCACGGCCACTTCAGCGGTTCGGGGTGGGTGAGCTTGTGCACGCCTTCATAGATCGAGAACATGCCGCCGACGCTGAACAACAGGATGGCGACGAGGAACGACCAGAAGTACAGCGCACGGCCCCAGCCCAGCGGGAATTCGTCGGACGGCGGACGCTTGGCCTGGCGGATGCCGAGCAGAAGCAGGCCCTGGTTGCCGCAGTCGGCCAGCGAGTGCACCGCCTCGGCCATCATCGCGCCGGAGCCGGTGACCACGGCCGCGACGAGCTTGGCCACGAAGATGGCGAAGTTCGCCCCCAGCGCGAGAAAGATGGCCTTGATGGGGTTGGCGTGGGAAGACATGCGCGGGCCTGGGCAAGGAATGGACGGCCATTGTAATGGACGCTTGCCCGGCCCCTCGATTGGACGTCGCCGCCCGTGGAATCGCACCTGGGAGAGAGAGCGTCTCCGCTGCAGCGACTCAGCGGATGCCGACGCCCACGCCGAGTCCGAAGTGCACGTTGCTGCGGCCCTTCTGCATTTCCTCGGCGGTCCACACGTGCGACTGCGTCACGTCGACCAGCGGAAACAGGTAGTCGGCCTGGCCGACCTGGCCGGCGCGGGTGCCATTGAGTTTGCCGTCGACGGTCATCAGTGCGCCGGCGGGGTAGTCGAGCGGCTCAATGTAGCCCTGCAGCACGGCGATGAAGCGGCCGTTGCCGCTGTCGTTGGCGCGCGGGCGTTGCGAGGAATCCAGCGGGTAGGCCAGCAACTCGATTTCGCTGTGGTCCTGGAAGTTGGTGACGTGCACGATGCGCCCGCCCCAGATGACTTCGTTGCCACTGTAGTGCTCCGGCGTTTGCGCCACTTGCGCGGGGGTGGCGAGCACCGCGTTGCCGGTGGTCTTGTAGATCGGTGCAGGCGCGCAGGCGGCCAGCACGAGCAGGGCGGCGGGCAGGGCGAGCCGGATCAGCAGCGAGGCGGGGCGGTTGCGCATGGTCGTGGTTCCTGGACGGACACGGGGACGGGCTCAGCTTAGCGACGGTTCGGCCTGGGTGGTAGTCGCGAGGCGGGCAGGGGGCTGGGCGTATTCAGCTGGCTGCCGGCCTCGTCCAGCAGCCAGTCGAGTTTCACCGTGGCCGGGTGCTCGCGCGCCAGCAGGCCGGCCAGCACGCGCAGCGGTTCGCGCAGGGCGTCGTCCAGCTTCCACGGCGCGTTGAGGATGACCATGCCCGAACCGTTGAGGCGCAGCGGCGAGTCGTCCGGGTGCACCAGCAGCTCGGCGCGCAGGACGCGTTTCACCCCGCTGTGCTGCAGGCGGCGCAGGAACGGCTGCACCTGGCTGCGCAGCTTGATCGGGTACCACACCGCATAGACGCCGGTGGGCCAGCGTTGCAGTGCCGGTTTCAGCGCCTGCTCGATCAGCTTGTACTCGGCGTCCTGAGCCTCGTAAGGCGGGTCGATCAGCACCAGGCCGCGCTTCTCCTGCGGCGGCACCAGCGCCTTCAGCGCCTCGTAGCCGTCGCGCTCATGCACATGCACCTGGTGGTTGCCGCGGAACAGGTCGCGCAGCTTGCAGGCCTCCTCGGTATGCAGCTCGCACAGCTGGGCGCTGTCGCCGGGGCGCAACAGGCGGGCGACCTGCAGCGGCGAGCCGGGGTAACGCTTCAGGCCCTCCGCGTTGTCGGCGCTGCCCAGGATGCCGTCGCGCCAGCGGCGCAGCAGCGGCGGCAGTTTCTCCGCCGGGTGCAGGCGCGCGATGCCGTCCTTGAACTCGCCGGTCTTTCCCGCCTCGAAGCCGTCCAGCGGATAGTTGCCGCTGCCGGCATGGGTGTCGATGTAGCAGAACGGCGTGGGCTTGGCCTGCAGCGACTCGATCAGTGCCAGCAGCACGACGTGCTTCAGGACATCGGCAAAATTGCCGGCGTGGTAGGCGTGGCGGTAGTTCATGGCGATCACGGGAATGGGGACGCCCAGTATAGAGGTCCGCTGCCGTGCTCCTCCCCGGTGCTGCGTAACCTTTCCTGCACATGGGGCGGTGCAGGCTTCGCTTGTTGCAGCGTTGCAACCGGCCGAAGGTGCGGCTCCGGCCGTCCACCTGTGCGGAGAATCATCATGAAATTCCTGCCAAGAGTCGTTGCTTCGACGGCCGCTGTCGGCCTTTGCCTGGCATTCGGCACGGTCAGCGCCCAGAACACCGGGGGCATGGCGCCGGCATCGGCGTCGAGCAGCATGGGGCAAATGGGCCAGATGGGCGGCATGCATCACAGGATGATGCGCCACAACAAGAACGGCAGCATGCACATGATGCCGGCCACGGTGAGCTCGGTGGATACCAAGACCGGCATCGTCGAGGTAGACGCGGGAGGCATGTCGCTGCGCCTGCATTTCCCGCCGGCGTCGGTGGCGAACCTGAAAGCCGGCGACAAGATCACGCTGCGCATGGGCTATACCAAGTAGTTCGTCGGGCGACGGACGAACCGCGGCAGGCGCCGGTCATGGGTCGATGGACCCATGTCCAGAGTTGAGACTCGCCGGCACCGACCCTATGCTGTGCCGATGAATCGCGCACTTCGCCACGCCGCACGCTTGCCGTCCCTACGGGCGATGGCATGGCTGGCGTGGCTGATTCTCGCGCTGGCACCGGTGCACGGCATGCCGCGCCTGATGGCCGACGACGCCATGCAGGGCGCGCCGGTTTCGTCCGTCACGCATACGGCCGAGCATGGCCAGCACGCCATGCCGGCCGCGTCCGATTGTTGCGCCGACCATCTACCCGGCCAGCACGACGGGATGGCGTCGGCCCATTGTGCGGCGGCGTGCGGCAGCATGCTGCCGGCGGTCGCCCTGGTTGCCCTGGTGCCGGTGGCGCCGGAGCCGCTGCACGTCTCCCCCCCGTTTGCCGCCGCGCCCAGTGTCGTGCACGCGACACCGCTGCGGCCACCAGCCGGCTGATTCTCGTTCGTTGCGACCGTGCCTTCACGCCCGCCAGGCGGCGAGCGTGGACGGCGGCCCGTGTCGGCACTGGTCATCGGTGCCTTCCCCGAAGGAGATCCACGTGCATCCATTTCCTCCGTCACCCGCGACCGACCTGTCGCGGCGACGCTTCGTGCAGGGCCTGGCCCTGGGCGGCGCGGCGGCCGGCTTCGGACTGCTGCGGCCCGCGAATGCCTGGGCACTGACCAGCCCGGGCCAGCCCACGGTGCTGAGCGGCACCGACTTCGCGCTGGACATCGTCGAGCGCACCGTCAACTTCACCGGTGCGGCGCGGCCGGCGACCACCGTCAACGGCGGCGTGCCCGGTCCGCTGCTGCGCATGCGCGAGGGCAGCACGGTGAACCTGCGCGTGAGCAACCGCTTGCGCGTGCCCACCTCGATCCACTGGCACGGCATCATCCTGCCGTTCCGGATGGATGGCGTGCCCGGCCTCAGTTTCGACGGCATCGCGCCGGGCGAAAGTTTTCTGTACCGCTTCCAGCTGCGCCAGAGCGGCACCTACTGGTACCACTCGCACTCGGGTTTCCAGGAACAGAACGCGCTGTACGGCCCGCTGGTGATCGAGCCGGCCGGACCCGAGCGCTACCCGACCGACCGCGACTACGTGGTGATGCTCAACGACTGGACCGACGAGGATCCCGCGCGCATCTACGCCAGGCTGAAAAAGCAGAGCGACTACTACAACTTCGCCCAGCCGACCGTGCCGGATTTCTTTCGCGATGTGCGCGAGAAGGGCCTGAGCCAGGCGCTGGCCATGCGCCGGATGTGGGGCGAGATGCGCATGAACCCGACCGACCTGGGCGACGTCTCCGGCTACACCTACACCTACCTGATGAACGGCGCGACGCCGGCGGGCAACTGGACCGGCATCTTCAGGCCCGGCGAGAAGATCCGGCTGCGCTTCATCAACGGTTCGTCGTCCAGCATCTTCGACGTGCGCATTCCCGGCCTGAAGATGACGGTGATCGCCGCCGACGGCCAGGACGTGCAGCCGGTGGCGGTGGACGAATTCCGCATCTCGGCGGCCGAAACCTACGACGTGATCGTCGAGCCGCCGGAGGCGCGCGCGTACACCGTGTTCGCCCAGTCGATCGACCGCAGCGGCTACGCGCGCGGCACGCTGGCGCCGCGCGCCGGCATGGAAGCGGAGGTGCCGGTGCTGGACCGGCGCCTGTGGCTGGACATGCGCGACATGATGGGCGCGATGTCGCAGGCGGAGCACGGCGGCGGCCATGCCGCGATGCCCGGCATGGATCACGCCGGCATGGCCGCCGCGCCCGCCGTGCGCCATGCCCGCACCGAATACGGCCCCGGCGTGGACATGCACGTCGACACGCCGCGCAGCAACCTCGACGACCCGGGCATCGGCCTGCGCGACAACGGCCGCCGCGTGCTGACCTACGCCGACCTGCACACCGTCGGCGGCCCGCTCGACGCGCGCGCACCCGGCCGCGAGATCGAACTGCACCTGACCGGCAACATGGAGCGCTTCATGTGGTCGTTCGACGGCGTCAAGTTCGCCGACGCCAAGCCGGTGCACTTCAACACCGGCGAGCGCCTGCGCATCGTGCTGGTCAACGACACCATGATGAACCACCCGATCCACCTGCACGGCATGTGGAGCGAGCTGGAAAATCCGGATGGCCGGTTCCAGGTGCGCAAGCACACCATCAACGTGCAGCCGGCGCAGCGCATCAGCTACGCGGTGACCGCCGACGCACCGGGGCGCTGGGCTTACCACTGCCATCTGCTGTATCACATGGAGGCGGGCATGTTCCGCGAGGTGGTGGTGGCATGAGCACGAACCACCGGATCACCGCGGTTTCCCTGCGCCGCTCCTTGCTGCTGGCCGCACTGCTGCTGGCCATGCCGCCGGCGGCGACGGCGCAGAGCGCGCCGGCCTCGTCAGGCGGCACGGCGCCGATGGACATGGGCGCGATGCCGGGCATGGACCACGCCGGCATGCACGGCATGGCGATGCCGGCCAGCGCCGGCAGCAGCGCGCCACCGGGGGCGGAGACGCCGCTCAGGAAGGCGAGGAAGCCACACGTCCCCGCCACGCCGGCCGCTGCGCCCGCCGGCACGCACCCCATGCACGGCATGGACCATGGCGCGGCACATGACGTGGGAGCGATGCCGGGCATGGCGATGCAGCCGCTGCAGGTCGGCCCTGCGCCGGCGGACGCCCGCAGCGGCGATTATTCCGACGGCATCGCCGCCAGCTCCGCGCACGCGCTGCACATGCACGGCAGCGTGCCGGCCGGCATGCTGCTGGTCGATCAGCTCGAAGCGTTCCATGGCCGCGACGGCAATGGCCAGTCGTGGGAAGCCGCCGGCTGGTACGGCAGCGACACGGACAAGCTGTGGCTGCGCAGCGAGGGCGAGCGCCGTGGCGGCCGGCTCGACGATGGCGAGGTCGAGGCGTTGTGGGATCACGCCGTCGCCGCGTTCTGGAGCACGCAGCTGGGCGTGCGCCACGACTTCGGCGCCGGCCCGCAGCGCAACTGGGCGGCGTTCGGCGTGCAGGGTCTGGCGCCGTACTGGTTCGAGATCCAGGCCACCGCCTACGTCGGGCCGTCCGGCCGCAGCGCGGCGCGCCTGCGTGCGGACTACGAGCTGCTGTTCACCCAACGGCTGATCCTGCAGCCGGAGCTGGAGGTCAACCTGTACGGCAAGGCGGATCCGGCACGCGGCATCGGCCGCGGCATCTCGGACGCGAAGCTGGGCTTGCGCCTGCGCTACGAGATCCGGCGCGAATTCGCGCCGTACCTCGGCGTAGTCTGGACGCGCCGCTTCGGCGCCACGGCCGATTTCGCCCGCACCGACCATCAGGCAGTCTTCGACCGGCAGTGGGTTGCCGGCCTGCGCATCTGGTTCTGAGGAGAGCCCATGAAACGACTCATCATCACCCTCGCGGTTTTCTGCGCCATCGTCGTCGCCGGCGTCGGCGCCTTCGTCGGGTCCGGCGTCTACAACATCGGTGCCGACGACCACCACACGAAGCCGGTGTACGCGCTGATGCAGGCGCTGCGCGAGCGCTCGATCGCGCATCACGCCAAGGACATCGCGGTGCCGAACCTCGACGACCCGCAGCTGATCCTGAAAGGCGCCGGCCAGTACGCGGCGATGTGCACCGGCTGCCACCTGGCGCCGGGCATGGCCGAGAACGAGATGCGCCCCGGCCTGTACCCGCAGCCGCCCGAGCTGGCGAAGTTCCGGCCCGACCCGCGCGCGGCGTTCTGGGTCATCAAGCACGGCATCAAGATGAGCGCGATGCCGGCTTGGGGCGCCAGCCACGACGACGCCACCATCTGGAGCATGGTCGCGTTCCTGCAGAAACTGCCCGGCATGACACCGGCGCAATACCGGGACATCGTGGCCCGGGCGCCACAGGATCACGACATGGACGAGGCGGGCGACCACAGCCATGGCGGGGTCGCCGACGAGGATGCGCGTGGCGCAGCGGCGATGGAGGGCATGGCCATGGCCGGCGAAGCGGGGCACCGCCACGCCGCCGCCGATGGCGATGCCCACGAACACGCCGCCGCACCCGCGGTCGAGGCGCCGCTGTCGATGGAAGGCATGAAGCCGGGCGCAGCACCGGCGGCCGAAGCGGCGGCGCGGGCCTTCCAGGCCGCGTTGCAGCGTGGCGACCGCGAGGCCGTGCTGGCGCTGCTGGCGCCCGATGTTCGCGTCAGCGAGGGCGGCCACACGCAGACACGCGACGAGTACGCCGCCGGCCATCTGGGCGAGGACATCGCGTTCCTGAAAACGGCGCGGATCACGCCGGTCTCGCTCGGCTCGATGCCGATGGGCGACACCGCGATGGTCGGCAGCGAAAGCGAGATCGAAGCCACGATCAAGGGCAAGCCGGTCACGCTGCGCAGCCGCGAGATGCTCACGCTCAGGAAGGCTGGCGACGGCTGGAAGATCGTGTCCGTCCAGTGGCAAACCACCCCCGTATCAGGAGAATGACGATGAAGCGCTGGCTTTCCCGTGCGGGCATCAGCCTGCTGTTTGCGCTGTTGTTCGCGCCGGCGGCGTTGGCGGCGAACGCGTTCGATGTCTACCGCGACCCGTCCTGCGGCTGCTGCGGCGCATGGGTCGAGTACCTGCGCGCGCACGGCTACACCGTCAGCGTGCACCAGGACCAGCCGATGGCGGCGCTGAAGGCGCGCTTCGGCGTGCCGGACCGCGCCATGTCCTGCCACACCGCGGTGATCGACGGCTACGTGATCGAAGGGCACGTGCCGGTGGACGACATCCGCCGCCTGCTCGCCGAACGTCCCGACGCGATCGGGCTGGCCGCACCAGGCATGCCGATGGGTTCGCCCGGCATGGAGATGGGCGCGCCCGAGCGCTACGACGTGGTGCTGATCGGCCGCGACGGCTCGACCCGCGTTTATGCGACGCACGGCCCGGGTGCGTGAGTGCCGCCGGTTTGATCCGCATCAATTACGCCGCCGCCCCTGGCGCTACAGTGCCCGTGAGATGAAACGCGCCTTCCGCCTCCGCCCGGTCACCCGCCGCCACCTTGCGTGGCTGGTGGTGCTGCTGCTGCTGTGGCAGCAGGTGGCGGTGGCGGCGTATGCGTGCACCAGCGCACCGGCGTCGGCTGGTGCGGACGCAGTGGCCGTGGCGGTGCACTCGTCCTCGATGGCGGCGATGGGCGACCGTTGTGCGGAAATGCCGGCGGCGCCGGTCGACCCGCTATGCCACCAGCACTGCCAGCCTGACCACGCCACCCAGGTCGACGCACGCAGCGCTACGGTGCCGGCCAGCACACTGGCCGCGTTGCCGCCGGAGTCGCCGTCGGTGGCGGCGGTGGCGTCACCGACGCAGCGGAGCCTGGCGCGGCACGACCGCCTGCAGGCGCCACCACCCGTCCCCCGCTTGTTGTTCTGCTCGCTCCTGATTTGATCTGACCCGTCGCGGTATCCACCGACGGACGTCGTGCCTGCGTGGCGCGGCGTGGTTTGCAGATCGACGGAGTGTTCACCCATGTTGTCCATGCGATTGACCCGGCGCCCGATGGTGGCGGGGTTGGCTTTGCTCCTGGGCGGGGCCATGGCCGTGGCGGCCTCTGCCGCCGAAGCACCGCTGACCCTGGAAGCGGCCGTGCAGCAAGGTCTGGCGCGCGCGCCGCAGATGGAGGCGCGTGCCGCCGACGGTACCGCCGCCCGCGAGGAAGCGGCGCGGGCCGGACAGTTGCCGGATCCCGTGCTCACGTTCGGGCTTGCCAATTTCCCCGTCACCGAGCCGGGTGCCTTCAGCCTGCGCTCGGACGGCATGACGGCGCGCACTGTCGGCGTGATGCAGGCCATTCCGTCGCGCAGCGCACGCCGTGCGGAGCGCGACTTGGCCGGCGCGCGGATCGATGCGGCGCAAGCCGATCGCGTAGCCGCCGAGCAAAGTGTGCGCGAGCGCATCGCCGATGCCTGGATCGACGCGTGGTTGGTCGAGCAGCAGCGGATCTTGCTGGCTGACCTGCACGACGAGGCGGCATTGGCGGTGCGGATCGCCCAGGCGCGCCTGCGCGGCGGCGAAGGCAGCGCGGTGGATGCGCTGGCGGCGCAGGCCGAACTGGCCGCGCTGGACAATCGGCTGGAGGCGGTCGCGGCCGATCGGCTGGCTGCGCAGGCGGGCCTGCAGCGCTGGCTGGGGACACCGCCCGGCGCACTCGCCGCGACCAAGGATTTCAGCCGGCTGCCGGTGGCCGCCGAGCGCCTGGTCTCCGCCATCGACCAGCAAGCACCGCTGCAGGCGTGGGCGGCGCGCGAGCAGTTGGCGCAGGCGGCGCTCGATCAGGCGCGTGCGGCCAGGCGCCCGGACTGGAGCGTGAGCGCCAGCTATGGCCGGCGCGCGCCGGGCCTGTCGGACATGGTGATGCTGGAGGTGGGTGTCAGCCTGCCGCTGTTCACGCGCAACCGGCAGGATCGTGGCATCAGCGCCAGCCAGGCGCAGCGGGATGCCGTGCAGGCCGATCACGAGGACGCGCGGCGTGCCCAGCGCGAGGCGGTGACGCGGGCGCTGGCGGCGTGGCAGGGCTGGGAGCAACAGATCGCACGCTATCGGCAAACGCTGCTGCCGCTGGCACGCGATCGCGCGCACATCGCGCTGGCCGGCTACCGCGGCGGCGGCCCGCTGCAGCCGTGGCTGGATGCCCGCCGCGCCGAGATCGAACTGCGCCTGGGCTATGCCGACGCGCTCGCTGCGCATGCGCGGCTGTGGGCTTCGCTTGCCTATCTGCTGCCTTCGGAGGTGACGCCATGAAGCGTCCGCTGATCGTTGTTGCCGCGGTTGCCGCCGCGGCAGCCCTGCTCGTGGCCGGCTACCTCGGCGGTCGCCGCCAGGCCGCGGTCGCGCCCTCGTCCACGCCTGCGTCGGCGGCTGCGGCCGACGCCGCCGGCAAGGTGTTGTACTGGTACGACCCGATGGCGCCGGGCCAGCATTTCGACAAGCCTGGCTTGTCGCCGATGGGCATGCAGATGGTGCCGCGCTACGCCGACGGCGGTGGCCCTGACGAGAGCGTCGTGCGAATCGACCCGACCACCGTGCAGAACCTGGGCGTGCGTACCGTGCCGGTCGGGCGCCGTGTGCTGTCGACCACGCTGCAGGTGCCCGGCACGGTGACGTGGAATCCGCGCGAGGCGAGCGCGGTCAGCGCCCGCGTCGATGCGGTGGTCAGCCAGCTGCACGTGCGTGCGCCGTACACGAAAGTGGCGGCGGGCGAGCCGCTGGCCGAACTGCTGGCGCCGCAGTGGAGCAGTGCGCTGGCCGAGTACGACGCGCTGCAGAACGCGCAGTCGGCCGACGCGAAGGCGCTGCGCCACGCCGCCCGCGAGCGCCTGCAGGTGCTTGGTCTCACCGCCGCGGATATCCGCGCGGCACGTGCTGCTGGTCCGATCACGCTGCATGCGCCGCAGACCGGCGTGGTCACCACGCTTGAAGTGCTTGAAGGGCAGCGGGTCGGCGCCGGGCAGACGCTGATGAGCCTGAACGGCCTGGCCACGGTGTGGGTCGAGGCATCGCTGCCGCAGGCTGTCGCCGGCACGGTGCGCGACGGCACGCCGGTCACCGTCACGCTCGATGCGTTGCCCGGGCAGGTGTTCCACGGCAGCGTGGAGACCTTGCTGCCGGACATCGACAGCGCCACGCGCACCCAGCGCGCGCGCATCGTGCTGGCCAACCCGGACGGCCGGCTGAGTCCGGGCATGTTCGCCACCGTGCAACTGCAGCCGGCCGAAGGCGAGGCGGTGCCGGTGGTGCCGAGCGACGCACTGATCGCCACCGGCGCGCAGACGCGGGTGATCGTGGCGGAGGCGGACGGCCGCTTCCGCCCGCTCGCCGTGCGCACCGGCCGCTCGGCCGACGGTTACACGGAGATCCTCGATGGCCTGCACGGCGGCGAGCAGGTCGTCGTCTCCGGCCAGTTCCTGATCGACTCGGAGGCCAGCCTGTCCGGTGCGCTGGAGCGCCTTGGCGAGGGCGCTGCTGCACCCGCAGCGGCGGCCAGCGCCGCCCATCCGGCAACCCCGCATGACCCGCACGCGGGGCATGCCATGCCGGGCGGAGGCCAGCCATGATCGCCGCCCTGATCCGCGCCGCCGTCGCCCATCGCGTGTTCGTGCTGCTGGCCGCGCTGGTGCTGGCCGCGGCCGGCATGTTCTCGCTGCTGCACACGCCGCTGGACGCGTTGCCGGATCTGTCCGACACCCAGGTGATCATCCGCACCGGCTGGGCCGGGCAATCGCCGCAGGTGGTCGAGGACCAGATCACCTATCCGCTGGCCACCACCATGCTGTCGGTGCCCGGCGCGCGCACGGTGCGCGGCTATTCGTTCTTCGGCGACTCCTACGTCTACGTGCTGTTCGACGACAGCACCGACTTGTACTGGGCCCGTTCGCGCGTGCTGGAGTACCTGAGCCAGGTGCGCGACCGGCTGCCGGCCGGGGTCAATCCCTCGCTCGGCCCCGATGCCACCGGCCTGGGCTGGGTCTACGAATACGCGCTGGTCGATCGCAGCGGCAAGCACGACCTCGGCGAACTGCGCGCGCTGCAGGACTGGTTCCTGCGCTACCAGCTGAAGACCGTGCCGGACGTGGCCGAGGTGGCCAGCCTGGGCGGCATGGAGCGCGCCTGGCAGATCGTGCCGGACCCGCCGGCGCTGGCCGCGCGCGGCATGACCGTGGCGCAGCTGATGGACGCGGTGCGCGCGGCCAACGGCGCCAGCGGCGGCTCGGTGATCGAGCAGGGCGAGGCGGAGCTGATGGTGCGCAGCGAAGGCTATCTGCGCAGCCGCGAGGACTTCGAGCGCGTGCCGGTCGGCACCAATGCGAACGGCGTGCCGGTGCTGCTGGGCGAAATCGCCACGGTGCGGCGCGGGCCGAGCTTCCGGCGCGGCATCGCCGAACTGGACGGCCAGGGCGAAGTGGCTGGCGGCATCGTCGTGCTGCGCTCGGGCAAGAACGCGAAGGCCGCGATCGAGGCGGTCAAGGCCAAGCTCGCCGACCTGAAGCGCAGCCTGCCGGCTGGCGTCGAGATCGTGCCGACCTACGACCGCGCGCAGCTGATCGACGCGGCGGTGGACAACCTGTGGGGCAAGCTGCTGGAGGAGTTCCTGGTGGTTGCGCTGGTCTGCGTCCTGTTCCTCGGCCACCTGCGTTCGGCGCTGGTGGCGGTGGTCAGCCTGCCGCTGGGCGTGCTGGCCGCGTTCATCGCGCTGCACTTGCAGGGCGTGACGGCGAACCTGATGTCGCTGGGCGGCATCGCCATCGCGATCGGCGCGATGGTCGATGCGGCGGTGGTGATGATCGAGAACGCGCACAAGCATCTGGAGCACTGGCGCGACGCGCACGACGGCGCGGAACCGCAGGGCGCGGCGCGCTGGTCGCTGATCGCCGACGCGGCAGCGGAAGTCGGCCCCGCGCTGTTCGTCAGCCTGCTGATCATCGCGCTGTCGTTCATCCCGGTGTTCGCGCTGCAGGGGCAGGAGGGCAAGCTGTTCAAGCCGCTGGCGTTCACCAAGACCTACGCGATGGCAGCAGCGGCCGGACTGGCGGTGACCCTGGTGCCGGTGCTGATGGGCTACCTGATCCGCGGGCGCATCCGCCCGGAACACGCCAACCCGTTCAACCGCGGCCTGATCGCGCTGTATCGGCCGATCCTGGAGGCGGTGCTGCGCTATCCGAAGGCGACCCTGGTGCTGGCCGGGCTGCTCATGCTCAGCGTGCTGCTGCCGCTGGGCCGGCTCGGCAGCGAGTTCATGCCGGCGATGGACGAAGGCACGCTGCTGTACATGCCCACCGCGTTGCCGGGCTTGTCCTCCGGCAAGGCTGCGCAACTGCTGCAGCTCACCGACCGCATGATCAGGACCGTGCCCGAGGTCGAGCACGTGTTCGGCAAGGCCGGTCGTGCCGACACCGCCACCGACCCGGCGCCGATGGAGATGTTCGAGACCACCATCACCTTCAAGCCGAAGGCGCAGTGGCGACCGGGCATGACGATGGACAAGCTCAAGGCGGAGCTGGACCGGGCCGTGCGCGTGCCGGGCCTGAGCAACCTGTTCGTGCCGCCGCTGCGCAACCGCATCGACATGCTGGCCACCGGCATCAAGAGCCCGATCGGCATCAAGGTGCTCGGCTCCGATCCGTCGACATTGCAGGCGGTGGCCGATCGCATCGAGACGGTGGCTCGGCAGGTACCTGGCGTCGGTTCGGCGATTGCCGAGCGGGCGGCCAGCGGTCGCTATGTCGACGTGCGCATCCGCCGGGTCGATGCCGCGCGCTACGGCCTGAGCCAGCAGCAGCTGCAGCAGCTGATCGCCACCGTGGTCGGCGGCGAGCCGATCGGCGAGGTCGTCGCCGGACGCGAGCGCTATCCGATCGTGCTGCGCTACCCGCGGGCCGAGCACGATTCACTCGCCGCATTGAAGGCATTGCCGATCGTCGCGGCGAACGGCGCGCAGCTGACCCTGGAGCAGGTGGCCGGGATCGAGGTGGTCGCCGGGCCGCCGATGCTGAAGAGCGAGAACGGCCAGCTGGCAACCTACGTGTATGTCGATACCGCCGGCCGCGACCTCGGCGCGGTGGTGGCGGACCTGCAACGTGCGCTGGCGCGCGAGGTGCGCCTGCCGCCGGGCGTCACCGTGGCGTGGTCGGGCCAGTTCGAATACCTGGCGCAGGCGATGCAGCGGCTGACCCTGGTGGTGCCGGTGGTGCTGCTGATCGTGTTCGTGCTGATCTACGCCGTGTTCCGCCGGGTGAGCGAGGCGGCGCTGATCATGGCCAGCGTGCCGCTGGCGCTGGTCGGCGGGCTGTGGCTGATCTGGCTGCTGGGGCATGCGGTGTCGGTGGCGACCATGATCGGCTTCATCGCGCTGGCCGGGGTCGCCGCCGAGTTCGGCGTGGTGATGCTGCTGTACCTGCGCCACGCGTGGGACCGCCAGCTCGCCATCGATCCGCGCTCGGGACCAGCCGAACTGGACGCGGCGATCCGCGAGGGGGCGGTGCAGCGGGTGCGGCCGAAGGCGATGACGGTGGCGGTGATCCTCGCCGGCCTGTTGCCGATTTTGCTGGGACGCGGCGCCGGCTCCGAAGTCATGCAGCGCATCGCCGCGCCGATGATCGGCGGCATGCTCACCGCGCCGCTGCTGTCGATGCTGGTCATCCCCGCCGCGTTCCGCCTGCTGGTACGGCACCGGCTGCGTCGGGCCGGTCATGACAGCGATCGGGCAGGTGCGAGCAGAGTAGGGTAAAGACCCATGATGAGCGAGCCCATCCTGCGCAGCACGCTGACCTGTCCGCATTGCGGCCACCAGGCCACCGAGACCATGCCAATCGACGCGTGCCAGTTCTTCCACGACTGTCCCGGCTGCGGCGAACTGCTGCGGCCCAGGCCCGGCGACTGCTGCGTGTTCTGTTCCTGGGGCAGCGTGCCGTGCCCGCCGATCCAGCAGCAGAAGCGCTGCTGCGGCTGATCATCGCCACCCGGTGCAGGGCGGGCCGGCCATGCGTGTCCTGCGCCCCCGGTGCGTGTGCTGATGTGATTGTCTAACGTGCGGGGGCTCTCTTAGGCTTCCGCCATGCTTTTTTCCCGGACGCCACTGCTGGTACGCCTGCGCCGCCATCGTGGCCTGTGGGTGCTGGCCGTGGCCGTGCTGTTGATCAAGCTGGCGACCGGGACCATCTGCCTGGCCGATGGTCCGGGAGCGCGGCTTGCTTTTCCGGATGGCGCCACGGCGATTTCGGCGGTGGCGGCGGCTGTCGATCCCGCCGTCGGCAATGACGACGGCACCTGCGTGCTCGGCGAGGCCGGCGGTTGCCACTGTGTCTGCGCCCATTCGCTGACGCTGCCTGCCACCGTTGCGCTCGCCCTGACGCGGCCCGGCGTCAAGCTCGATGCGCTCGTCGATGCGCTCGATCGCGTCCCCACCGCGCCCGCTTCGCTGATCCGCCCTCCGATCGCCTGAAAACCGCTCCCCTTGTGATGACGCCGCTACCGCGGCGCGTTGCCTCGTGACGTTTTTCAGGAGATCGCTTCATGTCCGTTTTTCGATCGGTGCCTTTGGGCGCCGCCTGCCTGCTGTATGCCGCGGTGCTCGGTGCCGCCCCGCAATCCGATTCCCCGCCTGCTCCTCCCGCATTCGCCGCACCGGCGCCGCTGCAGGTGGCCGTGCGCCTGGTCTGGGAGAGCACGCCCGAAGTGGAGGCCGCGCGGGCCGAGCTGGAGGCGGCGCGGGCGCGTGCCCGGGCGGCGGCGCAGCCGCTGTACAACCCGTCGCTGGCGCTTGACGCCGAGAACGCCGACGTCGACCGGCGCACCGCCGGGATCAGTCTGTCGCTGGACCTGTCTGGCAAGCGGCGCGCCCGCGCCGACCAGGGCGACGCCGAACTGCGCGCCAGCGAGATCGCCTACGACCTGCGCCGTCGGGACATTGCGGCGCGCTGGCTGAAGGGTTGGTCGACGGCGGCGCTGGCTGCGCGCCAGCGCGAACTGGGCCAGCAACGCCTGGCGTTGATGCAGCGCTTCGACGACCTGGCCGCCCAACGCCTGAAGGTCGGCGACATCAGCAGTCCGGAGCGCGACCTTGCGGGCCTTGCGCTGGGCGAGGCGCAAATGCAGCAAGCATCGTTGGCCGGCAACGAGGCGGCGGCCCACGCTGCCTTGTTGGCGATCAGCGGCGATCGCCTCGGCAGCCCGCCGGCCTTGCCGGCCAGCCTGCCGCCCGCCGCCGAAGCATGGCCGCCGCTGGCGACCGGACAGTTGCCGGAAATGATGCGGGCTCGCGCCGAGCAGGCGAGCGCCGACGCGGGCGTGCAGGTGGCGCGCCGGGCGCGCATTCCCGACCCCACGGTCAGCCTGACCGGCGGGCGGGTGCGCAATGGTCCGATCAGCGACCGCGTCGTTGGCCTGAGCGTGTCCATTCCCTTGCCGGTGCTCAACAGCGGCAGCGCGGAGATGGCGGCGGTCCAGGCCGAAGCCGCTGCGGCGGCGGCGAACGTGCGCGCCCGCCAGTTCGCGCTCGACGCCAGCCTCACCGAAGCACGCGCCCGCTACCGCGCCCTGCACGCGGCGGCCGAAGCTTTCCGCAGCGGCCGCGCGGCCGCCTTCCGGGAGCGTACCGCGTTGCTGGAAAAGCTCTGGCGCGCCGGGGAGATCGGCACCTCCGACTACCTCGTGCAGCTCAAGCAGAGCCTGGACACCGCACTGTCCGGACTGGAGCTGGAAAGCCAGGCCTGGCAGGCCTGGTTCGATTACCTCACCGCCGCCGGTCGCCTCAACGACTGGCTCGATGGCCGCACTCAGGAGCTTTCCCGATGAATGACACGAACCTTTGCCGTCGCCTGTTCGCCCTTGCCTTGCTGGCTGCCATCAACGTTACCGTCCGGGCCCAGGACGCCGTGCCCGCCAACCCACTCGCGCTGGATGCCGCCGCGATCGCTGCGGCCGGCATCGTGACCGACAAGGCCACGCTCCGCGTCCTGACCGACGAATTGAAAGCCCCCGGCGAGGTGAAGGCCGACGCTTATGCCACCGTGCTGGTTTCGCCACGGGTGGAATCCCAGGTACTGGCCCGCAAGGCCAGGCTCGGCGACGTCGTCAAGGCGGGCGAGCCGCTGGTGGAGCTTTCCAGCGTGGAGGTGGCCGGCACGCAGGGCGCGCTGATCGTCGCCGAGCAGGACTGGCAGCGCATCGCCGCACTGGGACCGCAGGCGGTTTCGGCGCGCCGCTACGGCGAGGCGAAGGTGGCGCGCGACCAGGCCCGCGCCAAACTGCGCGCCTACGGCCTGTCCGAAGGTCAGATCCGCGGCTTGCTGAAGGCCGGTTCGGCCAGGGCCGACGGCAGTTTCGAGCTGCTCGCCCCTGCCGCCGGCCGGATCACCACCGACGATTTCCTGGTCGGCGAACGCGTCGAACCCGGCCGCACGCTGTTCACCCTGGTCGAGGAAGACTCGGTGTGGGTCGAGGCCCAGATGGCCCCGGCCGATGCCGAGAAAGTCCAGCCGGGAGACACGATACGCGTGCTCGCGCACGACGCGTCGCTCCCCGGCACGGTGATCCAGCGCTCGCACCGGACGGACGAACGCACCCGCACCGTGCCGGTGCGCATCGAGGTGGACAACCGCCAGGACCTGCTGCATCCGGGCGAGCTGGTCGAAGCCCGCATCGCCGTGGGCGGCAGCCGGCAGGTGCTCGCCGTGCCGGCCGATGCCGTCGTGCTGCTGCAGAACCAGCCCACCGTGTTCGTACCCAGGGCCAAGGACCAGTTCGAGGCCGCGCCCATCGTCACTGGCGACAGCCGGGAAGGCTGGACGGTGGTGACCGACGGCCTCAAGCCCGGCGCGCCGTACGTGCGCAAGGGCGCCTTTGCGCTGAAGGCGCGCCTGCTGCGTTCGCAACTGGGAGAAGAATGATGCTGGAGCGTCTGATCGAACTCTCGCTGCGCTACAAGGTACTGGTGCTGATCGCTTTCGCGGTGATCGGCCTTCTGGGCGTGCAGGCTGCGCGCCAACTGCCGATCGATGCCTTCCCCGACGTCACGCCGGTGCAGGTGAATGTCTATACCGAAGCCTCGGGCCTCGCCGCCGAGGACGTCGAGCAACTGCTGACCACGCCGGTCGAATCGGCCCTGGCCGGCCTGCCCAGGGTGGAACAGATCCGTTCGGTCAGCCTGTTCGGCCTGTCCTATGTGGCGGTCTATTTCGACGACGGCATGGACATCTACTTCGCCCGCCAACTGGTGAACGAACGCCTGCAACAGGTGGGCGACCGCCTGCCGGCCGGCTACGGCAAGCCGGAGATGGGGCCGAACACCTCCGGCCTCGGCCAGGTGTTCTGGTACACCGTCGAACGTGCCGACGAAGAGCTCAAGAACGCGCCCGACGACATGGACCTGCGCACGCTGCAGGACTGGACCATCCGCCTGATCCTGCGCACCGCGCCGGGTGTGGACGACGTCACTTCGTGGGGTGGCCAGGAAAGGCAATACCAGGTGCGCATCGACCCGATGAAGCTGATCGCGCACCAGCTGGGCTTCAAGGACGTGATCGAGGCCCTGCAGGCAAACAACGCCCAGGTCGGCGGCAACTTCGTCGACATCGGCCGCGAGCAATATCTGGTACGCGGCCTGGGGCTGGTGTCGGATGTGAAGGACATCGGCGACATCGTGCTCAAGAGCGAGGACGGCACGCCGGTCTACGTACGCGACGTGGCGAGCATTGTCGAGGCGGGCGCGCCGCGTACCGGCGCCGTCACCCGCGATGGCAGGGAAGTGGTGCTGGGCATGGCGCTGGCACGCATCGGCGAGAACGCCAAGAGCGTCGTCGACGCGGTCAAGGCCAGGCTCGACACGGTCAGGCAGGCGCTGCCGCCGGGTGTCGCGGTGAAGCCGGTGTACGAGCGTACCGAACTGGTCGACGCTGCGGTGGGAACGGCCGTGCGCGCGCTGGTCGAAGGCTCGATCCTGGTCGCCTTGGTGCTGTTCCTGTTCCTGGGCGAATTGCGCAGCGCGCTGGTGGTGGTCATGGCCTTGCCGCTGGCGATGCTGATCGCCTTCATCTGCATGAACCAGATGGGCCTGTCGGCCAACCTGATGTCGCTGGCGGGCCTGGCGATCGGCATCGGCATGATGGTGGATGGCGCAGTGGTGATGGTGGAGAACGCCTTCCGCATCATGGCCGAGCGCAAGGCCCAAGGCCTGCCGGTGGACCGCGCCGCCGCCGTGCTGATGGCCGCCCGCGAGGTGGCCAGGCCGGTGGCGTTCGCGATCCTGATCATCATCGTGGTGTTCCTGCCGCTGTTCAGCCTGCAGGGGCTGGAAGGCAAGATGTTCAAGCCGATGGCCTTCAACATCAGCTTCGCCATGGCCGGCTCGCTGCTGCTGGCGCTGACCCTGATCCCGGTGCTCGCGGCGCTGGTGCTGAAGCCGAAGGAAGAGAAGGACACCCGGTTGGTGGCCATTCTGAAGCGCCACTACGCCACCGCGCTGGCGTGGTCGCTGGGCCATCGCAAGCGCGTGCTGGGCGTGGCCGCGGGCGTGTTGCTGGGCAGCCTCGCGCTGTTCCCGTTCCTCGGCAAGGAGTTCATGCCCAACCTCAAGGAGGGCGCCATCATGTGGCGCATCACCTCGATCCCGTCCGCGTCGCTGGATGAATCGATCGGAATCTCCCGGCGGGTCTCGGCGCTGATCCGGCAGAAGTTCCCCGAGGTGGAAACCACGCTGGCGATGATCGGCCGCGCCGAGAAGGGCGAGACGGCGGACGTGAACTACATGGAGGTGTACACGCCGCTGAAGCCGAAGAGCGAGTGGCGCAAAGGCGCGACGCTGGAGAGCCTCGAAGCGGACATGCAGAAGGCGCTGTCCGATGCCTTGCCCACGGCGGTGGTGAGCTACACCCAGCCGATCCAGATGCGCATCGAGGAGCTGATCTCCGGCGTACGCGCCACGCTGGCGCTGAAGATCTACGGCGACGACCTGGGCGAGCTGGACCGGCTCAGTGGTCGCATCAAGAACGTACTGGCCGGCGTGCCCGGCGTGGCCGACCTGGCGCTGGAGGCCAACTTGGGAAAACCGCAGATTCGCATCCAGGTGGATCGCGATGCGCTGGCCCGTTACGGCCTGAATGCCGACGACGTGCTGGCGGTCGTGAAGAACGGCATCGGCGGCGAGCCGGTGACGACCCTGCTCGATGGGGTGAAGCGCTTCGACATCGCGGTGCGGCTGGACGGTGCGGACAAGGCTTCGCTGCCGGCGATCCGGCGCATCCCGATCCGCACTTCCAGCGGTGCGCTGGTGCAGTTGTCGCAGGTGGCCGCGGTCGACGAGGCGGAAGGCTACTCGTTCATCCGCCGCGAGCAGCTGCAACGCTACGCGGTGATCCAGATGGACGTGCGTGGACGTGACATCGACGGTTTCGTCAACGAGGCGAATGCGGCGATCGCCCGGCAGGTGACGCTGCCGACGGGCTACTACAGCGAGTGGGGCGGCGCGTTCGAGAACCAGCAGCGGGCACTGAAGCGGCTCGCGCTGATCGTGCCGGCCACGATCTTCTTCATCTTCGTGCTGCTGTACACCGCGTTCAATTCGGTGAAACACGCGGCGCTGATCCTCGCCAACGTGCCGTTCGCCACCATCGGCGGTCTCGTCGGGCTGGCGCTCACGGGGCAATACCTGTCGGTGCCCTCGGCGATCGGTTTCATCGCGGTGTTCGGCGTGGCGATGTTGAACGGCATCGTGCTGGTGAGCTTCCTGAATGAGCAGCGCGAGCGTGGTCTGGCCGTGCGTGACGCGGTGCTGCGCGGTACCGCGCTGCGCCTGCGGCCGGTGCTGATGACCGCCAGCGTGGCGATCCTGGGCCTGGTGCCGATGCTGCTGTCCAGTGGCGTGGGCGCGGAAACCCAGCGCCCGCTGGCCACCGTGGTTGTCGGTGGGTTGATTACCTCGACCCTGCTGACCCTGGTCCTGCTGCCGGTGCTGTACGACTGGCTGGAGCAGCGTGCCGAACGCAAGACC
This sequence comes from Rhodanobacter lindaniclasticus, assembly GCF_004799035.1. GTDB lineage: Bacteria > Pseudomonadota > Gammaproteobacteria > Xanthomonadales > Rhodanobacteraceae > Rhodanobacter > Rhodanobacter lindaniclasticus. The sequence continues at coordinate 33,925 of NZ_MWIO01000026.1, forward strand.
GCCGGGGTTGCCTGAGGCGGCCCGCGGCGTGGAGAACACCGCTTCCGGCGATGTTCTCCACGCCGCGGATGGGATTCACGTCCGAAGCGGCCAGCGGCCCGGCGGTCAGTCGACCATGCTGTGGCTTTCGGTGGTGCCGAGCAGCTCGGGCTGGGTGGTGACGCGCTGCTTGCGATGCAGCAGCGGATGCATGAACACGGCCGCCAGGATCACCACCACGCCGAGATAGAACCAGTGATCCAGCTCGTGCTGTTCGCCCAGCAGCACGATCGCCAGCACGATCGCGTAGACCGGCTCCAGGTTGGTCACCATCTGCGTGCCGAATGCGCTCATGTGGCGCAGCGCCACCAGCGCCAGGGTGAACGGCAGCAAGGTGCAACCGAACGCCAGCGCCAGCAGCAGCAGTGCGTCGTGCAGGCCCGGCAACACGAATAGCGCGCCCTGGTGCGGCAGCAGCGGGGCGAGCAGGGTGAGGAAGAGGGTGCCGGTGCCCAGCTCGATGAAGGTCACCGTCAGCGGATCGCCCGATTCGACCATGCGCTTGTTGAGCGAGCCGAACAGCGCCACGAACAGCGCCGAGAGCACACCCACTGCGATGCCGATGCGCATGTCCACCGGCACGCCGCCGACCACCATCACCACGCCCGGCACCACCGCCACCCCGATCAGCAACTCGCGCGGATCGAACTTGCGCCGGGCCAGCCACGGTTCGATGAAAGCCAGGAACACCGGCCCCAGCGCGATGCAGGTCGCGCCCACCGACGCATTCGACAGCTTGATCGCGGCATAGAAGGTCAGCCAGTGCAGCGACACCAGCACGCCGATGCCGGCATACGCGCCGATCAGCCGCCACGACATCGTCCGCAACTGGCGCCGCACCCGCGGCACCAGCAGCAGCGCACCCGTCACCAGCAGCATGCGCCACCACACCAGCGGCAGCGCCGGCAAGGTGATCAGCTTGCCCAGGATCGCGGTAAAGCCCCACAGCAACACGCAGAAATGAATCTGCAGACGAGCCTGATTGACGGGTTGCATGGGCGTACGCGCGAGGGAAGTCGCGGCATTCTAGCGCCGCGCATCGCGCCGCATGGGGCCTGCAGGAGCGCACCCTGTGCGCGCCTGCCAAAGACGACCGGGTAGATACCGTCTCACCCCGCCGCCGTCGTGTGGTGGAACCGGCGGCGGGCGATGCCCGCCCTGCGAAGCCCACGATGTGCGGTGGGCCTGGATTTGAGCCTGGCCGAGGTTATTGCTGGCCCGGGTGATAGCTGCGTTCGGTGTGGCCCTTCAGTTGTTCTGGCCAGAAGTAGACGGTGCGCAGGTTGCCGGTGGTGTAGCGCTCCGCCTCGTCGTTGAAGTGCGGCGAATCGGGGTGCCCGCTTTCGCCGCCGGCGGTGATCGCCCGCGCATGCACCTTCGGCCCGAACTCGACTGCGGCGACGAAGCTGTTGCCGCCGGTGCCGTAGTAGCGCTTGGTACCCGGCCAGCGATGCACGCCGAACGAGGCCAGCGAACCCCAGCGCGAAGAGGTGAACGGCACCGGGATGCTGGGCCTGGCGTCGTCGAATTTCTGCACGATGTCGCCGTTGATGCGCTGGAAGCGGTTGATCTCGCCCCACGGCACGCCCCAGCTGCCGAAGTCTTTCGTCAGCCGATCGGAGGCTTCGACCAGCGCACTGAGGCGCGCCTTGGCGCCGGCCTTCGCGGCCATCCGGTCGTAGACCGTCAGGCCTTCGGCGGTGTCGGCCTTGCTCACTTCGTCCCACAGCGTGTCGCCCCAGAACACCGCCAGCGAGGTCGGCATCGAGGCGATGCCCCAGCGGTAGTCCCAGTCGCGCAGCAACTGGATCGGCCCGGCCAGTTTCGCGCGCAGCGGATCGTCGGCGGGCAACGCGTCGTAGTCGGCGATCAGGATCGGCAACTGCCGTGCGAACGCGGGCAGGTAGGAGTCGAACGCCGCGGTGATCAGCGAGGGCAGGGTGACCTGCCTGATGTCGGTGAGCAGGCGGATCGCGTGCAGGCCGCGCGGGTTCTCGCCGAAGGTATCCATGTAGCGCGGGTAGTCGGCCTGCTTCGGGCTGTACGCGCCGGCGGCGGAATACGGCCAGTTGTTGGTGTTGAAGGTCCAGCCATTGGGCGGGTTCACCACCTGCGGCAGCTGGTCCAGCGGGGTCAGGCCCTGCCAGTCGGTGGCCGGGTCGCTGCCGTCGACCGGCTTGGTGTAGTCGAAGCGGTTGTCGCGCTTGGGCACGAACTGCGGCAGCAGGAAGGCGATCTCGCCCTTGTCGTCGGCGAACAAGGTGTTGTTGGAAGAATTCGCCTTGAGCTCGGCGACCTTCATGTAGCTGGCCAGGTCGTGCGTCCTGGTGCGCAGCCAGCTCTGTTCCAGCGCGGGGATCGGCTTGTTCATCAGCGCCTCGGCGATCCACTTGCCGTCCGCCTCGCGCACGATCGGGCCGTGATGGGTGAAGTGCGCGGTGAACGTGCGCTGCGCCAGCGCGCCGTGCTTGTCGCGATACGACAAGGTGATCTGGCGCGAGGTCACCGGCCGCAGGTCTTTCCCGTAGCGATAGAACAGCTTGCCGTCCCGGTGCACGATGGTCTCGGCGAACTCGTCGACCACGTCGACGCCGGTCGAGGTATGCATCCAGCCCACGTGCGGGTTGAAGCCCTGGTAGATGAAGAACTGGCCCCAGGTCACCGCGCCGTAAGCATTCAGCCCTTCGTCGCTGGACATCTGCAGTTCGGAGCGGAAGAAGAACGAGGTGTGCGGGTTGATCAGCAGCAGCGCGTGGCCGTCGACGGTGAGTTTGGGCGCGATCGCGATGCCGTTGGAGCCGGTCGGCTCGATCCAGCTGGGCTGCGTCTGCACCTGTGCCAGCGGCGCATCGTCAGGGCTGCCGTAGAAAGCCTTCAGCGGCGCCAGCTCCACCCGCTCGATGTCGCCGCCGATGCTGCCCTCGGTGAACGACAGTGCCATCCACGGCTCGAAACGGGTGATCACGCGCGGGTGCACGTCGGGGTGCGTGGCGAGGTAGTAGTTGAGCCCGTCGGCCCAGCTGTCCATCAGCTTGCGCAGCCAGCGCGGACTCTGCGCGTACAGCTTCTTCAGCTCGGCCGGGTCGATGAACAGGCGCTGGCGCAGGTCCTGCCACAGCGCGGAGTCGTCGGCGTCCTTCGCCTCGGCCAGCTGGCCCAGCGCGATCAGGTAGTTGGTCTCGACCCGGTTGAAGTCGTCCTCGGCCTGGGCGTAGGCCATGCCGAACACCGCGTCCGCATCGGTCTTGCCGTGCACGTGGGCGATGCCCCAGTCGTCGCGGGTGATCGTCACCGCCTGCGCCTGGCGCTGCCAGCGCGCCTGCTCGGGCGTGGCGGCGACCGCGGCCTGCACCAGGCACAACGCCAGCAATGCGGCTGCGGCCAGTACGGATGAAATCCTGGATGGGCGCTGGATGCCGCCCGACATTCGTGTGTTCATTCTGTCGCCCCTCGATGCTCGATGTGCTTCGCCAGCGTAGCCCATTCTGCACGCGTCGCATGGACGCCGTCCCGCGACTTGCCTGTGCGACGGAATCCTCATCGCGACCGCGGGATGGTGACAGGCCGAGGATGGAGCCGGGGCAGGTAACCCGGGTGCATGCCGCGACGAAGGGAGCGGTGGGCGGCAGCGTCCGCCTCTGTTCTTGCCCCCTTTCCGAGGAATGACTGATGACCATACGCCTTGCCGATGCCCTTGCCGCCATCATGGCCTGCGGCCTCGTCACCAGCACCGCGTTCGCGCAGGACGCGATGAAGATGGACGCCATGAAGGCGGTCGAGATGAAGCATGCTTCGATGAAGCACGATGCGGTGATGAAGAAGGGTGCCGTGAAGAAGGACGCCACGCAGAAGGAAGCAATGAAGAAGGACGCGATGAGCACCGGCGGCTGAGCGGGCGCCGCCGGCAGGGCGATGCTCCGGCGGTGGCTTCAGTTGGCGGCGGCAGTGGATACTCAGGCCGTCCTTTCCGCAGGCCACGGACATGAGTATGTCGTTCGCCAGCCGGCTCGGCATCGAGCATCCCCTGATCCAGGCACCGATGGCCGGGTCCACCTCGCCAGCACTGGTGACGGCGGTGTCGAATGCCGGGGCGCTGGGCTCGCTCGGCGCCGGTTACCTGGAGCCGCAGGCGATCCTCGACCAGGCCGCGCAGATCCGTGCAGTGGGCGACCGGCCGTATGCGATCGGCCTGTTCGTGCTGCCGGACGAGTTCGAGGCCGACATGGCCGCGGTGGCGAAGGCGCGCGAGCAGCTCGACGCGCTGATGGAGCGCGAAGGCCTGGACGCGCGCACCAGCCTGCCGACGCGCTGGGCGCCACGCTTCTCCGACCAGTTCGCCGCGCTGTGCGAGGCGCGGCCTGCGGTGGCGAGTTTCGCGTTCGGGGTGATCGCTCCGGCACAACTGCGCGAGTTGCGCCAACGCGACATCTACGTGATCGGAACGGCCACCACGGTGGCCGAGGCGCGTGCCTGGGCCGATGCCGGCGCCGACGCGGTGTCCCTGCAGGGCGCCGAGGCCGGCGGTCATCGCGGTACCTTCCTGCACGAGGCCGAGGACGCGATGATCGGCCTGTTCGCCTTGCTGCCGCTTGCCGTGCGCGCGATGGAGTCGCTTGGCCGGGAGGTGCCGCTGATTGCCGCCGGCGGCATCATGGATGGTCGCGGCATGCTGGCCGCCGAGGCCCTCGGTGCGGCGGCCAGCCAGCTCGGCACCGCGTTTCTCACCTGCCCGGAATGCCCGGCAGCAACGGCCTGGAAGCAGGACCTGCCAGGGGTCGAGGCGCACCAGGTCACCACCATCCGCGGTTTCTCCGGCCGCGCCGCCCGCGGTCGACGCAACCGCTTCGTCGAGGCCATGCCACAGGCGGCGCAGGGCCTGCCGTATCCGGTGCTGAACGCCCTGACCGCGCCGCTGCGCCGCGCCGCGGCGGCAGCCGGGCGCGGCGACCTGCTCTCCGAATGGTGCGGCCAGGCCGCCGGCCTGGTGCGACCACAACCGGCCGCAGAGCTGGTCGCGCGATTGATGCACGAGTACCGGCTGGCCAAAAGATCGCTGGCGCGCTGACCGCCACCGCCCCGCCGCCGGCTTGACTTGCCTTCACGGCTGGGCGGTTATACTGCGGCCGCGCCATTTCGCGCGGTGATCCTGCATCGAGGCCCATCCTTTTGAGCACAGCCCGTAGCACCCCGGCCGTCACCACGGCCACCCTGCGCAAGTGCGTCATCGACGCGCTCGAAGAACTGAAAGCCAAGGACATCCGCGAGATCGACGTCCGCGGCAAGACCTCCATCGCCGACCTGCTGGTGATCGCCTCCGGCACCTCGGCCCGTCATGTCAAATCCATCGCCGATGAAGTGGGCAAGTTCGCCAAGAAGGCGGGCGTGATGCCACTGGGCGTGGAAGGCGAAACCGAAGGCGAATGGGTGCTGGTCGATCTGGGCGACGTGATCGTCCACGTGATGCTGCCGCGCATCCGCGAGTTCTACGGCCTGGAGCGGCTGTGGACGGTGGGTGACCACGGGCACGAAGCCGACGCCGCGCAAGCCAGCTGAGTCGAACCCACGGGATGCGCGCGCGCCTGATCGCGGTCGGTGAACGCATGCCCGGCTGGGTGGCGGAAGGCTTTGCCGAGTACCGCAAGCGGCTGTCGCACGAGCTGCCGCTGGAACTGGTCGAACTGAAGCCCGGCCTGCGCGGCAAGGGCCGCGACGATGCGCGGGCGATCCAGGATGAGGGTGCCGCGATACTCGCCGCCTTGCCGCAGGATGTCCACGCGATCGCACTCGATGGCCGCGGCAAGGCCTGGTCCAGCGAGGATCTGGCCGAACAGCTGGCGGCGTGGCGCATGGGCGGGCGCGACCTCGCCTTCCTGATCGGCGGTCCCGACGGCCACGCGCCCGAAGTCCTGGCGCGCGCCGAGCAGCGCTGGTCGCTGGGCCCGCTGACCCTGCCGCACATGCTGGTGCGGCTGGTGCTGGCCGAGCAGCTGTATCGTGCATGCAAGATCGCGGCGGGACATCCGTATCATCGCGGGTGACCAGCTTCGCCGCAGCGACACACGGCGGGCCATTCGGGATTTCCGGCATGGCGCGCGCTATCGTCCCTTGAAGCCGAATCCCGAATCCCATGCCAAACCACATCCAGCCCGCCACCATCACGGACCTCGACGCCCTGGCGCCGTTGTTCGACGGCTATCGTCAGTTCTACCGCCAGCCGCCCGACCTCCCGCGGGCGCGGGCGTTTCTCGCCGAGCGCATCGAGCGTGGCGAATCTCTGATCCTGCTGGCGCGCGACGACGACGGAGCAGGGCTGGGTTTCACCCAGCTGTATCCGCTGTTCTCGTCGGTGCGCGCGGTGCGCACGTGGTTGCTCAACGACTTGTTCGTGGCGCCGTCGGCGCGCCGGCGCGGGGTGGCGGGTGCGCTGTTGCGGACGGCGGCGGAGCAGGCGCGCGAACGAGGTGCGGCGAGCCTGTCGCTGTCCACGGCGCTGGACAATGCGCCGGCGCAGGCCCTGTACGAATCGCTGGGCTGGCGGCGCGAATCGGGTTTCTGCGAGTACAGCCTGGGGCTGTGAGGCGGTGATGCTGCCGGAACCGTCCATGCTTCATCTCGCTTCCCAGTCGCCGCGCCGTCGCCAGTTGCTGCAGCAGCTCGGCGTCGAGTTCGCGGTCATCGATGTCGAGGTGGTCGAGTGTCGCGACGCGGCGGAATCGCCGCTGGCGTACGTGCAGCGGGTGGCGCGCGACAAGGCGCGTGCAGGGCTGGTGTCGCTCGGCGATGGTGCCGTCAACGCCGTGGTGCTGGGCGCAGACACCGAGGTGGTGCTCGATGGCGAGGTATTCGGCAAGCCGCGTGACGCGCAGGATGCGGCCGCCATGCTGGCTCGCCTGGCCGGGCGCACGCATGAGGTCATCTCGGCGCTGTGGCTGGTGTCGAGCCGGCGCGAACTGGCGGCGGTCAGCGTGTCGCAGGTGCGCTTCGCGGCACTGGATGCGGCGACCATCGCCGCCTATGTCGACACCGGCGAGCCGTTCGGCAAGGCGGGTGGCTACGCGATCCAGGGTCACGGCGCGGCCCTGGTCGAACACCTGGCCGGCAGCTATTCCGGCGTGATGGGTCTGCCCTTGTTCGAGACCGCACAGGCCCTGCGCAAGTTTGCGGATTGATCGCGGGTCAGCCTGCGTGAGCCGCCAGGAACCACGCCGCCGTCGCCAGTGCGTTGTTTGCCGCGTGCGCCATCACGCCAGGCCAGATCGAGCCCGAACGCAGGCGCAGCCAGGCCAGCGCCATCGCCAGCAGCCACAGGGCGGGCAGCGCGAACACTTGCCAGTCCAGCCCGGGCAGGTGGGCCAACGCAAAAACCACTGAACTCAGCACCGCGGCGCCGAACCGGCCCCAGCGCGGCTGCAGCGAAGACAGCAGCACGCCGCGGAACAGCAGCTCCTCCACCAGCGGTCCCAGGCTCACCACCATCAGCATCAGCGGAATGCGCCAGCCCAGCGGCGTGTTCTCGCCCAGTTGCTGGATGTTCTGGGTGACCGGGTGTCCCTGCGCCAGCCAGTGCGTCAGCCAGCCGCCGAGCACGGGCGCGAGCAGGCCGATGACCACCGCCAGCGCCAGCAAGCCCAGCCGCGACGGACGCACGAAGCCGAAACCCGGCGGCTGCGCCAGCGACCAGAGCCGCGGCGAGCGCCGCCACACCAGCCACAGGATCGTGGCTGCCGCCAGGCCCAGCGCCAGCATCACCAGCAGCGCCTGCATGCCGGGCTGCTGCAGGGTTTCGCGAATGCGCGCGGTGAAATCGGCCACGTCATGCCAGCCGTGCAGATGGCCGGTGGCGATGGCAAGCAGGACCACCAGCACGCTGCTGCCGACGGCCTGCAGCGCGAAATAAAGCACGATCCAACCCAGTGCCGTCCACGGACCGGGAGGCGCTGGCGGTTTGCGCGGCGGCGTGGCGGTGATGGTCGGGAGGGTGTCGATGGCCGGGAGTTCCTTGCGTAGCTGATCCGTGCCGGGGCACGGGTCATGGCAGCAAGCTAGCCTGCTGCCGTGATCGCACGCAATCGGTCATCCGGCAGGGCTGGCGCCGACGGCATGGCGTACCATCATGGCAGGACTCGATGCGCAGGGGCTGGCGATGGCTATCGACTTTGGCAGGACGGCCGACGACTACACGCGTCATCGGGCCGGCTTCCCCGATGCGTTCTTCGAGCGCATCTTCCAGGACGGAACGGTGCGTGCGGGGCAGGACGTGCTTGATCTGGGCACGGGCACCGGTACCGTCGCGCGCGGCATGGCCTTGCGCGGATGCACGGTCACCGCGCTGGATCATTCCGCGCCGTTGCTGGCGCAGGCCGCCCAACTCGACCGGGCCGCCGGCGTGCAGGTGAAGCAGGTGCGCGCACGGGTCGAAAACGCGGACTTCGCGCCGGCATCGTTCGATGTGGTCAGCGCCGGACAATGCTGGCACTGGTTCGAGCGCGCGCGCACCGCGGCGCTGGTGCGTCGGTGGCTGCGGCCGGGCGGGCGGGTGCTGATCGCCCATTTCGACTGGCTGCCCTTGAACGGCAACCTCGTGCAGGATACCGAGCGGCTGATCCTGACCTGCAATCCCGCGTGGACGCTGCACAGCGGCAGCGGCCTGTATCCGGCCTGGCTGAAGGACGTGGCGGAGGCCGGCTTCACCGACTTGCGCACCTGGTCCTTCGACCTGGACGTTCCCTACAGCCACGAGGCGTGGCGCGGCCGGATCCGTGCCAGCGCCGCCATCGGCGCCGTGCTGGATGCCGCCAAGGTCAGGCATTTCGATGCGGAGCTGGCCGCGATGCTGGCCAGCCGCCATCCGCACGAGCCGCTGGCCGTACCGCACCGGGTCTGGGCCCTGAGCGCGGTGGCACCGGGGCTGCTGGACTGACGGCAGGCCGGTCAGCCCACCACCATTGCGCGCACCACGCCGATGGCGGCCATCACCAGCAAGGCGATCCAGCCGACTGAGGCCAGCCCGAAACCGGGACCGCGTTTCGCCGGGTCGGCCATGTAGGCCGCTGCGTACCACACGCGTCCCGCCACCCACACCAGCCCGGCGATGCCGGCCCAGCCGGTGAAGCCGTAATGGGCCGCCAGCCACAGCGTGGGCAGGAACATCACGGTCTGTTCCAGCGTGTTCATCTGCACGCGGTAGGCCCGTTCGAACATCGGGTGGCCGCTGGTGGCCGGTGCCTTGATCGCGTATTTGCCGCGCGCGTGGCCCACCAGCCAGGAGGTGCCGAACAGCAGCAGGATGGTGAGCAGGGTAACCAGGGCGGGCAACTGGGTCATGGTGGTCCTCGGGATTCGGTATCGGCAGACGCGCGACGCTTGGCGCGGCCACGGGCGTGGCGCTATCGTCGCACGACGGCGTCACCGCACGGCGCCCGGCGAGGACATCATGGATTGGCGAAAAGGTGGCAGCAGCAGCAACGTCGAGATCGGCGGCAATGGCGGCGGCGGTCGCTTCGGCGGCGGTGGTGGCCGGATGGGCATCGGCGGCCTGATCGTGCTGGCGATCCTGGGCTGGGTCTTCTTCAAGAATCCCATGGCCCTGCTCGACCAGGGCGGCAGCGCGCCCTATGCGCCCTCGTCCAGCGCGCCGGCCCAGGTCGATCCGGAGCAGCAGGCCTTCGTCAGCGCGATCCTGCATTCGACCGAGCAGACCTGGGGCGAGATCTTCCAGGCCAATGGCATGACCTATGTCGAGCCGAAACTGCACCTGTTCAACGGCGGCGTCAGCACCGGCTGCGGCGGCGCGACCAGCGCGGTGGGGCCGTTCTATTGCCCGACCGACCAGAAGGTCTACCTCGACCTGGCCTTCTTTCAGCAGTTGCAGGACGAACTGCATTCGTCCGGCGATTTCGCCCGCGCCTACGTGATCGCCCATGAAGTGGGCCATCACGTGCAGAAACTCACCGGCGTGTTCGACAAGGTCGACGCGGCGCGTCGCCGCGGTGCACCGATGGACGGTGCCGACGGCCTGTCCGTGCGCCAGGAGCTGCAGGCCGACTGCTACGCCGGCGTGTGGGCAAACCACAGCCAGCGCGAGTTGAACTGGCTGCAGCCGGGTGACATCGAGGAGGCCCTGAACGCCGCCAGCCACATCGGCGACGACGCCCTGCAACAGCAGGCGCAGGGCCGGGTGCGGCCGGACACGTTCACCCACGGCACCTCGGCGCAGCGGGTGAAGTGGTTCAAGGCCGGCTTCGGCAGCGGCGACGTGAACCGGTGCAACACGTTTGCGGGCGAACCCTGAGCGCGTGTTGAACGCTTCGCGCGGCCCGTCGCGCGGCGGGCCGCGCTGGCTCTAGAATCCGTCCGCTGCGCGCCGAGGGGTGCGCCACGAGCCGCCTCCGGATCCCGTTCGATGCTGCATCCCTGCCTGCGTTGCGGCGCCTGCTGCGCGTATTTCCGCGTGGCCTTCCACTGGTCGGAGACCGAGCCGTTCCTCGGCGGCAAGGTGCCGCTTGAGCTGACCGAGAAGCTCGACCCGCACCGCGTCGCGATGCGCGGCACCCATGCCGCACAGCCACGCTGCACCGCCTTGCAGGGTGTGATCGGGGAGGCCGCACGTTGTGGCATCTATCCGCTGCGGCCGTCCGTATGCCGTGAGGTGCAACCCTCGTGGGAGTCGGGCGCGGCCAGTCCGCAATGCGACAAGGCGCGCCGCGCGCATGGGCTGCCGGTGCTGCAACCGGAGGACTGGCTCCATCCCTTCGACGCCGACGAACCGCCGCTGCCGCGCAGCGCGTGACGGCACTGCGCCCTGCCGGTATCCGGGGGGCGCGGAAGCGTCGCCCACCGTGGACGTTGCCGCCGGTCAACGCACCATCGTGGATCGGCCCAGGCCCAGGCGCAGCGGATCGAGCAGGGCACCGTAGCGATCGGCGCGGGCGGTGTCGTGTTGCAAGGGCTGGCGTACCTGGGCGGCGCTGGCGGTACGCACGTTGCGTCCGGCGTGGTGGTAATCGAGGCAGGCCGGATCGAACGGCAAGCCGCAGAACGCCAGCAGCGCGCGGATCTCGGCTTCCGGTGCGGCCAGCAGCGCTTCGTAGTGCTGGGTGCGGATGCGTCGGGGCATGTCCGCCTGCCACACAGCCATGATCCGCTCGTAATCGCGGATATAGGCGGCAATGTCGGTCAGCGTGCAGGCAAAATGCGGCAGCCGGTAGAACTGCTGCTTGTAGCAGGACCAGCCCGCCTCCAGCGCATCGCGACGCACGTCGACGATGGGCGCGCCTGGCAGCATGGCGCCCAGCACGCCGCTCAGCAGCCAGTTCGACGGCAGCTTGTCGGTGTGTCGCGGCTTGTGCCGGCGCCAGCGCCTGGTGCGTTCCAGGTAGCGCCGGCCCAGCCGTTGCCAGTCTCTGGCGCTGGCATCTCCAATCCAGTGCAGCAGTGGCTGGCGTCGACGCGAGGATTCCTCGCCGAGCACCTGTTCGAGGTCCGGCAGTTCGCTGGCGCCCTCCACCTGCGGATGCGCCGCCAGGATCTGTTCGAACAGGGTGGAGCCTGAGCGAGGCAGGCCGACGATGAAGATCGCCTCATGGCCCAGGCCGGGGTCCAGAGGCGGCGGCAGGCGCGCGGAGGCCGCGAGAATGGCGTCGGCATGTTGCCGGAAGGCGCCGGCATCCCACGGCGCCAGCTCGCGCAATTGCGCGTTGGCCGCGCTGAGCGCCGCGAACGCCTGCTCATGGCGGTGCTGGTCCTCGCACACCTTGCCCAGGGCAAAGCCGGTAGCGATGCGATCGGACGGGAGGAGGTCCGGCCGGCGCAGGACCCTCGCCAGATGCTCGCGGTCGTCTTCGGACAACGGCCGCGTCTTCATGTTGGCCAACCCTCGCCAGGCATCGCCGCATGCCGGGTGCAGCGTCAGCGCGGCGCGATAGCGGGCCGCGGCCTCGTCGAAGCGCCCGGCGTGCACGAGGGCGTCGCCCAGCAGGATCGTCGCGGGCAGGAAATCCGGTGCCTGTGCCTGCGCCTGCTCCAGTGCGGCGATCGCCGCCGCGGTGTCGCCGTGCAGTTGCAGGTTGCGGCCGAGGTTGAACCACGGCATCGGTGCGTCCGGCGCCAGCGTGCAGGCCTGGCGCCAGCTGGCGAATGCGCCATCCATGTCGCCGGCAGCTTGCCGTGCGTTGCCGAGATCGGAATGTGCCAGCGCATAGTCGGGCCATTGCGCGATAGCCCGCTGCAGCATGGCTAGCGCCTCGTCGTGGCGGTGCGTGCGGGTGTGCAGGAGGCCGTAAAGGCGCAAGGCTTCGGGGTGTTCGGGCGCCACGGCGAGCACGTTGTCCAGGGCCTGGCTGGCGGTATCGATGGCGCCGTCGCGGATCGCGTGCGCAGCTGCCTGCAGGTGCTGCAGCGCCTCCGGCGCCAGGCCGTCGAGGCGCGGGCCGGCATCGCCGGCGGGACGGTGTTCGTTGGCGGAACGGGGCATGCGGCGGTTTCGCGGCTGCGGCGATTCCGCCGATGTTACGGCGTCGGCGTCAGCTGCGTCGCGGCTTGCCGTTGCCTGGACGTGGCTTGAAGCCGCCCGGTTTCCGGAAGCCGCCGGGCTTGTGCGCGGGTGGGGCGCTGGTGCCGGTGTCGTTGCCGTCCCATTCGTGGATGCGCAGTTGCTGCTGCACCACCCACACCTTCTTCAGGTGCTCGAAGATTTCCTTCGGCATGCCGTCGGGCAGGTCGATCAGGCTGTAGTGGTCGCGGATGCTGAGGCGGCCGATGTACTGGCTGTCCAGGCCGGCCTCGTTGGCGATCGCGCCGATGATGTTGCCCGGCTTCACGCCGTGCTCGTGGCCGACCTCGATGCGGTAGGTGCGCTTGCCCTGCTCGGTCGCGTGCGCACGCAGCGGACGCGCCGCGAACTCGCGCGGTGGCGCGCCCTCGTGGCTGCGCGGCTTGTGCTCGCGGGTGGTACGGGTGGCGCTGTCGCGTTCGCGTGGCTTGTGTTCGCGCGTGGCCGGCTCGTATTTCTCGCGCTTGGGTGGCGGTGCCAGCAGCAGCGGCTGGTCGCCCTGGGCGATGCGTGCCAGCGCCGCGGCGATCTCGACCGCCGGCACGTTGTGTTCCTGCTCGTACTGCTCGATCAGCTGCTGGAACTGGCCGAGGTCGCCCTGCGCCAGCATGTCGGTGATGCGCTGCTTGAACTTGCCGATGCGCACGTCGTTGACCGTCTCCACCGACGGCAGCTGCATCTGCTCGATGGGTTGGCGGGTGGCGCGCTCGATCGCGTGCAGCATGCCGCGTTCGCGCGGGCTGACGAACAGGATCGCCTCGCCGTTGCGCCCGGCGCGGCCGGTGCGGCCGATGCGGTGCACGTAGCTTTCGGTGTCGTACGGGATGTCGTAGTTCAGCACGTGGCTGATCCGCTCCACGTCGAGGCCGCGCGCAGCCACGTCGGTGGCGACCAGGATGTCGAGCTTGCCGTCCTTCAGCTGCTGGATCACCCGCTCGCGCTGCGCCTGGGCGATGTCACCGTTGATCGCGGCGGCGGCCAGGCCGCGCGCCTGCAGCTTCTCGGCCAGCTCCTCGGTGGCCTGCTTGGTGCGCGCGAAGATGATCATCGCGTCGAACGGCTCGGCCTCGAGGATGCGCGTGAGCGCGTCCAGCTTGTGCATGCCGCTGACGAACCAGTAACGTTGGTGGATGTTCGCCGCGGTGGTGGTGGCCGCCTTGATGGTGACCTCGACCGGCTCCTTCAGGTGGCGCTGCGCGATCTTGCGGATCGGCGCGGGCATGGTCGCCGAGAACAGCGCGACCTGGCGCCCCGGCGGGGTGGCCTGCAGCACCTTCTCGACGTCGTCGATGAAGCCCATGCGCAGCATCTCGTCGGCTTCGTCGAGCACCAGGTATTTCAGTTCGGACAGGTCAAGCGTGCCCTTGTCCAGGTGATCGATCACGCGGCCGGGCGTGCCGACCACGACGTGCACGCCGCGCTTGAGCGAATGCAGCTGCGGGCCGTAGCTCTGGCCGCCGTAGATCGGCAGCACCTGGAAGCCGGGGACGTGCGCGGCGTAGGTCTGGAATGCCTCGGCTACCTGGATCGCCAGCTCGCGCGTGGGCGCCAGCACCAGCGCCTGCGGCTTGCCGGCGCGGCGCTCGATGCGCGAGAGGATCGGCAAGGCGAACGCGGCGGTCTTGCCGGTGCCGGTCTGCGCCTGGCCCAGCACGTCGCGGCCTTCCAGCAGCGGCGGGATGGTGGCGGCCTGGATCGGCGAGGGCGACTCGTAGCCGACGTCGGCCAGCACGCGCTGAACGTCGGGGTGCAGCGCCAGCGCGCCAAAGCCGGACGGGACCGGGGCGTGGTCGGGAGTGGGGGATGACATGGGGGAAACCTCGGAGCGGAACGCAGCGCCGTGAATGAGACGCGCAAGGGGCGGATTCTACCAGTCTCTGCCGACGCGCGTGGCCGGCAAGCCTGAACGGGCTGCCATTGTGGCGGCCAAGTATGCTGGCGGTTCGCGCGACCAGGACGGTACAAAGCCATGGCCATCGAAACGATTTCCGAACAGCGCCTGCATGCGGGCGTGCAGGGTTTCTATCGGCATGAATCGCATGCCTGTGCCGGCCCCATGCGCTTCGCCGTCTACCAGCCGCCGCAGGCGGCGCGGCAGCAGTGTCCGGTGCTGTATTTCCTGGCCGGCCTCACCTGCACCGAGGAAACCGCCACGATCAAGGCCGGTGCCCAGCGGCTGGCCGCCGAACTTGGCCTGATCCTGGTGATGCCCGATACCAGCCCGCGCGATACCGGCTTCGACGGCGCCACCGGCGACTGGGAGTTCGGTGAAGGCGCCGGCTTCTACCTGGACGCCACCGAAGCGCCGTGGTCGACACGCTTTCGCATGGCCAGTTACGTGGTGGACGAACTGCCCGCGTTGATCGGCGTCCATTTCCCGGCCGACCTCGCGCGCAGCGGCCTCTGCGGTCATTCGATGGGCGGCCACGGCGCGCTGACCCTGGCCCTGAAGAACCCCGCACGCTATCGCTCGGTGTCGGCCTTCGCCCCGATCGTGGCCCCCAGCCAGGTGCCGTGGGGGCGCAAGGCGTTGCCGCGTTACCTGGGCGACGACCCGGCGGCCTGGGCTGCGCACGATGCCTGCGAACTGGTGCGGCGGCAGACCTTTCCCGGCACGATCCTGATCGACCAGGGCGAGGCCGACGGTTTCCTCGAAGCGCAGTTGAAACCGGAACTGTTCGACCAGGCCTGCGCCGAATCCGGGCAGGCCCTGTTGCTGCGCCGGCACGCCGGCTATGACCACAGCTACTGGTTCATCACCAGCTTCATCGACGACCACCTGCGCCATCACGCAAAGGTGCTGGGCCTGCTCTAGGAGCCCGCTTGCGGGCGATGCTCTGCTCTTGCGAATCCAAATTCCGAGGGCAAGGGCATCGCCCGCGAGCGGGCTCCTACAGATGGGTCCAGGGACGTTGCCCGGTCAGGCCTTGGCCGCCGGGCGCCGATTGTTGCGACGGCGCTGGTTGCCGGCGGCGTGGTCGCCGCGGCCCTGCGGCGCATAGCCGCTCGGCCGTGCCGCACCGGCGGGCTTGCCCTGGCGCGGCGCGCGCGACTGCTGGCGCTGGCCGCCGCCACCTTGTTTCGGGCGCGGTGCACCGGCATCCAGCCGCAGCGGGGCGGAGGGCTCGTAGCCGGCCATGGCGGTGATCGCGATGTCCTGCTTGAGCAGCTTGCGGATGTCGTACAGCAGGCCGCTTTCGTCATGGCTGACCAGCGACAGCGCGAGGCCTTCCATGCCGGCGCGGCCAGTGCGGCCGATGCGGTGCACGTAATCCTCGGCCACCGAAGGCAGGTCGTAGTTGATCACGATCGGCAACTGCTCGATGTCGATGCCGCGCGCGGCGATGTCGGTGGCCACCAGCACGGTGACGCGGCCGCTCTTGAAGTCGCTGAGTGCGCGGGTGCGGGCATTCTGGCTCTTGTTGCCGTGGATCGCGGCGCTGCGCAGACCCGAGGCGTTGAGGAAGGTCACCAGCTTGTCGGCGCCGTGCTTGGTGCGGCTGAATACCAGCGTCTGGCGACGGGTATCGGCCGACAGCACGTGCAGCAGCAGGTCGCGCTTGCGCGCAGCGTCCACCGGATGCACCTGGTGGCTGACCAGGGCGGTCACGGTGTTCGGTGCGGAGACCGAGATCTCGCGCGGGTTGTGCATGAACTCCATTGCCAGCGTCTTGATCGCCGGGGCGAAGGTGGCCGAGAACAGCAGGGTCTGGCGCTTCTTCGGCACCGACTGCAGGATGCGCTTCAGCGCCGGCAGGAAGCCCATGTCGAGCATGCGGTCGGCTTCGTCCAGCACCAGCGTCTCCACCGCGGAGAGGTCCAGCGTGCGCTGCTGCAGGTGGTCGATCAGCCGGCCCGGGGTGGCGATCACGACGTCCACGCCGCGACGCAGCGCGTTGATCTGCGGGCCCATGCCGACGCCGCCGAAGATGGTGGTGGCGCTGACGTGGATGTGCTTGCCGTAGTCGCGCATGTTCTCGTGGATCTGCGCGGCCAGCTCGCGGGTGGGGGTGAGGATCAGCGCGCGCGGGCGGCGGGTCATGGTCTGCCCGCTGGTCGAGAGCTTCTGCAGCAGCGGCAGCGCGAACGCGGCAGTCTTGCCGGTGCCGGTCTGCGCAGCGGCGAGCAGGTCGTGGCCTTCCAGCGCGGGCGGGATCGCCGCGGCCTGGATCGGGGTGGGATTGGCGTAGCCGTAATCGGCGAGCGCACGCAACAACGCGGGCGCAAGGCCCAGCGAATCGAAGGACATGAAACACTCCTGTGCAACCCGGAGTGTTCATACCGTGTTGCGAATCAAGGGGAAGGGGGCGGCGGTTGCCGCAACCGTCGAAGGAACGACGATCCGGTGAGTATAGCTGATTCGGCATGCCGACGTCTGCCTCTGCGGGCGGGCGTCAGCGAGGATGGCGCGCCACGACCAGATAACTGTTGAATGGCGTGCGTCCGCGCAGGGGCTCGATACGCACCTCCAGCCCGGCCTGTTCGAGCGGCACGCGCACCTCGTCGGCGCTCGGATAGTGCTGCGCGCCGCCGGGAATCCAGCCGGAGACGTGCAGGAAGAACTCCTCGACGCGGGTGGCGTGGAAGCGCCAGTTGGCCTCGCGCAGCACGTTGCGGATGATCAGCAGACCCTGCGGCGACAGGTGCCGCGCGGCGTCCCGTAGCAGGGTGGGCTGGCGCGCGGCGGGCAGGTAGTGCAGCACGTCGAGCAGGGCGACATGGCCCTGCTGCGGCGGCAGCTCGGCGACGTCGGCCTGTTGCAGGCGCATCACGGCATCGAGTCCCGCGCGTTGCACCGCACGTTGGCCCGCCGCGATCTTGCGCGGATCGTGATCCAGCCCGAGGTAGGGCTGGGCGAGGCCTTGCGCATGCAGGTACTGGCCCAGCAGGCCGATGCCGCAGCCGATGTCGAGCAGCGGCAGCGACGTACCGTCGATCCGCGTCGACACGGCATCGTAGACCGGGTCGCTGGCCAGCTTGCCGCGCACGTAGCCGCGCTGCAGGTGGCCCTGGTAGAGCCGCGCGATGTGCCGCCGTGAGTGACCGTCCATGCGCGTCCCGCGTGCCGGAGATGCGACCAGCCTAACAAGCTTGCCGGGATGGTGCGGGGTTGCGTAGCGGGCCGGCCTCGTGCATACCGTGCGCACCGCCGCTCGACGGCCGCTGCCTGGAGTTTCGCGATGTCGTGGTTTTCACCCCTGCGCCAACTCGACTCCACCCAGCGACATACGGTGGCGGCGAGCTTCCTCGGCTGGACGCTGGACGCGTTCGACTTCTTCCTGCTGGTGTTCGTGCTGGGCGACATCGCCGACGATTTCCAGGTGCACAAGACCGAGGTGACGCTGGGCATTCTGCTGACCCTGGCGGCCCGCCCGCTTGGCGCGCTGCTGTTCGGCCGGCTCGCCGATCGTTACGGGCGCCGGCCGGTGCTGATGTTCGACGTGCTGCTGTTCTCGTTGCTGGAATTTGCCTGCGCCTTCGCACCGACGCTGACGGTACTGCTGGTGCTGCGTTTCGCCTTCGGCGTGGCGATGGGCGGCGAGTGGGGCGTCGGTGCCTCGCTGGCGCTGGAGAGCATCCCGGTGCGCGCTCGCGGGCTGGTTTCGGGGTTGCTGCAGAGCGGCTATCCCTGCGGTTATTTTCTGGGCGCGATCGCCTTCTGGGTGGTATTCGACGTATTGGGCCTGGGCTGGCGCGCGATGTTCGTCGTCGGCGTGCTGCCGGCCTTGCTGGTGTTGTACCTGCGCAGCAAGGTGCCCGAGTCGCCGGTATGGCAGGCGGGGCAGGCGGGCAGGCAGCGGCGGAGTCTGCGCGACTCGATGCGCGGGCAGTGGAAGCGGCTGCTGTACATGATGCTGCTGATGATGGCGTTCAACATGTTCAGCCATGGCTCGCAGGACATGTATCCGACCTTCCTCAAATCGCAGTTGCACCTGCAGGTCGGCACGGTGACCGTGCTGACGATGCTGCTCAACGCCGGCGCCATCCTCGGTGGCCTGAGCTTCGGCGCCTGGTCCGAACGCATCGGCCGGCGACGCGCGATGATCGTGGCGGCGTTGCTGGCCTTGCCGTGCATTCCGCTGTGGACGCATGGCGGCTCACTGGTGCTGCTCGGGCTGGGCGCGTTCCTCATCCAGGTGATGGTGCAGGGGGCCTGGGGCATCGTGCCGGCCTACCTCAACGAGCTGTCGTCGGACGACGTGCGCGGCACCTTGCCCGGCTTCGCCTATCAGCTGGGCAACCTGCTGGCCGCGAGCACGGCCACCGCGCAATCGTGGCTGGCCGATCGCAGCGGCGGCAACTACGCGCTGGTGATGGCGGGGTGGATGGCCGCAGTGGCCGTCGTGCTGGCCCTGCTGGCGTGGCTGGGGCCGGAGGTGCGCGGTACGTACTTTGGCAGGCAGCGCTCCTGATAGAATCGCCGGTTTGCGCCCTCTTGCGAGACATACGATGAAAGCTGGAAAGGACAAGGTGGTTTCCCTGCACTACACGCTGACGGTGGCCGGCGACAAGGTGGAAAGCTCGCACGACCGCGACGAACCGTTGTGGGTACTGCTTGGCCACGGCCAGCTGATTCCCGGCCTGGAAACCGCACTCGGGGGCCACGAGACCGGCGAGGAACTGGCGGTGGACGTGGCCGCCGCAGACGCCTACGGCGAGCGCCAGGAAGGGCAGATCCAGCGCATGTCCAAGAAGTATTTCCCGCAGGCCAACCGGCTCAAGCCGGGCATGGTCACCGTGCTGCAGCTGAAGGAAGGCGGCCAGCGCGCCGTCACCGTGCACAAGGTCGGCATGAGCACGATCGACGTGGACCTCAATCACCCGATGGCCGGCAAGAACCTGCATTTCGACGTGAGCATCGGCGAGGTGCGCGACGCCACGGAAGAAGAGCTGCAGCACGGCCACGCGCATCCGCCGGGCAGTGCGGAGCACTGAGCTGCGGATAATCGGATCAAACCAAAACGGCGCCTCGGCGCCGTTTTTCGTTTGCCCCTTCTCCCTTTGGGAGAAGGTTTGGATGAGGGAGCGCTCGGATTACGGTACGCGATGCTTTTCCTTCCGTCGCATGACGAAGATCATCGTGCACAGGCTTTCGCCCTGTACGGCCCTCAATCCAGCACCCGCTTCCCGTACGCGAAGTGGTCGCCCCAGTACGGCCCGTCGATGTCGTCCAGCCGCACCGTGCCGCCGCTGTTGGGCGCATGCACGAAGCGTCCCTTGCCGACATACACGCCGACGTGGCTGATGCTGCCGCCGATGTCGAAGAACACCAGGTCGCCGCTGGCCAGCTGGGTCATCCGCTTCACCTTGCGGGCGTGCATCGAAGCCATCGCGTGCGACGTACGCGGCAAGCTGATGCCGGCGGCCGTGCGGTAGATGTAATCGACCAGGCCGCTGCAATCGAACCCCCCGGTCGGCGTATTGCCGCCCCAGCGGTAGGGCGTGCCGACCAGTCCGATCGCGCGGAACAGGATGTCGTTCGCCTCGCCCGCGCTGGCGGCCGACGGCGCGCGGGGCGGCAGGTCGGCCAGCGCCGAATGCGAGGCCTTGTAGGTGGTCTCGCGCCGGTGCGGACTGCTGGCGCAGGCGGTGAGCAGGGCGATCATGGCGTAGAGCAGGAGTTGTCGCGCCAGGCCGCAAGGGGTGGCGGTCGAGGTGAGGCGGGATACTCGATCCGGAGGCATGGCACGATCTCGGCCTGAGTCAGCCCGAGGTTACCAAATCAATGGGTTGGGAGAAAGTGTTCAGAAAGTAGTGGAGTGCTTGCACCGTAAGCGCAGGTGCGACGCCACTTGCTACCATCGAATGACGGATCGGCGACCGATGCGGGCGCATTGCCGAGTCGGTCCGAGGCTCTCGGTCATGAACGATGCCAGGGCCGATGCGCCCGCCCGGTTCGGGCCGTAGCGAGCGTGGCGCCTTGCGTGGGCGCCACCCACGAACGCCGAGGATGATGCGATGACCGCAAGCCATGACCTGATCGTGCTGGGCGCCGGTTCCGGCGGCCTGGCCACGGCCTTTCGCGCAGCCAGGCATGGCGCCCGCGTGGCGTTGGTCGAGCCGCGCGAACTGGGTGGCACCTGCGTGCATCGCGGCTGCGTACCGAAGAAGGCGATGTGGATCGCGGCGCAGTGGGCGCAGGAACAGCGCTGGGCCACGGCGCTGGGGTTCGACGCGCAGCCCGGGCCGCTGGACTGGAGGCACTTCCGCGAGGTGCGCGCGGCCTACATCGGACGGATCGATCAACGCTATGCCGAACGCCTGCAGCAGGCCGGCGTCGAGGTCATGCAGCAGCACGCGCGGTTCGTCGCCGCGGACACGGTGGAACTGGCCGATGGCAGCCGCGCGCAGGCGCCGCATGTGGTGATCGCCACCGGCGCGCGGCCGCGTCGCCTGAACATTCCCGGCTTCGAGCTGGGCCTGGTATCGGATGACATTTTTGCCCTCGATGCCGCGCCCCGGCGCGTTGCGATCGTCGGCGGCGGTTACGTCGCCGTGGAGTTCGCCGGCCTGTTGCGGGCGCTGGGCTGCAGTGTCGAGATGCTGGCGCGCAAGCGGTTGCTGGGCAGCTTCGACGCGGAACTCGTGAGCGCCCTGCGCGAGCACATGCATGGCCAGGGCATCGCGGTGCACCTGGACACCGATGTGCACGCCGCGCGCCGCGTGGACGATGGCATCGTGCTGGACGACGGTGCCCTGGCCGGCCCGCGCGGTCCCTACGACGCCGTGCTGTGGGCGGTGGGGCGGGTGCCGAATACCGAATCGCTGGGCCTGGACGCCGTCGGCGTGGCGCGGGACGACAAGGGCCACGTGGCGACCGACGCCTGGCAGGACACCAACGTCGCGGGCATCCACGCGGTGGGCGACGTTACCGGGAGGCACGAGCTGACCCCGGTGGCGGTGGCGACCGGGCGCGCGCTCGCCGACCGTCTGTTCGGCGGGCAGGAACAGGCGCGGATGGATTACCGCAACATCCCCACCGTGGTGTTTTCCAAGCCGCCGATGGGTCGCGTCGGGCTCACCGAACACGAGGCGCGGGAACGCCACGGCGAGGCGGTGCGCGTCCACTGCAGCCGCTTCACGCCGATGGCCTGGGCGCTGGTGGGCAAGCGCGAACAGAGCCTGATGAAACTGGTTTGCGTGGGCGAGGACGAACGCGTGGTGGGGATCCACCTGCTTGGCCCGAGTGCCGACGAAATGTTGCAGGGATTTGCCGTGGCCTTGAAGCGAGGCATCTGCAAGCGCGATCTCGATGCCACCGTGGCGATCCACCCGACCTCGGCCGAAGAGCTGGTCCTGATGGATTGACGGCCGGGATCCGGGACAGCCGAAGTCCGTGCGACCATGGCTCTCGCGCACCCGAATTCCCAGACCCGGTCCCGGCCCTTAGACTGGAACGATGAACACATTCACCCTGTACCGGGGGCGCGCGCCTCTGCTGATCAGCCTGCCGCACGATGGCAGCTTCATTCCGGCGGACATCGCCGCGCGCATGCACCCGGCCGCGCGGCGCTCGCCCGACACCGACTGGCACGTGGCACGGTTGTACGAACCGCTGGCCGAGGCACTGGGGGCCAGCGTGCTGAAGCCCGTCGCCTCGCGTTACGTGGTCGATCTCAACCGGCCGGCCGATGGCCATGCGCTGTACCCCGGCCAGCGCGAGACCGGTCTGGTGCCGCTGGTCGGTTTCGATGGCGAACCGCTGTATCGCGAGGGCGAGGCGCCCGATGCGGCCGAAGTTCAACGGCGCATGAACGAATATTGGCAGCCGTACCACGATGCCCTGGCGCAGGAAATTGCGCGCCTGCAGGCGGAACACGGCCGTGTGGTGTTGTGGGAGGGGCATTCGATCCGCGGTCGCGTGCCGATGCTGTTCGAGGGCAGGCTGCCGGATTTCAACCTCGGCACCGCCGACGGAGCCAGCTGCGGCGGCGCCCTGCAGGCACGCCTGGTCGAATGCCTGCAGGCGCAGTCGCGATACAGCATCGCCGTCAACGGCCGTTTCAAGGGAGGTTACATCACCCGCCATTACGGCCGTCCGGATGCGGGCGTGCAGGCCGTGCAACTGGAGCTGGTGCAGCTCAACTACATGGACGAGGCAAGCTTTGCCTACGAGGCCTCGAAGGCGTCGCAGGTGCAGGCGTTGATCGGACGGTTGCTGCGCGCCTGCGTGGCTTGAACGCAAGAAATTGCCGACCGCGGGAGCGTTTTGCGACTGTCAAGTTCCAGCGCAATCCGGCGCAGGAAAATGGCCTGCCGCATTCAGCAGCCGTATCTCCTGCGCGCTGCATTGTCTCGTCGTCGCGCTACCCGAGGCGCCGGGTTCCGGCCGGGCTCGCGGCATTCCTTGTCCGAGGTTTGTCACCATGATGCGTAATGTTCTGATTGCCTCCCTGCTGGTTGCGGGCGTGGCGCTTTCCGGTTCGGTGCTGGCCCAGGCCGCTGCCCCGCAGGCCGCCACCCCTGCGGCGCAGACTGCAGTGGCAACCAAGGCCGCCCCGGCGACCGAAGCTGCGCCGAAAGCCGTCGCGCATACCACGACGCACCACAAGACCCACAAGCATCACAAGAGCCACAAGAAGGCCGCCACCACGCCGACCGCGGGCTGATCCCGCGCCGACCTGGAAAGGTTCTGGCTGAATGCCCCGCCGACTCAGGTCGGCGGGGTTTTTTGTGCCGGCAGCGCAGCGATGCACTTGAGCTCGATCGCGATCGGCGTGGGCAGGCTGTGGATGCCCAGCGTGGTGCGGCAGGCGTCCACGCCGGCGAAGTATTCCGCGTAGAGGCGGTTGTAGGTCGCGAAATCGCGCGACATGTCGGTCAGGAACACGGTGACGTCGACCAGGTCGGTCCATTGCGCGCCGCTGGCCTCCAGCACGGCGCGCACGTTGGCGAACACCTGCCGGCATTGCGCCTCGATGTCGTAGTCGATCAGCTTGCCGCCCGCGTCGTGCACATTGCCGGGAATGGCATTGCTGCCCGGTTGGCGCGGACCGACACCGGACAGGAACAGCAGGTCGCCGACCCAGCGCGCATGCGGATAGGTGCCCACCGGTTGCGGCGCGGCGTCGGTGCGGATGCCTGCGCCGCTCATGCGTCGCCGGTCCAGCGGCGGGTCAGCTGGGTCACGGCCTGCTCATATGCTTCGGGCAATTGTTCGCGTCCGCGCACGTCCAGCCCCAGATCGTGGATGCAGCCATTGTCCAGGCCGTAGATCCAGGCGTGCACCGCCAGTTGCTGGCCGCGCTCCCAGGCTTCGCGCACCACCGTGGTGTGGCATACGTTGAGCGCCTGTTCCAGCGCGTTCAGCTCGCACAGGTGGGCGTGGCGCAGGGCGAACGACTGGTTCGGGTCGAGCTTGTCCGAGTGCTTCATGGCGATGTCGGTGATGTGCCGCAGCCAGTTGTCGATCAGGCCCAGGCGGCTTTCCTTCAGTACCGCGCCGACGCCGCCGCAGCCGTAGTGGCCGACGACCAGGATGTGCTTGACCTTGAGCACGTCGACGGCGAACTGGATCGTGCTGAGCGCGTTGAGATCGGTGTGCACCACCACGTTGGCCACGTTGCGATGCACGAAGATCTCGCCCGGCGGCAGGTCGACGATCTGGGTGGCGGGCACGCGCGAATCCGAGCAGCCGATCCACAGATACTGCGGCGCCTGCTGCTGCGACAACTTCTCGAAAAAGGTCGGGTCCTGCGTGGTGACCTGATCGGCCCAGCGGCGGTTGTTCGCAAGCAGATCTTTCAGTGAATTCATCGAAACTCCCGTTCCTCGGACGTGCAATGGTCGCAGCGCGCTACGGCGTGGGGCCGTACGCGATGCAGATGTTTTTCGGTTCGGTGAAGAAGTGCAGCGCTTCGGCGCCACCCTCGCGCCCGACGCCGGATTGCTTGGCGCCGCCGAACGGCGTGCGCAGGTCGCGCAGCAGCCAGCAGTTGATCCACACGATGCCGAACTCGAGTTGCCCGGCCAGCCGGTGCGCGCGGGAAAGGTCCCGGGTCCACAGCGACGCGGCCAGTCCGTAGTGACTGTCGTTGGCGATCGCCAGCGCCTCCGCTTCATCCTCGAACGGGATCAACGCCACCACCGGACCGAAGATTTCCTGCTGGTTGGTTTGCGCCGACGAGGGCAGCCCTTCGATCACGGTCGGCGCAATGAACCAGCCGTGGGCGCAACGGCCGGGCAGGGTGATCGCCTCGCCGCCGCACAGCACGCGGCCGCCTTCGGCGCGGGCCTGCGCGATGCAGCCGATCACCTTGTCGTAGTGTGCCTGCGACACCATGGCGCCGAGGTCGCTGTCAGCGTCGTCCGGATCTCCCACGCGCAATGCCCGCACGCGCGCAAGGTAGCGTTCGCGGAACGCATCGTAGATGGAGCGCTGCACCAGCAGGCGCGAACCGCACAGGCAGATCTCGCCCTGGTTGGCGAAGCCCGAGCGCACGATGGTGTCGAGGTTGGCGTCGGAAAGATCCGCGTCGGCGAACACGATCGCCGGGTTCTTGCCGCCCATCTCCAGCGAGACTTTCTTGAACGCCGGTGCCGCGGCGGCAGCGATGGCCGCGCCGGTGCGCGTGGAGCCGGTGAACGACACCGCCTTGACCGCCGGATGCGCGACGATGGCCTCGCCGACCTTCGGTCCCAGCCCGTGCACGATGTTCAGCACCCCGGGCGGAAAGCCGGCCTCGATGCTCAGCTCGCCCAGCAGGGCGGCGGTGCACGGCGTGATCTCCGAGGGCTTGGCCAGCACCGTGTTGCCGGCCGCCAGTGCCGGCGCGATCTTCCAGGTGAACAGGTACAGCGGCAGGTTCCACGGACTGATGCAGCCGACCACGCCGAGTGGCTGGCGCAAGGTGTAGTTGATGGCGCCCGCGCCCGGCGTGCCCGCCTCCATTGCGTGCGACTCGCTGCCCCAACCGATGATCGCGGCGGCAAAGTAGCGCAGGTTGCTCACCGCGCGCGGAATGTCGAGACGACGTGCGAGGGCGAGCGGCTTGCCGCTGTCGCGCGATTCCAGCGCGGCGAACTCCTCCAGCCGCGCCTCGATCAGGTCGGCCAGGCGGTGCAACAAGTGAGCCCGTTGCTCGATCGGCGTGGCCGCCCAAGCGGTGGCCGCGCGACTGGCGGCTGCCACGGCGGCCCCGACATCGGCGACATCGGAATCCGGGCATTGCGTCAGCACGGCCGCCGTGGCGGGTTCGTGCACGTCGAGCCAGCTGTCGTGGACGGACGCCTGCAGGCGGCCGTCGATCAGGTTGGCTAGGCGCGGAGTCGACATCCGCATCATCTTAGATCCGGCACGCGACAATTGCACCGAACGCGACCGTATGCAGCGCACGCGGCGTACTGGATTGGCCGGGACTCAGTCGCGCTGCCTGCGCGTCCTGGCGCTCACAGCGAGCGCATGCGCCCACCATCGACCGGCAGGCTCACACCGGTGATGTAGCTGGCTGCCGGCGAGGAGAGGAAGGCCACGGCGGCCGCGGTTTCCGCGGGGTCGGCGAAGCGGCCCATCGGAACCTCCGCGGCCATCTCGCGCGCCACCTCCGCATCGTCGCGCCCGGATTTCTGCGCCCGCACCCGGACGATCTGCTCGATCCGCGGCGTATGGGTGGAGCCGGGCAGCACGTTGTTGACCGTGATGCCCGACCGTGCCAGTTCGCCGGCGAGGGTCTTGGCCCAGCTGGCCACCGCGCCGCGCGTGGCGTTGGAGACGCCGATACCGGCGAGCGGTTCCTTCACCGAAGTGGAGATGATGTTGACGATGCGGCCCCAACCGGCGTCGCGCATGCCGGGAATCACCACCTGCGCCAGCGTGTGGTTGGCCAGCAGGTGCTTGCCGAAGGCGTCGAGGAATTGCGGTGGCGTGGCGTCCAGGATGCTGCCCGGTGGTGGGCCGCCGCTGTTGTTGACCAGGATGTGCACGGGTGCCGCCGCGACCAGGGCCTCGACCCGCTCGCGCAGGCTGTCGATGTCGCCCGCGTCGGCGACGAGGAGATCGTGGTGCTGCGCGTCACCGGTACGCGGCAGACTGTCGACCACTTCGGCGAGCACCTCGGCGCGGCGCGCCAGCACGGTGACGCTGGCGCCGAGCAGGGCCAGCTCCACCGCGCACGCGCGGCCGATGCCCTGGGAGGCGCCGCAGACCAGCGCGTGGCGTCCGCTCAGATCCAGTTGCATGGGTGTTGCCTCCGCGAAAGATTCAGGACGAGAGACGTGTGGCCAGGGCGCCCAGCCAGCACAACCAACCCAGCCAGGGGCTCAGCCGCCACAGATTGCGCCAGCGGTCGATTGCCCGGTCGCCGAGCGCCGGCAATGCGGGCGAGCGCAGCACCTGTTGCATCCGCGCCCAGCGCCGCCAGGCGGAAGGCCTGGCATGGTCGGCTGCCGCGATGATCTGCCAGTGTTGCGGATAGCGCTGCCGCAACAGTGCGGCCAACCGGTATTGGGCCACGAACGACAACGCGAACAGGCTCACGCCGGCAACCAGCAACGACAGATACAGCACGATCACGATGGACTGCTGCTCTTTCCGCTCCACGGCAGCGGCAGATCGTTCAGCAGACCATTGCCGGTAGGCGCCTTGCCGCACACGGCGCTATCGATGGCCTTCTGATAAGTGGAGTTCATCACGCCGATCCACAGCGAGCCGTCCGGCCCGTGCGGAATGCTGAAGCTGCCGGTCGAGCTCATCTGCAAGGTGGCCGCCGTGGTGGTGGAGAACGAGGCCGGCGACTGTTCCCAGTAGGTCTTGCCCGCTTGCTGGTCGGCCGAGCTGTAGACCAGCAGGTAATGGGCCTTGTCACTGGCGATCTTGAAGCTGCCGAAGGCGCCGGTGGTCTCGTCGCTCCAGCCCATGTGTTCGCAAAGGCGGATGTCATCGAAGCGGATCGGCTGGAAGCCGTCGTCCAGCAGCACGATGGTGGGCGCGAAAAGATAACTGGAATGCAGCCAGCGGCCGTTCAATTCCGATTTGAGGGCCACCCGGTACGGCAGCTTCATCCCGGTGGGAAGGCGGAAAGCCAGGAAATAGCTCTTGGTGCCGTTGAGGTTGGCGACCATGCTGCCGCTGCCCAGGGTGAACTTCTGCGGCTGCCATGGCAGCAGGCTGCGGTAGGAGAAATCGGCGAAGCTGCTGCAGCAGGGCGTGGCCTGTTGCAGGTGCAGCTGGGCGATCTTCAGCGGATCGCCGGGATCCTCCGCGGGCGGCCGCAGGTTGGGCGGCAGCAACGCCTTGGCGGCATGGCAGCCGGTCAGCGCAAGGGCGGCGGTGAGCACGGCAGCAAGGGTGGCGAAGCGGTACGACATGGGCGTCAGAACTCGGCGGTGCCGGCGGCACGCGGGTAGGGGATGGCGTCGCGGATGTTGGACAAGCCGCAGATGTACACCAGCAGGCGCTCGAAGCCGAGGCCGAAACCGGCGTGCGGCACGGTGCCGTAGCGGCGCAGGTCACGGTACCAGCCATAGCTCGCCGGATCGAGGCCGAACTGGATCATGCGGCGGTCCAGATGATCCAGCCGCTCCTCGCGCTGGCTGCCGCCGATGATCTCGCCGATGCCGGGCGCGAGCACGTCCATCGCGGCCACGGTCTTCTCGTCATCGTTCAAGCGCATGTAGAACGCCTTGATCGCCTCGGGATAGTTCATCACGACCACGGGGCGGCCGACATGTTTCTCGGCGAGGTAGCGTTCGTGCTCGGTCTGCAGGTCGATGCCCCAGGCCACCGGATATTCGAACTTTTCGCCGGACTTCTTCAGGATCTCGATCGCGTCGGTGTAGTCGATGCGCTCGAACGGCTTGGCGATGAACGCCTCCATCCGGGTGATCGCATCCGCTTGCATGCGCTCGGCGAAGAACGCCATGTCGTCCGGGCGCTCGTCGAGCACGGCCTTGAAGATCGCCTTGAGGAACGCCTCGGCGCAATCGGCGTTGGCGGCGAGATCGGCGAACGCGATCTCCGGCTCGACCATCCAGAACTCGGCCAGATGGCGCGGGGTGTTGGAGTTCTCGGCGCGGAAGGTGGGGCCGAAGGTGTACACCTTGCTCATGGCCAGGCAGTACGCCTCGACGTTGAGCTGGCCGGACACGGTGAGAAACGCCTCGCGGCCGAAGAAATCCTTGCGGAAGTCGATCTTGCCGTCGGGCAGGCGCGGCAGGTTGGCCAGGTCCAGCGTGGACAGCCGGAACATGTCGCCGGCGCCTTCGGCGTCGGAGGTGGTGATGATCGGGGTATTGATCCAGAAGAAGCCCTGTTCGGTGAGGTGGCGATGGATCGCCGTCATCATCGTGTGGCGCACGCGGGTGACGGCGCCGAACAGGTTGGTGCGCGGGCGCAGGTGGGCCACCTCGCGCAGGAATTCCATCGAGTGCTGCTTGGGCTGGATCGGGTAGGTTTCCGGGTCGTCGACGAGGCCGGTGACGATCACTTCGTTCGCTTGCAGCTCGAAGCGCTGGCCCTTGCCCTGTGACGGCACCAGGGTGCCGCTGGCGATCACGCCGGCGCCGGCGGTGAGGTGTTTCACCTCGCTCTCGTAGTTGGCCAGGGTGGCCGGCACCACGGCCTGGATCGGGTCGAAGCAGGAGCCATCGGTGACATTGACGAAGGACAGGCCGGCCTTGGAGTCGCGGCGCGTGCGCACCCAGCCGCGCACGGTCACCTGGCTGCCGGCATCGATGCTGCCGGACAACGCCTGCTTCACACTGACCACGGCCATGAGTTGGAACTCCTGCTGCTTGCGCGCCGGTCGGCGCACTGGATGGGTGGCACGCGCGGCGCGCTGGGCCAAACCTGCATGATAATGTAGGGCTTGCCCGGGTCGCGACACCCGTGCTCCATTCCATGAGGTCGAACCTGCCAGCCATGAGCATCAGCATCACCCCCGCCGCCAACGAACGCATGCGCCACTTCCTAGCCTCGACGCCCGCAGCGGCAGGCGTTCGCTTCGGGGTCAAGCGCACCGGCTGTTCGGGGTTCGCCTACGTGGTCGACCTGGCCGAGTCGATGGACGAGGGCGACCGGCTGCTGGAGGTGGACGGCGTGCCGCTGATCGTCAGCGACAAGAGCCTGGCCCTGGTCGACGGCACGGTCATCGATTTCCAGCGCCACGGGCTCAACGCCAGCTTCGTGTTCCACAACCCGAACTCCACCGGCGAGTGCGGCTGCGGCGAGAGCTTCACCGTCAGCTGATTGTCTCCGCCCGGCGCGCAGGCTTTTCAATGACTTGCGTGGCCGTTGCGGGCCATCGTACAATTCCGCTTCTGTCCGCACCCGAAAGGGTGTTGACGGGACACTTGCCTCACCGCACCGACGGGAGGCTGCCAGGCCTCCGGGCCGCATCCACAAGGAGTCAACCCACAATGACCCTGCGTCATTACGAAGTCGTATTCATGGTCCATCCGGACCAGAGCGAGCAGGTTCCGGCCATGCTCGAGCGCTACAAGTCGCTGATCGAGGCCGACGGCGGCAAGATCCATCGCCTGGAAGACTGGGGCCGGCGCCAGCTGGCTTACCCGATCGTCAACCTGGCCAAGGCACATTACGTGCTGCTCAACATCGAAGTGAGCCAGAACGCGTTGAACGAGCTGGAGTCCGGCTTCCGTTTCAATGACGCGGTGCTGCGCCACCTGGTGATCCGTCGTGACGAGGCCGACATCGAGCCGTCCTTCATCCTGAAGTCGAAGGAAAAGGACGACGCCAAGTCCAGCCGTCGCCGCGACGACGACAACGATGGCGAGAGCCGTGGCCACGCCGACAACGATCGCGACAGCGACGACTGATCAGGGAGCACCGACATGTCCAAGTTTTTCCGCCGCCGCAAGTTCTGCCGCTTCACTGCCGAAGACGTGAAGGAGATCGACTACAAGGATCTCAACACCCTGCGCCAGTACGTCACCGAGAACGGCAAGATCGTGCCCAGCCGCATCACCGGCACCAAGGCGCGCTACCAGCGCCAGCTGGCCACCGCGATCAAGCGCGCCCGCTTCCTCTCGCTGCTGCCGTACACCGACAACCACGACGTCTGATTCAGACGCCGGGAATGGGGAATCGGGAGTCGCAAGAGCGTTGAGCTCTGCGGTTTCCGGGTTCCCATTTCCGATTCTCGATTCGCGAAAATTCGGACAACCGTCCTCTGGCTGCGTCGGGCCACACCGGCGCTAACGAACAGGAAAGCATCATGGAACTCATTCTTCTGCAGAAAGTCCGCAACCTCGGCAACCTCGGTGACAAGGTCACCGTGAAGCCGGGTTACGGCCGCAACTACCTGCTGCCGCAGGGCAAGGCCGCGCGCGCCAATGCGGCCAACCTGGCCGCATTCGAGCAGCGTCGCGCCGAGTACGAGGCCAAGGCCAACGCCGTGCTGGCCGATGCCGAGGCCCGCAAGGCCAAGCTCGCCGACGTGTCGGTGACAATCGCGGCGCACGCCAGCGCCGAGGGCAAGCTGTTCGGTTCGGTCGGCCCGCGCGACATCGCCGAGGCCCTGGCCGCCGAAGGTCACGCCGTCCACAAGGGCGAAGTGATCCTGGGCGAAGGCCCGCTGCGCAACACCGGCGAGTTCGAGGTCGCCGTGCACCTGCACGCCGACGTGCACACCACCGTCAAGGTGATCGTGGTCAGCGACAAGTAAGTTCCAGTCCGTCGGAAAACGTCCGGGCGCCGCGAGGCGCCCGTTTGTTTTTGGGGCAGGGAACGGGGAGTGGGAAACGGTCTGAGCATCGCGCTTCTGCCTTCGAGGTCCTGTTCCCTGTGCGCTGTGCGCCATCCCGGCCTTATCCCCATCAACCCACAGCTTATCCACAGGGTTGTTGTCTCGACGGTTGAGACGCCGCCGCGCATCATGGTGTCCGTGTGGCTACCCGCGTAGTGTCGGCGCATGACGTGCCGCTCGCGGGGCAATTCTCCGAGGTAGCTCGATGTCATTCGTACCCGAACGCAAGTCTTCTTCGCCGGCGATCGAGGCGCTGCGGGTGCCGCCGCATTCCATCGACGCGGAGCAGGCGGTGCTGGGCGGGTTGATGCTGGCTCCCGGCGCGCTGGACAACGTGGCCGACCGGCTGGGCGAGGACGACTTCTACCGCAAGGACCACCGGCTGATCTGGCGCGCGATCAACGAGCTGGCCAACAAGGGCATGCCGTGCGACGCGGTGACCCTGGGCGACTGGTTCGAAAGCAATGGCCTGGCCGAGATGGTCGGCGGCGCCGGCTACCTGATCGAGCTGGCCAACAGCACGCCCAGCGCGGCCAACATCGCCGCTTATGCCGAGATCGTGCGCGAGAAGTCGGTGCTGCGTCAGCTGATCGACGCCGGTACCTCGATCACCGAGGACGGCTATCGCCCCGAGGGCAAGAGCGTGCACGAGGTGCTGGAAAGCGCCGAACAGCGCGTGTTCCACATCGCCGAATCCGGTGCGCGCGGCAAGAAGGATTCCGTCTCGATGCGCGAGGCGGTGAAGGACGCCTTCAAGTTGCTCACCGAGCGTTACCAGAACCGCGGCCAGCTCACCGGCGTCAGCACCGGCTTCACCGACCTGGACGAGCTCACCTCCGGCCTGCAGCCGTCGGATCTCATCATCGTGGCGGCGCGCCCCTCGATGGGCAAGACCGCCTTCGCATTGAACATCGCCGAGACTGCGGCGCTGGGCAGCAAGAAGGCGGTGGTGGTGTTCTCGATGGAGATGTCCTCCTCGCAGCTCGCGTTCCGCCTGATCTCCTCGGTGGGCCGCATCCATCAGCAGCATCTGCGCAACGGCACGCTGGAGGAGGAGGACTGGCCGCGCGTCTCCAATGCCATCGCGCTGCTTTCGGACGCGAAGATCTTCATCGACGACACGCCCAGCCTGTCGCCGGTGGAGCTGCGTTCGCGCGCGCGCCGGCTGCATCGCGAGCACGGCGGTCTCGGCCTGATCGTGATCGACTACCTGCAGCTGATGCAGGTGCCCGGCAACACGGAGAATCGCGCCACCGAAATTTCAGAAATCTCGCGTTCACTCAAGGGACTTGCCAAGGAGCTGAACGTGCCGGTGATCGCCCTGTCGCAGTTGAACCGCTCGCTGGAACAGCGCGCCGACAAGCGCCCGATGATGTCCGACTTGCGCGAGTCCGGCGCCATCGAGCAGGATGCCGATGTGATCATGTTCATCTACCGCGACGAGTACTACAACAAGGAATCGCCGGACAAGGGCATCGCCGAAATCATCATCGGCAAGCAGCGCAACGGCCCCACCGACACCTGCAAGCTGACCTTCCTCGGCCACTACACGAAGTTCGTGAACTACGCGCCGGACTCGTTCGTGGGAGGGTTCGATTGAGGGCCGGGCATGGCGGGAAGGAAGCCACGAGCCGGGTAGCCTTTCCGGCGGTTCAGGCGACGCTGCCCGTCGTGCATGCCGTTCCAGACTGGCGCAACCTCTGCGGTTGCCAATCCCGTATCCCTGATTCCGAACTCCGCCCACAGTGAGTCGCACCACCGTCGCCACCATCCATCTCGGTGCGCTGCGCCACAATCTGGCGCGGCTCAAAACCATGGCCGCGCCGGCCAGGGTGATGGCGGTGGTCAAGGCCGATGCCTACGGCCACGGACTGGAACGTGTCGCCCGCGCGCTGGGGAGCGAGGCCGAGTGTTTTGCCGTGGCGGCGCTGGGCGACGGCCTCCGGCTGCGCGCGGCGGGGCATCGGCAGCGCATCGTGGTGTTGTCCGGGCCGGACAATGCGGGCGACCTCGCCGAGATGCAGCGGCTGCAACTTGAGGCGACCATTCATCACGAGGCGCAGTTGCCGTGGCTGGCTGCGATGGCGTCGGCGCGCGGAAGGCTGCGCGTGTGGCTGAAGGTCGACAGCGGCATGCATCGGCTGGGCTTCGCGCCCGAGCGCGTCGCGGCGGTGCACGCGCAGCTTGCCGCGATGGCCGGCGTCGATCCCGAGATCGGCCTGCTCACGCATTTTTCCGACTCGGAAGTGTTCGGCGGCGCGCAGACGCCGGCGCAGATCGCCCGCTTTGCGGCAGTGACCGATTCGTTTGCCGGCCCGCGCTCGCTGTCCAATTCTGCTGCGGTGCTCGGCTGGCCCGATGCGCGCGGCGACTGGGTGCGCACCGGCGGATTGCTGTACGGCTTGTCGGTCGTGGACGGCAAGTGCGGCGCCGACTTCGGCTTCCGCCCGGCGATGACGCTGTCCACCCGGCTGATCGCGATCAACCGCATCGGCCGCGGCGAGCGCATCGGCTACAACGGCACCTGGACCTGCCCCGAGGACATGCCGGTCGGCGTGGCCGCGGTCGGCTATGGCGACGGCTACCCGCGCAGCGTCGCCGCCGGCACCCCGGTACTGGTCGGCGACCGCCGCGTGGTGTTGATCGGCCGCGTCTCGATGGACCTGATCACACTCGACCTGCGCGATGCGCCCGAAGCGAAGATCGGCGACCGGGTGACGCTGTGGGGGTCGCAGCTTCCGGTCGAAACCATCGCCGCCGCGGCCGGCACGATCTCCTACGACCTCACCTGCGGCATGACCCGTCGCGTGCTGTTCGTCGAGGACGAAGGCTGACATCGTTGCGCGCCGCGCGCGTCTCGCCGCCTGCGATGGCCGCGCACTAAACTCGTCGTCCTCAGTCGCCTTCACCCGGGAAACCCGCATGGCCAAAGCCAGGACCGCCTACGTCTGCACCGAATGCGGCGCCGAGCACAGCAAGTGGCAGGGGCAGTGCGTCGAGTGCGGGGTGTGGAACACGCTAAGCGCGATCGTGCTGGAGCCGGCCACCGCGGGCAAGGCGTCAGTGGGCGCGCAGCGATCCAGCTACGCTGGCGCCGCCGCGGGTGCGCCGAAGATCACGCCGTTGACCGAGGTGATGCTGACCACCGAGGCACGCACGCTGACCGGCATCGGCGAGCTGGACCGCGTGCTTGGCGGCGGCTTGGTGCAAGGCTCGGTAGTGCTGATCGGCGGCGATCCGGGCATCGGCAAGTCGACCCTGCTGCTGCAGGTGCTCGGCACGCTGGGCCTGCAGTTGCCCAGCGTCTACGTCACCGGCGAGGAATCGCTGGCGCAGGTCGCCGCGCGTGCGCAGCGCCTGGGCCTGGCGCTGGAGCCGCTGCAGGCGCTGGCCGAGACTTGCATCGAGCGCATTCTCGAACAGGCCATGGCCACCCGGCCGAAGGTGCTGGTGATCGACTCGATCCAGACCATCTGGACCGAGCTGCTGGCCGCCGCGCCCGGCTCGGTGTCGCAGGTACGCGAGTCCGCCGCCAAGCTCACCCGCTTCGCCAAGGAGACCGGCACCGCGGTGTTCCTGGTCGGCCACGTGACCAAGGAGGGCGGCATCGCCGGCCCGCGCGTGCTCGAGCACATGGTCGATGCGGTGCTGTATTTCGAGGGCGAATCGGGCAGCCGGTTCCGCGTGCTGCGCGCGTTCAAGAACCGCTTCGGCGCGGTCAACGAGCTGGGTGTGTTCGCGATGAGCGACAAGGGCCTGCGCGAGGTGCCGAATCCGTCGGCGATCTTCCTTTCGAACCATGCCGGACCGACTTCCGGCAGTGCCGTGATGGTCACCCGCGAGGGCACTCGGCCGCTGCTGGTCGAGGTGCAGGCGCTGGTCGACCAGTCCTCGCTGGGCAATCCGCGCCGGGTCACCCTGGGCCTGGAACAGAACCGCCTCGCCATGCTGCTGGCGGTACTGCACCGGCACGGCGGCGTGGCGGCGTACGACCAGGACGTGTTCGTCAACGTGGTGGGCGGCATCCGCGTGCAGGAAACCGCGGCCGACCTGCCGGTGTTGCTGGCGGTGCTGTCCAGCCTGCGCGATCGACCGCTGCCGGAGCACATGGTCACCTTCGGCGAGGTCGGCCTGTCCGGCGAGATCCGCCCGGTGCCCAATGGCGAGGAGCGGCTCAAGGAGGCCGCCCACCATGGTTTCCGTCGCGCGATCGTGCCCAAGGCGAATGCGCCGAAGAAGGGCAGGGTCGGCGAGATGGAAGTGGTCGGCGTGGAGCGCTTGGGCGAGGCGATCGACGCCTGCCGCTAGAGCGTTGCGGGCGGATTCAGCCCATCGTGCGCTGCAGAACCACTTCCAGCACGAATTTCGAGCCGAAGAATGCCAGCCCCAGCACCGCCATGCCGATCAGGGTGAGATTGACGGCGCTGCGCCCCCGCCAACCATGGCGCCAGCGCCCCCACAGCAACGCCCCGAAGATCAGCCATGCCACGACGCTGAGCACGGTGGTGTGTACCAGGTGTTGCGCGCGGATATTGGCGATGAACAGGAAGCCACTCAGCAAGGTCAGGGTGAGCAGCGCGAACCCGGCGCCGATCAGGCGAAACAGCAAGGCTTCGGTCTGGGTCAGCGGTGGCAGGGCGCGAACCAGCCGGCCCGGTCGGCGCGCGCGCAGCGCGCGCTCCTGCACCGCCAGCAGCAGGGCAAGCACAGCCGCGATCGACAGCACGCCGTAGGCAAGCAGGGCGATCACCACGTGCAACTGGATCTGCCAGTCCATGGGCCTGGGCACGGTCGGTGGCGCCAGGAACACATCCAGCGCCAGCAGCAGCGCGGCCAGCGGAAACACGATCACGCCCAACCCGGCGACCGGTCGCGACACATTCACCAGCAGGGTCAGCGCGGCCACCACGCAGGCCACCAGCGACAGCGCGGCGAAGAAATGCAGGTCGAGCCGGCCGCCATGTGCTCCCAGCAGCACCGCTGCGTGCAGCAGGACCGCGACCGTCGCCGTCGCCAGGCCGAGTCGCCGCGGCGCGCGCGGGCAACCCGTCAGCGGTGCGGCCAGCAGAGCGGCGCCGCCGGCGTAGAGGGCGATGGAGAGAATGGAAGGAAGGATCAGCGGCATGACGGTGAAGTGTCGCACAGGGCCCGGCCGGGTTGCATGCGGGAGCCGGTCGATCCGTCCGCTATAATCGCCGTCTTTCCCGTTTGCCGGTTTCGCCATGTTCGAGTCGCTCAGCCAACGCCTTGCCACCACCGTCAACCGACTGCGCGGTCGCGGCCGGCTGACCGACGAGAACATCCGCGAGGCCCTGCGCGAAGTACGCATCGCGCTGCTGGAGGCCGATGTGGCCTTGCCGGTCGTGCAGGCGCTGATCCAGCGCATCAAGGTGCGCGCGGTCGGCCAGGAGGTGGCGCGCAGCCTGTCGCCCGGCCAGGCGCTGGTGAAGGTGGTCAGCGACGAGCTGACCATGGTGATGGGCAAGGCGAACACCGAGCTGAACCTTGCCCAGCAGCCGCCGGCGGTGGTGCTGATGGCCGGCCTGCAGGGCGCCGGCAAGACCACCACGGTGGCCAAGCTGGCGCGCCTGCTGACCGAGCGCAAGAAGAAAAAGGTGATGGTGGTCAGCTGCGACGTCTATCGTCCGGCCGCGATCGAGCAGTTGCGCACCCTGGCCGAACAGGTCGGCGTGAAGTTCTTCCCCTCCGAAGCGGGCCAGGATCCGGTGCGCATCGCCAGGGACGCCGTCGCCGCCGCGCGTCGCGAAGTGGTCGATGTGCTGCTGGTCGACACCGCCGGCCGCCTGCACGTGGACGAGGCGATGATGGCCGAGATCAAGGCCTTGCACGCCGCGATCACCCCGATCGAAACCCTGTTCGTGGTCGACTCGATGACCGGCCAGGATGCCGCCAACACGGCCAAGGCGTTCGACGAGGCACTGCCGCTGACCGGCGTGGTGCTGACCAAGACCGATGGCGACGCCCGCGGCGGCGCGGCGCTGTCGGTGCGTTACGTCATCGGCAAGCCGATCAAGTTCCTCGGCGCCGGCGAAAAGACCGACGCGCTGGAACCATTCCACCCCGACCGCCTCGCCCAGCGCATCCTCGGCATGGGCGACGTGCTGAGCCTGGTCGAGGAGGTCGAGCGCAAGGTCGACCAGGACAAGGCGCAGAAGCTGGCCCAGAAGGTGATGAAGGGCAAGCGCTTCGACCTCAACGACATGAAGGACCAACTGGAGCAGATGGGCAACATGGGCGGCCTCGCCGGCCTGCTGGACAAGCTGCCCGGCGTCTCCAGCCTGCCCGACAGCGTGAAGTCGAAGGTCAACGACGGCGAGATGAAGAAGATGATCGCGATCATCAACTCCATGACCGGCAAGGAGCGCCGCCACCCGGATCTGCTCAACGGTTCGCGCCGCGCCCGCGTGGCGCGCGGCTCCGGCACCCAGCCGGCCGACGTCAACCGGGTGCTCAAGCAGTACATGCAGATGGAAAAGATGATGTCCAAGCTGGGCAAGGGCGGCAGCAAGGGCCTGTTGCGGCAGATGCGCGGCGCCATGAAGGGCATGGGCGGCATGGGCGGCTTGCCGCCGATGCGGTGATGGGCGGCGGTGCGGGCGGGGATGGCTTTGCCGTTGCCTATTCCCTTTTCGCCGTTACCCCTTTAAAATGCCCCGTTTCCCGCGCACGACTCTCGTGCGCCTGCCGCTGATTCGGCAATTTCCGGAGTTTTACCATGGTCAAGATTCGTCTTTCGCGCGGTGGCGCCAAGGGCCGTCCGTTCTACCACGTCGTGGTGACCGATCAGCGCAGCAAGCGCGACGGCCGCAACATCGAGAACGTGGGATTCTACAACCCGGTGGCATCGGGCAAGGACAAGCGCCTCGAGCTGAACGTGGCGCGCGTGCAGGAGTGGGTCGGCAAGGGTGCGCAGATGAGTGACAAGGTCGCCGCCCTGGTCAAGGAAGCCGGCAAGCAGCAGGCTGCCTGAGCGACGCTCGCGTGGGTGGCGTGGCAACCGGTCGGCGCGTGCTGATCGGGCGCATCGTCGGGCTGTACGGCGTGCAGGGCTGGCTGAAGATCGAATCCTTCGCCGAGCCGCGCATGCGGATCTTCGATTACCAGCCGTGGCTGCTCGGTGCAGCGCCCGGCACGGAAATGCAGGTCTCGGGAGTAAAGGGTCGGCCGCAGGGCAAGGGCATGGTGGCGCAGCTGCCCGGCGTGGACGACCGGGATCAGGCAGCAGCGCTGATCGGTCTCGACATTCATGTCGCCCGCGAACAACTGCCTGCTCCGGCGAAGGATGAGTATTACTGGGTCGATCTCGAAGGACTTGAGGTCGTCACCACGGACAACGTGGAGCTGGGACGGGTCAGTCACCTGTTCGCCACCGGTGCCAACGATGTCGTGGTGGTCAGGGACGGTACGCGCGAGCGGCTGATCCCCTTCGTCCAGGGTTCGTATGTGCGTTCGGTGGACTTGTCCGCAGGGCGCATGGTGGTGGACTGGGATCCCGAGTTCTGACGTCCCCGGGTTGTGGGCAGAGGATCCAGGATCATGCGCATCGACGTCGTCAGCCTGTTTCCCGACTTCGTGCGCCAGTGCGCCGCCGTCGGTGTGGTGGGACGCGCGCAGCAACGCGAGTTGCTGCAGGTGGAAACCTGGAACCCGCGCGACTACGCCACCGACAGGCACCGCAGCGTGGACAGCAGCTCGTACGGCGGCGGTCCCGGCATGGTGATGATGATCGAGCCCTTGCGCACCACCTTGAAGGCGATGCGCGAGGCGGCACCGGAACCGGTGCATCTGGTTTATCTCAGTCCGCAGGGAGCGCGGCTGACGCAGGGCAGGGTGGAGGCGCTGGCGAAACTGCCGCGCATCGGCCTGCTCTGCGGACGTTACGAAGGTGTGGACGAGCGTCTGCTGGCGCACGAGGTCGACGAGGAGCTTTCCATCGGCGATTATGTGCTGTCTGGTGGCGAGCTTGCCGCGGCGGTGATCATCGACGCGGTGGGGCGCTTGCAGGATGGCGCGTTGAACGACGCGCAGTCCGCCGAGCAGGATTCATTCTCGGATGGCCTGCTGGATTGTCCGCATTATGGAAAACCGGTGCGGGATGCGCTGGGTGAAGTACCGGCAGTGCTGCTGTCCGGCGACCATGCGGCCATTGCCCGCTGGCGCCTCAAGCAATCGCTGGGACGCACCTGGCTGCGCCGTCCGGACTTGTTGTCACAGCATGGGCTGGATGCGGCATCCCGGGCCTTGCTGGATGAATTTCGCCGTGAACATGCCTCCGGGCAGCCGACACGGCAAGACGATGCGGTCGAGTGACGGCCGCAGCCTTGATATCGCAAAAGTGAACCGACAGGTGCGCCATGAACAAGATCATTGAACAGTTCGAATCCGAGCAGATCACCCGCCAGCTGCCGGACTTCGGCCCCGGCGACACCGTGGTGGTCAACGTGAAGGTGAAGGAAGGCAACCGCGAGCGCGTGCAGGCGTTCGAGGGCATCGTCATCGCCAAGCGCAGCCGCGGCCTGCATTCGGCCTTCACCGTGCGCAAGATTTCGCATGGCACCGGCGTGGAGCGCGTGTTCCAGGCGCACAGCCCGGCCATCGACTCGGTGTCGGTCAAGCGCAAGGGCAAGGTCCGCGGCGCCAAGCTGTATTACCTGCGTGGCCTGGAAGGCAAGGCCGCCCGCATCAAGGAAGACATCGCCGCCGCTGCCGCCGCCAAGGCGAATGCCAAGGCCGCCGCTGCCGCCGCTGCCGAGTAATCCTCGCGCTGCGAAGGCTGCATGAAAAACCCCGCGGAGCGATCCGCGGGGTTTTTTTGTGTGCCTCGGCCATTCGGCGAAAGCCGCCTGATGTTCCTGCGGTTCCCGAATCCCGAAACGGCATTCACTCCAGCCGCTGCGGTACCTGCAGGAAGTTGCCCTGCACGAAGTCGACGCCGCAGGCGAACAGCAGCGACGTGCTGGTGGCATCCTCGACCCATTCGGCGATCGTCAGGCGCTTCAGCTCGTGCGCCTGCTGGCAGATCTCGGCGACCTTCTTCTGGCTGTCGGCGTGCTGCGGCAGGTCGGCCATGTGGCTGCGGTCGATCTTGAGGTAGTCGGCGTCGATGTGGTTCAGCAGCTGGAACGAGTTCAGGCCCGAGCCGAACTGTTCCAGCGCGAAGCCGCCACCCATCTTCTTCCAGGTGTTGACGAACTCCTGCGCGGGTCGCAGCAGGGTCATCACCTTGCTTTCGGTCATCTCCAGCACCAGGCGGCCGTGTTTCAGTCGCGCCTTGCCCAGGCGCTCCTTCAGCCAGGGCAGCAGGCTGTCGTCCTGCAGCGAGGCGGCGGTGAGCTTGATGAAGAACGTGGTCGGCTGCCCCTGCGGTTCGCGTGCCTGCAGGATGCGAATGGCCTGGTCGAGCACCCAGCGGTCGATCGCGCCGGTGAGGTTGTGCTTCTCGGCGATCGGCATGAAGAACCCCGGCAGCACCTCGCCCTGCGGGCCGTTCATGCGCAGCAGGATCTCGGAGAACTCGCCCTCGGCGTCCTGCAGGCTGATCGTCTGCTGGTGGTACAGCACCAGGCCGTTGCTGGCCAGGGCCTGTTGCAGCAGGTCCAGCCAGTAGCGCTCGCGCTCCTCGTCGGCCTTCTCCCGCGCCGCCGGATCGTGCAGTTCGACCTGGCTGCCGCCCAGGTTCTGCGCGGTGCGCAAGGCGTGGCTGGCCTGGTTGAGGAGGAGTTCGCTGTTGGCGTTCTTTTCGCCGAGCAGGCTGCCGCCCACGCTGGCGGTGACCGTTACCGAGCGCGTGCCGACATCGAAGATTTCGCTGCTGACGCTGTGCTGCAGCTTGGCGATCCATTCGCGGATCGCCTCGTCCGAGCGCGAATCCAGGGTCACCCCGAAGGTGTGCTCGGCGAGCATGCCGGCGATGTCGGTGGAGCCCAGCAGCATGCGGATGCGCCCGGCGAAGCCGGCCAGCAGCTCGTCGGTCTTGCCCAGACCGATGCCGTTGACCAGCGAGGCCCAATTGTCCGGTTCGATCAGCAGCAGCGACTGGCCCTTCTTGCCCTTGGCCGCCTCGGTCACTGCGTCGTCGATGCACGCCAGCATGTGCTGGCGGTTGTACAAGCCGGTGACCGGATCGCGCTGCAACTGCTCCAGCACGGCCGGGTCGACCACCTGGCGGCGGAACACGATCTGCAGGCAGCGTTCGCCCTCGAAGGTGGCCGGGGCGAACTCCACCGTGGCATCGAAGCGGCTGTCGTCGGCACGCCGCGCGCGCAGCGGGAGCTGGGCGGGGAACTTGCCCTGGTGGGCCTGGCCGCGCAACAGGGCCTTCATCTCCTCGGCGTTGGCCGAGTCGATCATGTCCAGCAGCGGCATGCCGAGCAGATCGTCGAAACTCTCGTAGCCGAAGGTGTCGAGGTAGGCCTGGTTGGCGCGCACGTGCATGCCCTCGTGCACATACGCGATCGCATCGGTGGAGGAGTCGAGCAGGGCGTCGCAGCGACGCTCGGTTTCGCGCAGCGCGGTATGCAGCCAGCGCACCTGGCGGCGGGTATGCAGGGATTCGAATTCGCGTTTCAGCACCGCGATGAGCTGCTTCGGGTGGTTGCGCGAGGCCACGCCGCGGGCACCGTGGACGAACAGGTCGGCGACCAGCTCGCTGTCCATGTTGGTGACCAGACCGACCAAGGCGAAGTCGCGGCCGGAGGCCTCCATCACGCCCATGGTTTCGTCCAGGCCGACATCGGTGACCGACGGATCGAACATCACCACGTCAGGTTCCAGCTCGGCCACCGCCGAGCGCACCTGCTCGATGTTGGTGGCGCGCGCCGGACGCACCGCGATGCCGCTGTTGCGCATCAGGCTGATGATCTGCTCGGCCTCCTCGAGGGAGTTTTCCACGAACAGGATCTTGATGACGAAGTCTTTTTTCATGGGGTGCGACGTGGGTTCCGGGCAGGGCGGGCGCCCGAGACGGGTCCGCATGGTCGATGGCAATGAGTGTTTGTAGCGGATTCCGCTGTCGCTCGCCACCGCTGCGGCAGGTCCGGGCCCGGGTGCCGGCGGCTCACAACGGTCGCTTGGCCGGGTCGCCCGCCACCTCGCGCACCAGCCGCGGCACCAGGTAGCCGGGCAGGCGCGCGCGCAGGGCATCCAGCAGGGCCAGCGCGGTGTCGTCGGCCACCTCGAAATGGGCGGTGCCGTGGACCCGGTCCAGCTGGTGCAGGTAATAGGGCAGCACGCCGGCGGCGAACAGGCGCTCGGAAAGGTCGGCGAGCGCGTCGGCGTCATCGTTGACGCCGCGCAGCAGCACGGACTGGTTCAGCAGCGTCGCGCCGGTGCCGCGCAAGGCGGCACAGGCCGCGTCGACGCTGGCATCGAGCTCGTTGGCGTGGTTGGCGTGCAGCACCACGACTTTCTGCAGCGGGAGGCCGGCCAGCCAGGCCAGCAGGGCGTCGTCGACCCGCTCGGGCAGCACGACCGGCAATCGCGTGTGGATGCGCAGGCGGATCACCTGTGGCAGCTCGGCCAGGCCACGGGTCAGCTCCTCCAGCTTGGGCGTGACCAGCGACAGCGGGTCGCCGCCGGACAGGATCAGTTC
Organism: Rhodanobacter lindaniclasticus; assembly: GCF_004799035.1. Lineage (GTDB taxonomy): Bacteria > Pseudomonadota > Gammaproteobacteria > Xanthomonadales > Rhodanobacteraceae > Rhodanobacter > Rhodanobacter lindaniclasticus. Next base: position 76,829 of record NZ_MWIO01000026.1, read on the forward strand.
GCGGATCGACGGGTCGGCGCGCAGCCGCTCCAGCGGCTCGCGCCAGTGCGATGCGGCTGCAATCTCCTCGCCGTAGGGGAAGTGCCGACGGAAGCAGTAGCGGCAGTTCACCGCACAGCTGCCGCTGGCGATCAGCAGCGCGCGCCCCTCGTACTTGTGCAGCATGCCGTGGCCGGCCTTGGCCGAGAGGTCGCCCACGGCGTCAAGGGTGAAGCCGGCGACCCGGTCGTGCTCGGCGCGCTGGGGCAACACCTGCAGTAGCAGCGGGTCGCGCGGGTCGCCGCGCCGCATGCGCGCCACGAAACCGCGCGGCACGCGCAGGGCGAAACCGGCGTCGTCCGGCGGCAGCAGGTCGGTGCGGTCGCCCAGGCCCACCGCCTGCAGCAGTTCGGCCGGGTCGGTGATGGCGTTGCGCCATGGCTCGCGCCAGTCGGTTGCAGGCGACGATAGGCGGGCACTGGGGCTTGCGGTTATCATGGAGAGCCTTGGGCGGGCCTCTTGGCCCGTGAAAAGATACCCATTTTAGCCGTCCTGGGGGACGGTTTTACCTTTGGAGCAGACAGCGCATGGCGACCCTCGGCCTCAACGACGTCAAGACGGGCAAGAAGATCCTCCACAACGGCGATCCCTGGATCATCACCGAGGCCGACTTCATCAAGCCGGGCAAGGGCCAGGCGTTCACCCGCATCCGCATCCGCAACCTGAAGGACGGCCGCACCACCGAACAGACGCTGAAGTCCAGCGACTCGTTCGAGGAGGCCGACGTCACCGACACCGACATGCAGCTGTCCTTCATCGACGGCATCGGCAAGGATCGTCTGTGGCACTTCATGAACATGGAAACGTTCGAGATGGTGCCGGCGACACAGGCCGCGATGGGCGATGCGTGGAAGTGGCTCAAGGGCGAAGAGGAGTGCGTGGTCACCCTGTTCAACGGCAACATCGTGGCGGTGCAGGCGCCGAAGTTCGTCGAGCTCAAGATCGTCGAGACCGACCCCGGTGTGCGCGGCGACACCTCCGGCGGTGGCGGCAAGCCGGCCACGCTGGAAACCGGTGCCGTGGTGCGCGTGCCGCTGTTCGTCGGCCAAGACGAAGTGATCAAGGTCGACACCCGTACCGGCGAATACGACAGCCGCGTCAAGTGACGTATCGGCCTGCGTGCTTGCGCGCGGCTTTGCCGATACGTCATCCCTGCGAAGGCAGGGATCCAGTGCAGCACTCGTGCGAAGCACGCAAAGCCCTTTGCGCTCAGGCAACGGCGAGGGGGCCGGATGACCAGCCCCGCTGTTGCAAAGCGGCACCAGCCTTATGCTGGTGCACGATTCGAAGGGGCGGCGACCGCAAGGTACCGCCCCTTGTCGTATCAAGATCGACCATGGAATGAGCGAACGATGAGCCAGACCACGCCGCACCCCATCGACCTGCTGATCGAGGCGCGCTGGGTGGTGCCCATCGAGCCGCATGCGGTGGTGCTGGAAAACCACGCCGTGGCGATCGACGGCGGGAACATCTTGGCGTTGCTGCCGATCGCCGCCGCCCGCGCCGCCTACGCGCCGCGCGAGCGCGTCGAGCTGGGCGAGCACGCGCTGATCCCCGGCCTGGTCAACAGCCACACCCACAACCCGATGACCCTGCTGCGTGGTCTCGCTGACGACCTGCCGCTGATGGTCTGGCTGCAGCAGCACATCTGGCCGGCCGAGGCCAAGGTGATCGGGCCGGAGTTCGTGCGCGACGGCGTCGAACTGGCTGTCGCCGAGATGCTGCGCGGCGGCACCACCTGCGCCAACGAGAACTATTTCTTCCCCGACGTGATCGGCGCGACTTATCGCAAGCTGGGTTTCCGCGCGGTGGTGGGCCTGCCGGTGATCGAGTTCCCCACCGCCTGGGCGACCAGCCAGGACGAGTATTTCGCGCGCGCCGGCGAAGTGCACGACAGCTTCCGCAGCGATCCGCTGGTCAGCACCGCGTTCGCGCCGCATGCGCCGTACACGGTCTCTGACGAAAGCTTCGAGCGGATCCGGCTGCAATCCGACCAGCTCGACATCCCGGTGCACCTGCACCTGCACGAGACCGCGCACGAGATCGAGGAAGAAAAGAAGAAGAGCGGGCTGCGCCCGTTCCAGCGCCTGCAGCGGCTGGGCCTGGTCAACGACCGCCTGATCGCGGTGCACATGACCCAGGTCACCGAAGGCGAGATCGCCGCCTGCGCCAGCGCGGGCGTCTCGGTGGTGCATTGTCCGGAATCCAATCTCAAGCTCGCCTCCGGCTTCTGCCCGGCGGAGCAGTTCCGGCGCGCCGGCGTGAACCTGGCGATCGGCACCGACGGTTGTGCCTCCAACAACGACCTGGACATGTTCGGCGAGATGCGCACCGCGGCGCAGCTGGCCAAGGCGGTGGCGCAGGATGCCGCCGCCTTCGACGCCGCGTTCGCGCTGCGTGCGGCGACGCTCGACGGCGCGCGTGCGATCGGGCTGGAAGCAAGCATCGGCTCGATCGAACCCGGCAAGCAGGCCGACCTGGCTGCCGTGCGCCTGAGCGACCTGGAAACCCAGCCGCTGTACCACGTCGCCTCGCAACTGGTCTACGCCTGCAACCGCCAGCAGGTCACCGACGTGTGGATCGCCGGGCGCCGCAAGCTGGCCGCGCGCGAGCTGATCGGCATGGACACCGCAGCGATCCTCGCGCGCACGCGTGCCTGGCGTGAGCGGATCGTTGCGGCCTGAGCGCCGGCTCCCGGTTTCCCGGATCGCCATGGCCTCACCGATGTAAAGTGGGAATTTTCGATGAATCATTATCTGGTCTTGCTGATTCGCCGGCCGCAACTCGATCCCGCCGTGGTGCCGCTGCACCTGGCGTACCTGGAGCGCTTGCGCGGCGAGGGCAGGGTGCAGCTGTCCGGCGGCTTCAGCGACAAATCCGGTGGTGCCTACCTGCTGCACGCCGCCGATCTCGCCGAGGCGACGGCGTTGGTGCACCAGGATCCCGCGCATGTGAGTGGCGGTTGGGACATCACGGTGCACGAGTGGCTGGCGCATTGATCCTTGCGCTCATCCATGGCCGCACTTTTCGATAAATTCATGGATTCAACGTGGACCCGAACATGACTGCCGCCAACGTCAGCCCCGCCGAAATCGCCCGCTTCGACCTGTTGGCGGCCCGCTGGTGGGACCCTGACGGCGAATCGCGGCCGCTGCACGACCTCAATCCGGTGCGCACGGCCTACATCGCAGCGCGCGCTGATCTGCGCGGCGTGCGCGTGGCCGATGTCGGTTGCGGCGGCGGCCTGCTCAGCGAATCGCTGGCCCGCGCCGGGGCGCGTGTCACCGGCATCGACCTGGGCGAGAAGGTGATCGACATCGCGCGACTGCACCTGCACGAGTCGAGCCTGCAGGTCGATTACCGGGTACAGTCCTCCGCCGAGCTGGCGACTGCCGAGCCGGCGGCATTCGACGTGGTGTGCTGCATGGAGCTGATCGAGCACGTGCCCGATCCGGCGGCGTTGGTCACCGACCTGGCCGCGATGCTCAGGCCCGGCGGGCGGCTGTTCATGTCCACCATCAACCGCACGCCGGCAGCCTTCGGTGCGGCGATCCTGGGTGCCGAGTACCTGCTGCGCATGCTTCCGCGCGGGACGCATCACTACGCGCAGTTCCTCAAGCCTTCCGAGCTGTCGCGGCTGCTGCGCGGTGCCGGCCTGGAGCTGGAGGACGTCAGCGGACTGGCCTACAACCCGTTCCGCCGCGAGGCGCGCCTGAGCACGCTCACGGCGGTCAATTACGTGCTTTGCGCATACAAGCCGGCATGAGCAAGCTGCTGCCTTCATCCGTTTCCGGCGTCCTGTTCGATCTCGATGGCACCTTGCTGGACAGCGCGCCCGATCTGTATGCCGCGTTGCAGGAGCAGTGCGCCGAGGAAGGCGTGGCATCGCCCGCCTACGCGCCGGTGCGCGAGGTGGTCTCGCGTGGCGCCCGTGCGGTGTTGCGCTGCGCCTTCGCCTCGCGCGGCGAGGCGGCCATCGAGGCGCTGGTGCCCCGTTACCTGCAACTTTACGAGCAGCTGATGGCCCGCGACACGCGTGCCTTCGACGGGGTCGACGACCTGCTGACGCGGCTAGAGGCGCGTGGCCTGCGCTGGGGCATCGTCACCAACAAGGCGGCGTTCCTGACCGACGAATTGCTGCGCCGGATCGGCTGGTCCACGCGCGCCGCCGCGGTGGTGTGCGGCGACACCCTGCCGGTGAAGAAGCCCGACCCTGCCCCGGTGCTGCTGGCCTGCGAACGCGCGGGACTGGTGCCGGGCCAGTGTCTGTTCGTCGGCGACGACCGCCGCGACGTGCAGGCCGGCACAGCGGCGGGCCTGTTCACCGTGGCCGCGAGCTGGGGCTACCTCGACGGCGGTGACCCGCATGCCTGGGACGCCGATGTCGTGCTCGATCACCCCGCCGCACTGGCCGCGCTGCTGCAACTGGAACCGGCGACGGCATGAGCGAACAGACTGGACAGAACGCGGTGTTGCAGGGCTTCATCGACAAATGGCTGGCCGCGCAGCCGCAGCAGCGCGTGGCACTGGCCTTCGTCGACGGCCACCGTCACCCGGGCCACGTGGCACTGGCCGCGCTGGAGCAGGAGCTGCTGAGCGCGGCCTACGGCATCCGCGAGCCGCAGGTGGCGGCCGCCAAGCTCGGCTGGTGGGCGGAGGAACTGGCCGGTGCGGCGTCCAGCGGCGGGCGGCATCCGCTCACCCAGGTGCTGTTCGACGACGAACGCGGCCACGCGATCGCCACCGAACTGTGGGTGGCGCCGGTACTGGCGGCGATGGCGCAGCTGGAGCAGGGCACGGCGGCCGATTACGCCGGCCAGCTGCAGGCGGCGATGCCGCTGCATGGCGCGCTGGCCGCGCTGGAGACGGCGTGGTGGTACGGTGCGGCGGCCTCGTCCGGACGCGCCGCCAGGATTGCCGTACTCAACCATCTGCTGCATGCCCTGTTGCACCTTGAGGCGGATGCCGAACGCGACCGCCTGCCGCTGCCGATGGCGCGGCTGGCGCGCCACGGCCTGGATCGCGCACAGCTGAGCAAGCCCGGTCCGGCCAGGCAGCAGGCGATTACCGCCCAACTCGATGACTTGCTGGGTGACTGGCGCGCCGCTGACGCGCTTGGCGGGCCGCTCAGCGTGTTTCGTGCCGTCGAGTCGCGCCATGCCCGCGCGCTGGCGCAGCACGCCTCGCACGCTGCCGATGCACTGGCCGCCCTGCGGGCCGGCCAGCCGCGTACGCCATGGTCGACGCCGTGGCGGGCGTGGCACGCTGCCCGTGCATGGCGGCGTCAGGCGCGGTAGTTTTGCGTGAGCAGACGCAGTGTTTCCGTGGTGCCGCCATTGTGAGGCGGCAGTCTTGCCCCAAGATTGGCGGTTTCGCGGCGGCTCGTCGCGCCGATGTCAGGATCCCCACCATGCCGAACCAGGAAAACACCGCCCGCCTGCTCCCCGATGTTGCCGTGCACGCGCAACCTCATCTTGCCGGCGCGCTGGATTGGGTCGGCATGGCCGAGATCCAGGTGCCGGTGTTGTTCGACGCGGGTGATGGGCAGCCGCAACGCTCCAGCGCCCGTGTCGGCGCCTTCGTCAACCTCAAGCGGCCGGACAAGCGCGGCATCCACATGTCGCGGCTCTATCTGCAGGTGGAGCAGGCACTGGGCACGCAGACCTTGAGCGCCGACATGCTGCGCTCGCTGCTGCGCGGCTTCCTCGACTCGCACCAGGATCTGTCCGATCGCGCCTGCCTCAGCATCCATTTCGAACATCTCGTGCGCCGGCCGGCGCTGAAGAGCGCGAACAGTGGCTGGCGCGCCTATCCGGTGTGCATCGAGGCCAGCCTGGTCGGCGACCAGTTCCTGCTCGAGTTCGGCACCGAGGTGGTCTATTCCTCGACCTGTCCGGCCTCGGCCGCGCTCTCGCGACAGTTGATCCAGGACCAGTTCATCCACGATTTCGCGCCGGGCGAGACGCTCGATCACGCCGCGGTGCTGGCGTGGCTGGGCAGCGAGAAGGGCATCGTGGCCGCCGCCCATGCCCAGCGCAGCGTGGCGCGCCTGCGCGTGCGCCCGGCGGCCGGCGCCGGCTTCCACCTGGTCGAGCTGATCGATCGGGTCGAAAGCGCGCTCGGCACGCCGGTGCAGACCGCGGTAAAGCGCGAGGACGAACAGGCCTTCGCGCTGGCCAACGGCAGCAACCTGATGTTCTGCGAGGACGCCGCCCGGCGTATCCAGAAGGCGCTCGATGCCGACGACCGCCTCGGCGATTTCCACATTCGGGTGGAACACCAGGAGAGCCTGCACCCGCACGACGCCGTTGCCTACGCCAGCAAGGGCGTGGAGGGCGGCTACGGTTCCATCGGTTAGGCCGCGCGATCGTCAGCGGGAGTGCGGCGCATCCGGATCGCTCGGCGCGTCGGGGTTGCGGCAGCTCACAAAATGAAAATGTTCCGGCACCGGATCCTCCCCGCCGGTACACAGCGGCTGGCAGCGCAGCAATCGCCATGCGGCCAGCAGACTGCCGCGCCACGGACCGAAGCGGATGACCGCGATCCGTGCATAATCGGAGCAACTGGGGTGGAAGCGGCAGCGGGGGCCAAGCAGGGGGCTGAGCCAGCGCTTGTACAAAGCCAGCAACCACAGTATCAATCGGGCAGGGATATTCACGGGTACCGAAGCGGCGTGCGCCATGTAGTGGTACAAGTATTCCAGAAGCAGGCTTGCCGGTGTTGAATGCATCGGCTATAACACGCGGCCCCCAAGGCCAATCAGGGTGAAGGGATATGGCGAAGACCAAAGCGAGTTCGACCGCCGCCAAGGCGCACAAGGGCAAGACGCCGAACAAGGCCGGCAGCACGGCTGACAAGTCGAAACCGACGGCGGGCAAGGGGCGGGGCAAGGTTGCCGCCAAATCCCCGGCACGGGCCGCTGTGAAAACCGCCAGCAAGGCCACCCCGAAGAAAGCCACGTCCACCAAGGCCACCAAGCCGGCCGCTCGCGCCCCGATGAAGAAAGCCGCGGCAGGCAAGAGCATCACCAAGAGCAAGGCACCGGCGGGCAAGGCCGCCGCGAAGAAGGCGCCGGTGAAGAAGGCCGCCGTGAAGAAGGTTGCCGCGAAGAAAGCTCCGGTGAAGAAGGCTCCCGCGAAGAAGGCTTCGTCAGGCAAGGCGGCAGCCAAGGCGCCAGTCAGGAAGGCAGTGGCCAAGCCCGTCGTGAAGAAGCCGGCAGCGCGCAAGGCCCCTGCCAAGGCGGCGTCACGAAGCGGCGCGGCAAAGAAGCCGGCGACCAGGACGACGCATGGCAGGGCCACCCAGCCGGCGGCGCCGGCAGACAGGCCGGCAACACACGCGGCGCGGCCGGAGCCGGTCGCGGCGAACCATCATTCCCCCTCGCCCGCGAGCAGGCTTTTCAAAGGCAAGGTAGCCAGCGCCACGGCCATGGTCAGTGCTCCCGGGCGTCATGCCACTTCCCACAAGAAATCGAAGAACTCATCGTCCCCAATGAATAAACTGGCAACAAAAACTCTCGACAACGGCGTCACCCGTGAAGACGGGCGCTACGCATTGCCTTCCACCAGCACGATCTCCTTGCCCAAGGGCTATCGCCCGTCCAGCGACGAGGAGTACATGAATCCGCGGCACCTGGCCTATTTCCGCAACAAGCTGCGCGAATGGCGCGAGCAGTTGGTGGAAGAGTCGCGCCAGACCATGGACAACCTGCGCGAGGAAGTGCGCGACGTCGGCGACGAAGCCGAGCGGGCCACCCGCGAGACCGAAAACTCGCTGGAGCTGCGCACCCGCGATCGCTACCGCAAGCTGATCTCCAAGATCGACAAGGCGTTGCGCCGGATCGAAGAGGGCAGCTATGGTTTCTGCGAAGAGACCGACGAGGAGATCGGCGTCGATCGTCTCGACGCGCGCCCGATCGCCACGCTCTCGCTCGATGCACAGGAGCGTCGCGAACATCTGCAGAAGCAGATGGGGGACTGATCAGGGCGTGAGTCGCGTCACCGCAAAAAGCCCCGCTTCGAGCGGGGCTTTTTGCTCACTTCTATCCGGCTGCTGCCGCAGCGTATCCCTTCAGCTTGGCCAGCATCGCGGTCAGGCCGTTCGAGCGGGTCGGTGACAGGTGTTTGGCCAGACCGATCGCCTGAATGAAATCCGGCTCGGTGGCGACGATCTCGGCGGCTGAGCGATCGGAATAAACCCGCAGCACCAGGGCAATCAGGCCCGAGACGATGGCGGAGTCGCTGGTGGCCTCGAAGTGCATGCAGGCCGCGTTTCCGCTGGGGACCAGCCACACCATCGACTGGCAGCCGTGCACGCGCCATGCATCGGTCTTGCGTTCCTCGGGGAACGGCGGCAGTTGCCGGCCGAGATCGATCAGGTACTGGTAGCGCTCGCTCCAGTCGCCGAGGAAGGCGAACTCTTCGGCGATTTCCTGCTGGGCCTGGTCAGTGCTGTGGGTGGCGGTGGCGTTCATGCGCGCATTATCGCGCGGAGCAGGGCGGGAAATGAAATGCGCAGGGGCACGCCCCGTGGGTGATGTTCTTCGCTGCGCAGCGAAAAGCGTCGCGCACAGGGTGCGCCCCTGCATGATCGTCAAGCCTTGGCGATGCTCCAGCGCGTGCCTTGCGCGCCATCCTCGATCACCACGCCCATCGCAGCCAGCTCGTCGCGGATCGCATCGGCGCGGGCGAAGTCTCGGGCGCTGCGGGCGGCGCGACGCGATTCCAGCATCGCCTCGATCTGCGCGGCGTCCACTTCGGTGCCGCCGGCATGCTTGAACCAGGCTTCCGGATCCTGTTGCAGCAACCCGAGCAGCGCGCCGCCGCCGAGCAGCTCCGCCTTGGCCGCCGGGGTGCCGTGCTGGCGCGCGGCATCGGCAAGCACCGCCAGTTCGGCCAGCGCCTGGGGCGTGTTGAGGTCGTCGCACAGCGCCGCCTCGACCGCGGCCGGCACGGGCAGTTGCGCCGCGTCGATCGCCACGTCACCGAGGTCGCGCAACACCCGGTACCAGCCGTCGAGCGTGCTGACCGACTGCTGGATGGCGCCATCGGACCAGTCCAGCGGCTGGCGGTAGTGGCCGCTGAGCAGACGCAGGCGCAGCGCCTCCGGCGGGTGGAGCTTCAACAACTCATGCACCAGCAGCACGTTGCCCAGCGACTTGGACATCTTGCGGCCGTCGAAGGTGAGCATGCCGTTGTGCATCCACCAGCGCGCGAAGGTCTTGCCGCCGTGCGCACAGGTGGATTGCGCGATCTCGTTCTCGTGATGCGGGAACAGCAGGTCGACGCCACCGGCGTGGATGTCGATCGTCTCGCCCAGTTGCGCGGCGCACATCGCCGAGCACTCGATGTGCCAGCCGGGACGGCCGCGGCCCCACGGACTGTCCCAGCCGGGCAGTTCGGGCGTGGAGGGTTTCCACAGCACGAAGTCGGCGGGGTTCTTCTTGTACGGCGCAACCTCCACGCGGGCCCCGGCGATCAATTCCTCGGTGTCGCGACCGGACAGCGCGCCGTAGTCGGGGTACGAGGCCACGTCGAACAGCACGTGGCCTTCGGCGGCGTAGGCGTGGCCGTCGGCGATGAGTGCCTCGTTCATCGCGATGATCGCGCCGATGTGTGCGGTGGCGTGCGGTTCGAGGTCCGGCGGCGCGATGCCCAGGCCGGCCATGTCCTCGCGGTAGGCGCGCGCGTAGCGCTCGGTGATGCTCGAGATCGGCACGCCTTCGGCAAGCGCCGCGGCATTGATCTTGTCCTCGACGTCGGTGATGTTGCGCGCGTAAACCACCTGCGGGTAGTGCCGCCGCAGCAGCCGTGCCAGCACGTCGAACACCACCGGTCCACGCGCGTTGCCGATGTGCACGTAGTTGTAGACCGTAGGCCCGCACAGGTACATCGTGACGCGCGCGGGATCGAGCGGGGCAAACGGTTCGGTACGGCGCGTCAGGCTGTTGTAGAGCGAAATCGGCATCGGTCACATCCGCGAGGGAGTCGGCGGTCGGGCGGGCAGGTTGCGCATCTTAACAAGCGGCGATGCGGGCCGCGCCCCGGCTTGTCTGGCGCCTGGTCGGGCCCGGCGGCAGGTAACGCCGAAAGACCTGCGGCAAACGGCCGCCACGGCTGAACAAAGCGGCCCTGCCTAAGCGTGTATTCATAGTGAATTTGCTGCAATGCTGCCAGTCCGCGCGTGGCGTGGAACGTGCATTACGGGAGCAGGTCATGGTCAAGTTATGGGTTTTCGCGTTGGCGCTGGCCATGATGGCGGCCGGCGTGCACGCGCAGAATGCGCCGTATCCCAACGATGACGGCAACGCCCACTACGGCTGGGCCGACGTGCTGCGCGCCGATCCGGTCCACGGCGTGACGCGCACCAACGTGCCGCGGCAGGAATGCTACGACCAGCAGGTGGTGCGCCATGAAGGCGGCAACAACACCGCCGGCACGGTGCTGGGCGCGGTGATCGGCGGCGTGCTGGGCAACACGGTGGGCAAGGGCGACGGGCGCAAGGCGGCGACGGTCGCCGGTGCCGTGGCCGGTGGCGCGATCGGCAATCGCAGCGCGCGCGGTCGCGACTACGAGACCACCCAGACCCAGTGCCGCGAGGTCAACACCGTTACCGAGCAGCGCCGGATCATCGGCTACGATGTGGAGTACCGCTATCGCGGCGAGGTCTACATGTCGCGGCTGGACTACGATCCGGGCGAGCGCCTGCGTGTGCGGGTTTCCGTTACGCCGGTGGATTGACCCCAACTCCGGCCCTCATCCATCTCGCCGCCCTGAGGGCGGCGATTTTTGTTGCAGGTGTCGGTGCCTGCCGGGCGGGCACTTGATCCGTTGCAGATTTTTGTTGCATGGCAGCGAAATTCTCGCCATGATGTCCGCCAGTCACCCGGAACGTCGCATGTCTTCAGCCGTCTATACCGCCACCGTACTCACCAGCGCCCGCGCGGCCGCTGGCATGACGTCGCGTGCGCGCCGACCGATGATTCGACATCCGGCCGGGTAGGCAGTCGCACGCGTTTCTTGTGCATCGACGACAAACCCGGCCCTTGCGCCGGGTTTTTTGTGTTTTGGATTGGGAGCTTTGCATGACCATTCGCCACTTCATCACCACCCAGGATTACAGCCGCGCCGAGATCGACGCGCTGCTGGAGCAGGCCGCCGCGTTCAAGCGCTCGCCGCGCGGCCAGCAACTGGCCGGCAAGTCGATCGCGCTGCTGTTCTTCAACCCCTCGATGCGCACCCGCACCAGCTTCGAGCTGGGTGCGTTCCAGCTGGGCGGCCATGCCATCGTGCTGGCGCCGGGCAAGGACGCGTGGCCGATCGAGTTCGAGGTGGGCAGCGTGATGGACGGCGACACCGAGGAGCACATCGCCGAGGTGGCGCGGGTGCTGTCGCGTTACGTCGACCTGATCGCGGTGCGCGCGTTCCCGAAGTTCCAGGACTGGGCGGTGGACCGCCAGGACAAGGTGATCAAGGCGTTCGCGCAGTACGCCACGGTGCCGGTGGTCAACATGGAGACGATCACCCACCCCTGCCAGGAGCTGGCCCACGCGTTGGCGCTGAAGGAACACCTGGGGGACCTCACCAGGAAGAAGTACGTGCTGACCTGGACCTACCATCCGAAGCCGCTGAACACTGCGGTGGCGAACTCGGCGCTCTTGATCGCCACCAAGATGGGTATGGACGTGACCCTCTTGTGCCCCACGCCGGACTATGTGCTGGACGAGCGCTACATGGCGTTTGGCCGTCTGAACGCCGAGCAGAACGGCGGTTCGCTGAAGGTCAGCCACGACATCGAGGAAGCCTACGCCGGCGCCGACGTGGTCTACGCCAAGAGCTGGGGCGCGTTGCCGTTCTTTGGCCAGTGGGACAAGGAGAAGCCGATCCGCGAGGCCAACAAGCACTTCATTGTCGACGAGGCGAAGATGGCGCTGACCAACCACGGCTTGTTCAGCCATTGCCTGCCGCTGCGCCGGAACATCAAGGCCACCGATGCGGTGATGGATTCGCCCGCCTGCATCGCCATCGACGAGGCCGAGAACCGTCTGCACGTGCAGAAAGCGGTGATGGCGTCGCTGGTCGGGCGGGGTTGAGCAGCCATGTACATGCCGAAGCATTTCGCCGAAACGCGCGTGGAGGTCCTGCATGGGATGATCCACGATTATCCGTTCGCCACCGTGGTGGCCAAGGCGGCGGACGGCCTGGTCGCCAACCACCTGCCGTTCGAGCTGGTCGGCGGGCTGCTGCACGGCCATGTCGCGCGAGGCAACGAACTGGCGCGGCTGGACGGCGCCGAGGTGCTGCTGGTGTTCCAGGGGCCGGACGGCTACATCAGCCCGAACTGGTACCCGACCAAGCAGGAAACGCATCGCGAGGTGCCGACCTGGAACTACGCGGTGGTGCACGTGCATGGCCGCTTGAAGGTGATCGACGACGCGGCCTGGCTGCGTCGCCTGCTGGAAACCCTGACCGATCGCCATGAGGCCGGCCAGCCGCAGCCGTGGAAGATCACCGATGCGCCGGACGACCACATCGAAAAATCCCTGCGCGCGATCGTCGGCCTCGAAGTCGCGGTCGAGCGCATCGAGGGCAAGTTCAAGCTCAACCAGAACCACCCCGCGCGCAATCGAGCCGGCGTGATCGCCGGCCTGCGCGAGCGCGACGGCAATGGCGACGCGGAACTGGCCGCATTGATGGCACAACAGGAGCAAGCATCGTGAATCATCCACATCACTATCACGTCGAGGTGGAATGGACCGGCAACCTCGGCACGGGCACCGACGGTTATCGCAACTACAGCCGCGACCATGTGATCCGCATCGCGGGAAAAGCCGAACTGGCCGGCTCGTCCGATCCGACCTTTCGCGGCGATGCCACCCGACACAATCCGGAAGACATGCTGGTCACCGCGCTGTCGACCTGCCACATGCTGTCCTATCTGCACATGGCCACCGTGGCCGGCGTGGTGGTGACGGCTTATACCGACGCCGCCGAAGGCACGATGGTCACCGAAGGCGACGGCGGCCGCTTCGCCGAAGTGGTGCTGCGTCCCGTGGTGACGATCAGCGCTGCCAGCGACCCGGCCAAGGCCGAGGCCGCGCACGAAGTTGCGCACCACGCCTGCTTCATTGCCAACTCCGTGAATTTCCCGGTGCGCTGCGAGCCGCGCACCGTTGTCGCATCCGACTGAATCAATCCAGGATCTGCAAGCCATGAGCAAAGACATCGTCCTCGCCTTCTCCGGCGGCCTCGACACCAGCTTCTGCGTGCCCTACCTGCAGGAGCGCGGTTGGGCCGTGCACACCGTGTTCGCCGACACCGGCGGCGTCGACGCAGAGGAGCGGGCCTTCATCGAGGCCCGCGCGAAGGAACTGGGCGTGGCCAGCCACGTCACCATCGACGGTGGCCCGGCGATCTGGGCGGGCTTCGTCAAGCCGTTCGTGTGGGCAGGCGAGGGCTACCAGGGCCAGTATCCGCTGCTGGTGTCCGACCGCTACCTGATCGTCGAGGCCGCGCTGAAGCGCGCCGCCGAGCTGGGCACGAAGGCGATCGCGCACGGCTGCACCGGCATGGGCAACGACCAGGTGCGTTTCGACCTGGCGGTGAAGGCGCTGGGTGATTACCAGATCGTGGCGCCGATCCGCGAGATCCAGAAGGAGCACACGCAGACGCGCTCCTACGAGCAGAAGTATCTGGAGGAACGCGGCTTCGGCGTACGCGCCAAGCAGCAGGCCTACACCATCAACGAGAATCTGCTCGGTCTGACCATGTCCGGCGGCGAGATCGACCAGTGGCAGGCGCCCGGTGCCGGCGCGGTGGGCTGGTGCAAGCCGCGCGCCGAATGGCCGTCCAAGCCGCTGCAGGTGAAGATCGGTTTCGTCGGTGGCGAGGCGGTGACGCTGGATGGAGAAAAGATCGTCGGGCATACGATGCTGGCGAAGTTGAACGGCCTGTTCGCCGCCTATGGCGTGGGCCGCGGCCTCTACACCGGCGACACCACCATCGGCCTCAAGGGCCGCATCATCTTCGAGGCACCGGGGCTGACCGCGCTGCTTGCCGCGCATCGCGCGCTGGAAGAAGCGGTGCTCAGCAAGCAGCAGAACCGCTTCAAGCCGGAGGTGGCGCGCAAATGGGTGGAGCTGGTCTACGAGGGCTTCTTCCATGATCCGCTAAAGACCGACCTGGAAGCATTCCTGGCCTCCAGCCAGTCTGCCGTCAACGGCACAGTGACGCTGGAGACGAACGGCGGCAGCGTCGGCGCGGTGGCGGTGGAGTCGAAGCACATCCTCAACGCCAGGGGCGCCACCTACGCGCAGTCGGCCGACTGGGGCGTGGAAGAGGCCGAGGGCTTCATCAAGTTGTTCGGCATGAGCAGCACGCTGTGGGCCGAGGTCAATCGCGGATGAGCGCCCTGCTCGACGCCACGCTGGAGCATCTGAAAGCGCTGGTCGGTTTCGACACGCGCAACCCGCCGCGCGCGATCGACACCGGCGGCATTTTCGATTACCTGCGCGCGCAGCTGCCGGGCTTCACTGTGACGGTGACCGATTTCGGTGCCGGCGCGGTGGCGCTGCACGCCGTGCGCGGCGAACCGAAGTACCTGTTCAACGTGCATCTGGACACGGTGCCGGATTCGCCGGCCTGGACGGCCGACCCGCACACGTTGCGGATCACCGACGATCGCGCGATCGGCCTCGGTGCCTGCGACATCAAGGGCGCGGCGGCCGCGCTGCTGGCGGTGGCGAACGCCAGCGACGGCGATCTGGCGCTGCTGTTCAGCACCGACGAGGAAGCGAACGATGCGCGCTGCATCGCCGGCTTTTTGCAGTCTTTTCCCCCTCTCCCCCTGGGAGAGGGCCGGGGTGAGGGTACGGGCGGAGCCGGAGATCCGGCTTCGAGCGCACCCTCACCCCAACCCCTCTCACCCGCAAGGGGACTCCCTGAGGGTTGCCGGCGGGAGAGGGGCTATCAAGCGGTGATCGTGGCCGAGCCCACCCGGGGCGAGGCGGTGCTGGCCCATCGCGGCATCCAGTCGGTGCTGATGCGTTTCGCCGGGCAGGCGGGTCACGCCTCGGGTGAGCAGAAGCCCAGCGACAGCGCGTTGCACCAGGCCGTGCGCTGGGGCAGCGCCGCGCTGGATTTCGTGGCGGCACAGTCGCACGAACGTTTCGGCGGGCTCACCGGCCTGCGCTTCAACATCGGCCGCGTCGAGGGCGGCATCAAGGCGAACATGATCGCGCCGACGGCGGAAGTGCGCTTCGGCTTCCGCGCCCTGCCCACGATGAATCCGGATCATCTGCTGATCCGTTTCCGCAATCTGGTCGAGCCGGCTCCGCTGGAGTTCGACGAAACCTTCCGCGGCCCCTCGTTGCCGGCCGGCGACACCGCCACGGCGGAGATCCGCCGCCTCGCCGCGCGTGACCTGGCCGACGAGCTGGAGATCCCCGTGGGCAATGCGGTGGACTTCTGGACCGAAGCTGCGCTGTTTTCCGCCGCCGGCTACACCGCCTTCGTCTACGGCCCCGGCGACATCGCCCAGGCGCACAGCGCCGACGAATGGGTCGCGCTGGATCAACTCGAACACTATGCGCAAACGGTTTACCGAATCGTTGAGAAGTCCGGCCAGGGACGGCCGGTTTTTGACCCCCGCGATCATGGATGAGCGCAAGGAACAAACAATGGACACGGCTAAGCACAACACCCGCAAGACCATCGTGCGCCTGCTCTCGAGCATGGGCAGCGCGAAGGAAATCCAGCAGTACCTGAAGCGCTTCTCCGCGCTGGACGCCAAGCGCTTCGCCGTGGTCAAGGTCGGCGGCGCGGTGCTGCGCGACGAGCTGGCCGACCTCGCCTCGTCGCTGACCTTCCTGCAGCAGGTGGGGCTGACCCCGATCGTGCTGCACGGCGCCGGCCCGCAACTGGATGAGGAGCTGGCCGCCGCCGGCATCGTGAAGCAGACGGTGGGCGGCCTGCGCGTGACCTCGCCGAAGGCGCTGGGCATCGTGCGCCGCGTGTTCATGCAGCAGAACCTGAAACTGGTGGAGGCGCTGCAGTCGATGGACACCCGTGCCACCGCGGTGCCGTCGGGCGTGTTCATGGCCAGCTACCTCGACCGCGACACCCTGGGCCTGGTCGGCAAGGTCGACAGCATCAATCTGGCGCCGATCGAGGCCAGCCTGCGCGCGAACTCGATCCCGGTGATCGCCAGCCTGGGCGAGACCGACGAGGGGCAGCTCCTCAACGTCAACGCCGACGTTGCCGCCAACGAACTGGTGCGAGTGCTGCAGCCGTACAAGATCGTCTTCCTCACCGGCACCGGCGGCCTGCTCGACGGCGAGGGCAAGGTGATCGACTCGATCAACCTCAGCACCGAGTACGAGCAGCTGATGGCGCAGCCGTGGATCAACGGCGGCATGCGCCTGAAGATCGAGCAGATCGCCGACCTGCTGGCCGACCTGCCGCTGACCTCGTCGGTGTCGATCACCCGGCCGTCCGAACTGGCCAAGGAACTGTTCACCCACAAGGGTTCGGGCACGCTGGTGCGGCGCGGCGAGAAGGTGCAGCGCTTCGAGTCGTGGCAGGGCGTGGACCTGGCGCGCATGCGCACGCTGATCGAATCGAGTTTCGGCCGCACCCTGGTGCCGGACTACTTCGAGCGCACGCAGCCATACCGCATCTACGTGAGCGAGAACTACCGCGCCGCGATGATCCTCACCATGGAAGGCGACCTGCCCTACCTGGACAAGTTCGCCGTGCTCGACGACGCGCAGGGCGAAGGCCTGGGCCGCGCCGTGTGGCAGGTGATGCGTGAGGAGAATCCGCAGCTGTTCTGGCGCTCGCGCCATCACAACCCGGTCAACATCTTCTACTACGCCGAGTCCGACGGCTGCCTCAAGCAGCCGCGCTGGAAGGTGTTCTGGTACGGCCTGGACGGCAGCTTCGACAGCATCGCCCGCTGCGTGGCGCATTGCGCGCAGCGCCAGCCGACGCTGGTGGATTGAGACATCAACTCCCTCCCCTGCGAAGCAGGGGAGGGCTGGGGTGGGGTCGCTCTTGATCTTGATGGAAGATCAAAAGCCTCACCCCCTCCCAACCTCCCCCTGCCTTGCAGGGGGAGGGGCAACAGCAGCGCAGGAGTGAATCGGTGACACACGACAAGAAAACGATCGGCATCGTCGGCGCGCGCGGCCACACCGGCATGGAGCTGATCCGCCTGATCGCGGCGCACCCGGCGCTGCAGCTGGCCTTCGTCTCCTCGCGCGAGCTGGACGGCCAGCGCGTGAGCGAGCACAGCGATGCCTACGCGGGCGAGCTGCGCTACGAGAGCCTCGATCCCGCCGCCGTGGCGGCCAAGCGCGCCGACGTGGTGATCCTCGCCTTGCCCAACGGCAAGGCGGCGCCCTATGTGGAAGCCATCGACCAGGCGGCGCCGGATACGCTCATCGTCGACCTCTCCGCCGACTACCGCTTCGACCAGGCCTGGTATTACGGCCTGCCCGAACTCACCCGCGGCAACTGGCGCGGCGAGCGGCACATCAGCAATCCCGGCTGCTACGCCACCGCGATGGAACTCTCCATCGCGCCGCTGAAGGACCTGCTGGCCGCGCCGCCGGTGTGCTTCGGCGTCTCCGGCTACTCCGGCGCCGGGACCACGCCGTCGGACAAGAACGACCCGGACAAGCTGCGCGACAACCTGATGCCGTACGCGCTCACCGGCCACATGCACGAAAAGGAAGCCAGCTTCCGCCTCGGCATCCCGGTGGAGTTCATGCCGCACGTGGCGCCGCACTTCCGCGGCCTCACCGTCACCAGCAACCTGTACCTGACCCGGGCGCTGAAGCGCGAGGACGTGCTGCAGCGTTTCCACGCGGCCTACGACGGCGAGAACCTGGTCAGCGTGACCGACGAGGCGCCGTGGGTCAGCCGCGTCGCGCACCAGCATTACGCCGAGATCGGCGGCTTCGCCGTGTCGGCCGACGGCAAGCGCGTGGTGATCGTGGCCACGCTGGACAACCTGCTCAAGGGCGCCGCCACCCAGGCGATGCAGAACATCAACCGCGCGATCGGCGTCGACGAATACACCGCGATTCCCGCCTGATCGCCGTCATTCCCGCGCAAGCGGGTATCCAGTGCCTTCAGCGCGTAACCACACCGGGCTCCGGCTTGACCAGCTTCACTGTTGAGAAGTGCCTCGCCGGAGTGACGAACAATCAGACGAGAGCCGACGATGACCCAACCCCTCTGGCAGAAATCCAGCATCAAGATCGACGCGAAGATCATGCGCTTCCTCGCCGGCGACGACGTGCTGCTGGATCGCGAGTTCTTCCTGCACGACATCGCCGCCAGCAAGGCGCACGTGGAAGGGCTGGAACATATCGGCGTGGTCAGTGCCGACGAGGCCGCCGCGCTCAAGCGCGAGCTGGATGCGCTGGCCGACGACTTCGCCGGCGGCGCGTTCGTGCTGGACCAGCGCTACGAGGACGGCCATTCGGCGATCGAGGCCCGCCTCACCGAGCGCCTGGGCGACGCCGGCCGCCGCGTGCACACCGGGCGCAGCCGCAACGACCAGATCCTGGTCGCCACGCGCCTATGGCTGAAGGACAAGCTCATCGCGCTGGAAGCGCATTGCCGCGCGATCGCCGAAGTCTGCCTCGACCGTGCGGCACAGCCGGCGCTGCCGCTGCCGGGCTATACCCACCTGCAACGCGCGGTGGTGTCATCCACCGGCATGTGGTTCGCCGGTTTCGCCGAGGGCTTCATCGACAACGTGCTGCGCGCGCGGCAGACGCTGGCGCTGATCGACGCCAACCCGCTCGGCACGGCCGCCGGCTACGGCGTGAACCTTGCGCTCGACCGCGCACACACCACCCAGGCGCTCGGCTTCGCGCGCATGCAGCTCAGCCCGATCTACGCGCAGCTGTCGCGCGGCAAGTTCGAGATGGCCGTGCTGGAGGCGATCGGCGGCGCGTTGCTCGACCTGCGCCGGCTGGCCTGGGACCTGTCGCTGTTCACCACCGCCGAGTTCGGTTTCGTCGCGCTGCCGGCCGAGTACACCACCGGCAGCTCGATCATGCCGAACAAGCGCAATCCCGACGTGATCGAACTGCTGCGCGCCAGCTACGCCAGCGTGGCCGCCGCGCGCACCGAGATCGAGCAGCTGCTGTCGCTGCCGTCCGGCTACCAGCGCGACCTGCAGTTCTCCAAGGGTTCGATCTTCCACGGCGTGCGCCACGGCCTGATGGCGCTGGAGCTGGTGCCCGACCTGCTGGCGCGGCTGGCGTGGAACGAGGGCGCGATGCGCGCGGCGATCGAGCCGGCGATGTACGCCACCGACGTGGCGATCGAGCAGGCCGCCGCCGGCGTGCCGTTCCGCGACGCCTACCGTGCCGCCGCGGAAGCTGCGGCGTCGGCAGGGCAGGGGCGCACGCCGGAAGACAGCCTCGCCGCCCGCGTGTCGCCGGGCGCCGGTCACGACCTGCGGCTGGATGAACTGCACGCGCGCTTGCGCGCACTCGACGACTGAAGCGGAGACACGGGCATGGCGGCGATCGACACGGGGAACGCGCACACCGAGCTGCCCGCACAGGCGCTGCCGACCTGGCGCCGCGCCGTATTGAAGGTGGGCAGCAACCTGCTCGCCGCCGACGGCGGCGGCCTCACCCCGCGTCATGCCGAGGCGCTGGCCGCGTTCATCGCCGCCAGCCAGACGGAAGGCCGCGAGGTGGTGCTGGTGTCTTCCGGCGCGGTGGCGGCGGGGCGTGCGCTGCTGCGCCGGCACGCCAGCGCCGGCGGCGGGCTGGCCGCGCGCCAGGCGCTGGCCGCGCTGGGCCAGGCGCCGATGGTCGCGCTGTGGCAGTCGCTGTTCGCGCGGCCGGTGGCGCAGGTGCTGCTGACCCACGACGACCTGCGCAACCGCCGCCGCTACCTCAACGCGCGCGCCACCCTGCGCGAGC
This sequence comes from Rhodanobacter lindaniclasticus, assembly GCF_004799035.1. Lineage (GTDB taxonomy): Bacteria > Pseudomonadota > Gammaproteobacteria > Xanthomonadales > Rhodanobacteraceae > Rhodanobacter > Rhodanobacter lindaniclasticus. The sequence continues at coordinate 96,819 of NZ_MWIO01000026.1, forward strand.
TGCTGCAGCTCGGCGTGCTGCCGGTGGTGAACGAGAACGACACCGTCTCGGTGGATGAATTGAAGCTCGGCGACAACGACAACCTTGCCGCCATCGTCGCCGCGCTGGTCGATGCCGACCTGCTGCTGATCGCCTCCGACGTCGCTGCGCTGTACAGCGCCGACCCGCGGCGCGATCCGGCGGCCACGCCGATCCTGCAGGTCGAGACACTGTCGCCTGCCGTGATGGCGATGGCTGGAGGCAGCACCGGAGGGATGGGTACCGGAGGCATGCGCACCAAGCTGGAGGCGGCCGGCAAGGCACGATCGGCCGGCATGGCGACGGCTTTGTTTGACGGTCGCGACGCGGCCACCGTGCAAGCCCTGGCGCGTGGCGAGCTGCATGGAACCCTGGTGCGTGCGCCACGGGCACGCATGCAGGCGCGCAAGTACTGGTTGTTGCACGCGCCAGCGTCGAACGGGTGCATCCAGGTCGATGCCGGCGCCGCCGCTGCGCTGGCCAGGGGGCGCGCGTCGCTGCTGCCCGGCGGCATCGCCGCGGTGATGGGCGAGTTCCAGCGTGGCGATCTGGTCGACGTGGTCGATGGCGGCGGGCGTCGCATCGCCCGCGGGCTGAGCCAGTACGCCGCCGCCGAAGTGCGTCGGTTGCGTGGCCGGCACAGCCGTGACATCGAGGTATTGCTCGGTTACAGCCACGGTGCCGAAGTGATTCATCGCGATGATCTCGCGCGCCTTCCCGACAGCTGCATGACGGACCCGGCGTGAAGGTGCTCGTCGATCGATGCGGCGTGGTGCGGTTGCAATCGCCGAGGTCGTCGCCATGTCTTCATCGATAAGCCGCTTCCGACCCACCTGTCAGAGGACGATGACCCCGATTCGAAAGTTCCGCCAGCAAACCGTTCCGCCATGGCGCCGCGCCGTGCTCAAGGTCGGCAGCAGCCTGCTCGCCGCCGACGGCGGCGGGCTCAGCACGCGCTACGCGCTGGGCCTGGCGCAGTTCATTGCCTCGTGTCACGCCTCCGGTCGCGAGATCGTGCTGGTTTCCTCCGGCGCCGTCGCCGCCGGGCGAATGCTGATGCAGCACCTGCCGGAGGACACCAGCAATGCCGCGCGCCAGGCCATGGCCGCGCTGGGCCAGACGCAGACGGTGGCGTTGTGGCAGCGCCTGTTCGACCGCCCGCTGGCGCAGGTCTTGCTGACCCACGACGATCTGCGCCACCGGCGCCGCTACCTCAACGCCCGCGCCACCCTGAGCGAGTTGCTCGCCTACCACGTGATGCCGGTGGTGAACGAGAACGACACCGTCGCGGTGGACGAGCTCACCCTGGGCGACAACGACAACCTCGCCGCGATCGTCGCCGCGCTGATCGACGCCGACATGCTGCTGATCGCCACCGACATCGACGGCCTGTACACCGCCGACCCGCGCAGCGATCCCGATGCGCAGCCGGTCGATGAAGTGCATGAGCTGACCGCCGAGATCATGGGCATGGCCGGCGCCGCGGGCAGCCGGGTCGGCACCGGCGGCATGCGCACCAAGCTGGAGGCCGCCGAGAAGGCGGCCGCGGCGGGCATCCAGACCATCCTGTTCAATGGCCGCGACAGCGAGGTGGTCAACCTGCTTGGCCGCGACCTGCTGCACGGCACCTTGCTGCGCACCAGCGCCACCCGCCTGCAGGCACGCAAATACTGGCTGCTGCACGTGCCGGCCGTGCCCGGTTGCATCCACGTCGACGCCGGCGCGGCACGCGCACTCAGCGACGATGGCGCCTCGCTGCTGCCCAAGGGCGTGATCGACGCGGTCGGCGATTTCCAGCGCGGCGACATGGTCGAAATCGTCGGCGACGGCACCGACGGCGAACCGTTCGTGGTGGCCCGCGGCATCACCCAGTACGGCGCCGCCGAAATCAACCGCATCGCGGGCAACCATACGCGCGACATCCGCGAACGCCTCGGCTACAGCTACGGCGAACGCGTCGTGCATCGCGACGACCTGGTCGTCACCACCGATTGTGGAGTGAGCCCATGAAGGCATCCGTGCGCGACAGCGCGATCCTCTGCCAGCGCGCGGCCGTGCAGGTCGCCGCGCTTTCCACCGAAGCCCGCAACGCCTTGTTGTGCTCGATGGCCGACGCGCTGCAGGCGCAGGTCCAGGCCATCCTCGCGGCCAATGCCGAAGACCTGCGCCTGGCGCGGGAGAAGGGCATCGGCGAGGCCATGCTCGACCGCCTCGCGCTGGACGAGGGCCGCGTGCGCGGCATCGCCGACGCCGTGCGCCAGGTGGCGGCCCTGCCCGATCCGGTCGGCCGGGTGACGCACCGCGAACGTTCGGAAAAAGGCTTCACGATCGAACGCGTGCGCGTGCCGCTGGGCGTGATCGCGATGATCTACGAGGCGCGCCCCAACGTCACCGCGGACGCGGCGGCGCTGTGCCTCAAGGCCGGCAATGGCGTGATCCTGCGCGGCGGTTCGGAGGCCGTGCGCTCCAATCGTGCCATCGCGGCCTGCCTGCACGGTGCCATGCGTGCGGCGGGCGTGCCGGAGGGCGCGCTGGTGCTGCTGGACGACCTCAGTCGCGAGGCGATGCTGGAGCTGGTGCAGTTGTCGGACATCGTCGACCTGGTCATCCCGCGCGGCGGCGAAGGGTTGATCCGCTTCGTCACCGAGCATGCGCGCGTGCCGGTGATCAAGCACTACAAGGGCGTGTGCCACCTGTACGTCGATGCGCAGGCTGATCTGGACAAGGCGCTGGACATCCTGGTCGACGGCAAGACCTCGCGCCCCGCCGCCTGCAATGCGCTGGAGACGTTGCTGGTGCATGCCGACGTGGCCGCGACGTTCCTGCCGCGTGCGGTCGCCACCTTGCGCGAGCGCGGGGTCGAGTTGCTCGGCGACGAACGCACGCGCGCGTTGTGCCCGTCGATGGCGCCGGCCGGCGAGGACGATTTCGCCGCCGAGTTCCTCAGCCTGAAGCTGGCGATCGGCATGGTGGACAGTGTCGACGAGGCGATCGCACACATCCGCCGCTTCGGCTCCGACCACACTGAGGTGATCGCCACCGAGGATCGCGGCACCGCCGACCGTTTCGTGCAGGCGCTGCGCTCGGCCGTCGTGATGGTCAATGCATCCTCGCGCTTCAGCGACGGCGGCGAGCTGGGCCTGGGCGCCGAGATCGGCATCTCCACCACGCGCCTGCACTGGTACGGCCCGATGGGCGCCGAGGCGCTGACCATCGAGCGCTTCGTGCTGCGCGGTGATGGCCAGGTGCGGCACGCCGAAAGCCGACGGTGAAGGCGATCGACGTGCGGCTCAGCTCCGTACGAGGGCGTGCCGCCAGTGCGGCAACGCGCCGGGGTCCAGCTTGCGGATGCTCGATGAAGGGATACGGGTCAGCGTCATCGTCCTCGCTCCGACGGGCCGGCGCCTGCACGATGACCCGCGGGCGATCCATCCGTGGATTCGCCATGGTTTGCGCCGATCAGTTCGACGGGGCCAGCAAACGGGTCAACTGGTCGAGCTGGGCGCGGTAGCGGTCCAGTACCTGCGCAGTGATCGTCGCGTAGCGGTCGGCCTCATCCCAGCGTCGCGCCTCGATCGCCTCGCGTACGCCGGGAACGGTCTTGACGCCGTAGCCGGTGAGCATGCCGGGTGCGTAGATGAAGTGCTTGAACCACGGCCGGCCGGGCAGGCCGTCGGCATCGGTCAGGAGCTGTTCCATCCGCCCCATCTGCCGGTTGAGCTGGCGCAGCCGTGCAGCCGGCAGGGCAAAGCCGCGGGCGGCCTGCCGCGCGTAGGCGGTCTGGAAGGCCTGCGCGCTTCGCTCCAGCTGGCCGGCAGACCGATCCAGCGGGGCCAGTTCGATCGCCGGCACGTCGGAGTCGCGCGCCGGCGGCAGCAGCGGCCGGGTCGGGTCACTGTCCAGCGCATAGGCATGTGCGTCGAGCAACTGGTGCTGTTGCGCCGTGGCCTTGCGCGTCTTCTCGATCAACTTGTGCAGCTCGCCGACGTAGCCGTCCAGTGTCTGGCTGAAATCGCCGAAGCGCAGCGGCAACACGTCCGCGTCGGCAGTACGCAGCACGATGTGGCCGGCCACCTTGGCCAGCGCCACGCCGTACTCGAAGGTGGGATCGCCGAAGCGAAGGTAATGGTCGAACGAGTCGTAGCGCGAATGGTAGATGCCGCCGTTGTCGTCTTCGCCGCCGAAGCCCAGGTCGAGCGAGGCGATGCCGAGATGCTCCAGGAACGGGCTGTAATCGGAGCCCGAACCCAGCGCCTCGATCGGCAGATCACCGCCGTCGGCCGCCAGCTTGGCGTTGGCCTTGGCTTCGGGTTTCGCCTTGGAGTCGCTGCCTTCGATCATCAGGTGTGCGCGCAGGCGCTCACCCACGCTCACCTGCGTTTCCGGATCAGTCACGCCGTCAGCCACCTGATTGACCAGGTGCTGCAGCGAATGGCTGCCGCCAGCACCGAGGAAGCCGCGCCCGTTGGTGTCCGAGTTGACGTAGAGCACGGCCTTGGCCTGCAGCTCTTTCGCGTGCGCCTCGGCCCATTCGGTGGAACCAAGCAGGCCCGGCTCCTCGCCGTCCCAACTGGCGTAGACCAGGGTGCGCTGCGGCCGCCAGCCCTGCTTGAGCAGGGCGCCGATGGCCTTGGCCTCGGCCATCAGGGCCACGTTGCCGGCCAACGGATCCCATGCGCCGAACACCCAGCCGTCATGATGGTTGCCGCGGACGATCCACTGGTCCGGCGCGCTGGCGCCCTCGATCTTCGCGATCACGTCATAGATCGGCTTGCGGTTCCAGTCCGACAGCACGGTCAGGTGTGCCTTGGCCGTGCTCTGGCCGACGTGATAAGTCAGCGGCAACGCGCCGCGCCAGGTCGCGGGCGCCACCGGGCCGCCCAGCGACTTCAGCAGCGGGGTGGCGTCGGCGGGGGAGATCGGCAGCACCGGAATCTTCAGCAGGGTTTTCGCATCCTTGATCGCCAGCCGCTTGGCGCCGGGCGTGGAGCCGATGCCGGGTGTCAGCGGGTCACCGGGATATTGCTGCATGTCGGCGACCGAGCCGCGCTGCACGCCTTCGGCGGGGCGCCAGCCGCCCTCGGGCCAGGTGTCGCCCCGGGCGTAGCCGTCCTCGTGCGGATCGGAGTAGATCAGGCAGCCGACCGCGCCATGTTCCTGCGCCAGCTTCGGCTTCAGCCCGCGCCAGCCACCGCCGTAGCGGGTGATCACGATCTTGCCGCGCACGTCGATGCCGAGGCGGGCCAGCTCCTTGTAGTCGTCCGGCATGCCGTAGTTGACGTACACCAGCGGCGCGGTGACATCGCCGTCGCCGCCGTAGACGTTGTAGGGCGGCAGCACGCCTGGCAGTGCCGAGGTGGCGTCGCCGGCGACCGGCGGTTCGTGCAGGGTGGCGGTGAACGGCTGCGGCCCGAGCAGTTCCAGCGCGACTTTCTTCGGCGTCGGGTACAGCACCTCGAACGTCTCGATGTGCGCATCCCAGCCCCACGCGCGGAACTGCTCCAGCATGAACTCGGCATTCGCCTTGTCGTGCGGCGAGCCGACCTGGTTCGGCGCCGAAGCCATCCGCTTCAGCCATTCACGCAGCTCGGCCGGATCGAGCTGGGCGTCGAAACGCTGCTCCAGGCCGAGTTGGGTGGCCGCGTGTGCGGGGGTGAAGCCGAGCAGGTCGCTCGCCGGGGCGTTGGGCTCGGTAGCGGCGGCCGTGAAGGTGGCCAGTGTGCTGGCCATGGCCAGCAGCACACGCACTTTCGTTCGGTTCATGGAAGGTTCCCCTTTCAGTGGCTGATGATGGGCGTCGCGGCCGTCCATGCATGCGCTGTGGCCAGACATTCCGTACGGGTTGATCCGATCCCCATTGTGCTCCCGTTTCTAGGCAACGCCCCCGTGCCGGTCGACACGGGCGCGTCGTGGCCCGGCGAGGTCTCGCGTGCAACCGGCGGCGTGTTGCGGCCATACTTGCGGCCACTCTTCGAGAGCACGGAGCGTCGCATGCGTCTTTGCTGGATTCCGGTCCTCTTCGGCTGTGCATGGCTGGCCTGGCCATGCGTGCCGGCCCACGCCCAGTCGGCGGCTCAGTGGCATGCGCGGCAGATGGACGCCATCAAGAAATCCGACGCGCTGATGCGCGAGGCCCGCAAGTATCCGGACCTGCTGGCGCAGTACAAGTTTCTGCATGACGCGTACGTCGGCAACAGCGACCCCGCCTTCCGGGTCATTTTCGGCCAGTACCTGAGCTCGACGCAGACCTTCGTCGGCGATTACCAGGGCGCCGCCGAAAGCTTCTCCATCAAGCAGTCGGCCGAGGGCGATGACCGTCCCTCGCCGCTGGACAATCCCGCGTACACCGCCCAGCCGGCGCTGAGCGCCATCCCGGAACTGGCCAAAGGCTACCGCGCGGTGTTCTTCAACGAGGCGCACAACATTCCGCGCACCCGCACGCTGACCGTGCAGCTGCTGGCCAAACTGCGGGCCGAGGGATTCAACTACTTTGCCGCCGAAACCATCAATTCACGGGACATCGGGTTGCAGTCGCGCGGCTATCCGACCGACAACAGCGGCTTCTACACGGAAGAACCGATCGCTGCGGAAATGGTGCGCACCGCGCTGAAGCTGGGCTACAAGGTCATCGGCTATGACGCGCTCTCGGACGTCACCGGCGATGCACGCCAGGCCGAACAGGCACGCAACATCCATCGGCAGGTGTTCAAGAGCGATCCGAACGCCAGGCTGGTGCTCGATGCCGGTTACGCGCACATCATGGAGGAAGGTGATTTCCAGGGCGGCTCGTCGATGGCCCAGTATCTGCACCGGTGGTACGGCATCGACATCCTGACGGTGGAGCAGACCATGCTGTACGGGCATCCCGCCGCGGGCGACGACCATCCGTACTACGCCCCGGTCATGGATCGATTGCACCCGAATGAGCCGCTGGTCTTCATCGGCAAGGACGGCAAGCCCTGGTCGCTGCGTCCGGGTTATGACGTCAGCGTGTGGTTCCCTCCGACGATCATCCGCCGCGGCCGGCCCACGTGGGCGTCGCTCGGCGGCGAGCGCATGCCGTATTACGCCAGCGGCCAGCCCTGCAACCGGCATTACCCCTGCCTGATCGAGGCGCGCTACGCCAATGAGGGCGACGATGCCATTCCCGCGGATCGGCTGGTGCTCGATCCGGTGTCTCCCGACGCCAGCGCCGGTGTGCGCGCCGTGACCAGCGCATCACCTTTCAGCGAACTCTATCTGCGTCCGGGCAAATACCGCGTGACCTACACCGACGTGGGCGCCACCAAACTGTATTCGAGCATCATCACCGTCAAGACCGGTGCCGACGCGGAGCAGGCCAACGGCCCTTCGGGTTCGAAGCTTTCTTCGGACGCTGCCTGTGAGCGCGCAGGCAAGCCCGAGCCGAACTGCAAGGTGATGGATCCCATTCCCACAGACCGGCGGTGGTAGTCCGAAAGCTCGTGATGTTGCTGCGCGCCGCCGCGGGATGTCACCGGGGCGGCGGCGGATCGGCTGAAGAGCCATCGCGATTCTTCATCGACGCCTCGTCCCCTTTGCGTATCGTGATGGTTCGCGAAAACAACCGCGTGGCGTCCGCGTCGGTGTAGGTCACGCGGTATTTGCCGGGGCGCAGATAGAGCTCGCTGAAGGGCACCTTGGCGTCGGTCACCACCCGTTCGCTGGACAGGGCATTGAGCGGCACGGGATCGAGCACCAGCCGATCGGCCGGGATGGCATCGTCGCCCTCGCTGGCGTAGCGTGCCTCGACCATGCAGGGGTAGTGGCGATCGCAGGGCTCTCCACTGACGTAATAGGGCGTGCGTTCGCCGCCGAGCGACGCCCACGTCGGCCGGCCGCGGCGCGTTGTTTGCGGCGGGAACCAGACGCTGACGTCATAACCCGGACGCAGCGACCAGGGCTTGCCGTCCTTGCCGATGAAGACCACCGGTTCCGCGGGGTGCAGTCGACCCATGACGGGGGCGTAATACGGATGGTCGTCGCTGGCCTCGGGATGCCCGTACAGCATGGTCTGCTCCACCGTCAGCACGTCGAGATGGGTCAGCCGGTACAGGTGTTCGGCCATGGACATGCCGCCCTGGAAGTCGCCTTCTTCCAGGATGTGCGCGTAACCGGCATCCACCACCAGCCTGGCGTTTGGATCGTTCTTGAATACCTGTCGATAGATGTTGCGCGCCTGTTCCGCTTCGCGCGCGTCACCGGTGGAGTTGGACAGCGCGTCGTAGCCGATGACCTTGTAGCCAAGCTTCAGCGCGGTGCGCACCATCTCCGCGGCGATCGGCTCTTCCGTATAGAAGCCGCTGTTGCTGGTCGGGTAGCCACGTGACTGCAGTTTCGTGTCCGTCTGATAGACGGTCTCGGCGGCGAAGTAGTCGAACCCCTCGGCTCGCAGTCTGGCCAGCAGCTGCACGGTCACCGTGCGCGTCAGCGGAATGTTGTGCGCCTCGTTGAAGAACACCGCGCGGTAGCCCCTGGCCAGTTTCGGGATGGCGCTCAGCGCCGGCTGGGCGGAGTAGGCGGGATCGTCCAGCGGCGAGGGGCGGTCGTCGGGCAGTGGTCGCTGGGCGATCGAGAACATGCGCGCGGCGTCGTCGTAATCGCCGATGAAGCTCTGATACCAGCTCAGGTACTGGCCGAAAATGACCCGGAACACGGAGTTCTGGCTGCTGAAGTAAGCGTCGCGCATGAACTGGAACTGGGCGAGCATGCCGGCACGCCTGCTGGCCTGCTGCATGATCGCGTCGGACTTGCGCGCAGCCTCCATCTGGCGCTCCTGCCACGCCGGAATCGACTGGGCCTGCGCCGGCGTGGCCGAGGCGGCCAGCCACGCGCCAGCGAGCGCGGCCACGATCAGGATGGAACGCATCGACGGCATGGAACACTCCCGTGGCCTCATGGACGCACCGGCAGGATTCACTGCAACCGCGGGGTCGGCTGCATGGAAAGCGTACCCCAAACCCGGGCGATTGCCTGTGCCAATCGGCACCGTGGGCGGTCGTCCCGGAACGGGAGCACAATGGTATTTCGACCAATCAGCGGAGAACGTCATGCGTCCGACCATGCTCGCTTTGTTGCTCACTCTCGCACTCCCCGCGGCTGCCGTGGCCCAGGTGTCCGACCTGCACAGCGGGGCGATTTCCGCCGCCGTCCAGAAAGGCGTCGACGATCCGGCGCGTGCGGCGGACAGCCACGAGGATGCCCGCCGCAAGGTGGCGCTGGTGATGACCTTTGCCGAGGTCAAGCCCGGCCAGAAGGTGCTTGAGCTGGTCCCGGGCGGCGGCTACTGGACGCGGGTGTTCAGCGCCATCGTCGGGCCTTCGGGACATGTCTATACGGTCTGGCCGGACGAGATGGGCAAATACTCCGCCAAGAGCCTGGCCAACTGGCAGAAGCTGACCGCCACGCCGCATTACGCCAACGTGAGCTTGTTGCAGCAGCCGGCGGCGAAATTGAGCGTACCGGTGCCGGTGGACCTGGTGTTCACTTCGCAGAACTACCACGACTACCACGACTCGTTCATGGGTCCGGTCGACATGGCCAGCTTCGACAAGCAGGTCTACGACGCGCTCAAGCCCGGCGGTTTGTTCGTGGTGATCGACCACGTGGCCCCCGCCGGCTCCGGCCTGGCCGATACCGACACCCTGCACCGCATCGACCCGGAGGCCGTCAAGCGCGAGGTCGAGGCCGCCGGCTTCGTCTTCGACGGCGAAAGCAATGCCCTGCGCAACCCCGCCGACGCGCACACGGCCACGGTTTTCGACAAGTCGATACGCGGTCACACCGACCAGTTCATCTATCGCTTCCGCAAGCCGGCGAAATAACGCTGCGCCGATGAACCCCGGGGATTCACGCCCGCCCGGCACGGATGCCGCCGACCCCATGCCGCAGCCGCCGCCCGAGCCGGACGCCACCGACTGTTGCGGCGAAGGCTGCGTGCGCTGCGTCTACGACGTGCACGACGAAAAGCTCGAACGCTACGAACGGGCATTGGCAGCGTGGCGCACCCGGCACCCGGAGGCGGATGGTTGACCATCGGCGAGATCAGTACCTGCGCGTCTTTCATGAAAGACCCGAAAGTTCCTGCGCCTTCTGTGGTACATAAGTCAAATCGGCGAGCGGAAGGCGCCGGATCAAGTGAGTGCGATGGGCGCACTCCAGCCAATAAGGTGAGGAAGGTCGATGAGCAGAGTGCAAACGGGTTTGTTGTGGATCGTGGCGTGCGCCGTGTTTGCGCTGCCGGCCTTGAGCCATGCCGTGGGTCCGGACTGGAAGGTCGTGACGGATTCGCCGAAGGCTTTTGCCAAGCAGGCCGCCGAGGTGCGCAAGGAGATGGGGCCACGCGGCGCGTATGGCGGCATCAGCGGGAACGAGCGTGCGGCAGTCAACGAGGACCTGGACAAGATCGCGGCCCTGCTGAAGGAGCGCGGTTCAGTCAGCCAGCTCAACGACAGCGAACAGGTCGACCTGATGAATGCGCAGGAACGCATCAATGCGGTGCTGGCCCGCAACGAGGGCAATCGCCTGATCTGCACGATGGAACAGCGCCTTGGCACGAACTTCAAGCACAAGGTTTGCCGCACCCAGGCCGAGATCGACGGCATCCGCCGCAATTCCCAGGAAGGTTTCCAGAACACCGTGATGCGGGGTGGTGCCACCCAGGCCAGGGGCAACTAGTCGCAAGCGAGGCCTTCCGCTCCGGCCTCGGTGACGAGGCCGAAGCGGTACGGTGCAGTGCAGTGCGTTTCCGGGTGCAGGCTCTCATGGTTCCGAGGGACCGGAGCGCCTGACGGCGTGGCGCATTGATTGATTTCCGCCGGACCGCACAGTCCGGCGATCCGTCACGGCGTCGGTCCTGCGCCCGGCTTCGGGCGCATGAAAGCCGGTTTGGTCGGCGCCTGCCGGGTTTCGTCGCAATCCACGCGATTTTCCGCGGCGGGGCCGCTAGTCTCGTTGGCGATCTCCCCAGCGTGGATGGTTGCCGTGTTTCGAAGCCTGTTTTTCTACCTCCGATTGATCGTGGCCTGGTACCTGCTGGTGCTGGTGGCGACATTGTCCGTGAGCTGGATCTGGTCGGGGCTGGGCAGCCTGGTGCAGTTGCTGGGGCTGGTGGTGATCGTGTTCGTGGTGATCCGCGCGCATTCGCACCTGGTGCGGGTGCGCATGATTGCCGGCAAGCTGACCAACGCCGCGCTGGCCAGCCGGCAGCGACGGCAGATCGAGGTGCCGTTCGAGGCGGAGGAGGCGTTCGAATTGCTGGACGCCGCGATTCGCGAACTGCCGGGCGTCGAGCAGGTGGATTCGACGCGCAACCACCTGCAGATCCGCGCCACCGCGGTTTACGCCGACCCCTATGACCTGACCCAGCTGGGGCGCTGGAATCCGATGCGCTGGATCGTCAGCCAGCGCAACCGGATCCTGGCGACGGTCAACCGCGGTGACGGCAGCAGCAGCTTCAGCCTGGTGTGCGAGCCGTGCAGTGCACCGTGGAGCGACTGGTTGCAGGTGGACGATGGCGTCAACCTGGAGAATCTCGAGGCGATCGCTCGCGCGGTGACGCTAGGTGTGGCCAGCCGCCGTCGCGGCGAGCAGGCGGCGGCGGCGCAGACGGCGACCGAGAAGGAACTGGCCATCGCCAGGCTCAGCCTGCTGCAGGCGCAGGTGGAACCACACTTCCTGTACAACACGCTGGCCAGTGCGCAGGTGCTGGTGCGCAGCGATCCGGCCGGGGCGGATGCGATGCTGGGGCACTTGATCCAGTACCTGCGCCACTCGCTGCCGCGTACCGATCGCGCGCTGGCCAGCCTGGGCGAGGAACTGGAACGCTCGCGTGCCTACCTGGCCATCCTGAAGATCCGCATGGGTGCGCGGCTGAACGTGCAGATCGATGTGCCCGACGAACTGCTGGCCACGCCGCTGCCGCCGATGTTGCTGCAAACCCTGGTGGAGAACGCGATCAAGCACGGCCTGGAACCGCGACCCGGCGACGGCACGGTGTGGATCTTCGCGCGCAGGCAGGATGGCCGCGTGGCCGTCACCGTGGCGGACGACGGCAAGGGCTTCGGCGCGCAGGAAAGCGGCGCGGGCATCGGCCTGAAGAATGCGCGCGAACGGTTGAAGCTGATCTACGCCGGCCAGGCCAGCCTGGCCATCGCGGCGAATTTCCCGCAGGGGGTCGCCGCCACCATCAATGTGCCGGAGCACTACAACGAGGAGCGGGCCCATGGCTAAGGGTGTGATTGCCGAAGACGAGGCCTTGTTGCGCCAGTCGCTGCGCGCCGCGCTGGAGACGGCATGGCCGCAGCTGGACATCGTCGCGGAGTGCGAGGACGGGGCCAGCGCGCTGGAGGCGATCGTCGAGCACCGGCCGGACGTGGCCTTTCTCGACATCCGCATGCCGGGACTCACCGGGCTGGAGGTCGCCACCGCCGCGGCCGAGGCATGCCCGGCGACCCAGGTGGTGTTCGTCACCGCCTACGACCAGTACGCCATCGACGCCTTCGAGCGTGGTGCGATCGACTATCTGCTCAAGCCGGTCGCCCCGGAACGGTTGCGGGCGACCGTGGAGCGCGTGCAGTCGCGCGTGGGCGCGGATCGGTCCGACACTGCCTCGCTGGCCGACCTGGTCCGCCAGATCGGCAGCCGGCTGGGGCCGGCGCGCCAGCAACCGCCGCTGAGCTGGGTCACCGCCAGCACCGGGCGGGAGACGCGGCTGATCCTGCTCGACGACGTCGCCTATTTCCGCGCCGACAACAAATACACCACGGTGGTCACCGCCGAGGGCGAGGCGCTGCTGCGCACGCCGATCCGCGAGCTGCTGGAGGTGCTCGATCCGACCGTGTTCAAGCAGATCCACCGCGGCACCGTGATCAACATGAAGGCGATCGCCGGCGTCACCCGCGACGAGACCGGCAAGGGCATCGTGCGCCTGCGCGAGCGGCCGGAAACGCTCAGCGTGAGCGCGCCGTTCATGACCCTGTTCCGCAACATGTAGCCGCTGCGTTCGCGCCGGTTCCTCGGGAGGACGACCATGCACTATCTCATCGCGCTGATCTGGCTGGTGCTCTCGCTGGCCGGGGTGGAGGGCTACGGCAGCCAGTCGCACGCCACGCGCGCCAGCGTCAACGGCGTCGACGTGCTTTACAGCCGTACGCGGATTGTCGCCGACATCGCCGACATCACCTGCGTGCGCAGCGCCAGCGGGCGTTGCCACTATCGCCTGCTGACGTGCCCGATGCCGGGTGCGCGTGGGGCAGGCGCATCGGGCTGCGACGCGGACAGCGTGCGGCAATTCGTGCTGGCGAGCGGGGCAAGCCGGGACGTGGCGGGCCTGCCCGCGCGCTTCATGCTTTGCGTGGGGGCCGGTGGCGACGGCGTGGGGGCGGAATGCGACACGCTCTCCGCGGCGCGTTCGCCGCTCACCGGCTGGTGAGCCGCGGGGTTACTTGTCCTTCTTCTTTTCGTGCTTGGCGGCGCGCTTCTCCTTCAGCGTTTTCGCCGGCTTCTTCTTCTCGTTCTTTTTCGAATCCATGCCCTTGCTCATGCCCTGCTCCTCGACGTGGACGATGGTGTGCCAAGTCTAGGCGTTTCCTCGACCGAGGAGGAGGTGTCATGGCCCTGGTTCAGGCATTGTCGAGGGTGGCGGTGAAATGCTGGCCGAGGTCGCGCTGGCAGCGGGCGAGCACGGCCGGAGGCATGACGCCCGGCCAGCTGTGCGCCAGCTCGGAGTCGGCGGGTAATTCACCGCTTTCCACCAGCAGGCTCAGGCTGGCCACGCTGTCGGCTACCGCCAGCGCGCGGCCCAGCGGCGAGGACGCTGCGCTGACCTCGCCCTGGCACTCGGCCAGGGCGCCGAGCACGCGCGCGGGCAGCTCCCACTGGCGGGCGGCCTGCAGCGAGAGTTGTGCAGCCAGCCTCGCGCAATGTCGCACGAAGGCAGCCGACAACGGCGGTGGCGTGGCGCCAGGCATCAGCTGATCCAGCAGGCGCACCACCGCGCCGGTGCCGGCATGGCGCACGATGCCGGCGAGGTAGGCCTCGAACGCATCGCAGCCGGTAGTCCGACCCAGCCATGCGCAGGCGTGCGCGCAGCGTTCCGCGTGACCCCACAGACGCCCGCCGGCGGCGTGGCCCATGCTGCCGGTATTGCCTTGCAGGATCGGCTTCATCACGTGCTGGGTGATCACCCGGCGCAGGCCATCCTGGCCGAGCAGCACCACCGCCTGTTGCAGGCTGCCGATCGGTTGTGCCGATCGGTAGAACACGGTGCTGGTGGCGCGCATGACCTCGCCCACCATCAGCGGGTCGCGGCCGACCAGCTTGGCCAGCTCGGCGCCTGCCGCCTCGTCGCTCTTGAGGGTGCGCAGCAGTTGCGGCAGCACGGTCGGCAGGCGTGGCAGGCTGCGCAGGTCGAAGCGTGCACCGAGCAGTTCCAGCCGCCGCAGCAGGGCCGCTTCGACGGGCTGTGGCTCGTCCTGGCTGGCCGGCGGCAGGCCGAGCACGAGCCGGTGGAAGCGTTCGTCGATCTGCGCCAGTGACGGCGCATCGGTCGCGGCATGGCTGGTGGCTGGCGCGGCGGCGGTGGATGCCGGCGCAGGCGGTCGCGCCGCGGCGGTGCGCCGCGGAGTGACCTTTGCCTTGCGCCGCGGAAACATGCGTCGCCAAATGCTTCCCACCATGGGGACTGCCCCTCAACCGCGCAGTGTTGTCGATGATTCGATCCCGTTATCGGCCAGCGAGGACAAAAGTTGAGGCGGGATCGCCGTCGCGCGCGGGAGGCTGGCAAAGGCCTCGTTTGCCCCCAGATAGGAAGCTTCCGTCAGCAGGATTTGCGTCATGATCCCGTTTTCCATCCTCGACCTGGTCCCGATCACCGAAGGCAGCGACGCGGGCCAGGCCTTCCGCAACACGCTGGACCTGGCGCAGCTGGGCGAGCGGCTCGGCTACCGGCGCTACTGGCTGGCCGAGCACCACAACATGCCCGGCATCGCCAGCGCGGCCACCGCCGTGCTGATCGGTCACGTCGCCGCGGGCACCTCGACGATTCGCGTGGGCGCCGGCGGCATCATGCTGCCCAATCACGCGCCGCTGCAGGTGGCCGAGGCGTTCGGCACGCTGGCTTCGTTGCATCCCGGCCGCATCGACCTGGGCCTGGGCCGCGCGCCCGGCACCGACCAGCCCACGGCGCGGGCGCTGCGCCGCTACTTCGACAGCGCCGACGCGTTCCCGCAGGACGTGCTGGAACTGCTCGGCTATTTCGAGCCGGCGCAGCCCGGTCAGCCGGTGCGCGCGGTACCCGGCGCCGGCATCGAGGTGCCGGTGTGGCTGCTGGGGTCGAGCCTGTTCAGTGCGCGGCTGGCGGCGCAGTTGGGGCTGCCGTTTGCGTTCGCCTCGCACTTCGCGCCGGATGCGATGGACGAGGCGCTGGCGTTGTATCGGCGCAACTTCGTGCCCTCGGCGCGGTTGCAGCAGCCGTATGCGATGCTCGGCATCAACGTGGTCGCGGCCGACAGCGACGCCGAGGCGCGGCGGTTGTTCACCACCCAGCAGCAGAGCTTCATCAACCTGCGCCGCGGCAAGCCGGGCCTGATCCCGCCGCCGATCGACGACATCGAGGCGTACTGGACGCCGCCGGAGAAGCTGATGGTCGAGCGCGCGCTGGCCTGCGCGGTGGTCGGCGATGCGGTCACGGTGAAGGCGGGCATCGCGGCCTTCGTGGCCCGCCATCGGCCGGACGAGCTGATGTTGACCGCCAACATCTTCGAGCACGCGGCGCGGCGGCATTCGTTCGAGATCGCCGCGACGGTACGCAAGGCATGATCCTCGCCACGGGCGCGGCCGGCGTCGGCCATAATGGGTGTTCCCCCGTCGCCGCATTGAAGCCAAGCCACCGATGAAAACCCCCAAGGGCCTGCAGGAGCTGATCGACGACGGCGTGATCGACCAGGTGCTCAGGCCGCTCAAGAGCGGCAAGGAAGCCTCGGTGTACGTCGTGCGCTGCGGCGACGAGGTGCGCTGCGCCAAGGTCTACAAGGACATGGCCCAGCGCAGCTTCCAGGCGCGCGTGCAGTACCAGGAAGGGCGCAAGGTGCGCGGCAGCCGGCAGGCGCGGGCGATGGGCAAGGCGACGAAGTTCGGTCGCCGCGAGGCCGAGGAGGCGTGGAAGAACGCCGAGGTCGACGCGCTGTACCAGCTCTCCGCCGCCGGCGTACGCGTGCCGCGGCCGTACGGCTACTTCAACGGCGTGCTGGTGATGGAACTGGTCACCGATGCGGACGGCCATTCGGCGCCGCGGTTGGGCGAGGTCGAACTGTCCGCCGACGAGGCGCGTACATACCACCGGTTCCTGATGCAGCAGGTCGCCCGCATGCTGTGCGTGGGGCTGATCCACGGCGACCTGTCCGAGTACAACGTGCTGGTCGGGCCGCACGGTCCGGTCATCATCGACCTGCCGCAGGCGGTCAGCGCCGCGGGCAACAACAGTGCACGCACCATGCTGCGTCGTGACGTGGGCAACATCACTATCAGCCTGTCGCGTTTCGCGCCCGAGCTGCTCGACACCCACTACGGCGAGGAGATGTGGGCGCTGTACGAGCTGGGCGAGCTGCATCCCGATACCGAACTGAGCGGCCAGTTCGAGTTCGACGAGCACATCGCCGACGTCGACAGCGTGATGCAGTCGATCATCGACGCCCGCGAGGAAGCGATCATCCGCCAGCAGGGCAGGGAAGCCGCCGAGCGGGAATTGTAGGTGGGCATCTGCAGGGCGGGCACTGCCCGCCAGCGGTCGAGCCGCCTCAGGGCTTCTGGACGTCCAGCAGTTCCACGTCGAACACCAGCGAGGCGTTCGGCGGAATGTCGTCGCCGGCGCCGCGTGCGCCGTAGCCCAGTGCGGCGGGGATCAGCAGGGTGCGCTTGCCGCCCACGCGCATGCCGGCCACGCCCTGGTCCCAGCCGGTGATGACGTTGCCGGCGCCGAGCACGAAGGAGAACGGCTCGCCGTGGTCACGCGAGCTGTCGAACTGGCTGCCGTGCTTGTTGCCGGCGGTCTCGTCGTACAGCCAGCCGGTGTAGTGCACGGTGACCTTCATGCCCGCCACGGCTTCGGCGCCGGTGCCGACCTTGCTGTCGACCACGGTGAGCTGGTCCACGCTGCCGTGGGTGCGGATGGGTGCCGGCGCCGTGCAGGCGGCGAGGGAGATCAGGACGAGCAGGGAAAGCAGCCAGCGCATGGGGCAACTCCGGTACGGACAGGTGGTGAAAGGGTTGAGGGCAGGGACGCGACAGGATCAGGCCGCGGCGGTGGTCGGCGCCATGCGCACGAGCGGATCGACCGCCACCGCGTCGGCGTCGTTCATCAGTTGCAGCTGGCCGTCCTGGACCAGCGCCTGCAGTCGCATGCCCCGCTGCAGCAACGTGACCAGGGTGGCGACGGTGTCGGCGTCGATGTCCAGCACGGTGAGGTTGCGGTGGCGGGCCAGCGTGGCGGCGTGGCGGTTCCACCAGAGTTCCGCCGCGTTGCCGCCGTAGTTGACCACCACCACCTGGCGTGCGCGGCCGCAGGCCTTGCGGATGCGTGTCTCGTCGGGCTGGCCCACGTCGATCCACAGCTCGATCTCGTCGGTGTACGCCTTGCGCCACAGCGCCGGTTCGTCCTCGTCGCTGAGGCCCTTGCCGAACTCCAGTCGCTCGTCCGCATGCAGGGCGAAGGCGAGCAGCCGCACCATCAGGCGCTCCTCGGTTTCCGACGGGTGGCGCGCCAGGGTCAGCGCATGGGTGGCGTAGTAATGCCGATCCATGTCGCTGATCTGCAGTTCGACCTTGTAGATGGTTGAGTTGAGTGCCATGCGCATGCCGGAGGACAACAGCCGCGCATTGTACGCGGCGCGGCGCCGGGCTGCCGCTAGACTGGCGCGATCATGTCGAATGTCCCCTTCCGTCGTGACCGCGACGCCAGCACCGTGCACCTGCCGCCCGGGCCCTGGCGGAACGCGCTCGACGCGCTGTGCGCGCACTTCCCCGCGATCAGTCGCGCGCAATGGCTGGACCGGATCGCGCGCGGTCGCGTGCTCGACGGGGAGGGCGTGGCGATCGACGCGCACACGCCCTGCCGCGCAGGGATGCGCCTCCACTATTACCGAGAGGTGGCGGACGAGGCGGAGATCCCGTTCGTCGAGACGGTCCTGCACGCGGACGAACACCTGGTGGTGGCGGACAAGCCGCACTTCCTGCCGGTGACCCCGGCCGGCGGTTTTGTCGAGCAGACCCTGCTGCGCCGATTGATCCGCCGGCTGGACAATCCGCAGCTCGTGCCGCTGCATCGGATCGATCGCGCCACTGCCGGGCTGGTGCTGTTTTCGGCGAATCCCGCCAGCCGCGCGGCCTACCAGTCGCTGTTTCGCGGGCGGCGCATCGACAAGTGCTACGAGGCGCTGGCCCCGGCCTTGCCGGCGGAGGTTTTCCCGCTGTGCCGGCGCTCGCGCATCGTGCGGGGCGAGCCGTTCTTCCGCATGGCCGAGGTCGAGGGCGAGCCCAACAGCGAGACGCGCATCGAGGTGATCGAGCGCGGCGACACCGGGTGGCGCTATGTGCTGCATCCGGTGAGCGGGCGCAAGCATCAGTTGCGGGTCCACATGGCGGCGCTGGGTGCGCCGATCCGCAACGACACGTTCTATCCCGCGCTGGCGGAGGCGACAGCGGACGATCATCGGCACCCGTTGAAGTTGCTGGCGCGGGAGTTGGCGTTCGTCGATCCGCTGTCGGGCGAGCCGCGTCGATTCCGCAGCGGGTTGACGCTCGACGATGGCGCGTGATCGGGATGAAGGGTGGCGGGCCTGCCGACTTTCGACCGGGAGCTACTCCGCCGGCGTCTTGTGCTTGTAGCGGCACAGGTCGCGGATCACGCAATGCGGGCAGTCCGGCTTGCGCGCCTTGCACACGTAGCGCCCGTGCAGGATCAGCCAGTGGTGCGCGTCCTGCCTGAACTCGGCGGGGATGACCTTGAGCAGCTTGTCCTCCACCGTGCGCACGTCCTTGCCCGGTGCCAGCCCGGTGCGGTTGGCGACGCGGAAGATGTGCGTGTCCACCGCGATGGTCGGCTCGCCGAAGGCGGTGTTGAGCATCACGTTGGCGGTCTTGCGGCCCACGCCGGGCAGCGCCTCCAGCGCTTCACGCGTGCGCGGCACCTCGCCGCCGTGCTGCTCGATCAGCAACCGGCACAGCGCGATCACGTTCTTCGCCTTGGCGTTGAACAGGCCGATCGTGCTGATATGGCGCTTCAGCCCGTCTTCGCCCAGGTCGAGGATGGCTTGCGGCGTGTTCGCCACCGGGTAGAGCCGGCGGGTCGCCTTGTTCACGCCCACGTCGGTCGCCTGTGCCGACAGCACCACCGCCACCAGCAACTCGAACGGACTGCTGTACAGCAGCTCGGTGGTCGGGTGCGGGTCGAGCTCGCGCAGGCGCGTGAACAGTTCCACCACGTCGCTGCGCTTCATGAGGATTTCTTCGCCTTCGCGCGCGCCAGCGCGGCCAGTACCGGATTGGTCGACGCGGCGGCATCCACCGCAGCCTTGCGCGCAGCCAGCTCGGCGTCGCGCTCGGCGCTTTCGCGCGCCAGGCGGGTCTCCCGACGCCGGAAGTGCGTGCGTGCGGCGTCCGCGTGCGCCTGATCGATCTGCTCCACCGGCATCGGCACCAGCTCGATGCAGTCGACCGGGCATGCCGCCACGCACAGCTCGCAACCGGTGCAATCGTCGGCGAGCACGGTATGCATCAGCTTGGGCGCGCCGATGATGGCGTCGACCGGGCAGGCCTGGATGCACTTGGTGCAGCCGATGCAATCGGCTTCCACGATGCGTGCCAGCATGCGCGGCTTCTCGACGCCGCAGTCGGCGTCCAGCGGCAGCGGCGGCCTACCCAGCAGGTTCGCCAGCTTCGCGATGCCGGCCGCGCCGCCGGGCGGGCAGCGGTTGATCGCCGCTTCGCCACGCGCGATCGCCTCGGCATACGGCCGGCAGCCATGGTAGCCGCACTGCTCGCACTGCGTCTGCGGCAGCAAGGCGTCGATGCGGTCGGCCAGGATGGCGATGGGATCACTCATGCGCGGAGGCGGGGTGGGCGATAATCGAGGCCCATTGTCCCGCAATTGCCGATGACCTGTTGGAGTGTCGCCATGAAACCATCGTTCCTCGCTTCCCTGTTGCTGGCAGCCGTGCTCGGTGCCGGCGGTTCGATCCTGCTCACCCATGCTTCTCCCGCGCAGGCGCAAACGAGCACCGCATCCACCGACACCGTCACCATCTTCGTCGACGCCACGTTCGGCTTCCGCAAGAAGCACATGGCGACCCAACTCACCAAGACGCATGCCGAATACGCCGCGCGCGGCTATCGCTACGTGGACATGGCCCCGTACAACGAGAACGGCGACCTGGTCGGTTTCTTCGTGACTTACTCGAAGCAATGAGCCGGGCGGCGGGCACGGCCCGCCGCGCACACCCGGATGCATCGAAGAGCCGGCGCGCGGTGCCCGCCCTGCGTGTCAGCGCACGGTGGCGCCGGGCTTGGCGCCCTGGTCGGCATCGAGCAGGAACAGGTCGCTGCCGCCGTCGCCGGCGGAGAGGATCATGCCTTCGGACAGGCCGAAGCGCATCTTGCGCGGGGCCAGGTTGGCGATGAACACCACGTTGCGGCCGACCAGCTTCTCCGGTTCTGCGTAGGCGGCGCGGATGCCGGAGAAGATCTGGCGCGTGCCCAGCGCGCCGGCGTCCAGCTCGAAACGCAGCAGTTTGTCCGAGCCCTCCACGAATTCGCAGACGGTGACCTTGCCGATGCGCAGGTCGAGCCTGGCGAAGTCGTCGATGCCGATGGTGGCGGGTGCGTCGCCGGCAGCGGGTGCCGGGGCTGGTTTGGCGGTGTCGTTCATGGCTTTCTTTTTCGCGGGAGCAGGTGCGGCAGCGGGAGCGCCGAGCGATTCCTTCGAGGCTTCCACCATGGCTTCGACGCGCTTGGGATCGATGCGAGCCAGCAACGGTTCGAAGGTGCTGACGCGGTGGCCGTGGAGTTCGCGGCGGGCGTCGTCGAAACCGGTGATCGGTGCGGCGAGGAACTGTTCGGCGGCGGCGACAGTGGCCGGCAGCACCGGCTTGAGCAGGCCGGACAGCAGGCGGAAGCCGTGCAGGGCCAGCGTGCAGACCTGCTGCAGTTCGGCGCGGCGGACTTCGTCCCTGGCGATCAGCCACGGCGCCTTGGCCGCGATGTAGCCGTTGACCAGATCGGCGATGGTGACGAAGCGGCGGGTGACTTCGGCGAACTCGCCGGTTTCATACAGCGCGTCGATGCCGTGGTAATGCGACAGCAGGGTCTGCCACAGCGCGGCTTCCTCGGCTTCGAAACGGTCGGCCAGCTTGCCGTCGAAGAACTTCTGCACGAAGCCGGCAGTGCGGCTGGCGATGTTCACCCACTTGCCGACCAGGTGCGAGTTGATCCGCTCCTCGAACGCCTTCAGGTCCAGATCCACGTCCACCGGCGCGTCGTTGAGCATGGTGGCGAAGTAGTAGCGCAGGAACTCCGGATGGATGCCCGCGTCGAGGTAGGTGCGCGCCTGGATGAAGGTGCCGCGCGACTTGGACATCTTGGCGCCGTTCACCGTGAGGTAGCCGTTGACGTGCAGTGCGGTGGGCGTGCGGAAGCCCGCGCCGTGCAGCATCGCCGGCCAGAACAGGCCGTGGAAGTTGATGATGTCCTTGCCGATGAAGTGGTGCATCTCGGTGGTGCTGTCCGGCCCGAGGAAGTCGTCGAACTTCAGCCCGGTCCTGTCGCACAACGCCTTGAAGCTGGCCAGGTAACCGACCGGCGCGTCCAGCCACACATAGAAGAACTTGCCCGGCGCGTCGGGGATCGGGAAGCCGAAGTAGGGTGCATCGCGCGAGATGTCCCAGTCCTTCAGGCCGCCGTCCAGCCACTCGCGCAGCTTGGCAGCGACGCCGCTGTCGGCCACCGGTTTGCCATGGGTGAACTTGCCGGCGAACCAGTCGCGCAGCAGCGGCTCGAATTTGGAGAGCTCGAAAAAGTAATGCTCCGAATCGCGCAGTTCCGGCTTGGCGCCGGACATCACAGAATACGGGTTGATCAGGTCGGTGGGCGCATAGGTGGCGCCGCAGTTCTCGCAGTTGTCACCGTACTGGTCCGGCGTCTTGCACACCGGGCAGGTGCCCTTGATGTAGCGGTCGGGCAGGAACATCTGCTTCTCGGGGTCGAACAACTGCTGGATGTCGCGCCTGGCGATGTAGCCGGCGTCGCGCAGGCGCGTGTAGATCAGCGAGGCCAGCTCGCGGTTCTCGTCCGAATGGGTGGTGTGGTAGTGGTCGAAGCTGAAGTTGAAGTCGGCGAAGTCGGCTTCATGGCCGGCGCGGATGCCGGCGATGAAGGCCTCCGGCGTCATGCCGGCCTTCTCGGCGGCCAGCATGATCGGCGTGCCGTGCGCGTCGTCGGCCGCCACGAAATGCACCTCGTTGCCCATCATCCGCTGCGCGCGCACCCAGATGTCGGTCTGGATGTAGCCCAGCATGTGGCCCAGGTGCAGCGGACCGTTCGCGTAGGGCAGGGCGTGGGTGACGAGCAGGCGACGACTCATGAGGTACGGGGCTTCCTTGAGGGACTGCGCATTATGGCATGCGCCTCTGCCGGTATTGGCCGTCCGGATGGCCGTGTGGCGGCGCGCGTGACGCTTGCATGCGGGATTTCTCCATCGGCGGCGCCCGCGCGATTGTGTACAGTGCCGTGTCTGGTGTCGCGGGTTTCGGAGCGCATGTGAGCAGAGTCATTTCGGCAGCCGTGGATCGCGGCGGCCTTGCACCGGCGGCGCGCGCCACGCGGTTGATCTTCCTGGTGTCGGGCATCGGCATGGCGGCGTGGGCGCCGATGGTGCCGTACGCGAAGGCTCGGCTCGGCCTGGACGATGCCTCGCTGGGCCTGGTCCTGCTGGCCTTCGGCGGTGGCTCGATGCTGGTGATGCCGCTGGTCGGCTGGCTCACCCAGCGATATGGCAACCGGCGGGTGATCGTCGTCGGCGGCGTGTTGCTGTGCGTGGCGCTGCCGGGGTTGGCGCTCGCCGCCCACGCGGTCGCGCTGGCGACGATCCTGTTCTGCTTCGGCATGGCGCTGGGCGCGGTCGACGTGGCGATGAACGCGCATGCGGTGGAAGTGGAGCGCCGCGCCGGGCGACCGATGATGTCGGGCTTCCATGGCCTGTTCAGCGTCGGCGGTCTGGGCGGCGCGCTGGGCATGAGCGTGTTGCTGGCGCTGGGCCTGCCGCTGTTTGCCGCCGCGCTGCTGGTTGCGGCGTTGCTGGCGGCGGTGGTGGCGGTGCAATGGTCCAGCCTGCTCGACGA
The DNA here is from genome assembly GCF_004799035.1 of Rhodanobacter lindaniclasticus. Lineage (GTDB taxonomy): Bacteria > Pseudomonadota > Gammaproteobacteria > Xanthomonadales > Rhodanobacteraceae > Rhodanobacter > Rhodanobacter lindaniclasticus. The sequence continues at coordinate 120,242 of NZ_MWIO01000026.1, forward strand.
AGCGCGCGCCACGGTGGCCCGCGCCAAGGCGTTCGCCATGCCGCGCGGCATCGTGCTGCTGCTGGGCTTGCTCTGTTTCATCAGCTTCCTGGCCGAGGGCGCGATGCTGGACTGGAGCGCCGTGTTCCTGCGCGAATTTCGAGGTTTCGACGCGGCCACCGCGGGCGTCGGCTATGCCGGATTCTCGGTGGCGATGGCGCTGGTTCGCCTGGTCGGTGACCGGGTGGTGGCGCGCATCGGCCCGGTGCTGACGGTGCGCCTGGGCGCCAGTCTGGCGGCGGCGGGCTTCCTGCTGGCGACGCTGGTGGCGTGGCCGCCGGCGGCGCTGATCGGCTTCGTGCTGGTGGGTTTCGGCGCCGCCAATATCGTGCCGGTGATGTTCGGCGCGGCTGGCCGGCTGCCGGGCGCGTCGCCGGAAATCTCGCTGGCCACGGTGACCATGCTGGGCTACGCGGGCCTGCTCAGCGGCCCGGCCCTGATCGGCTTCCTGGCCCAGGCCAGCAACCTGGCGGCGGCACTGGCCGCGGTGGCCGGATTGCTGCTGCTGACTGCCGCGTCGGCGCGGTGGGTGCGTGAGTGAACATCGGCGGCACAGATGAGACGCCCCGCACCGGTGGCCGGGGCGGGGCGTCGAAGGTCAGATGATGAGGCGCAACCTCAGGGCTGGCGTTCCCACTGCTGCGAACGGCCGACCCAGGAAAAGCCGATGTAGCCGCGCACGTTGAGCTTCTGGCCGCCGTCGAGCATCGACAGCTTGACCTTGTAGACCTTGCCGGTTTTCGGGTCGAGGATGTGGCCGCCGCTCCAGACGTCATCGTCCTGGTGCACGCCCCACATGATGTTCATTCCCTCGATCGGCTTGTCCTTGCGCTCGCCGTCGCATTTCTTGCACAACGCCACCTCGCCGTCGCGGGCGATGTCTTCGGGACTGCGGTTGAGCAGCTTGACGATGGTGGCCTTGAGTTCGCCGTTCTCGTCGGTGATCTGCACGATCGACTTGGCCTGGCCGCTCTCGTCGTCGATGGTTTTCCAGTTGCCCACGGGGGTGTCGTTGGCGGCCAGTGCCGAGCCGGCGGCGAGCAGCAGGCAGGTGGCGAAGGCAAAGCGTCGTGCTGACTTCATGGCGTCTCTCCCGTACGAAAGCGTATGGAATCGAGACTGGCGAGGTTCGGCGAGGCCGTCAAGCTGCATTGCGCCATGGCTGCCGGCGCGCCGGTACGGCGCTGATCTGTGTCAGCCGGCCGTTTGCAGCGCGCTGGCATAATGGGCGTCTCTCTCGATGACCGAACCGACATGACGCAGGCGAATGAAGCCCTGGTCCGCCAGATCCTGGGCGGGCTGATCGATACCCATACCGGCGCCCCGCTGGGCGAGGCCGTGCGCGCCGTGGGCGTCGATGGCGGTCGGGTTTCGGTGGACCTGCAGCTCGGTTATCCCGCCGCCGGCGCGATCGAGGCGATCACCGCGCGGGTGCGCGAGGCGTTGCAGGCCGATCCGGGCATCGAGTCGGCGACGGTGTCGATCACCAGCCGCATCCACGTGCACAAGGTGCAGGGCACGCTGGGGCCGCTGCCGAACGTGAAGAACATCATCGTGGTCGCCTCGGGCAAGGGTGGCGTGGGCAAGTCCACCGTGTCGGCCAACCTGGCGCTGGCGCTGCAGGCCGAAGGCGCGAAGGTCGGCGTGATGGACGCCGACATCTACGGCCCCAGCCAGCCCACCATGCTCGGCGTGCACGGCAAGCCCGCCTCGCCCGACGGCAAGAGCATCCTGCCGATGCAGGCGCACGGCATGCCGGTGATGTCGATCGGCTTCCTGGTGGAGGAAGACACGCCGATGATCTGGCGTGGCCCGATGGTGACACAGGCGATGATGCAGCTGATCACCGACACCCGCTGGGAGCAGCTCGACTACCTCGTCGTCGACCTGCCGCCCGGCACCGGCGACATCCAGCTCACGCTGTCGCAGAAGGTACCGGTGGCCGGCGCGGTGATCGTCACCACGCCGCAGGACATCGCCCTGCTGGACGCGCGCAAGGCGCTCAAGATGTTCGAGAAGGTCGAGGTGCCGGTGCTCGGCGTGGTGGAGAACATGGCCACGCATGTCTGCTCCAACTGCGGGCACGAGGAGAACATTTTCGGCGAGGGCGGCGGTGAGCGCATGGCCACGCAGTACGGCGCGGCCTACCTCGGCTCGCTGCCGCTGGACATCCGCATCCGCGAACAGGCCGACGGCGGCAACCCGTCGGTGGCGGCGATGCCGGACTCGGACATCGCAGCGCGTTACCGCGAGATCGCCCGCAACGCCGCCGGCCGGCTGTCGCGCCAGCCGCGCAACAAGTCGCTGGGACTGGGCAAGATCGTGGTGCAGGGCGTGCCCTCTGCATGACGGCGCCGCGGCGCGTGCTTTGCCTGTGCGGCAGCTTGCGCCGGGTGTCGTCGAATCGCGCCGCGCTGGAAGCCGCGCGCCAACTGGCCACGGCACCGCTCGACCTGGTATTGCATGACGCGCTGGGCGCGCTGCCGCTGTTCAATCCGGATGACGAGGTCGACCCGCTGCCGCCATCGGTGCTGGCCTTGCGCGAAGCCGTCGGCGCCGCGGATGCGTTGCTGATCGCCTGCCCCGAATACGCCCATGGCGTGCCCGGCGCGTTCAAGAACCTGCTCGACTGGCTGGTCGGCAGTCTGGAGTTCCCCGGCAAGCCGGTGCTGCTGCTGAACACCAGCGCGCGCGGCTCCTGCCATGCCCAGCAGGCGCTGGCGGAGGTTCTCTCCACCATGTCCGCTCGCCTGCTGGCGGTGCAACCCGTGACGGTGCCGCTGCCCGGCGCCGGTTGCATGGCGGCGCAGGTGCTGGCCAGCGCGGAATGTTGTGCGGCGCTACGCACGGCGCTGGATATGCTGGCCGACCTCCCGCCCCACCTGTAGGAGCCCGCTGGCGGGCGATGCTCTTGGCGGAATTCGGGAAGAGCATCGCCCGCCAGCGGGCTCCTACGAGTGGCAGTAGTGCGGCCGGCTGGCGCAGCGGTATCCCGACCATGTATTTTTGTCGTTTTGCACCCGACCTGACGGGCGCAACGCCATCGACCGGAGAGCGCGTGAGCATCAAATCCGACAAGTGGATCCGCCGCATGGCCGCGGGCCAGGGCATGATCGAGCCGTTCGAGCCGGGCCAGGTCAAGCAGAACGACAGCGGGCGCATCGTCTCCTACGGCACCTCCAGCTACGGCTACGACGTGCGCTGCGCGCGCGAGTTCAAGATCTTCACCAACATCAACTCGACCATCGTCGACCCCAAGGCATTCGACCCGGACAGCTTCGTCGACGTGCAGTCGGATGTATGCATCATCCCGCCGAACTCGTTCGCGCTGGCGCGCACGGTGGAGTACTTCCGCATCCCGCGCAACGTGCTGGTGGTGTGCCTGGGCAAGAGCACCTATGCACGCTGCGGCATCATCGTCAACGTGACGCCGCTGGAGCCGGAGTGGGAAGGCCACGTGACGCTGGAGTTCTCCAATACCACGCCGCTGCCGGCGAAGATCTACGCCAACGAGGGCGTGGCGCAGATGCTGTTCTTCGAGTCGGACGAGGAGTGCGAGACCAGCTACAAGGACCGCGGCGGCAAGTACCAGGGCCAGCAGGGCGTGACCCTGCCGCGTACCTGACCGCAGGTTCCCGCGGGTCACGCCCGCGCCGCGCCGGGCTGCTAGACTCCACCGTTGCCCGAACGCCCTGTCTGGAGAGCTGCATGAGCCGAATGTCCACCCTGCTTTTCCGCCTGTCTGCCGCGATCATGCTGGGCAGTGTCCTGCTGCTGGCCGGCTGCCATCGCAATCAGGTCAAGCAAGAGCAAAACCTGGCGGCGTCGATGAAGGGCCAGTTCGACCTCACCCTGCAGGCCTACAAGGACGGCCAGTTCCTGCTCGATGGCGGGGTGCTGTCGGCGGTCGACGTGGGCAGCCATTTCGCCTACCTGCGCGACCAGGGTCATCTGCCCAAGAAGGTGCTGCTGATCGACAGCGACGACGCCAAGGTGGGCAAGAAGCACCTGCAGTACCTGGCGCGGATGGCGATCGACTACCACTTTGGCGCCTATTTCTTCGACAGCAAGGGCCGCCTCACCGAGATCAGCCCGGTCGACGTCAAGGCACGCAAGCTCGAGGATTACCACAAGCCCGAGCGGCAACCGCAAAGCGACCAGGGTACGGACGCCAGCGGCCGCTCCTACGACGCGGCGGGGCACTGATCCGGGCGGCGCAGCCGGTCGTGAAATGGAAAAGCCCGTGGCGCGAGCCGCGGGCTTTTTCGTTGGCGGGGCCATGCCGCAGCTTCAGTCGAGCGTGCCCGCGCCGCGGCGGATGTCGCGCGGGGTGACGGCCGCCACCCGCAATGCGATTTCCAGGCCGCGCACCATCTCCTCCAGCGCCATGCTGGGCGCTCCGTGTCGCGACGCGGCCTGCAGCGGCAGCCAGGGGATATGGATGAAGCCGGCGCGCACACCGCGCTTGCGCGCGGCCCAGTGCAGCATCGCGTAGGCAAGGTGATTGCACACGTAGGTGCCGGCGGTATGTGAAATCGCCGCGGGCACGCCGGCCTCGTGCAGCGCGGCCAGCATCGCCTTCAACGGCAGGGTGCTGAAGTAGGCCGCAGGCGCGCCGGCGATCACCGGCTCGTCGATCGGCTGGGCGCCGGCGTTGTCGGGAATCCGCGCGTCCTGCAGGTTGATCGCCACGCGTTCCAGCGACAACTGCGTGCGTCCGCCGGCCTGACCCACGCCCAGCACGATCGCCGGTGCCGTTTCGCGCAGCGCGGCCTTGAGCAGGCGCAGCGAGGCGGCGAACTCGGTGGGGATCTGCCGCGCCACCACCCGGTGCCCGCCGATGCGCCGCCCGTGCAGGGCGCGCGCGGCTTCCCACGAGGGGTTGATCGTCTCGCCGCCGAACGGGTCGAAGCCGGTCAGCAGGATGCGTGGCAGGGTCTTGCTCATCGGGCCTCGCACGTTCAACGAAAGACCAGCAGCCACATCATGGTGAACGTGCTGGCGAAGATCCACACGGCGCTCCAGGCTTGCGCCTTGATCACGCCGTACGGATTGCGCAATTCCAGCAGCGCCGCCGGCACCAGGTTGAAGTCGGCCGCCATCGGCGTCAGCAGGGTACCGCAGTAGCCGCACAGCATGCCCATCGCACCGAGGATGGCGGGGTGCGCGCCGTGCTGGTGGATCAGCAGCGGCAGGCCGATGCCGGCCATCATCACCGGAAACGCGGCAAACGCGTTGCCCATGATGACGGTGAACAGCACCATGCCCAGCGCGAACACCGCCAGCGCCGCGGTGGCGTTGCCGGTGGGCAGGAAATCGGTGGCGATCTCGGCGATCGCCGCGCCCACGCCGCTGCGCGTGAACACCTGGCCCAACGCCGCCAGCAGCAACGGCAGCAGCGCGGCCCAGCCGATCGCGTCGAGCAACCGCCGGCCTTCGGCCACGCCTTCTAGCACCGGCGTTCGCGCCACCCGCGCAGCGGCCAGCAGGGCAATCACGCAGGCCAGCGCCAGCCCGGTCAGCGTCATCTGCGACTTGGCGAACAGCGCGAAGTGGCCGATCACCAGGTAGCCGCCGAACAAGGCCACCAGCAGGGTCACCAGCGGAATCAGCAGGGCAGGCCCGAACAGCCGGTGGCCGAGCGCGATCGCCGACTGCAGGCGTTGCTCCGCCGTGCGGTTTTCCGGATGCGCCTGGCGGCGCAACCGCGGCGCCAGGCAGGCCAGCGCGATCACGCCGATGCCGGCGATCTGCGCGGGCAGGGCGTGGCCGGCCGCGGACTGTGCCAGGATGAAATCGCCGGCGCCGAACAGCAGCCCCAGCACGATCCAGAACGCGGCATGCCAGCGGTGGCCGTCGCGCAGGTTGCGCCAGCCGCTGTAGAGCAGGAAGGCGGCGATCAGCCAGTACGCGTGTTCGATCCGCAGCATGCTCAGGCGTCCCGCTCGATGCTGGCAGCGCGTCGTTGCAGCCGGCGCTGGTACAGCCAGATGCGCACCGACTGGATGATGAAGGCGGCCACCGCGGTGGGCAGCGCCCACAAGGCGATCGCCAGCGGACTCAGTTCGATGCCGTGCTGGGTGTAGAAACCCTGGATCAGCAACACCGCGCCCAGCGCGATGAACACGTCCTCGCCGAAGAAGCGGCCGATGTTGTCGGTGGCCGCGGCGACCGCGCGCAGCTCCTCGCGATCGCCCTGGTCCAGCCGGGGCAGGATCTTCTGCGCCGCGGCCTCGCCCATCGGAGCCAGCAGCGGGCGCACCGTCTGCGCTGCGCCGGCCACGCCGGTCAGGCCCATCGTGGCCAGCAGCTGGCGCAGCAGCAGGTAGCCGACCAGCAGCCGCGCCAGGGTCAGGTTCTGCAATCGCGCCATCCAGCGCTGGGCGTGTTCACGCAGGCCGGCGCGTTCGAGCAGGCCGATCGCCGGCAAGGTCAGCACGAACAGCAGCAGCATGCGCTGCGACACGAAGCTGTTGCCCAGCAGGGCGAGCAGGTCGGGCACCGACAGGCCGGACAGAAGGCCGCTGACCAAAGCCGCCACCACTACCACCGGCACCGCGTTGAAGCGCAACGCGAAGCCGACCACGATCACCGCCACGCCGAGCAGGGGCCAGTAGTTCATGCCTCACCCGGCGCGGCGATGCGCACCCCGGCCGCTTCCAGTCCGCTGCGCAGGCTGCGCGCCAATCGAACTGCATGGACGCCGTCGCCGTGCAGACACAGCGTGTCGGCATGCATGCCGATCGTGCTGCCATCAGTGGCAGTGACCGCGCCGTTCAAGGCGATCTGCAGCGCCTGGGCGGTGGCCAGTTCGGCATCGTCGATCACCGCGCCTGCCTCGCTGCGCGGCTGCAGCGTGCCGTCTGCCCGGTAGCGGCGATCGGCGAACGCCTCGGCCACCACCACGAGGCCCAACGCCGCGCCGGCATCGACCAGCGCCGATCCGCCCAGGCCGAACAGCCGCAGACGCGGGTCGAACTGGCATACCGCTGCGGCAATCGCATCGGCCAGCGCGCGATCGCGCGCGGCCATGTTGTACAGCGCGCCATGCGGCTTGACGTGGCTCAGCCGGGTGCCGGCGGCGCGTGCAAAGCCGTGCAGCGCGCCGAGCTGGTACAGCGTCATGGCGTGCACCTCGGCGGGCGTCACGCGTATCTCGCGGCGGCCGAAACCCTGCAGGTCGGGCAGCGAAACGTGGGCGCCGATCGCCACGCCGCGCTCCATCGCCGCGGCCACGGTCTGCAGCATGGTCATGAAGTCGCCGGCATGGAAGCCGCAGGCGAGGTTGGCCGAGCTGACCACGTCGAGCAGCGCGCTGTCCTCGCCCATCCGCCAGGCGCCGAACGATTCGCCAAGGTCGCAATTGAGGTCGATGCGCGTCATGCAGGGCCAGTCATGCGGGAGAGGAATCCGTCGTGTTGCAGCCGTCGTTCGATCTGCCGGCACAAGGCGTCGAGCGCCTGCCCGCGCCGCCGCAGGCGATCCGCAGCCTGCTCCAGTGTGCCACGGCGAAAGCATACGGGATCGCCCGGCCGGCGTTGCGCCAGGTGCGGCAAGTCCACCGCGGCGAGCTGGCCGATGCGCGGATAGCCACCGGTCACCGGCGCCTCGGCCATCAGCACGATCGGCTGGCCGGAGGGCGGCAGTTGCATGGTGCCGGGCAGGCTCGCCTCGGAGATCAGCTCCAGCGGCGCGCGCAGCTGCAGGTGCGTGCCGTCGAGGCGGCTGGCCGTGCGGTTGCTGTCGTTGCCGACGCGGAACGTGCGGGTGTACAGCGCTTGTCGCGAGGCTTCGTCGAGCTGCTCACCGTGGCTGCCAGGCAGCAGCATGAGTGGTGCCTGCGCGAAATCGAACCAGGGTTGCGGGTCGAGCCGCCACGGCAGGGCGTGGGGATGATCCGATGGCGCCGCGTCGGTGGCCGTGTTGCCGAGCGGCAGCGTGTCGCCCCCTTGCAGCGCGCGGCCGAGCCTGGCGTGCAGATCGCTGCTGCGGCTGCCCAGCACGGGCGCCACGTCGAAGCCGCCGCGCACGGCCAGGTAGCTGCGGCAACCGGCGGCCATGCGGCCCAGTTGCAGCACGCTGCCGGCGGGCAGCCAGCAGGCCGCCCACGTCGGCAAGTCGGTGCCCTCGACGCGGGCAGCGATCGGTGCACCGGTGATCGCGATCCATGTCGCGTGCTCGAAGCGCAGGGTCGGTCCGAGCAGGGTGCATTCGAGCGCTGCCTCGTCGCCGCGGTTGCCGACCAGCGCATTGGCCAGGCGCCAGGCCGGCAGGTCCATCGCGCCGGCACGCCCCACACCGATCGCCGCGTGACCGGGGCGGCCACGATCCTGCAGTGTGTCGAGCAGGCCCGGTTTGAGCACATTCACGCTCATCGGCGCTGCGCCGCGTCGAGGTCGGCGAACTCCTCCGCGTCGATCGCGCGGAAGCGCACGCGGTCGCCCGCGGCCAACAACGAGGGTTCGCTTGCGTTGGCATCGAACAGGCGCAGCGGCGTGCGTCCGATCAGGTGCCAGCCGCCCGGCAGCTCGGTCGGGTAGATGCCGGTCTGCATGCCGCCAATCGCCACGCTGCCGGCGGGTACGCGGGTGCGCGGATCGGGACGGCGCGGCATGGCCAACGCGGGGTCGAGTCCCAGCAGGTAGGGAAAGCCGGGCGCGAAGCCGAGCATCGCCACGCGATAGTCGGCGCCGGCATGACGCGCGACCACCGCCTCATCGGACAGGCCCAGATGTTGCGCCAGTGCGTGCAGATCCGGGCCTTGCGAGCCGCCGTAGCACACGGGGATTTCGTGGATGCGGCCAGTGCCGGCCGATGCGTGCGCGGTTTCCAGCGCGATGCGCGCAGCCTCTTCCACGCGCTGGTGCGCACTCGTCGCATCGTCGCCTTGCCACGCCGCCGGTTCGAATCGCAACAGCACGCTGGCATAGGCCGGCACGCATTCCAGCGAGGGCAGCTCCCGCAGCGCCGCGACGGCGGCGTGCACGCGATCGTTGAGCATCGGCTCGATGCGGTCGCCGAAGCGCAGCAGCAGCGCATCCTCGGCCAGCGGCTCGAACTGGATCGCCCCGGTCGGCACGCTAGCCGGGCGCCGCGAGTGCTTGCCGCAGCGCGGCCATCCGTTCACGCAGCACGGCTTCGGCGCAGGGCTCGCGCTGGCCATGACCCCATACCGGCCCGGGCCAACCGGCATCGCCTTCGCGACGCGCCACCACGTGCACGTGCAGCTGCCGCACGATGTTTCCCAGCGCGCCCAGATTGAGCTTGTCGCACGGCATCGTCGCACGCAGGGCGGCGCCGGCGCGATTGACTTCATGCCACAGCGTGGCCTGTTCGCCTTCGTCCAGATCGGCGATCTCGACCAGGCCGTCGCGGCGCGGCACCAGCACCAGCCAGCCGTAGCGCGCATCGTCCATCAGGCGCACGTCGCACAGCGGCAGCGAGGCGAGCAGGCGCGTGTCGGCGGCCAGCCGCGGATCGAGGGTGAACGTCTCGCTCATGCGCCAGCCAGGTGCTTGTCGAAGAAGGCCAGCGTGCGCTGCAATGCCAGCTTGGCGCTGGCCTCGTGATAGGCCTTGCTGCCGTCGCGGTTGAAGGCGTGGTCCGCCGGGTAGGTGAAGACTTCCATCTGCGGCAACGCCACGCGATGTTTCTCCACCATCTCCGGCGTGATGTGCTGGTCCTTCTCGCCAAAATGGAACATCACCGGTGCCTTGGGCACCTCGTGCAGGAACGGCAGGTTGCGCGCGCCGTAATAGCTCACCGACGGCAGGCCCAGGCGAAGCGCGGCAAGCAGGGCCACGGTGCCGCCCCAGCAGTAGCCGACCGTGCCGATCTTGCCCGCCGAGGAAATGGCCTCCGCAGCGCTGGCGACATCCTCCACCGCACGATCCAGTCCCAGCTCGTTGACCAGGTTGCGGCCCTTGTTGGTGCCCAGCTGGTCATAGGCCAGCTCCACGCCGCTTTCGAGGTGGTCGAAGAATGCCGGCGCGATCGCGGTGTAGCCGAGCGAAGCGAAGTGGTCGACCACGCGGCGAATGTGCGCGGTGACCCCGTAGATTTCCTGGATCACCACCAGGCCGCCCTTGGGCTTGCCCTCGGCGGTGGCCATGTAGGCACCGATGCAGTGGGTGCCGCCGGTGGGGATGGTGATGTCCTGGCCCATGACGCTGCCTCGATGAGTTCGTGATGCGCCGATGGTAACCGCAGCGGCGAGAGTGCGGCCGTCACGTATAATCGCCGGTTTACGCGCCTCTCCCGGTAGCCGCCCGCCATGTCCCAGCCCGCCCCCAAGATCGGCTTCGTCAGCCTCGGCTGCCCCAAGGCGCTGGTCGATTCCGAGCGCATCCTCACCCAGCTCAAGGTCGAGGGTTACCAGATCGTGCCGAGCTACGGCGAGGCCGACGCGGTGGTGGTCAACACCTGCGGCTTCATCGACGCGGCGGTGCAGGAGTCGCTGGATTCGATCGGCACGGCGCTCAACGAGAACGGCAAGGTGATCGTTACCGGCTGCCTCGGCAAGCGCGCCGAGCTGATCCGCGAGGCGTATCCCGACGTGCTCTCGATCAGCGGCCCGCAGGATTACGCCAGCGTGATGAGCGCGGTGCACGAGGCGCTGCCGCCCACGCGCAACAAGTTTCTCGACATCGTGCCGGACACCGGCGTCAAGCTCACCCCGAAGCACTACGCGTACCTCAAGATTTCCGAAGGCTGCAACCACCGCTGCAGCTTCTGCATCATCCCCTCGATGCGCGGCAACCTGGTCTCGCGCCCGGTCGACGAGGTGCTGGTCGAGGCGGAGAAGCTGGTCAAGGGCGGCGTGAAGGAATTGTTGGTGATCTCGCAGGACACCAGTGCTTATGGCGTCGACGTGAAATACGCCGAGCGCACGTGGCGCGGGAAAAGCTACCGCACGCGCATGACCGAGCTGTGCGAAGGCCTGTCGGAACTCGGCGCGTGGACGCGTCTGCACTACGTCTACCCGTACCCGCACGTGGATGAGCTGATGCCGCTGATGGCGGACGGAAAAATCCTGCCGTACCTGGACATCCCGTTCCAGCACGCCAGTCCGCGCATCCTGAAATTGATGAAACGTCCCGGCAACATCGACAAGACGCTTGAGCGCATCCGCAACTGGCGCGCCCAGGTGCCGGAGCTGACCATCCGCAGCACCTTCATCGTCGGCTTCCCCGGCGAGACCGATGCGGAGTTCGAGGAACTGCTGGATTTCCTGCGCGAGGCCGAACTCGATCGCGTCGGCGCGTTCGCCTATTCGCCGGTGGACGGCGCGAAGGCCAACGAGCTGCCCGGTGCAGTCTCCGAGGAATTGAAGGAAGACCGCCTGGAGCAGTTCATGGCGGTGCAGGCGGAGATCTCCGCCGCCAAGCTGCAACGCAAGATCGGCCGCACGCTCAAGGTGCTGGTGGACGAGGCGAACGCCGACGGCGCCGTGGCCCGCTCGGCCGCCGACGCACCGGAGATCGACGGCAGCGTGCTGATCGCCGACGGCCAGTCGCTGAAGCCGGGTCAGTTCGTGGAGGTGATGGTCGAGGCGGCCAGCGAACACGACCTGCATGCGCGCCTCGCGCATCCGGCGCTCAAGGTGATTTGAACGGCAGTCGGAACGGCATCAGAGCTTCTTTCATGCTCGTCATTCCCGCGCAAGCGGGAATCCAGTTTGCCGTGCGAAGATCAAGATGGATTCCCGCTTCCGCGAGAATGACGTCGTCGAGGGTTTCGTGGTGTCCGACAGGCGCATGAAGAAAACCCGCTACGTGGCACCGTCCCGCAACACAGTCGATGCGCAGGTATTCGCGCGAATGCCGTTGGCGGCATGGTGCGAACACGCCGGGCTGATCGAAGCCCGCGAGTGGCCGACCATCGACGCGCTCAACGCAGCCCGCTCCGACGGCATGCGCGAGCGCTTCGTGGCGCAGACCTGCGAACTGCTCGCCGACGGCCTGCACTACGAGCAGCGCATCGCGGAGCGCGGCGAGGTCGCCACTCGCGAACGCAACTGGCACGACCTGTTCAATGCGCTGGTCTGGCTGCGCCACGCCGCACTCAAACGCGCGCTCAACGCGCGGCAGGTGGCCGGGATCGCCTGCATGGGCCTGAAGCAACGCTCGCGCGCGCAATGCGCGCTGACCCATTTCGACGAAGCCGGCGTGGTGGTCGCGTTGCGCGACCTGTCGCTGCTGCCGCTGTGGGATGCGCACGACTGGCACGGCTTGTTCTGGCGCGAGCGCGACGCGTGGATGGATGGCCGCATCCATGTCGAGGTGTTCGGCCACGCCCTGCTCGAACATGCGCTGACGCCGACGCAACTGCTGGTGGGCAAGGCGTTGGTGGTGGCCGGGCCGCGGGTGTCTCCGCCCGAAGCTATCGCCAGCTGCGCGCAGGCCGTCGCCGACGGCGATGCGCTCCGCGATCCGCTGGATCTGCGTCCCTTGCCGCTGGCCGGCGTGCCCGGCTGGCATCCGGGCAACGCGCGGGAAGCGTTCTTGCGCGAGACGGCGTGCTTTCGGCCGGTGCGGGCGGGGCGCAGCTATCCGCGTCCGCTGACCTGAGGCGGCTCGCCGGGAGCGCCGGCATGCGCATCCGGAGCGGCGACGGCGGCGGTGCCGGGGCCTTTCTCGCGCGCTTGCCGGATCGGTCGATCGCGACTATATACAAGCTCACGGGGCGGGGTTCGCGGGAGCAGGGCATTGGATATCGCGAGTTTGCGGCGGCGCCGGGAGCGTCGCGAACGAAGTGGGACGTGGATGCTGGCAGTCCTGTTCACCCAGGGCCTGCTGCTTGCCAGCGGCAGTGCGCGGGCGGCGCAGGCGGCGGCGCCGGTCGAGCCGATCCGCTTCGGCATCCTGCCGATCGGCAGCGCGGCGGAGTCGCTGGAGCAATGGCGGCCGCTGCTGGACGACTTGCGCAAGCAGTTGGGCCACCCGGTGACTACCGTGTCGGTGGGCAGCTACGCCGGCTTGTCCGACGCGATCGGCGGCCAGCGGGTGGACGTGGCCTTCCTCTCCGGCAAGCTCGCGGTCGAGGCGGTGACGCATCAGCACATGCAGGTGTTTGCCCAGTTCGTGCGCAACGATGGCGTCAACGGCAACGTCGCCATGCTGGTGGTGCGCAGCGACAGCCCCATCCGCCATCTCGACGACCTGCTCGCCACGCCCCGCCACGGCTGGCGTTACGCGCGCAGCGAGCATTTGTCGGTCACCGGCTACACGGCGCCGGAAGCCTACGTGTTCGCCCCGCGCGGGCTCAATTCCGACACCTTCTTCGCCAGCGTGCGGGTAGGCGACCATCAGAGCAATCTGCTCGCCGTGGTCAATCGCGAGGTGGACGTGGCCAGCAGCAACAACCCGGACATGGACCTGTTCCGGCGCAATTTTCCGCGCGAGGCCGCGCAACTGCGGGTGATCTGGCGTTCGCGGCTGATTCCCTCCGGCGTGCTGGTGATCCGCGACGGCATGCCCGAATCGCTGCGCCGCAAGCTCACGGCGTTCCTGTTGGCCTATGGCAAGGCGCCGGGCGAAACCGGCGAACGCCAGCGCGAGCGGCTGGCGCGAGTGCCGGACCTGGGCGGTTTCGCGGCGGAGACCAATCACGTGCTGCAACCCTTCGTCGACATGCAGTACACCTTGCTGCGGCAGCAGGCCGAACAGGGCCGGTGGGTCAGCCCGCAAGCACGGCAGGCGCGGCTGGCGCAGATCGAGGACAACTATCGGCGTACCCTGAAACTGCTGGAACCGCGTTGATGCTGCAGCCGCGTCAGGCTTCCTGTTCGTAATTCACCGAGAGCACCACAAACTCCGTTCGCCCACCCGGCAGCTCGGCAGAAAACTCGTCGTCGACGCGCTTTTTCAGCACGGCGCGCGCTAGCGGCGAGTCGATGCTGATCCAGCCGCGTTTCGCGTCGGTCTCGTCCGGGCCCACGATGCGGTAGCGGTGGGTTTCACCGCTGGTCAAGTTCTCCAGGTCGATGCACGCGCCGAAGAACACGGCGCGGCGATCGCCCGGTGCGCCCTCGGCGACTTTCAGTGCGGGGATGCGTTTGCTGAGGTAACGCGCGCGGCGGTCGATCTCGCCGAGCTGCTTCTTGCGGTAGGTGTATTCGGCGTTTTCGGAGCGGTCGCCCTCGGCGGCCGCGGCGGCCAGAGCCTTCACCACCTCCGGGCGCCGCACGTGCCAGAGATGGTCCAGCTCGGCCTTGAGCCGCTCGAAACCCTCGCGGGTGATGATCGCGGTGGAACCGGGCGAGGGCGGACGCCAGCGGCTCATGCGGGGTCGGCCAACTGGCGCCGCTGGGCGTCGATTTCGCCGCGCAGCGGGTGCTCGGGCCAGGCTGCGACGAGCCGGTCGAGCAGCGCCGCCGCGCTGGCGTGCTGGTCGGCATGGGCGGCCAATGCCCGTGCGGCCAGCAGGCCATAGTGCGGCGCCTGCGGGTCGCGCGGCCAGCGCGTGAGGTAGCCCTGGCCCAGGTGGATCGACAGCCGACTCATGCCCATGCGTGCGGCCAGGTCGGCCAGGTTGCCGCAGGTTTGCGGGTCGTCCGGGATGAAGCTGGCGTCGAGGCCGATGCATTCCTGCAGCACGCCGAGCGCGCGGCGCGATTCGCCCTGGGCGATCAGTGCGGCAATCCAGATCTGGCCATGGATCAGCAAGTCGTCGCGCAGGCCCTGCCGGTGCAGCAGCTCGCGGTAGAACTGGTGCACGGCAGGTGGCGCAGCGCGTTCGCGCAGGCGACCGGCGAGTTGCCGCAGGGCAGCCATCGGATCATCCGTGGCTTGCTGGCGTGCCGCTTCGATCAACCCCTCGTCCGCGCCCTGCCCGGAGGCCTTGGCCAGCTCCGGCGCTTCGGGGACCATGCCGAATCGTTCATGGCGCTGGTGGATCATCGCGCCCATGAGATGGAAGGCGAGCACGATCAGGTAGGTGTAGGCGAACGCGAACAGCGGCAGGGCGAGCAGTCGCGGCAGGCGCGCGGTGATTACCGAGGCGACCACGATGAGAATGCCAAGCAGCAGGTTGATCGCCACCGGAATCAGATAGGCGGTACCGAAGGCACCCATGACACGCAGCCAGTTGAGCGGGTTGATGGCCAGCGCGAGGTTGCCGTCGAAGGCCAGCGACATGTCGATCGCCGGCAACACCAGGGCTGCCAGGATCAGCACCGGCCACAGCAGGCGCGGAAAGAACACGATGGAAACCACGCACGAGGCGACCACCAGCAGATGAATCGCGGTGAGTCCCCAGGCGCTGGCGTCGTTGCCGTCACTGCCCACTTCCGGCGGGTCGGCGTAACCGTTGGCGGTGTGCTGCATGCAATCCGCGGCATAGCGCCAGGTGGCGGCCCAGACCAGCACGCTGGCCAGCGCACCGAAGTAGCCGGGCAGCAGACCGACGTAGTGAGCCAGCGCCAGCACCGCGCAGGTGGCCAGCGCGGCGCCGCGCAGCGGATAGCCGAAGCCGTCCCGCAGGCGCTGCGCGAACGGCGTATCGGCGGCGACGATTTCGACGCGCGGCATCAGGGCAAGCCCTCGCTCAGCGCTTGCCGCCGAAGATGCCGCCCAGCACGCCGCGCAGGATCTGTCGGCCGAGCTGGCTGCCCGCGGTGCGCACCATCTGCTTGCCCATCGTCTCGATCATGCCTTGGCGGCGCTTGGTGCCGAACAGGGCGTCATGCACGGCGCCGCCCCAGCCGCCGTCCGCTTCCTTCGCCGAGCCATTGGCCGGTGCGTCGGCCGCCACGGTGGCAGCATTGGCTGCCTTGTCCTCGGCGCGCTTGGCCAGCATCTCGGCGGCCGATTCGCGATTGACCGTGGTGTCGTATTTCGCGCCCACCGGCGAGCGCTGGCGGATGGTGACGCGCTCGGCCTCGGTGATCGCGCCGATGCGGCAGCATGGCGTGGTCACCAGCACCTGCTCCACCGGCGAGGGCACGCCGCCGTTGCCGAGGGTGGAGGCCAGCGCCTCGCCGACGGCCAGCTTGGTGATCGCCTCGGTCACGTCGAGTTTCGGGTTGGCGACGAAGGTTTCGGCCGCGGCCTTGACCGCCTTCTGGTCGCGCGGGGTGAACGCGCGCAATGCGTGCTGGATGCGGTTGCCGAGCTGGCCCAGGATCACGCCGGGCACGTCGTCGGGGTTCTGCGAGCAGAAGTACACGCCGACGCCCTTGGAGCGGATCAGCCGCACCACCTGTTCCACGCGTTGCAGCAGCGCCGGCGAGGCGTCATCGAACAACAGGTGCGCCTCGTCGAAGAAGAACACCATCTTCGGCTGGTCGAGGTCGCCCACTTCGGGCAGTTGCTCGAACAGCTCGGACAGCAGCCACAGCAGGAAGGTGGAGTACAGCCGCGGCTTCAGGATCAGCTGGTCGGCGGCCAGCACGTTGATGATGCCGCGCCCGCTCATGTCCTGACGCATCAGGTCGGCCAGTTCCAGTGCCGGCTCGCCGAAGAACTGGTCGGCGCCGTCGCTTTCCAGTTTCAGCAACGCGCGCTGGATCGCCGCGATGCTGGTCGTGCTGATCAGGCCGTACTGGGTGGACAGCGCCTTGGCGTTCTCGGCGGCGTAGGTGAGCAGGGCGCGCAGGTCGGCCAGGTCCAGCAGCAGCCAGCCCTGGTCGTCGGCGGCCTTGAACACCACCTCGAGCACACCTTCCTGGGTGTCGTTCAATTCCAGCACGCGGCCGAGCAGGGTCGAACCCATTTCGCTGACGGTGGCGCGCACCGGATGGCCGAGCTTGCCGTAGATGTCCCAGAACACCACCGGATTGGCCTGCGCCCTCCAATCGGTGAGCTTGAGCTTCTCCAGGCGCGCCTTGAGTTTGTCGCCCGGCTCGCCGGCAGCCATCGCCAGCCCGGCCAGATCGCCCTTGGCGTCGGCCAGGAAGCACGGCACGCCCAGCCGCGAGAAGCCTTCGGCCAGCACCATCAGCGACACGGATTTGCCGGTGCCGGTGGCGCCGGCGATCATGCCGTGGCGGTTGCCGTAATGCGGGTCCAGGTTGACGCTGATGCTGTCGTTGCGGCCGATCAGGATGTCTGTCATGGCGGTCCTTCCGCTGGCGGTGACGCGATTGTAGCCAACCCGGTGCGCGGCTCGCGGTTGTGCCGTCGAGCGTTGAGTCCGGCTGCGCAGCCGGCTATGGTGAATGCTTTTTGCAGGTGAAGTTCTTCATGTCGTTGTTCCCCACATTTCGCTCGCGCCGCCTGGCGCCCGTCGTGCTGGCCTGCACCCTGTTCGGCGGCTGTGCCAGCAGCGGTGGCGACAGGACGCTGACGCCGGTGGATGCGTTGTATGGCCAGCTGAATCAGGCCAGCAAGGGCTACGAAACGGCGCTGCAGCAGGCGCGTGAAGGCAATGCAGATGCATCGGCACTGAGCCTGCGCCAGTCGCTCGACCTGTTGAAGCAGTCGTCGGCACGGTGCGCCACCACGTCCGGCTGCGATCCGCAGCGTTTCTTTTCCGTGTTCGACCGCCTGCTGCGCCTGAAGGACGGCCATTTCGACGACATTCCGGACCTGTCCGGCGACGTCGATTCGTCGCAGGCGCTGCTGGCTACCGGCCATGCCGGCGCGGCCAGCCTGCCGCAGGCGCAGCGCAGCGTGACCCTGCTGCACGGGCAGAAACTGTCGCAGCTGATCGCGATGAACGGGCCGGTGAAGGCGGCGCTGGAGATGTGGCTGACCCAGCGCCGGCCGTACCTGATGAATGCCTGGGTCAATTACCAGTACCTGCGCCACGAAATGTGGCCGACCTACCAGAAGGCCGACCTGCCCGAGGCGTTGCTGTTCGGCATGGTGGCCCAGGAATCCGGCGGCAAGGTGCATGCGGTGTCGCGCTCCGGCGCCTCCGGCCCGCTGCAGTTCATGTATTCCACGGGCATGCGTTTCGGGCTGGGCGTGGACAACGGCTTCGACATGCGCTTCGACCCCGCCGCCTCGGCGCGGGCCAATGCCGAGTATCTCAACGAGCAGTTGCGCATCTTCAACAACAACCTGGAGCTGGTCATCGGCGCCTACAACGGCGGCGAAGGCCGCATGCGCCGCGCGGTAGGCGACGATCCCTCGGTGAGTTTCTACGACCCGCGCATCTACGACCAGATGTCGCCCGAGACGCGCGACTACGTGCCCGCGGTGCTGGCGGCGGCATGGCTGTTCCTGCACCCGGACAGCTACAACCTGCGTTTCCCGAAGGTGGATGGCGCCCCCGGCAGCATTACCTTGAAGCGCGCCGCGTCACTGGATGAACTCACGGTTTGCCTGGGCTCGGCCGATGGCATGGGCGATGGCTGGTTCCGCACCTTGCGCAACCTCAATCCCCGGCTCGACCCGGACGCTACCCAGCCGGTGGGCAGCACGCTGCAGGTGCCCAAGCGGCTGGAAGGCGCCTATGCCTCGCGCTGTGTCGATGGTCCGTGGCCGATACTCGCGGCGGACCTGCACAGCGCGACGGTGCCGGTGGTGCCGGATCCGGCCCCGGCGAAGGCCAGCGCGCGCAGAACGACGACGTATCGCGTGCGCCACGGCGATACCTTGATCAGCATCGTGCGCAAGCTGCACTGTTCCAGCGTGCAGGAGCTTTCCGATCTGAACGACCTCAAGCACCACCGCATCCGGGCCGGCCAGCACCTGCAGGTGCCGGTCTGCCGTTGAGGCGGAGCTGACGGCGCGCCGCGCTCAGGCGACGGCGCTTTCCTGCATCCAGCTCTCCACCGTGTCGTTGCGGTTGCTGCCGTGGAGTTCCTTCAGTTCGCGCAACAATTGCAGCAACTGCCGATGCTGGGCCTGCAGGGTGGGTTGCGTGGCGGCCTTGGTCTCGTGATAAGCCACTGCCAGCCACAGCGCGATGCCGCGCAGGGCAACCTCGGCATTGCTCGAGCGCGCACGCTCGTAGCCCAGGTCTGTGCCTTGCCCCCACGGCAGGTAGCGCGATTCCGGCGTGGTGCCGTACAGATGCGGAAAATCGCAGCGCGAGGCCTGCCCGATCTCGCGCAGGGTGAGCATGCTCAACCGGTCGCGGCTGCGCTTGGGCAGCGCCCGGATGCTGCGTTCGATGTCGCGGAACTGACGGCCAAGCTGGCGCGAGCGCACCATCGCGAAGAATGGACTGATTATCTGCATGGTTCCCCTCGGCGCAGGTTCGGGACGGCGCGTGGGCCGAGCCGCCGCGAGGAGGTTAGCCGGCGACCCGGGGAATTTGCGCGCATAGCGTCACAAAATGACGCCTGGCGTCAGTTCGCGGAGGGCTGGCCCGGTGTCGCCGTGATCAGGCCGATCCGCTGGCCGACCCGAAGGTGCTGTTGCGGGGGCAGCGGATCCACCGTTGCGTTGCCCGGCGGCAACAGCACGATCACGGTGGAGCCCATGTTGAAGCGGGCCATCTCGGCGAAGCGCTCCAACGTGACGTCCTGCCCGGCGAACGACTTGCGCCGGATCGACGCGGCGTAGGGCGGGATCACCAGGCCGTCCCAGACCGTGGCCACCGACGAAACCAGGATCGCGCCCACCATCACCACCACGAAGGGGCCGTGCTCGCCGTCGAAATGGCACACCAGCCGCTCGTTGCGCGCGAACAGCCGCGGGATCGCCTCCACCGCGAACGGCGCCACGCTGAAGATGCGTCCGGGCACGTGCACGGTTTCGCGCAAGGTCCCTTTCAGCGGCATGTGCACGCGATGGTAGTCGCGTGGCGACAGATAAACCGTCACGAAGCTGCCGTTGCGGTACGGCGCGGCGGCGACTTCGTCGCCACCGAGCAGTTCGGCGGCGGTGTACTGCTGCCCCTTGGCCTGGAAAATCCGCCCGTCGACGATGGCACCGGCCTGGCTGACGCGGCCGTCGGCGGGCGAGAGCAGGGCGGCCGGATCGGTATCCGCCTGGCGCGCGCCCGGCTTCAGCTTGCGCGTGAAGAACGCATTGAAGTGCTGGTACGCGAGCGGATCGGGCTGCGCTGCCTCGGCCATGTCCACGTCGTAGTTGCGCACGATGGTGGCGATCAGCCAGTTCTTCCACGGCGCGAACGTCCAGCGCGTGGCCCAGTAGACCAGGCGCGACAGGAAGCGGTGCGGGATGGCGTATTGGAGGAATACCTTGAAAGTCATCGGGGCAGTATAGACGGCAATCCGCGTGGCTTTTCCCATCCACCACCCCACGCCGTTCACCCTGAGCGTAGGCCCGCAGGGCCGAAGTCGAAGGGTCTCTTCCCTCCGCCCAGACCCTTCGACTCCGCTTCGCTACGCTCAGGGCGAACGGCATGGGGGGCTTCGCGCGTTCGGAGCGAACAGTACGGGGCTTATAATCGCCGGCCGACTTGCCACCTTCCGGATCGCCGTGACCGCCGAGCTCGCCACCATCATCGACTTCATCCGTTACGGCGCCAGTCGCTTCTCGGCCGCCGGGCTGACCTTCGGGCACAGCCACGACAACCCGATCGACGAGGCCACGCATCTTGTGCTGGCCAGCCTGCATCTGCCGCCGGACATTCCGCCGGCCTATGGCGCGGGCCGGCTCACCGCCGAGGAGCGGACGAACGTGCTGGCGCTGATCGAGCGCCGCGTCAACGAGCGCTTGCCGGTGGCCTACCTGGTCGGCGAGACCTGGTTCGCCGGGCTGAAGTTCAAGAGTGACCGCCGTGCGCTGGTACCGCGCTCGCCGATCGCCGAGCTGATCGAAGCGGGCTTCGCGCCATGGCTGGACGAGCGCCACGTCGAGCGCGCGCTGGATCTGTGCACCGGCTCGGGCTGCATCGGCATCGCGATGGCCGAGTACAACCCCGAATGGCAGGTCGACATCGTCGACATCAGCGACGAGGCGCTGTCGCTGGCGCGCGAGAACATCGTGTTCCAGCACGTCGAAGGCCGGGTCGAGGCGATCCGTTCCGATCTGTTCGCCGGCGTGGCGGGGCGCAAATACGACCTGATCGTGTCCAATCCGCCCTACGTCACCGAGGACGAATACGCTGCCTTGCCGGGCGAATACGCGCACGAGCCGAAGCTCGGCC
Organism: Rhodanobacter lindaniclasticus; assembly: GCF_004799035.1. GTDB lineage: Bacteria > Pseudomonadota > Gammaproteobacteria > Xanthomonadales > Rhodanobacteraceae > Rhodanobacter > Rhodanobacter lindaniclasticus. The sequence continues at coordinate 141,290 of NZ_MWIO01000026.1, forward strand.
TGACTTCCGGCGTGGACGGCCTGGACCTGTGCCTGCGCATGCTGGACGAGGCGGCCGACCATCTCACCGACGACGGCTTGCTGATCGTCGAGGTGGGCGAGAGCGAGCACGCGCTGGCCGCGCTGCTGCCGGAAGTGCCGTTCATCTGGATCGAGTTCAAGGTCGGCCCGATGGGCGTGTTCGCGCTGGAGCGGCGCGACCTGGTCGAGCATGCCGCCGCGATCCATGCCGCGGCCGCCGCGCGCCGCCCGGGCTGAGCGATGGAGCTGGTCACGACGCGATTGCGGATCGACGCGTTGCGCCCTGACGACGCCGCGGCACTGTTTGCCGTGCGCAGCGATCCCGCGGTGGCCCGTTACCAGGGCTGGCGGCCCGCCGACCTTGCCGACGCGCATGCCTTCATCGACCGGCAATCGCCCGCGGCGACTCCGACGGGCTGGTTCCAGCGCGCGATCCGCCTGCGCGATGACGGTCGGCTGATCGGCGACCTCGGCGTGAACCTGCCCGAGGATGCGATGGAATCGGTCGAGTTCGGCATCAGTCTCGCGCCGGCCGTGCAGGGCCACGGCTACGCCGGCGAAGCCGTGCGCGCCCTGTTCGGGCAGGTATTCGGCCCGTGGCGTCGGCACCGCATCCACGCCTCGGTCGACCCGCGCAACCAGGCCTGCCTCGCCCTGCTGCGTTCGCTGGGCATGCGCCAGGAAGCCCATCACCGCGAGAGCCTGTGGCTGCACGGCGAATGGGTCGACGACGTGGTCTTCGCCATGCTCTCCCGCGATTGGCTGGCGACAGAACGGTAGGAGCCCGCTCGCGGGCGATGCTTCCTTGCCGGGAATAGGGAGTCGCAAAAGCTCAAAAGCATCGCCCGCGAGCGGGCTCCTACAGAAAGGGTGGTGCCGGTATGCTTGGGGCTTTGATCCCGGACGCGCCATGTCCAGCAATTCCTTCGGCAAGCTGTTCACCGTCACCACCTTCGGCGAAAGCCACGGGCCAGCGATCGGCTGCGTGATCGACGGCTGTCCGCCGGGGCTGGCGATCGCGCCGGAGGAGTTTCGCCACGATCTCGAGCGCCGCGCCACCGGGCGCAGCCGCTACACCTCGCAGCGGCACGAGGCGGACGAGGTGGAGATCCTCTCCGGGGTCTACCGGGGCCAGACCACCGGTACGCCGATCGCGCTGCTGATCCGCAACACCGACCAGCGCAGCAAGGACTACGGCGAGATCGAGCAGACCTTCCGCCCCGGTCATGCCGACTACACCTACTGGCAGAAATATGGCATCCGCGACCCGCGCGGCGGCGGGCGCTCCTCGGCGCGCGAGACCACCATGCGCGTGGCTGCCGCGGTGGTCGCCAAGAAGTGGCTGGCCGAGCATCACGGTGTGCGCGTGCGCGGTTATCTGGCGCAGATCGGCGGGGTCGTGCCGGACGCGTTCGACTGGGAGGCGGTGGAGCAGAACCCGTTCTTCTGGCCCGACGCTGCCCAGGTGCCGGCGCTGGAGGATTACATCAACAAGCTGCGCAAGTCCGGTGACTCGGTCGGCGCGCGCGTCAACGTGGTCGCCGACGGCGTGCCGCCGGGTTGGGGCGAACCGATCTACGGCAAGCTGGACGGCGACCTCGCCGCGGCGCTGATGTCGATCAACGCAGTCAAGGGTGTGGAGATCGGCGACGGTTTCGCCGCCGTCGCCCAGCGCGGCAGCGAACATCGCGACGAGATGCATTTGGACGGCTTTACGTCCAATCATGCCGGCGGTATCCTCGGCGGCATCAGCAGTGGCCAGCCGGTCACCGCTTCCATCGCGTTGAAGCCCACGTCCAGCATCCTGATTCCCGGCCACAGCGTGAACCTGGCCGGCGAGCCGGTGGACGTGGTCACCAAGGGGCGGCACGACCCCTGCGTCGGCATCCGCGCCACGCCCATCGCCGAAGCGATGGTGGCGTTGGTGCTGATGGACCATGCCTTGCGCCATCGGGCGCAGTGCGGCGACGTGGGGCCGGTGGCGCCACGCATCGCCTGAGGTCCAACCACCGCCACCGGAATCGTTCGATGACCGACAAGCCGCGCGTCTGGGTGTCCCGCCCCACCTTCCCCGGTGTCATTGCCCGGCTGGAGCCGCATTTCGAGGTGACTGTCGAGGACACCGAACGCAAGCTCGGTCCGTCCGAACTGGCCGCCCGGCTGGCGAGGCAGGACGCCGTGATCGTGGGCCTCAAGGACCGCATCGGCGCGGCCGAAGTCGGTGCCGCCGAGCGCCTGCGCATCGTGGCCAACCTGGCGGTGGGCTACGACAACATCGACGTCGATGCGATGAGCGCCGCCGGCATCGCGGTCTCCAACACCGCCGACGTGCTCAACGAGAGCGTGGCGGACTACGCCTGGGCGCTGTTGCTGGGCGCGGCCCGGCGCATGACCGCGGCAGAGCGCTGGCTGCGCGCCGGCCACTGGCATGCGACCGAGTTCAAGGCCTGGCTGGGCAGCGACGTGCGTGGTCGCACCCTGGGCATCCTCGGCATGGGTCGCATCGGCCAGGCCATTGCCCATCGCGCGGTCGGCTTCGGCATGCCGGTGATCTATCACAACCGCTCGCCACTGCCCGAGGCGGTCGAGCGCGCCTGCCACGCGCGCCACGTCGACAAGGCGCAGTTGCTGGGCGAGTCCGATTTCCTGGTGCTGGCCTTGCCGCTGACCCCGCGCACCCGGCATGCCGTCGGCGCGCCTGAACTGGCTCTGATGAAGCCGACCGCGCTGCTGATCAATATCGCCCGCGGTGGCATCGTCGACGACGCCGCGCTGGCCGCGGCGTTGCGCGACCGCCGCCTGGCCGGCGCGGCGCTGGACGTGTTCGAGGGCGAACCGAAGCTGCATCCGGCACTGCTGACGCTCGACAACGTGGTGCTCAGCCCGCATATCGCCAGCGCCACGACCGAAACCCGCCGCGCGATGACCTCGGTGGCGGTGGACAATGTGCTGGCGCTGTTCGGCCACGGCCCCCATGCCGGACGGCCGCCCAACATCGTCAATCCGAACGTGCTGTAAGCGGTACGCCTCTTTCTCCCGAGCAGACCATCCCATGAGTCAGAAGAGCAGTTACAAGGTCGCCATGGTCGGCGCCACCGGTGCCGTCGGTGAAACCCTGCTGGCGATCCTCGCCGAGCGCGAGTTCCCGGTCAGCGAACTGGTGCCGCTGGCCAGCGAACGTTCGGCCGGCGAGCGGATCTCCTTCGGCGGCAAGCAGGTCACCGTGCAGTTGCTGGACGGTTACGATTTCGCCGGCGTGGACATCGCGTTCTTCTCCGCCGGCGGCTCGGTCAGCCGCGAGCACGCGCCGCGGGCGGCGGCGGCCGGTGCGGTGGTGATCGACAACACTTCCGAGTTCCGCTATCAGGACGACATCCCGCTGGTGATCAGCGAGGTCAACCCGCACGCGATCGCCCAGTACACCAACCGCGGCATCATCGCCAACCCGAATTGCTCGACCATGCAGATGCTGGTGGCGTTGGCGCCGATCCACCGCGCCGTGCAGATCGAGCGGATCAACGTGGCCACCTACCAGTCGGTTTCCGGTGCCGGCCGCAGCGGGATGGAGGAGCTCGGGCGCGAGACCGCGGCCCTGCTGAACTTCCAAAGCGTGGAGCCGGGCAAGAAATTTCCGGTGCAGATCGCGTTCAATGTGATCCCGCAGATCGACGACTTCCAGCCCAACGGTTACACCAAGGAAGAGATGAAGCTGGTGTGGGAGACCCGCAAGATCCTGGAGGACGAGTCGATCCAGGTGAACCCGACCGCGGTACGCGTGCCGGTGTTCTATGGCCATTCCGAGGCGGTGCACATCGAGACCAGCGACAAGATCACCGTCGACGAGGCCCGCGAGCTGCTGCGCCAGGCGCCGGGCGTGGTGCTGATGGACGAGCGCAAGCCGGCCGGTTATCCGACCCCGGTGGCGCAGGCCGCGGGCACCGACGGCGTGTTCGTCGGGCGCATCCGCGAGGACATCTCGCACGAGCGCGGGCTGGACCTGTGGGTCGTCTCGGACAACATCCGCAAGGGTGCGGCGTTGAATGCGGTACAGATTGCCGAGTTGCTGATCGAGGATTTTCTCTGACCATGCCTGTCCCGCCACTTCTCGCCGTCATCGGCATCTTGCTGGGCGCGCCGGCCTGGGCCGCACCGCCGGCCGGCGTGGCCCGCGCCAGTTCGGCGTCCGCGCATGTGCTGCCGACCGTGCGGCAGCGCATGCAGCACGACCAGGTCGAGGTGACGCGTCTGCAGAAGGAGGTGGCGCGCCAGGAATCGGCCAGCCAGCGCGCCAGCCGGCAGCTGGAGCAGCAGGATGCGAAAATAGCCGAGTTGCGCCGCCAGCTGTCGAAGTTGCGGGCCGAGGCGCCTGCCGACCAGCCATGAAGTCGCGCCCGGGGCAAGAACCGGCAGCAGCAATGTGTCGCAAGTATTCGCCGCAGCTATTGTTGATTGCCCTTCTTGTAACTAAAGTGGCGGCACGGTGACGCGGCCGCCGCCTTGGTGGCGGCATCTTTTCAACAAGAAAGCGTCAGGGATTGTTCGGGGGATCATGCATGAATCGTTCGTTGAAGTTGTCGATGCTGGTGGCACTGGCGCTGGGGAGCAGTCAGCTCCTGGCACTGGACCTGGGTCAGGTCCAGGTCAAGTCGGCGCTGGGACAGCCGCTGCTGGCGGAGATTCCGCTGCACCCGGCCAACCCGGCCGAATTGCAGGGCCTTACGGTGAAGCTCGCCTCCAGCGAGCAGTTCGCCCGGGCCGGCATCGTGGGCGGGCGCACCGATATTCCGCTGCATTTCAGCGTGGCCGCCGGCGCGCATCCGGTGATCCGCATCACCAGCAGCGTGCCGGTGAACGATCCCTACCTCGACCTCCTCATTGAAGTGGACGGAAAGGACGGGCCCAGCGTACGGGAGTACGCGATCCTGCTCGATCCGCCCGGGACGCATTCGGCGGTCGCGGCGGTCGCGGCTCCGGCTCCCGCGGTGTCGCCGCGTCAGGCCAGCCCGACCCCCCGTCCCGCGCAGAGTGCGCCCGCCAAGGCATCGCAGCCGGCGCCGGTCACCCGTGCGCCGACTCCCGCGGCCGTCCAGAATGGCCGTTTCCCGGTCCAGAGCGGGCAGACGCTGTCGGGTATCGCCCGCAGCGTGGCACCGGCCGGGGTCGACGTGCGCCAGATGATGCTGGCCCTGCAGCAGGCCAACCCCGATGCGTTCTACCGCGACAACATCAATGCCTTGAAGAGCGGCGTGGTGCTGCGCGTGCCCACCGCTTCCGAGGCGCAGGCCATGACCCTGGCTGCGGCGGCGGCCGAGGTGAGCCGGCAGAACAGCGACTGGCGCGCCGGCACGCCGGGCAGCCCCGCCGTGGTGGCGGACGCCGCCACGCGTGCCTCCTCCTCGGGTTCGCCCACCACCGGCACGGCCGGCAACGAGGACCGACTGGCCCTGGTGCCTCCGCAGGCGGGTGGCGCCGCGGCCGGTGGACAGTCCGCCGGCAAGGCCGACCAGTCGGCCGCCAGCCTGCGCGACGAGCTGCTGCGCAGCCGCGAGGGCCTGGCCAGCCTGAAGCAGCAGAGCGATGACCTGAAGGCGCGGCTGAAAGACCTCAATGACATCAACACCAAGAACGAACACCTGCTTTCGCTGAAGGACAGCGAGATCGCCGAACTGCAGGCCAAGTTGGCCGCGGCACGCAAGGCCTCCGGCGCCCCGGCTACCGCCCCGGCCGCTGCCGGCACGGCCGCCGCCGAGCCTCTGGCAGTGGAACCGGTGGTGGCGACCGCGGGCAGCAGCGCCGAGGTCGGCGAGAGCCCACTGGCTTCGGCAGCCTCCGCTTCCGGCGTCGCGCCCGCGGCTTCGGTGGCGGGCATGGCGCCGGCATCGGCCGGGTCGGCGTCGCTGGCCATGGCCGGCACGGCGGCTGTCGTCACGCCGGCACCGGCAGCCGCATCAACCGCTGCGACCGAGCCTGCAGCGACGCCCGTGCCCGCGTCCGCTCCCGCTCGCGTGGTGGAGCAGCCGTGGTACATGCAGACCTGGGCCTGGGCCGCTGCAGCCGGTGCGGTGATCGTGCTGATCCTGCTGGCTGTCCTCGGTCGTCGCCGCAAGCCCGCTGCTGCGGCCAAGGCGGGGTCCTCCCTGGCGGATCGTTTCGGAGCCACGCCGCCGGCGGATGACGACGACCTGCTTGCCGATGGCGATACCGACCAGGAGCAACTGCTCGACCAGCTGGCCGAGCACCCGGACGACATCTACCTGCATCTCGAGCTGGTCACCCTGTATTACTCGCGGCGTGACGTGGAGCGCTTCGAGGCCGCGGCCGAGGCGATGCATGCGCACATTACCGATCCGGCGCAGGACGAGTGGCAGGACGTGGTGCACATGGGCGAGGACCTCGCGCCGGAACACCCCTTGTTCGACCACCATGCGGAACCCGCGGACGTCGATCCCGAGGCGGCGCAGGCGTTCGACATCGACGACTATGCCGACGACAGCGATGCGCCCACCGTGGTTTCCTCGCTGCCGCCCTCGCTGCCTGCCAGCGGGAAGAAGGTCACCGGGTACAGTTTCGATTTCGACCTGACCCAGCCCGCGGCGGGCGAATCGCGCACGCCGCCGCCGGCAACGGCGGACGACGTGACCGTGGTCAAGCCGCACGCCGAGCCGAAGGCTTCGTGGGATGCGCCGGAAACCGGCGCGCCCGCGGCGGAATCGGTCGAGTTCAGCGACGATCCGGTCGATACCAAGCTCGACCTGGCGCGCGCCTATCTCGACATGGGCGATGCCGATGGTGCTCGCGCGATGCTCGGCGAAGTTCTCAAGGAAGGCAGCCAGATGCAGCGTGACGTGGCGCGCAAACTGCTCGACGGTCTGGGCTGAGGGCGCCTCGCGCGCGGGATGAAAACCGGGCCGGCCTTGCCGGCCCGATTTCTTTTCGGCGGATGGGCGTCGCCCGCCTGCTAATCTTTGACGCTTTCCTGAAGATCTGCGGCATCCATGCGCATCGCCCTCGGCATCGAGTATGACGGCACCGATTTCTACGGCTGGCAGCGCCTGACCGAAGGGGTGAGCGTGCAGGGTGCGGTCGAACAGGCGCTGACGAGGGTCGCGGACCATCCGGTGCAGGTGAGTTGCGCGGGCCGCACCGACGCCGGCGTCCACGGGCGTTGCCAGGTGGTGCATTTCGATACCGACGCGCGCCGCGAAATGCGGGGCTGGGTGCTCGGCGCCTGCTCGAACCTGCCGACCAGCGTGGCCGTGTTGTGGGCGCAGCCGGTGCCGGACAGTTTCCATGCGCGTTTCTCCGCGCGCAGCCGCCGTTATCGCTACCACCTTCTCAACCGGCCGGTGCGCGCGGCGCTGGACGCTCGCTACGTCACCTGGGAGCGCCTGCCGCTGGACGCCGCGCGCATGCACGAAGCCGCACAGGCCTTGCTGGGCGAACACGACTTCAGCGCGTTCCGCGCCTTGTCCTGCCAGGCGCCGCACCCGCGCCGCAGCGTGCTGGCGGTCGGCGTCCGGCGCGAGAACGAGCAGGTGTTCGTCGACATCGAAGCCAATGCGTTCCTGCACCACATGGTGCGCAACATCGTCGGCTCGCTGCTGCTGATCGGCCGTGGCGAGCAACCGGTGGAATGGCTGGGTGAATTGCTGGCCGGCCGCGACCGGCAGGTGGCCGGGCCCACGGCAGCGGCGTCCGGCCTGACCTTCGTTGGCCCGCGCTACGAGGCACACTGGGGATTGCCGCTCGAGGTGAGCCAATGACCCGCATCAAATGCTGCGGCATGACTCGCGTCGAGGACGCGCTGCTCGCCGCGCGGCTCGGCGCCGATGCGATCGGCCTGGTGTTCACCACGCGCAGCAAGCGGCGGGTGACGCTGGCGCGTGCGCGCGAGATCGTCGCGGCGCTGCCGCCGTTCATCGCCACGGTCGCCCTGTTCATGGACGACGCGACGGCGCGGGTGCAGCAGGTGGTTGATGAGGTCGCTCCCACGCTGCTGCAGTTTCATGGCCGCGAAAGCGATGACTGGTGCGCACAGTTCGGTCGTCCCTTCCTGAAGGCGATCGCGATGGGCGAGGGGGCCTCTGCGCTGCCGCGCCTGCGCGATTACCCCCGCGCCGCCGGCCTGTTGCTGGACGGCCATGCGGCGGGCGAGGCGGGCGGCAGCGGCAGGGCGTTCGACTGGTCGTTGCTGCCGGGCGACCTCGCACAGCCGATGATCCTGGCCGGCGGACTGCATGCCGGCAACGTCGGCGATGCGGTGCGCACGGTATGCCCGTGGGCGGTGGATGTGGCCAGCGGGGTGGAATCGACACCGGGGATCAAGGATGCGGCGCGGCTCGAAGCCTTCATTCGCGCGGTGCGTGCGGCCGATGCGGAACAGGTGGCATGCCGGGCGTGATCGAGGAATACCGGGGTGCCGGACAGTCGCTCGGGCTCGCCGAGCTGCTGGATCGTGCACGCCCGCTGGTCATCCGCGGCCTGTGCCGCGACTGGCCGATGGTGGCGTGGTCGCGGCAATCGGACACGGCGTTTGCCCAAGGCCTGGCGAAGCTCGACAACGGCAGCGAGGTCGATGCGCTGCTGATGCCGGCAGGCGAGGGCGGCGTGATCGGCTACAACGCGGATGTCGACGGCTTCAACTACGCGCATCACCGGGTCTCGATCACCCGGGGCCTGCAGCGGCTGGCGGCCTGCAGCCGCCAGGACAATCCGCCGGGGCTGGCCATGCAGAGCGCGCTGATCGCCGACTGCCTGCCCGGTCTGCTGGACGACCACGCGATTCCATTCATCGGGAAGGCGATCCAGCCGCGCATCTGGATCGGCAACAAGGTCACCACGCCGGCGCATTTCGACGAATATCACAACATCGCCTGCGTGGTGTGCGGGGTGCGGCGCTTCACCCTGTTTGCACCCGAACAGGTGCGCAACCTCTACATCGGTCCGCTCGATTTCGCGCCGACCGGCGCGGCGATCGGCATGGCCCGGCTCGATCGTCCCGACGATCCGCGCTTCCCCCGCCTGAAGGATGCGCTGGCCGAAGCGCAGGTGGCCGAGCTGCATCCCGGCGACGCGATCTACATCCCGCCGATGTGGTGGCACCACGTCGAGTCGCTGGAGCAGATCAACGCGCTGGTGAACTACTGGTGGAAGCCGGTGCCGGCCGGTGCCGAGGCGCCGGCCACGGCGCTGGGTTGCCTGATGCATTGCATTCTCGTGTTCCGCGCCTTGCCGCCGGCGGAGCGGGCGGCGTGGAAAGACATGCTGGATCACTACGTCTTCGGCGACGAGAACCCCGCCGCACACATTCCCGCCGGGCGGCGCGGGATACTCGGCGCGCTCACGCCCGAGCAACGGGCCGAGTTCCGGGAAACCATCCGGCGTTATCTGTGAGCTATCCGCTAAGATGATCGCTTGCCGCAGCGCGGCAGGCCCATCCCCGAGTGACCCCATGAGCAAGATTGCGGACTTCAACGCCTACCCCGACGCCCACGGCCGTTTCGGCGAGTATGGCGGCAGCTATGTCGCCGAGACGCTGATGGCGCCGCTGGCCGAGTTGAGCGAGGCGTACCAACGGCTGAGTGCCGATCCGGATTTCCTCGCCGAACTGGATCGCGACCTGCAGCACTACGTCGGCCGGCCCAGCCCGATCTACCACGCCGAACGGCTGTCGCGGCAGGTCGGCGGCGCGCGCATCCTGTTCAAGCGCGAAGACCTGAACCACACCGGCGCGCACAAGATCAACAACACCGTGGGCCAGGCGCTGGTCGCGCGCAACATGGGCAAGACCCGCATCATCGCCGAGACCGGCGCCGGCCAGCACGGCGTGGCCAGTGCCACCGTGGCCGCGCGGCTGGGCCTGAAGTGCGTGGTCTACATGGGCGCCACCGACATCGAGCGGCAGAAGATCAACGTCTACCGCATGAAGCTGCTCGGCGCCGAGGTGGTGCCGGTGACTTCGGGTTCGAAGACGTTGAAGGACGCGCTGAACGAGGCGATGCGCGACTGGGTCACCAACGTGGCCGACACCTTCTACATCATCGGCACCGTGGCCGGGCCGCACCCGTATCCGCTGATGGTGCGCGACTTCAACGCGATCGTGGGCCGCGAGGCGCGCGCGCAGATGCTGGAGGAATATGGCCGCCTGCCCGACGTGCTGACCGCCTGCGTCGGCGGCGGCTCCAACGCGATCGGCCTGTTCCATGCGTTCCTCAACGACGCCGGCGTGCGCATCGTCGGCGCCGAAGCGGCGGGCGAGGGCATCGCCACCGGGCATCATGCCGCGTCGCTGGCGGCCGGTCGGCCCGGCGTGCTGCACGGCAACCGCACCTACGTGCTGTGCGACGACAACGGCCAGATCACCGAAACGCACTCGGTCTCGGCCGGCCTGGACTATCCGGGCGTCGGTCCCGAGCACGCGTTCCTGAAAGATGCCGGCCGCGCCGAGTACGTCGGCATCACCGACGACGAGGCACTGGAGGCGTTCCACCTGCTGGCGCGCAGCGAGGGCATCCTGGCTGCGCTGGAATCCAGCCACGCGGTGGCGCAGGCGATCAAGCTGGCGCGCGAGTTGCCCAGGGACGGCATCGTGCTGTGCAACCTGTCCGGTCGCGGCGACAAGGATGTGCACACGATTGCCGCGCGCGAAGGAGTGGAGGTATGAGCCGCATCGATCGGCGCTTCGCCGCGCTGAAAACTGCCGGCCGCACCGGCCTGATCCCCTTCGTCACCGCGGGTGATCCGTCGCCGCAGCACATGGTGGCGATGATGCATGCGCTGGTGGGAGCGGGAGCGGACCTGATCGAGCTGGGCGTGCCGTTTTCCGATCCGATGGCGGATGGTCCGGTGATCCAGCACGCCAGCGAGCGGGCGATCGCCAAGGGTGTAGGGCTCACGCAGGTGCTGGGCTGGGTGCATGCCTTTCGCCAGCGCGATGCGGAAACCCCGATCGTGCTGATGGGCTACCTGAACCCGCTGGAGACCCACGGCTACGCGCGCTTCGCGCGGGAGGCGGTGGCAGCCGGGGTCGACGGCGTGCTGCTGGTCGATTGTCCGCTGGAGGAGTCGGCCATGCTGCAACCGCTGCGCGAGGCGGGGCTGCAGCAGATCCTGCTCGCCGCACCCACCACCGCACCCGCGCGTATGGCGCAGTTGTGCAGTTCGGCGGAAGGCTTCCTGTATTATGTATCGTTCGCCGGCGTTACCGGGGCGGCGCAGTTGAGCGTCAACGAGATTGCCGCGCGCGTTGCCGAAGTCCGGGCCCTCGCCGGCACGCCGGTGGCGGTGGGTTTCGGTATCCGTGATGCGGCAAGTGCCGTGGCGATCGCCGGGTTTGCCGACGCGGTGGTCATCGGCAGCGCGCTGGTCGAGAGCCTGGCGGGGGCGACGGATGCGGCGGATATCGTGGGTCGTGCGCGCAGCTTCCTGCAGCCGATCCGCGCGGCGCTGGATGCACGCTGAGGCGGTCGACCCGGCCGCCTCGAACGTTTGAGGTATTGCGATGAACTGGCTGCAAAAGATCATGAATCCGCGTACCCGCACGCTTCCGGCGGGCGGCGGCAAGGGCTCGGTACCCGAGGGCGTGTGGGAGAAGTGCGCGGGCTGCGGTACCGTGCTGTACCGGCCCGAGCTGGAACGCAACCTGATGGTGTGTCCCAAGTGCGGCCACCATCACTACATCAGTGCGCGGGCGCGGCTGGGCGCGTTGCTGGACGAGGGTTCGGGCCAGGAGCTGTGGGCCAGCATGGAGCCGGCCGACCCGCTGAAGTTCCGTGATTCGAAAAAGTACCGCGACCGCATCATCGCCACCCAGAAGAAGCTGGGCGAGAAGGACGCCATGGTCGCGATGAGCGGCCGGCTGAAAGGTCGGCCGCTGATGGCGGTGGCGTTCGAGTTTGCCTACATGGGCGGCTCGATGGGCTCGGTGGTCGGCGAGAAGTTCACCCGCGCCGCCGAACGCGCGCTGGCCGACAAGAGTGCGCTGGTGTGCTTTTCCGCCACCGGCGGCGCGCGCATGCAGGAGGCGCTGTTCTCGCTGATGCAGATGGCCAAGACCTCGGCCGCGCTGGCACGCATGCGCGACGCCGGCGTGCCGTACATCAGCGTGCTGACCAACCCGACCACTGGTGGCGTCTCCGCCAGCCTGGCGATGCTGGGCGACATCAACATCGGCGAGCCGAAGGCGCTGATCGGCTTCGCCGGTCCGCGCGTGATCGAGCAGACCGTGCGCGAGACCCTGCCGGAAGGTTTTCAGCGCTCGGAGTTCCTGCTCGACCATGGCGCGATCGACCTGATCGTCGATCGCCGCGAGATGCGCGACAAGCTGGCCGACCTGCTCGGCATCCTGACCAGGGCCGAGCGCGCCGCCTGAGCATCGGCCTACCGACGTCGTGGATCGATCTCGATCGTCCGCAACGTCGAACCCGAGGCAACATGGCGACGAGGAGCATCGACCCGTTCGGGCGAGGGCACAAAAAAAGCCGGCACGAGGCCGGCTTTTTTCATGCAACTTGGTCGGGGAGACAGGATTTGAACCTGCGACTTCTACGTCCCGAACGTAGCGCTCTACCAGGCTGAGCTACACCCCGTGGGAAGCCGCGTATCTTAATCGCCGGACGAGGCCTTGGCAACTGCCTGGCGTGTCGCAGGGCGGTCGGGCAGCAGGTTGGCGAGGCGTGGATGCAGCAGATCGTGGCGCCAGCCCTCGAGGGAATCCGGCCATTCGGCGGTGACCACGTATTCCTCCAGCAGCTTGCGCGGGCACAGCAGGCCGGGTGGCAGGTCGAGTTCGGCGGCGAGTGTGTCGACCGACTGCTTCATCGCCGCCAGGGCCTGCTTGGCGACGCCCTGCGGATGGCCGGGGATGCGGGCGGTGGCGTCGATTTCCTCCGTGGTGACGGCGGGCGTGAGCACCTCGAACAGTTCGTTGCGCTGGGCGGAGCGCAGCGCACGCTGGCCACGGGCGCGCTGCTCAAGCTCAGCCAGCGTCGCCGGTGGCTGCTGCGCCAGGCTGAGGGCGAGGGTGTCGTCCAGCAGCCACGGGCGCGGTACGTCGAGGCGGCGGGCGCAGCTGTCGCGCCACAGCAGGAGCCGACGCAGACGCGCCTGTGCCGTTGGCGCCCAATCCGCCGCCGCGCGCAGGGCGCGCTGGGGTTGCAGGTCGCCTTCGCGGTGCACGCGGCGCTTGAGGCGTTCGCAATCCTGCGCGTGCCAGTCGCTGCGCCCGCGTTGCTGCAGGCGCTCGGCAAGTTGTTCGTGGATGGTCTTCAGGTAGACCACGTCCAGCGCGGCGTAGCTGCATTGCGAGGAGGTCAGCGGCCGGCGCATCCAGTCCGAGCGGGTTTCGCCCTTGTCCAGTTCCACGCCGGCCAGCTCAGCCACCAGCGCGCGGTAGCTGACACCCAGGCCCATGCCCGCGAAGGCGGCGGCGATCTGCGTGTCGAACAACTGGTGCGGACCGGCCGGCAGCAGCGGCGCCAGCACCTCGAGGTCCTCGCTGGCACTGTGCATCACGGTCACCGCCTCGCCTGCGCCCAGCAGTGGCTGCAGCGCCGCGCCGATCGGGAAGGCCAGCGGATCGACCAGCGCATGGCGGCCATTCCAGCCCAGTTGCAGCAGGGCCAGCTGGGGGTAGAACGTGTCGCGGCGCATGAATTCGGTGTCGAGGCCGATGGCCGCGTCCGGGGGCAGGGCGGCAAGCCAGGATTGCAACGCGTCGGGCTGGTCGATCCAGTCGGCAGCGGCGGTTTGAGACAGCGACATCGGGGCTCCTTCGCAGGGTGCCGGCGCGGATTGCCCTGCCGGTGGTTTGTGCCTATGGTGAATGGGATCCGGGTGAAAACGAATCGTCCGGTGGCCGGGCGGGGCGTGACGCGTGCCCAGCCGGCGTATCGGCGAGAATGGCTTCGGGTGTCGTTGGCCGGCAATGACGCTGCAACGATCTCCGTCGCGAAGGTTTCCAACGCTCGAACTCCTTGGCACGATAACAGGCCGCAACCGGGACGCCCATCCATGCCACGCAATGTCATCCTGCGCCGTCAGCGTTTCTTCGGTGGGGCGCTGGGCATGATCGTGCTGGGCGTCGCGCTGACGTATCACTTTTTCCCGCAATGGTTCCATGTGGCTCCCGGGCAGATACCGCAGCGGGCGATGAACCTGGGCGGCACGCTGCCGAGCGGCAACCTGCCGCCGCAGCGCGTGGCGGCGATCAACGAACTCAATGCCGGCCCGCCGCTGACGCTGGCGCCGACCGCAGTGATCGTGGCGCGCAACCGCAACAACGCCAACCTGCCCGAGCAGAAGTCGGCCGAATCACCGCAGGTGAGGGAGCTGCTGGCGCGGGCGGACAAGGCGTTCCGCGCCGGCCAGCTGGCCGGCGATCCCGAGAGTGCCGCCGCCTTGTTCATGCAGGCGGTGAAGGAGCAGCCGGACAATCGACGCGCGGTGCAGGGCCTGTTCGATGTGCGCGCGAGGCTGGTGGCGGAGATCGACCAGGACATCGCGGTCGGTGACGTCGATGCGGCGGAGGATTTGCTCGATACCTTGCGCACCCTGCCCAATGCGGAGCAGGAGGTCGCGCAGCTGGAAGAGAACCTCAAGACCCTGGCCACCGTGCGCCCGATGCTGGCCGCGGCGGCAACGCTGTTGCAACAGGGCAAGGCCGACCAGCCCGAGGGCGACAACGCGTTGGAGCTGTACCGCCAGGTGCAGCAGCTCGATCCGCAGAACGCGGTGGCCGAGCAGGGGATTTTCCAGGTTCAGCGCGCAGTGCTTGACCGCGCCCTGGCGGCGGTCGCGCAGAACGATTTCGCCGGTGCCGAACGGGAGCTGGCCCGGGCGCAGGCGGTCCGCCCGGGTTCGCAGCAGATGCACGACGTGCAGCAGCGCATCGACGACATGCGTCGCCAGCGCGCCAGCGGGGTGCTGGCGCAGGCGCGCCTGGCGCTGGATGGCGGCAACCTCGAACTGGCGACGAGACTGGTCGCGCAGGCGCGCGCCACCGATGCCGACCTGCCCGAGCTGGCGCAGGTGGACGAGCAGCTGACCAACGCGCGCCTATATGCGAACTACAAACCGGGCCAGGTGTTCACCGATCGCTACGTCGACCTGCCCGGCAAGGCCCCGTCGATGGTGGTGGTACCTACCGGCTCGTTCCTGATGGGCGCCGCGGCGGACAACGAGGACCGTACCGACGCCCAGCTGCCGCAGCACCGGGCCACCCTGGCCAAGGGCTTCGCCATCGCGCGCACGGAAATCAGCGTGGGCGAATTCCGCGAGTTCGTGCGCGCCAGCGGCTACGTACCCGACTCCAGCCGGCTTGGCGGGGCCAGCGTGTACGACGAGCGCAGCGGCGCCATGCGCGACGATTCCAACGCCAGCTGGCAGGACGACTACGCCGGCCGCAAGGCGGAGGACGACCTGCCGGTGGTGAACGTCTCGTGGAACGATGCCGTGGCCTACGCCAAATGGCTGAGCGAGCGCACCGGCAAACACTATCGCCTGCCCAGCGAAGCGGAGTTCGAGTACGCGCTGCGCGGTGGCACCACCAGTCGCTACTGGTGGGGCGACGCGGCGCCCAATCGCAACGTGGAGAACCTGACCGGCTCCGGCGACCGCTCGCACAGCGGGCGTCGCTGGAGCAATGCCTTTCGCGGCTACCGCGATGGCTACTGGGGCCCGGCGCCGGTGATGAGCTTCGTCGCCAATCCGTTCGGGCTGTACGACATGGACGGCAACGTCTCCGAGTGGGTGGCCGATTGCTGGCACGACAACTACATCCGCGCCCCCGACGACGGCAGCGCATGGATCAACCCGGGTTGCCGTGCCCACGTGCTGCGCGGCGGCTCCTGGGGCAGCTCGCCCGCGCAGGTGATCTCGGCCTACCGTCAGGGTGCCGAGGGTGATGTGCGCAGCGGCCGCGTGGGCTTCCGCGTGGTGCGCGAGTTGTAGGGGCACTGAATAGCGGCCTTGGCGTTCACTGCTCGAAGCTTGCTTTGTTCCGATTCATCGACATGTTGGCTTGATATGTTGATTAAAAAGTTGTTTTTCGACATTTCATGGGCTAATGTTTAGGCCTTCGACATGTCACCAAAACGTGTCGATGCCGCCGGAATCCATCGACATGCCTTTCGATCCCACTCGCCCGTTTGATGACCTGCCGGCGCTCCCGCCGACGGCCGACATCGAGTCGCGGGCGCTGCTCAAGGCCTGCATCGAGGCACGCGCTGCGCTGGCCGAGCTCAAGAGCATCGGCGCCGCCATTCCCAATCAAGCCGTCCTCATCAATACCATCCCGCTGCTGGAAGCCCAGGCCAGCAGCGAGATCGAGAACATCGTCACCACCAGCGATGCCCTGTTCCGCTTCGCCCAGGACGAGCAGGCCGCCGATCCGGCCACCAAGGAAGCGCTGAGCTACCGCGCCGCCCTGCGCGAGGGCTTCGATTCGCTGGCCGAGCGCCCGCTCGGCACCGGCACCGCCGTGCGCGTGTGCAGCCGCCTGAAGAACCGCGACATGGATGTCCGCCGCGTCCCCGGTACCGCGCTCAAAAATGCCGCCACCGGCGAAGTCGTCTACACCCCGCCCCAGGGCGAGGCGCTGCTGCGCGACAAGCTGGCCAACTGGGAGCGTTTCATCCATGACGCCACGGACATCGATCCGCTGATCCGCATGGCCGTCGCGCATTACCAGTTCGAGGCCATCCACCCGTTCCTCGACGGCAACGGCCGCACCGGCCGCGTGCTCAACCTGCTGCTGCTGGTGGAGCATGGGCTGCTGGATCAGCCCGTGCTGTACCTGTCCCGCCACATCCTGCGCCATCGCATCGACTACTACCGCCTGCTGCTTGCCGTCACCCGCGACGGCGCGTGGCAGGACTGGATCGCCTTCATGCTCGATGCGGTCGCCCAGACCGCGCGCTGGACCGGCGACAAGATCCGCGCGATCCAGGCCCTGCACTCACAGGCCACCGATTTCGTGCGCACGCACGCGCCGAAAATCTACAGCCGCGAGCTGGTCGATGCGCTGTTCGTGCAGCCGTACTGCCGCATCCAGAACCTGGTGGACGGCGGCATTGCCAAGCGCCAGACCGCCTCCGTCTACCTCAAGCAGCTGGCCGACCTCGGCATGCTGGTGGAGGTCAAGGTCGGACGCGAAAAGCTGTTCCTGCACCCCAACTTCGTTCGCCTGCTCACCAGCGACGACCATCCCGTGCTGCCCTATGGCAACACCGCAAGCCGGAAAGACTGATCCATGACTGCCGACATCAACCTGGCCGTGCACGGGCTGGAAGGTTTCATCCGCGCCGGCAACGACGCTGTCACCTATTACAAAATGCTTCCGGCAGCCAGTAAATCCATGAAGGGGACACCGTGTCACGACTGACCGATTTGATTGCCGAAGCCAAGGCAAAAGACCCGCAGATGGGCGCGGACCTGGAACGGGAGTTCAGGGCGCTTTCGTCGCGGCTGCCGTTCGGGCTCAACTTCGAGCGGCATCGTCCGGAAGCGGTCGAGTTGCCGCAGCGCCCTGTGCGCAAGGGTGACAAGGTCCGCGTGTTGCCCGAGCGTGGCTCGACGCTCAAGGGCGACCCGCGCCTGTGGCTGGTCACGCGCATCCACAAACAGGACGCCGACAGGGTCGCAGAGCTGGCGTTGCTCGATGCCAACGAGCCGGAGACGTTGACGGCCGCGGTTGACGACTTGGTGGTAGTCGTGGAGTTCCGCGACACGATTTATCCCGGCCTCATCGCTACCGGCAAGGTCGAACGCGGCGGTGACAAGCTGTACCACACCGTCATCAACGGCGAGAACTACCACGTGTTGAAGGCGCTCACGTTCACGCATCGCGGCAAGGTAGATGCGATTTACATCGACCCGCCGTACAGACTGGGCTTGGAGTGAAAGAATGAAATTCTGGCTAGGCGTGACGGATAATCGTTGGTACGAGTTTGTCAGCACTCGGGGACTTGATGAGGTCAATTTCTGGCAGCCATCGGCCCGCCCCCCATTTACCACCTTGCCTGCAGGTACGCCGTTCCTTTTCAAGCTGAAGCGTCCATACAACCACGTCGTTGGTGGAGGTTTTTTCTCAAATTACACGACGCTTCCACTATCGCAGGCGTGGGACTTTTTTGGCGAAGAGAATGGTTCGGCTACATATGCAGATTTTGAAAGTCTTATTAGTTCAAACGCGCGTGCCGCGGCAACGGCAAATCGCCAAATTGGGTGCACGGTTGTCTCGGACGTGTTCTATTTTCCACGAAAGGATTGGATTCCGGTTGACGGGTTGTTCCCGAACCCGATCATGGTGGGAAAGCAATACGACTCCGCCGAAGAGAATGGCGCCGCACTCTGGGCGCAGATTGAGCCAGCTTTGCGCGCCGTTGCTCACTCAGCTGGCGTGCATGAGGAATCACCTCGCTACGGTGAGGCGTTTCTTCAACGAGGGAGATTGGGGCAAGGCGCATTCCGCACGCTTGTGCTAGATGCCTATGATCGCAGATGTGCGCTAACGGGCGAGTCGACTCTACCCGTACTTGAGGCCGCGCATATCAGACCTTACGCCGACCATGGTCAACACAGAACTTCGAACGGCCTGCTACTTCGTTCCGATTTCCATAAGCTATTTGACCTCGGTTTGGTCACTGTTCGGCCAGACTATCGCATTAGCGTTAGTTCTCGGATAAGAGATTTGTACTTCAATGGAAAGGCCTACTATCGGCTCGATGGTCAAGAGTTGGAACGATTGCCGAAGCAGCCTGGCGATCAGCCGGATCGCGAAGCTCTGCGCTGGCACAACGAAAACAGGTTCATGCCATGAGTATCATAGACAACCCTGAGGTGAAGAAAGCCGTTCTCGATTTTAGATCGGTGCGCGATTGGAATCAGTTTCATACACTTCGTACGCTTTCAGTCGCTCTCGCGGTAGAAGCCGCGGAGTTGGCTGAGATAACTCAATGGACGCCAGATTCAGAACTGGCCCAACGTTCCGTGGAGATGCGTGACAAAATTGAAGAGGAGATCGCTGATATTTGTATTCTTCTCACCTATTTCGTGCATGACGTGGGCATCGATATTGATGGGGTTGTCAAAAGGAAACTTATCGCAAATGGCGTCAAGTACCCCGTAGATCGTTTCAAGGGGTCATATCGTAAGTACAACGAGTAAATTCTCTCGGCGGCCATGTTCGGCATCTCCGCGACCGGCGCCGGCAGGACCGTGATGGCCGCGGCCGTGTTCGAGGCGCTGTTCCAGGGCGACGACAACTACGACTTCGACGCCGATCCGACGGCGGTGGTGATCTGGTTCAGTGACGACCCCGCGCTCAACGAACAGACGCGGTTCCGGTTGATGGAATCGTCCGATCGTTTGCAGCGTACCGGCCTTGTGGTGGTGGAGAACGCCTTCAGCCGCGCCACGTTCGAGCGCGGGAAGATCTACTTCCTCAACACCCAGAAGCTCGGCAAGAAAAGCCTGCTGGTGCGCGGCTTCGAGGGCGACGCCGATGGCCAGTTGTTCGAGGCGCGGCCTGACCTGCACTCCAATACCATCTGGGACACCATCCGCAACACCATCGAAGACCCGACGCTGACGTTGTACTTGGTGCTGGATGAAGCGCATCGCGGCATGGGCAACCCTGGCGCTGCCGTGCAGAAGGAGCGATCCACCCTGGTGCGGCGCCTGATCGACGGCGACAAAGGCGTGCCGGGCATTCCGGTGGTGCTGGGCATCTCCGCCACAGCCGAACGTTTCGACGAGGCGATGGAAGGCGCCAAGGATCGCGCCATCCTGCCATCGGTGGTGGTGGATTCTTCGCGTGTGCGCGACTCCGGCTTGTTGAAGGACACGATCGCGCTGGATATTCCCAATGAGGAAGGCCGGTTCGATACCGTGCTCGTGAAGCGGGCAGCCGAGAAACTCAAAGAATCGACCGCCGCGTGGGCGGCCTACGCGAAGCAGCAGGACGATGCTGAAACGGTGGTGCCGCTGATGGTGTTGCAGGTGCCCAATTCGCCCAACCCCAACGACATCGGGCGCTGGCTGCACACGATTTTCGATGCATGGCCACAGTTGCCTCACGATTCGGTGGTGAACGTGTTTGGCGAGCACGCCAAGGAATCGTTTGGACCGTACTCGGTGCCCTACCTGTCGCCGGAGCAGATACAGGACCAGAAATGGGTGCGTATCGTGGTCGCCAAGGATGCGATCAGCACCGGCTGGGACTGTCCGCGCGCCGAGGTGATGGTGTCGCTGCGCCATGCGGTCGATCGCACCCACATCACGCAGTTGCTCGGCCGCATGGTGCGCACGCCCCTGGCGCGGCGCATTCCCGGCAACGAGCGGCTGAACGCGGTGGACTGCCTGCTGCCGTACTTCGACGAAGACACCGTCAAGGCCGTTGCCAAGGCCTTGATCGAAGGTGGCAGCGACACGCCACCGGTCGGCCGGGTGCTGATCAACCCCGAGACGATGAAGCCCAACCCGGCGGTGACGGATGGGATCTGGCAGAAATTCGAATCGCTGTCGTCGCAAACCCGGCCGCAGCGTGGCGCCAAGCCGCCCGTACGCCTGACCGCGCTGGCCCATGAGCTGGCATTCGATGGCATCCTTGTCGGCGCCGGCAAAAAGGCGCACGCGGAAATGCACAAGGTGCTGGACGCGCTTCTTGCCGAACGGAGCGACGAGTTCGCAACGAAGCGCGAGGCGGTACTGACGGTCGAGGGGCGGACGTTTCTGGCTGACCTGCGGACGGCGCAGGTGACACCAAGCGATTTCATCACCGACGCGGACGATACGGTGACGAATGACGCTTACCGGCGTTCGGCACGCATCCTTAGCCCCGACATTGCTCGTACCTACACCGAACATCGGGCTGCCGCGAATGATGACGCGGAGGACGATTTCGAGGGGGCGTTGATCGAAGCCCGCGAGGACATCGCGGCGATCGGCCTGCTGGAGAACTTGCAGGTGCTGTTCAATGCCGAAGCCGAGAAGCTGTCCAACGCGTGGCTGGCAAAGTACCGCGACGCGATCAGGAAATTGTCGGACGAACGGCAGGAAGCCTACCGCCAGATCGCCGGCCTGAGCGCCGCGCCGCAGGACGTCGATTTGGTGAAACCCAGTGAATGGATGGCTGACACCGCAGTGCGTGAGGCAGACGGGCGCGAGACGGCGCTGCCTACCTACGAAAACCACATGCTGTGCGACGTGCATGGCAGGTTTCCAGCGGAAATGGACAAGTGGGAAGTTGCCGTGTTGAAGGCGGAGGCGCAGCGCAAAGGCTTCAAGTGCTGGTACCGCAATCCGAACCGGCCAAGCCAAGACTCATTGGGTATCGCCTACGAGGAAGACGACCAGTACAAGATCATGCGGCCTGACTTCCTGTTCTTCGCCGAAGATGACCGCGGCAATATCGTTGCCGACATCGTTGATCCGCACGGAACACATCTCAGCGACGCACTGCCGAAGCTGAAGGGCTTGGCGCTCTACGCCGAAACCCACGGCAGCAACTACCGACGGATTGGGGCAGTGGCAGAAAGCAACGGCAAGATGCGGAAGCTGGACTTGCAGCGGGCGGATGTTCGCTCCGAAATCGCCGGGGCGAAGACCGCCGCGAGCCTATTCGTTAGCGCGCTTGCAGGCGATTATGTCTAAAGAACATCCGCTATCTCTTCGGCAAGAAAGGCCGCGAGCGCGTGAAGCAGGCCAGCCGCGACCTGACCGACGGTGAACTCGTCGCCGGGATGATCGTGTGGCTGCTGTGTTCGATGTGCAGACTTGGCCGACTTGAGGCCGAACCTGGGGCAGTCTCAGCCGCGTGACAGGATCTGCGGACCAAAACAAAGGCCCCGAAAGGGGCCTTTCAGTCACTGGTACCGGTGAGAGGACTCGAACCTCCACTGTGTCACCACAAGCGGATTTTGAGTCCGCCGCGTCTACCATTCCGCCACACCGGCATGCGTGAGCGGGGAATTATGCCGGGTTCAGTGCACGCGGTCGAGACCCAGCTGGCGCACGTCGCGGCCGTACCAGCGGTCTTCGGGCAGCGGCTGGAATACCGAGCAGCGAACCATCGGGCCGGAGTAGACGTGCAGGCTGACGGTGACGGCGTCGTCGCTGGGGTTGCGGATGCTGTGGTATTCGTGCGGCGGGATCAGGCTACCGGCGGAGCCGGCGCCGGCCTGGATCGAGCCGACCGCCTGGAAGCAGTAGCGCTGCGCGTCATGTTCCAGCAGTTCGTACTGCACGATCTCCAGCGCGCCGTTCCAGACGCCTTCGACACACCACATGCCGTCGTGGTCGTGGATCGGCGTGCCCTGGCCGGGGCCCCAGGTCATCGCCACCACGCAGTAGCCGTGCTCCTCGCTGCGGTACAGCTCGCGACGGGCGTAGTGTTCCGGGTTGGCCTCGAACACGCATTCGGGCAGGCGCACCGCCTGCTCGCGGATCAGCCGGCACAGGCTCTGGCGCAGGCTGTCGGTGAGTTCGTGGGTGGTGGGTTTGGCCACGGCGGCGTCGATCGCGTCGATCAGGGTGCGGCTGCCGGGGAAATCCAGGGTGAGCATGACGATCTCGGATGGGCGAGGGCGGCCAGAGTCTACCAGCGCGGCGATGGCGCGGCCGCCAGGCGGTTCAGGAATCCGCCGATGGCGGGGCTGTAGTGCTCGATGTCCACCAGGAAAGCGTCGTGGCCCTGGGGCGAATCCAGCGCCACGAATTCCACCTTGGCGCCGGCAGCCTGCAGGCCTTCGGCGATCTGCTCCTGCTGCTGCAGCGGAAACAGGATGTCGGTGCTCACGCCGATCACCATGGCCTGTTCGATGCAAATGCGCTTGAGCCCTTCCTGCACGCTGCCGTGGCCGTATTCGGCGATGTCGAACCAGTCGCTGGCGCGCGACAGGTACAGGTAGCAGTTGGGATCGAAGGTGCGCACGAAACGCCGGGCGTGGCCTTCGAGGTAGGACTCCACCTGGAACTCGCGGCCGAACGGTTCGTCCTCGCGCTGCTCCGGATCGAGCCGGATGCGCGCGAAGCGGCCGTTCCACTCCATCGCCGAGCGGTAGGTGATCACGCCGAGCTTGCGCGCGATGCTCATGCCGATGTCCGGGTAGTTGGCGTCGTCGTAGACGCCTTCGTTCCAGTGCCGGTCGAGGCGGATCGCCTCGCGCTGCAGGGAACGGATCGCGATGGCGAACGGCTGCGCCTGCGGCGCGGTATCCACGCTGATGTGCGCGCGCACGCTGCCCGGGTGCAGCAGCATGTAGGCCAGCGCGCTCATGCCGCCCATCGAGCAGCCGATCAGGCAGGCCAGCTGCGTGATGCCGAGGCTGGCGACCACGGCATGCGCGGCGTTGGCCACGTCCTCCAGCGCCAGCTCGGGAAAGCTCAGTCGGTAGGGCTCGCCGGTGGCCGGGTCGAGTGAAGCCGGGCCGGTGGAACCCTTGTCGCTGCCCAGCGAGTTCACGCAGATCGCGAACCAGCGATCCGTGTCGATTGCCTTGCCGGGACCGGCCATGTCCTGCCACCAGCCAGGCGAGGGGTCCTCGTCGCACGAGGTCATGTGCGCACTGGGCGACAGCCCGGTGAGCACCAGCACCGCGTTGTCGCGCGCCGCGTTCAGCGTGCCCCAGGTTTCGTAGGCGACGTGCGCACCGTGCAGCTCGCCGCCGCGCTTCATCGGAAACGGCGAGGGCAGGTCGAGATACCGGCGCGCATCGCCCATCGTCAGCGCACCTTGTCGATAGTGATGGCGACCGGCGTCTTGCGCGCGACCTGGACCACGCCGGCATCGCCTTCGAGGTCGCCGGGCGCGGCGGTGGGCTGGCCGTCGTGGCTGATCCGCGCGCCGACGAAAACCCGCGCGACCGACGACAGCTTGTACGCGGGCGTCATCGCCATGGCATCGTTGAGGATGACCGTGGCGGGCAGCTTGACCGGCTCGATCCGGGCCACGGCCAGCGGCATCGGCGGGCCATCGGGCGCGCGCGCGTAGACGTAGAGCACGTCGCCCTTGGCCAGCTTGGCCTGCAGCGCCGGCGCGAGGGTGACGTTGACCTGCAGCGAGGCGCCTGCAGGCACGGCCGCCGCGGCGCTGCTGGAGGCACCGGCCGGGGCGCCGCCGGCGCGGGCGTCGGCGATGGCGATCTGCTCGGCGACGGACTTCGCCACGCTGGAGCCGGGTTCGAGCTGCGGTTGCAGCAGGCGCCAGGTGGCGGCGGCGCTGCGATAGTCGCCGCGCTGGAAGTCGCTGATGCCCAGCAGCCACAGCCCGCGCTGGTTGTCCGGATGTTGCTTCACGGCACGCTGCAGCAGGTCGCGGGCGCGGCCATCGATCTGGTGGTCGGCGCGCAGCATCGAATCGCTTTCGGCCCAGCCCACCATCGCCTCGGCGTTGTTGGCATCGAGTTTCAGCACGTGGTCCCACGCGTCACGCGCGTCACCGGGCTGGCGCATCATTGCGCTGGTCTGCGCCAGCAGCATCCAGCCTTGCTGGTCGTCGGGCTGCTGCGCCAGGTGCTCGCGCAGCTGGGCGATCGCCTGCGGCAGGCTGATCGGCGTCTGCGCCTGCGCGGGGACCCCGTTGAGCGCCGCCGGCGTGCCGACCTTCAAGTAGAGCACGCCGGCGCCCAGCGGCAGCAGCAGGGCGATGGCCAGGCAGAGCACGAACACGCCGCGCGTGTGGCCGGAGCGGCGCCCTTCGCGCACCAGCGGCACGAGCAGGGCAGCCAGCGCCAGCGCGACCATCAGCGCGGCCACCACGATAAAGGCGATTTTCACCAATCTTCCCCGTTGTCGGCGCTGTCGCCGACGGTCGTTGTTTCAACGCCTTCGCGCCTGCGTTTGCGGATCGCCACCAACACCACGCCGGCACCGGCCAGCAGGATCGCCAGCGGGCCGAACCAGAGCAGCACGGTGCCCGGCCTCAGCGGCGGGTCGTACAGGATGTAATTCGAATAGCGTGCGACCAGGTACTGCTTGATCTCCTCGTCGCTCTTGCCCTGCTGCATCAGCTTGAAGATCTGGTTGCGCAAGTCGCGCGCGATCGGCGCGTTGGAATCGGCCAGGGTTTCGTTCTGGCACATCGGGCAACGCAGCTGATGGGTGAGATGCTGGAAGCGCAGCTCCTGCGCGTGATTGGCGAACGGCATCGGCTCGATCGCCTGCGCGTGGGCAAATCCCCCCAGCATCAACAGCACGATGAAAACCGCCCGTAGGGGTCCGCTCGCGGGCGATG
>NZ_MWIO01000027.1 GCF_004799035.1 Rhodanobacter lindaniclasticus
GCAGTCTGTATATTATGTCAAATTAAAGAAGGCAGCGTGAAGCGTTTCGGCGTGTGGGTCCGGCGGCCACGCTTTGTCCCGGCTTGATGCTGATCAATACGCTGCCGTGGCGCACGGCGTGAAATGCCCAGCCGACGGCCCCCAGGAACGATAACGCCATGCGAATCATGAGAATCCGCGTCGTCGGCGACGAAACCCGCGCCGAAACCCTCATGAACATGCTTCATACCATGGATGGCGTGGCGCGGGTGGAGGAGATGCCCCTGCCCCGCGCCGGACTCGGCGGCAACGGCGATGCCGTCAGCCACCTCGAAGTGGCCGTAGCCGACGGCGCCGCCCATCGCATCCGCGCCTTCATGGCAGGTGCTGCCCTGCTGATGGATGCCTCCGCGGAATTCGTCGACCGGTTCGGTATCGAGGGACCGCTGGCGGATCGCCACGCATCGCTGGCGCGACATCCGGTTGAGCCAGATCAATCGTCCGCTGCCGACGGGTGCTAAACCACTCCTGTCGCCGCCTGGCGCGGCTCGGATAGCAGCGGAGGACATGGCCATGGTTCGCAGGGCCGCAGATCACGAACTCAACGAACACGTCGTCGTCGCCGCCTCGAAGCTCGCGGGGCTGCAGGCGCAGGCCCGCACCCTGCCGCCGCCGCGCATGCAGGGCGGCCTGCCGCTGCTGGATGCGCTGGCCAGGCGGCACTCCACGCGGGAATACGACCCACGCCCGCTGCCGCCGGACCTGCTCTCCGGCCTGCTGTGGGCGGCCTTCGGCGTGAACCGCGCGCAGACCGCCGACCGCACCGCACCCTACTGGCGCCACGTCATGGCAATGGACATCTATGTCGCGATGGCCGATGGCGTGTGGCTCTATGCACCGGGGCAGCACGCGTTGCTGCCGCAACTGCCGATGGATCTTCGCGCGCGGACCGGCCTGCAGGACTTCGTCGGCAAGGCGCCGGTTAACCTCGTCTATGTCGCGCACGGCGAGCGCATGCACGACGTCGCGCCGGCGGAGCGACGCCTGTACGCATCGGTGGACGCGGCCTTCATCGGCGAGAACGTCTACCTGTTCTGCGCCTCGGAGGGGCTGGGCACGGTATTCCGCGGCGCGATCGATCACGCGGCCCTGGAGCGCCTGCTCGGCCTGGACGACGAGCAGTTCGTCACCTTCGCCCAGACGGTGGGCTACCCGGCGGCGGCTGCGCCATGAACGCGTCCATGCCGGAAAGCCCCGAGCCGGTGCTGGCGATTCCGCCCGACGCCGTCTGCTTCATCATCCGCAAGCTGCGCGAGTACGAGAGCATGGATCTGCTGGCCGAACGTGACATCCCCGCCAATCCGCTGGAGTACGAGGACGTGGACCGGATCACGGAGCAGGAGGACGAGTACTCGTTCGACCCCGTGCGGCAGGAATTGGTGTCGTTCATCGACGAGCTTCCCGATGACCAGAAGATCGACCTGGTCGCCCTGATGTGGCTGGGCCGCAACAACGCCTCCGCGACCGAATGGCCGGCGCTGCGCGAGGAAGCCGCGGAAGCCGCCAACGCGCGCACCACGGACTATCTGCTGGGTTCGCCGCTGGTCGGCGATTTCCTGGAGGAAGGGCTGTCGGCGCTGGGCTACGCCTGCGACATGCCGGGCGAACAAGGGCCGTAGCGCGCGGCGTGGCGCGGGAAAGAGCCGAGCCGCTCAGGCCGGGCTGGTCTCGGCGGCCACGTCCATCGGCTGCACCGCGCGGGTCTCGTCCAGATGGAACACTGCGTCGAACTGCGCCGGCAGCGATGCGGTGAAGTAGTGGCTCTGCAACTCGGTGTCCGGGCGGTACAGCACGCCGATGGCGCGCTCGCGCATCGGCGTGCGCAGCGCATGCGCAACCTCGCCCTGCAGCGGCAGGTAGAAGCGGTCCAGCCGGGTATCGCGGAACAGCGATTCGTAACTGTCCGGCCTGGCCGGCAGGACATCGCGGCACTCGGCTTCGCCATCCCATTCGTACGCGGCGGTGACGGTGCCGGTGTAGGTGGTGAAGCCCACCAGCAGGGCCTCCTCCGCGCCTGCGCTCTGCCGCACGAGCTGGCCCACGTTCCACTCCCCCGCGTACGACATCTCGGTGGCGCGCGCGTCGCCGAGATGGGAGTTGTGCGCCCAGACCACGATCCGGCCCGCGCCGCCCTGCGCGCGCAGGTGGCCCTGCAGGGCTAGCAGCGTCTCCACCATGTGCTGGTCGCGCAGGTTCCAGCTCTGCGCGCGCGGACCGAACATGGCGCGGTAGTAGGCCTCCCCGCTGCTCACCACC
Source organism: Rhodanobacter lindaniclasticus (assembly GCF_004799035.1). Lineage (GTDB taxonomy): Bacteria > Pseudomonadota > Gammaproteobacteria > Xanthomonadales > Rhodanobacteraceae > Rhodanobacter > Rhodanobacter lindaniclasticus. The sequence goes on from NZ_MWIO01000027.1 coordinate 2,296, forward strand.
TGCGCGTTGCGCTCGGCGAAGAAGAACGCGTCCGCCGCGCCGCGCCCGTCGCGCCCGAGGTAATCCGGCGCGCGCTGCCATAGCGCGAGCAGGCGCTCGCGCACGGCCTGCCGACAGTCGGGCCGCAGGCCATGCACGGCTTCGTAGCCGTAGCGCTGCGGGTCGCGCACGTGGTCGAGCGCGGCATACTGCCGCCTGGCGATGGCCGCCTGTTCCTCGTCCACGCCGGACAGGTAATCCACCACGGCTTCCGCCGAGCGGTACAGGCTGTACATGTCCAGCCCATAGAAGCCCGCACGCCGCTCCGACGGCCGGCCGAGGTTGAACTGGTGCAGGGCTTCGGCGAAGCGAAGCACCTCCTCGTTGCGCCACATCCAGCGCGGAAAGCGCCGGAAATCGCCGAAGGCCGGTGAGGCGTCGGCGTCACGGCCCTCCCCCCGCACGAACAGGTTGATGCGGTAGGCGTCCGGCCAGTCCGCTTCCACCGCCACCGCATCGAAGCCCTGTTCGGCGATCAGGCGCAGCGTGATGTCGGCGCGCATGCGGTAGAACTCTTCGGTGCCGTGGGTCGCCTCGCCGAGCAGCACCAGGCTGCGCGTCGCTGCGCTTTCCAGCAATGCGTCGTAGTCGCGCGGGCCGTCCCCCAGCCGCAGGGCTTCGCCGCGGAGCACCTCGAGAACGCCGTGATGGAGACTGGCCATGGCCATGCCCTCCAGCCCGCCCGCCCTCTTCCGCAGGGCGGGCTGGAGGTCTGCCGTCAGCTGACCGTGATCTTGCGCGCGCTGCCGTTTTCCTTTTTCGGCAGGGTCAGCGTGAGCAGTCCGTTCTCGTAGCGGGCATCGGCCTTGTCGCTGTCCACGTCGCCGGGCAGGCTGAACGAGCGGTAGACCTGGCCGTGATAGCGTTCCGTGCAGATGTCGCGCTCGTCGTCCTTCTTGCTGGTTTCGCGCTTGACCTCGGCGCTGATGGAGACCTGGTTGCCGTCGATCGACACGTCGATGTCGTTCTTGTCGACGCCGGGGATTTCGGCCTTCACCGCATAGGAGCGTTCGTTCTCCGACACGTCGATGCGCATGTCGGGAGCGTCCAGCTCCTGCCAGCGGGGCCGCAGGCCGAAGTCGCGGAAGAAATCCCCGAGCATGGGGGCGCGCGATTCGAACGGGGTCAGGGGCTTGAAGGGATTCCAGTGGGTCAGGTTGGCCATGGCATGGGTCCTCGTGGGAGAGAGTCGGGGTGACCCGCGCGTCGCGCTCGAGTCGGCAACCAGCCTAGGCGTCGCGCCGCGGGTGCAGGTGATACAGATCAACGTCGCGCGAGGTTTCGCGCTCAGGAAGCCGCGGACTCGACGCCGCCGCGCAGCACCCCGCCGTGCCGCAGCCACCGCGCCAACCACTCGGCGGCCAGCCCGGCAACCGCCTCCAGCGCGCCGGGTTCCTCGAACAGGTGGGTGGCGTGCGGGACGAGCACCATTTTCGCGGGGCACGCCAGCGCCGCCAGCGCGGCGCGGTTGAGCGCGATCACCTGGGTGTCGGCGCCGCCCACGATCAGCAGCGTGGGCGCGCGCACGCGGGCGAGCATGTCTTCGCCGGCCAGGTCGGGCCTGCCGCCGCGCGAGACCACCGCGCCGATCCGCCGGGGATCGCGCGCCGCCAGCACCAGCGCGGCGGCGGCGCCCGTGCTCGCCCCGAACAGGCCCACCGGCAGCGAGGCGGTACCGGCGTGGCCGGCCGCCCATTGCAGGGCGCTGTCCAGCCGCGACGCCAGCCGGGGAATGTCGAAACGTGCCGGGAGGTCGCGCGCCTCCTCCTCGGTGAGCAGGTCGAACAGCAGCGTGGCCAGCCCCTGCGCATGCAGCGCATGCGCGACGCCCCGGTTGCGCACGCTCCTGCGGTTGCTGCCACTGCCGTGGGCGAAGATCACCAGGCCGGCGGCCTGCGCGGGCATTTCCAGGTCGCCGTCAAGCGCGACGCCGCCGGCGTCGATCCGCACGGCTTCCACCGTGGTCGCCGTGGGTCCGGGGGGACGGGCCAGCAGGCGCATCACCTGCGCATCCTCGACGGCGTCGAAGTCGAGGTAGAACTGGCCCACCGCGCGGAAATGCTCCGGCGCGGACAGGTACACCAGGTCATCCGCCAGCGCGGCGACTTCCGCCAGGCTGCGCGGCGACGCCACCGGCACCGCGCATACCAGCCGCGCCGGCCGCCGCGCGCGCACGGCCCGCAGCGCGGCCTGCATGGTTGCGCCGGTGGCCAGACCGTCGTCGACGACGACCACCACGCGCCGGGCCGGGTCGATGGCGCTGTGGTGCGGGCTGTAGCGTTCGCGCCGGCTCCGTATCGTGGCCAGTTGCCTGGCCGCCTCCCGCGTGACGTAGCGCTCGTCCGCTCCGACCGAGGCGGCTTCCGGCGTGGTCTGCACCCTGCCTTCCTCGTCGACCGCGCCGATGGCGAACTCTTCGTGGCCGGGTGCGCCGAGCTTGCGCACCAGCACCACGTCCAGTTCGCCATCCAGCCGATCGGCCACGATCCGGCCGACCGGCACGCCGCCGCGGGGGATGGCCAGCACCAGCGGATGCTGGCCGCGCAGGAACGACAGCGCCTGTGCGAGCTGCTCGCCCGCGTCGTCTCGATCGCGGAAAGGACCGGCGTGCCGTTGCGGCATGGTCGCTCACCCGTTGCCCGGCGCCGCCAGGGTTCCGGCAAAGTCCACCACCAGCGTGACGCGGCGGTTCGGCTCGGCGCCGTCGCCCCACTTGCCCTTCAGCACCTGGCGGTTCTCCGCCTTGCCGTAGCTGACCGCGCGCACCTGGTCGGCCGGCAGGCCACCGGTCTGGACGAGGTAGTCGCGCACCGCCTCGGCGCGGGCCTGGCCCAGGCGCAGGTTGTACGGCTTGCCGCCCGCCGCGTCGGCAAATCCCTCCACCGTCACCACGGCCTGCGGGAAGTGGCCGGAGACGACTTTCGCGAAGTCGTCCAGCATGGGCTTGTCCTCGTCGCGCAGGGTGGCCTTGTCGAACGCGAAGTGGGAGGCGACGTCGACACGGATACGCCCCGGCGATTGGGCGATCTTCGCGTCGTACTCGGCGAAGCGCTGCTGCATCTGCTGCGCAAGGCTGTCGATTTGCTGCTGCTGCCGCTGGTCGGTGGCACGCAGTTCGTTGACGGTCGCGTCGAAGTCGGCCTTCCTGACGTAGGTCTGGCAACCGCCTATGGCGACGACCAGGGCACCCAGTGAAACAACGGCGAAACGGCGATAGGCATGCATGGCAGATCCTCCTGGATGGGCCGCGGGGGCCGCCATGGTGGCGACCGCCTGCCGCGGAGGTCTTCAATCTAGGCAGGCGAGGCCCGGCGGAGTTGATCCATGTCACGCAAACCGTTCGCGCGAGCGCGGCCCGACCGAGCAGGAGAAACCGGCGCGCTTGTTGATCGTCATCAAGATGGCGTGCCGGGCACGGTCTAGCCTGCGGGTTGCCGCTCCATCCACGGACCGGCCCGGAGAAGCACCATGCCGAATACCTGGATCCTGGTCGCCGATGCCGCCAGGGCGCGCCTGTTCGAATCGCTCCGCAGGGGAGCCGAGCCCGTCGAGATAGCCTGCTACTACTACCCCGACGGCCGCTCGCCGGGGCGCCATCTTGAGCACGGCCGGCTGCCCCGCACGCAGGAAAGCAACAGCCCGAGCCGCCACGCGATCGAGCCGAAGACCTCGCTGCGCGACAAGCACGCGCAACGCTTCGCCGAGACCCTCGGCGCCGTCGTGCGGCAGGGGCGGCGCGAGGGCCGCTACGACAGGCTGGTGCTGGTGGCTCCGCCGCGCTTCCTCGGTGCGCTGCATGACAGCCTGGACGAGGCCACCGCGGCGTGCATCGTGGGCGAGGTGCGTCGCGAGCTGATGACGCTGTCCCCGGCCGAACTGCGCGCCCACCTGCCCCGCTGATGCCGCGCATGGCGCCAGGGACGCCACCATCGGTGCGGCCTTCGACGAGATCTCTGGCTGACTGGAGCTGGACTCGGTCCATCCCTTCCGCATCTGCGTCTATCGCCATGCGGCGCGCACCGTGGCCGCGTGCAGGCGCGGGCCATGCTTGCCGGCAGGCGGTGCCGGGCCGCGTGCGCTCAACGCGCCGATTCCCACGGCAGGCGCACCACCGCCCCGGTCAGCGGCTCCACCGTGACGAGCTGGTCGTCCACGCGCACCACGCCGGCCATGTTCTCGACCAGCACCACCAGCGCGTTGCGGACGGCATCGTTGACCAGGACGCCGCGCAAGGTCACCACGCCGCCGCGCACGTCCGCGTGCATGCCCTGCCGCGATGCCCATGCCTGCGCGTCCAACGCGCGAGCGATGCGGCGGGCGATGGCCGCGTCGGAGAGATCGGGCGGCGCCTCGTCGGGCGCCGTCTCGACAAATGCCCGCAGCAGGTCGGCGCGGCTGAGGATGCCCACCAGGCCACCGCTGCCGACTACCGGCAGGCGCTTGACGTGATGCTGCTCCATCTTCCGCACTGCCTCGTCCAGCGGCGCGTCGGCGGCAATAGTGACCACCTCGCGCGTCATCACCTCGCCGACGCGGCGTGCGTGCGAGGCGGTGTAGTCGTGCGCCAGCCGGCCGGGGCCCAGCACGAAAGCGAGCCAGGCGGGACGCCTGCGCTCGGTGCCGGTCTCGACGCGGCGCATCAGGTCGCCCTCGGTCAGCATGCCGGCCAGCGCACCCTGCGCGTCCACCACGGGCAGGCCGCTGATGTGCTCGCCGAGCATGGTGCGCATGGCGTCGCCGATCGGCGTATCCGGCGTGACGGTGACGACGTGGGTGGACATGGCTTGGCGGACTTGCATGGCGGGGCTCCCGTTGCGAGGCGACGATGCCGGCACTGCCGGCACGATGCATGCTCCCGCGCCCACCCGGACATCCATTGATGCACGTCAACAAGCCGGCGCTCGGGCTCGCCTACGTTGGTAGCGGCTGCCGCGCCGGGACACGGGTCCGTGCGGGCGGTCGACCAGCCACCTGTCCGAGGAATGTCCCATGAACGCCATCGCCAAGACCATCGAGATCACCTCCGCATCCGCCAAGGGCATCGAGGATGCCGTGCAGTCCGGCCTGCTCAAGGTTGCCACCACCATCGACAGGATCCAGGGCGCATGGGTCAGCGACATCAAGGTGCGCACGTCGGCGAGCGGCGACGTCACCGAGTGGCGCGTCTGCCTGCGCGTGACTTTCCTCGTGGACTGAATGCCATTCCCTCCCGTCGGAGCCGCTCCCATGCGTGACATCCTGGTGTTCTCCGAAAGCTTCAAACGCTGGAGCGGCGGCGTCGAATACGCTGCGCGCCTCGCCGATTCCCTCGACGCCAACCTGACCGGCATCTGGGTGTGCGCCTCTCCGTTGCAGGCCATGCCTTCCTTCGAGCCGGTGCTGTTCGCCGAATTGCTGGACGCAACGCTCGACCTGGAGCAGGAGGCCTTCGCGGCGGCCGCGGCCTTCGAGGCCCACGTGCGGCAGTTCGGCCAGCGCAAGGCCGCCTGGCAGGTGGCCGAGGGCCATGTGCCGGAGGTCATCGCGCTAGCCGGCAGCTGGCACGACCTGCTGGTGGTCGAGCGGTCGGAGCGCGCGATCTGGGGCACGCCGGCGTCGGTCGGCAACATCGTGCTGGGCGCCGGCGGCCTGCCCTGCATCGTGGCGCCGGAACACGCGGCCACGCGGGTTCCCGCGCTGGATACCGTCGCGATCGCCTGGAACGGCTCGACCGAGGCGACGCGCGCCGCCCATGCCGCGCTGCCCCTGCTGCAAGGCGCGCGACGCATCGTGATCCTGCAGGGCGAACAGCGCCCGCCGGTGAGGATGAGCGCCTGGCTGCCGCCTTTCGACCTGGCCAGCTACCTGCATAGCCACGGCATGGCGACGGAGAGCCGCACCATCCATGGTGGCAGCGAGGACGACGTCGGCAGTGCCCTGCTCGATGCCGCCGGCGAGGTAGACGCGGGCCTGCTCGTGATGGGCGCCTACGGCCACACCCGCTTTCGCGAATGGGTGCTCGGCGGAGTGACGCGGCATGTTCTGGAGCATGCCGCGCTGCCGGTGCTGCTGCGCCATTGAGTGAAACCCGGCAGCACCCGCTGCCGCCCACCCCAACGAAGAGGAACCGATCATGTTCAAACGCATCCTGCTTCCCACCGACGGCTCGGAGCTGTGCCTGCACGGCGTCAGGCTCGGCGTCGAACTGGCCAGGTCGTGCGGCGCCAGCGTCTGCGCGCTGCACGTGATCCCGCCCTTCCACACCTTCACCTACATGGCGGAGATGATCGAGGCCACCGAGACCACCTACATGGAGGGCGCCGTGCAACGTGCGGAGCGCCATCTCGCCGACGTGCGCGAACTGGCGACGAAAGCCGGGGTGCCGTACGAAGGCAGCCATGTCGTCGGCGACACGCCCAGCGAATCGATCGTGCGGGAGGCGCAGCAGCGCCAGTGCGACCTGATCGTGATGGCCTCGCACGGCTGGCGCGGCCTCTCCCGGCTGCTGCTGGGCAGCGAGACGCACAAGGTCCTGCTGACCAGCTCGGTGCCGGTGCTGGTATGCCATTGAGTTGAACGGAGGCGACGCGCGCGGCGGACGCGGGCGCATGCCGTGACCGCCGCGATCGTTCGCGGCGTGCCATCCGATGCCTGCGTGGGCAGTCGATGGCCTCCATCGCGGCGGCAAGGCTGCGGTGATCCGGTCGGTGCGGGCATGCGCACCGGCGGCCGGGCATCGACCCGCGACCGCCGACACGAGGCTGCCTCAATGCACCTGGAGGTGGTCCACGACGCGTTTCACGCCCGGGGCATTCCACACCGCCTGTTCGACCACGTTGCGCTCGCCCAGCGAGTCGACCTTGCCGGACAGCGTCACCGTGCCGCGATCGACACCGACCGTGATGGCCTTGCTGTGCAAGTGGGCCTGGCGCTGCAGCGCCGCCTCGATCTTTCCCTTGATGTCGTGGGTGGTAGCCGGCGGCTTGATCGTGACCAGGTTGACCACGTCCTTGACGCCCATCAGCCCGCGCACGCATGACGTAGCCGCCTCGCGCGCGAAGGCCCACGGCACGGTACCGCTGAGCGTGACGTGGCCATCATCGACCAGTACCTTCACGCTATCCCGGGGGATCGACGCGCTCCACTCGATGGCGCGGATGGCCGCGTCCGCAATGTCCGCATCGGTGCGATGGCTCTCGCCGGGCAGCACGACTTCAAGGTCCACGGCCACGCCGCGCACGCCGGCGACGCGCTGTGCGGTGTGCTCGGCAGCGTACTTTTCCATGTAGCTGCCGACCTGGCCGGCCAGCGTGACGATGCCCTTGCGTACCTCCACGCCGATGTGATCGGCCTGCACGGCCGGTTCCCAGTGAAGCTCGTCGATGACGTCCTGCTGAATCTGTCCGTCGGTGCGCATGATTGGCTCTCCGCGTTGCGAGGTTTTCAGGGTGGACCGGCCCGGGCGCGGGATGTTGATGCAGATCAACCGCCGCCGCTTCGATGCCGGAGCACGGCCAGCGGGGGGGCGACCGCGATCAGCACGATGATGTCGCGGACGCTCGCCTGCTTGCGGCCCACCGGGACGCCTGGCGCGGGTGCGCCACGCAGTTCCAGCGCGTTGGTGTACACGCGCGCCGGGCAGGGATTGTCGTGATCTGGAGGTCGAACAGGCGCCGGCCGATCACGTGCGCCCGGCGTGCGACGGGCGCGGCGCTGTTCATGCCGGTGGCAGCAGGACGGCGGCGCCCTGCACACGGCCGTCACGCAGGTCCGCCAGGGCACGATTGGCGTCGGCCAGCGGATAGCAGTGCACGTGCGTGCGCACGCCGGCTCGTGCGGCCGTGGCGAGAAAGGCGTAGCCGTCCGCCCGGGTGAGGTTGGCGACCGAGAGCAGGCGGCGCTCCTGCCACAGCAGGCGGTACGGAAAGCCCGGGATGTCGCTCATGTGGATCCCGCCGCACACCACGGTGCCGCCCTTGCGCACGGCCGCCAGCGCGGTCGGCACCAGCTCGCCGGCGGGGGCGAAGATGATCGCGGCATCCAGCGGTTCGGGCGGTGGCTCGGCGGAACCGCCGGTCCAGGTGGCGCCCAGCGCGCGCGCAAGCGCCTGCGCCTCGACATCGCCGGCGCGGGTGAAGGCATGCACGCGGCGCCCTTCGGCGCGCGCCACCTGCACCAGGATGTGCGCCGCCGCGCCGAAGCCGTACAGCCCCAGCGTCGCGCCCTCGCCCGCCAGCCGCAGCGCGCGGCCGCCGATCATCCCGGCGCACAGCAGCGGTGCAGCCAGTGCGGCGTCCGGGTAGTCGCGCCGCGGCAGCGGCAGGCAGAACGCGGCGTCGGCCAGCATGTGGGTGGCGTAGCCGCCATCCCGCGTGCAGCCGGTGAACTGCGGCGTGTCGCAGAGATTCTCGCGCCCGCGCACGCAGTAGTCGCAGGTGCCGCAGGCGCTGCCCAGCCACGGCACGCCGACGCGGTCGCCGGCCTTCCATGCGTCGACTCCCGCGCCGACCATGTCCACCGTGCCCACCACTTCATGTCCCGGTACCACCGGCAGGCGTGCCTGCGGCAACTCGCCATCGACCAGGTGCAGGTCGGTGCGGCACACGCCGCAGGCTTCCACCCGGATGCGCACCTCACCCGCCGCCGGCCGGGGATCCGGCCGCTCCTCCGGCATCAGCGGCATCCCCAGCGAACGAAGAACCATCCTGAACATGCCTGACCCGCCTCATGAACTTGCGGAACCACGCCGGCGCCGCGCCATCGTCAATGCCGGGACATCCGCCCGCATCGGCACATGCCGCGCGGCGCAGCCAAACCACCAGTCGCCGAAGCGGTCACCTAGGCTACCGGCGTCGCCGCCAGCTGCTCCCGGCGGTTCCCGAGGTGGCTGAGGACGTCTTTCATGGGTGTGCCGATGGCAGGGTGGCCCGCGTCCGACGGCGGGCGGGTTCAGCAATAGTCGTTGACGACCGCCGCCCGGTCGCGTTCGTCGTCGGCGTGCAGTTCGAACCACATCGCGTTGAGGATGCCGAATGTGCAGGCGAGCCCGACACCCAGGAACCAAGCGAAATACCACATCGTCCACCCTCCTTCGTTGACCGGATCGGATCAGTACTTTCTTGCCGCGTCGGCGTCTGCCGGCCACATCTTCATGCCCTCCGGGCCGAGGCGGACCAGGCCCAGCGACAGGATCGCGCCGGCCACGAACAGGCCCGCGACGGCCGCGCACGCCACCGCCGCGATGGCCGTCTCCCACGCTCCCGCCTGCGTCGCGGTGACCGGCAGCAGCCCATTGACCAGCCAGGGGCCGCGGCCCGCTTCGCTCGCCAGCCAGCCCAGCGCACCCGCCGCCCACGGCACGGGCAGGCTCAATGCGGCAAGGCGCAGGAATCCCCGCCGGTCCAGCTGCCGTCGTGACGCGCGCCAGAACGCGACGCCGAACAGCGCGATGGCCCAGGCCCCCAGCAGCGCCATCGCACGGAACGACCAGAACGACAAAGGCACGTCGCCGCGGAAGCCGAGCACGGCCAGCGACAGCGCCGCGGCCAGGCCGAAGCTGGCCGCGACGGTCATCGAGCGGCGCGCGATCTGCACGTTGCGGCGATGCGCCAGGTACCAGGCCGAAACCGACAACACCAGCGTCGCCCCCGTGAGATAGCTGGCACCGAGCAGGTGCACGAACCGCGCTTGCGCCGCGGGGTTGCGCAGCGCCGCCGGCAGATCGCAGATCCGCACCTGCAGATTGCCGGGATCGAGACAGGCGCCGGCCGGGTTGTCCATCAGCCCGTAGACCAGCGCGATGCCCAGCACCGGCAGGGTCGACAGCGCCATCCACAGCCAGGTGACGAGCAGGTGCCGCAGCCGCCGCACGCCCAGCCAGTCGCCGAAGCGGCGCCAGAGCGCCACGCCGCCCGCGAACACGAGCGCCATCACCGGCAGGGTCAGCGCCAGTTCCGGGAGCCCGTGCAGGTAGCGGACGGAGCGGCCGGGATCCACTCCATGCAGGACGACCAGCACGATCGAGCCGACTGCCCACGCCAGCAACGCGATGCCGAACAGCCTGCCCCAGAAGCGGGCGATCTGCCGCCAGATCTCGCGCTCGGTCATCACGTACACGCTCTCCATGATCGCGACGATCGGGGGCAGGCCGACGACCAGTGGCAGCAGCATGGTGGCGTGGAAGGCGACGAGGTGCGGCCACAGCGCCGACACATGCAAAGAGGAAGGTTCGATCATGATGGCCTGCTCTGCATGGGGGACGGCGGCACCAGCGCTCGCTCAGTGCATCACCGGCACGGCGTCCAGGCATGCGTCGGAGCCTGTGCCGTCTCGCTGCCAGGCACGAACCTGGCGATGCCGTGCCTGCCGTGCGAGGCCATCACGATCAGGTCGCAACCCGCTTCCGCGGCTTTCGCCGCGATTGCGCGCCACCGCAGACCGCCCGGCTCCGATCGTGTCGCACGCCACACCGGCCTGCCCCGCCTCGCGCACGAACGGGGAAAGCAGCTTGTCGGCATGGGCGCCGGCCAGCTGTCGCCATGGTTCCGGCGGGGTTTCGACCAGTCGCTCCACGGCATTGGCGGGGGTGGGTTCCATCATCACCTGCAGGCCGGTGACACGCGCGCCGACAGCTTGTGCCAGGTGACGGCCTGCCCGATGGCATGGCGCGAACCCGCGTCGGCGTCGAATCAGGATGTGCCTGAACATGTTCTCCGATCCCTGATCCGCGCTCCGTCCCTGGAGCGCGGATCCTGCCCGGTCAGGGGCGCATCCATCCCGCGCCCGGATCGATCCGAGCCTGGTCGATCCAGCCCTGCCGACGATCTCCCGTCGGCACGCCTGTCAATCCTTCGCGCCCCGGCGGCGAGGCCGCGCTGCGGTCCCTCCTCCTGCGCGCCGGATGACTGCATCGACGCGCCTGCCAGGCACGGGCCCCTGCCTGACTGGCGGATGCCACTATCCCGCGCGGCGGCCACGGCCATTTGACGTGCGTCAACTTCAACGCCGAAAAGTCCGCCATCGGCCGCCATATCGCGGATTTCGGCCCGCGCCCGCGGTTTTGTTGCGATAAGCTGCGGCCACCGTATTCCTGTGTGCGGCGGGCACCATGCCTGAGCCACTACATCTGCTGGTCGTGGATGACGACACCGGCGTGCTGGATCTGCTGCGTCGCTATTTCACGGGCCAGGGTTTCACGGTCAGCACGGCGGCCGACGGCGCCGGGATGCACACCGTGCTGGCGCGCCAGCCGGTCGACCTGGTGCTGCTCGACCTCGGCCTGCCGGGCGAGGACGGCCTCGAGTTGACGCGCCAGTTGCGGCGAAACTGGGACGGCGCACTGATCATCCTCACCGGCCGCGGCGAATCGGTGGATCGCGTGGTCGGCCTGGAGCTGGGCGCGGACGACTACGTCACCAAGCCGTTCGAGTTGCGCGAACTGCTGGCGCGCGTGCGCAGCGTGCTGCGGCGAAGCGCGCCGACCGCCGGCAACCCCGGCAAGCAGGACGAGGCGACGTTCCGTTTTGCCGACTACTGCCTCGATCCGCTGGGACGCACCTTGCGCAACGGTCACGGCGATGCGATCGCGCTGACCACCGGCGAGTTCGAGCTGCTGCGCGTGTTCGTCGAGCATCCGAACCGGGTGCTGTCGCGCGACGACCTGATGGGACGCACCCATGGCCGCGGCGCCAGTTCGTTCGATCGTGCCATCGATGTGCAGATCGCGCGACTGCGCCGCAAGATCGAATCCGATGCGGCCAACCCCGAACTGATCAAGTCGGTGCGGGGCGCCGGCTACCTGTTCGCGGCGCGCGTGCAGACGGTGCGCTGAATGCCCTCCCCGCCTCCTGCCAGCGTCAGCCTGGTCATGCTGCGCACCTGGTTCGGCATCTCGCCCGACGCGATGGTCGCCGTGAACCAGGAAGGCAGCATCGTGCTCGCCAATGCGCAGGCCGTGCGCATGTTCGGCTACGAGGGCGAGGCGCTGCTGGGCCAGCCGCTGGAGGTGCTGTTGCCCGAACCACTGCGGCATGCCCATCGCATCCATCGCCAGGATTTCATGGTCAATCCGCGCGTGCGCCCGATGGGCATCGGCTACGAGTTGATGGGCGTGCGCTCCGACGGCGAAGCGTTTCCCGTCGAGATCGGCCTGAGCCCGATCAGCACCGAGATCGGCGCGGTCGCCATCGCCTCGGTCCGCGACATCTCCGACACGCGGCGGGTGCGGCAGGCCCTGGCGCGCGCGCAGCAAGACAATTTTCTCGCGCAGATCGGCCGGCTCGCGCTGGAGTCGCCGGACTACAAACTGGCGATCCGCCGGATACCCGAACTCGTCGCGGCGGCACTGGACGTGCCGGCCGTCGCCATCCTCTCCACCGACTGGCATGGCAGCGGGCTGGGCGTGCGTGCGGCCACAGGGCTGGACGGCCCGACGGCACAGGCGATCGCGGCCATCTTCGGGCAGACCGGTTTCGTGCGCGGCAGTTTCGGCAGGGGAAGCCGCCATGCCGTCACGGTCGACTCGCTGCGCGAAGGAGGTCACGCCGCCATCCTCGCCAGCCTGGCCGAGGCCGGTTTCCACGACGTGGCAATGGTCCCGCTGTTCGGGCGCCACGAGCCGCTGGGGGCGCTGATTGCGCTCGCGGCAGAGCCGGTCGGCTTCGACCACGACCGGCTGGGCTTCCTGCAGGCGGTCGCCAACCTGCTGGCGGCAGCCGTGCAGCGCAGCCGCAGCGAGGAACAGTTGGCCCATGCGCGGCGGCTCGATGCGATCGGCCAGCTCACCGGTGGCGTCGCGCACGACTTCAACAACCTGCTGACGGTGATCTCGGGCAATCTGCAATTGCTGGAGGCCGAATTGCCCGATCGCACGGACCTGCTCGAGGTCACCGGCAGTGCGCTGCGTGCGGTGGAGCGCGGCGCCGACCTCACTCGCAGGCTGCTGGCATTCGCGCGCCGGCAGCCGCTGCAGCCGCGCGCGGTGGTGCCCAAGCCGCTGCTGGACGAACTCGGGAACATGCTGAGGCGCACGCTCGGCGAAGCCATCGCGATGGAAGTGGCGTGCGCCGCGGAGGTGCCGGACGTCTACGCGGACGCGAACGAGCTGGATACGGCCCTGGTCAACCTCGCGCTGAACGCGCGCGATGCCATGCCGCGCGGCGGACGTCTGCGCATCGCGGCGCGCGAGCTCGTGATCGATGACGCCTCCAACGGCTGGAAGCTGCCACCCGGCCGCTACGTGGCATTCGAGACCAGCGACACCGGTACCGGCATGGCACCGGACGTGCTGGCCCACGCGCTGGAGCCGTTCTTCACCACCAAGGAGGTCGGCAAGGGCAGCGGCCTCGGTCTCAGCATGGTGTACGGTTTCGCAACCCAGTCCGGCGGGAGTCTGTCGATCGACAGCCGGCTCGGCTATGGCACGCGCATCGAGCTGCTGCTGCCCGTGGCCAGGGCGCCGGCCGCCGCCGCGACGGAGGCAAGGCCCGCGCACGACGCCGCGCACGGACGACGCGCCACCATTCTGGTCGTCGAGGACGAGGCCGATGTGCGTACCGTCGCGGCACGGCTGCTGGCGGCGTTCGGTTACCAGGTCATCCCTGCGCAAAGTGCGCGCGAAGCGCTGGAGCTGCTTGCCGGGAACCCGACGGTGGACCTGCTGTTCTCCGACGTGATGCTGGGCCGCGGGATGGATGGCGTCGAACTCGCCCACGAGGCGCGCCGCCGGCGGCCCGGGCTCGCGGTGCTGCTCGCGTCCGGCTACCGGGGACGGCAGGACGGCTCGACCGCACCCTTCCAACTGCTGCGCAAACCCTATCGGCGCGAGCAGCTGGTCGATGCCGTGCGCCAGGTCCTTGAGGACGCGTGAAGCGCATTACTGCAACGTGCAGGGCGTGCCGACGCAGGCGCGCAGCTTCGGGATGTCCAGCAACCGCACCTCGCGGCGAAGCACCGAGATGTACTCGAGCTTCTCCAGGTGCGACAGCGCCCGGCTCACGGTCTCGTGCTTGAGCGCGAGGAAACTGGCGATGTCGGCGCGCCCCATGCGCAGGATGAAGTGACGGGCGCTGAAGCCCAGGCGTGCAAGGCGGGAGGCGAGATCCAGCAGGAACGCAGCCACGCGCTGTTCGGCCGGCAAGGTCCCTATCACCAGCATCCACACGCGGTCGCGCCGGATTTCCTCGGCCAGCGCCGCCGCCAGCCGCACCTGCAGCTCGGGAATGCGCTGCAACGCATCCAGCACCAGCGGGTACGGCAGCTCCCAGATCTCGGCATCGTCCAGCACGACGGCATCGCAGGTGTGCGCGCCGAGCCCGATGGACTCCACGCCGAGCAGGTCGCCGTGCATGCGGAAGCCTGTCACCTGTTCGCGGCCGTCCTCGGACAACTCGCAGGTCTTCAGGAATCCCGCATGCACGAAGTGCAGCGCGCGGAACGGCTGCCCGTTGCGATACAGGTACTGGCCTGCCCTCACCTTGCGGCGCGTCACGACCATGTGCCGCTGCAAGTGCGCAATATCCAGCTCGAGCGGCGCGTCGTACCCGGGTGGCTGGGCATTCCCGGTCTGGGCAGCGAGGGGTGCGAACGAGGTATCCATGCCGTACTCCCGATGATGGTTGCGTTTGCCGCCAAGGTTAGGCCGCGCCCGCAACGGCATGATGTCGGCCCGGCAACACCGTGTAACAGCGCGTAACCGCGGTCCGCCACGGCACGGCGACTTGACGCACGTCAAGCCGGTCGCCCGGCGGTCCGGGATAGTCGGCACAGTCCCGCTGCCTGTCCGCCCATGATCGAGCCGCGCCCGTTGTCTCCGTTCATCGACCTCGCCGCCGTTGAAGCCTGGGATGCCTGGTTCCGATGGCGCGAGCACTCCGTGCTGCACGATGTTTCCATCGAGGACACATGGTGGCGGGTGGCCTGCGCGCTGGCCGCGGCCGAGGCCGGCAATGAAGGTCCGGCGTGGCGGTTGCGCGTCATGGATGCGTTGGCCAGCTGGCGGCTGCTTCCCGACCCGCGGGTACTTGCGAAGGCCGGTACCGGCCTCGCCGAGCGGCGCCACGGCACGCTGCACGCCGTGCTGAACGCGGCGTGCTTCGTGTCGCCCGCAGACGCTCCGCACGCGGCCATCGACACGGCGGCGCTGACCGATTGCGCGGCTCTGGCCGTGCGGGCCCTCGACAACGCTGCGCTGCTGGCCGGCAACGTGACGACGCGTCTCCGGATTGGTGTCGTGGGTATCGCCGATGCGCTGGCGCTGCTCGGATTGGAGTACGACAGCGAAGCGGGCCGCACGCAGGCGGCGGCAGTGGCGCAGGCGCTCGCGGAAGGTTGCCTGGGTGGCAGCATCGCGCTCGCCGCATCACGGGGAGGCTGCGAGCGCGACACGCGGGGACTGCTTGCCCGCGCCATGCTGCGCGGCGCGCCACAGGAACTGCTGAAGGATGCCGCCCGCCATGGCGTGCGCCATACGCAACTGACCGCGATCACCTCGCAACCCCGACTCGCGCTGCTCGCCAATAATGTGGCCGACGCCGTGGATCCCCTGCGGGGCGAGGACCATGCCGGGTTGATCATTGCAGCGGACGGGCAACGCACGATGCGCTCCCCCGGTTACGCGCTGAACGTGCTGCGTAGCGGCGGGAGTGGACCCAGCCACTGGCGGGACACACTGGAGCATCAGTCGTGGTTCGCGCAGATCGCGATGCGCGCCGCACTGCAGCCCTGGATGGACAGCCCCATCGCCTATCCGCTGCTGGCGACCCACCTGCCCGACGAGCCACAGCGGCTCGCGGCCCGGATGCTCACGGCACAGCACGGTCTTGGCGAACCCGCATGGCGCAGCTCGGCGGAAGTGCAGGCGGTCTAGATGTTTCAAGCCATCGGTGGCGCGCAAGACGCCGCGCCACGCCGCGCGGCTGAAATGGATCGACGTCAAATCCGCCTGCGTTGCGGCGACGGGCTTGGTTGACGTGTGTCAAAGCCGGCGCGATGCCGGTGCGCAGCGCGTGGTCGAACGGCATTCAGCCCAGTACGAAGCTGACCCGCATGCACACGCGCCAAGCCGTGATCTTCCCGTCGGGGTCGGTGACGACCGTGGTTTCGCTGAGCCAGGCACCCTTGATCCCGTCCAGCGTGCCAGCGGCTTTCTCCAACCCTCTTTGGACGGCGTCTTCCACGCTGTCGGGCGATTCGGCAATGATCTCGATGACTTTCGCGACGTTCATGGGCTTCCTCCAGCCACACCCGCACGGGCGCGTCCAAGCTGGGCCGGCGGCAGCGTCCGGTCTTGATGCCGATCAACTCGGGGCCGGTTTGGCCAAGCGAGTGGTTGCGGTGGCGCGTCAACCAGCCTCACCGCCGATCGCACGCAACGCCTCGGCCACCGCTGTGCTCACGTCGATGGCGGCCAGCTCGCCCGGCACGGTATTGGTGGTCACCAGCCGGGCAATGCCGGCGCCGTGCAGCGCGTCGCGTGACTGGCGCGCGAGCAACCCATGCACCACCACCGCAACCAGCGCAGCTTGCCCGAGCTGCCCGCGTACACCCCTGGCCGTGTCGATCAGCGTGTGCCCCGAGGCGACGATGTCGTCCAGCAGCACCGGCATGTGCCCGCGCCAGCGCGCCAGCGACGGCAGCCGCACGCTGACTTCGCGGTCGCCGCGCCGCTGTTTGCGGGCAATCACGCAGGGTGCGTCGAGCGATGCGGCCACCGCCTTCACCCATTGCGCGCTTTCGCCGTCGGGGCCGACCAGCAGCGGCGCACGCACGTTGGCGCGGATCCACGCGGCCAGGTCCGGTGCTGCCGTGACGACGGCGGTTTGGCAGTCGAACACTTCCGCCAGGTGGTGGATGCGGTGCAGGTGCGGATCGACGGTGAGTACCCAGTCGAAGACCTTGCCGAGCAGCTCGCCCATCACCCGCGCCGAGACCGCCTCGCCGGGGTGGAAGCGCCGGTCCTGGCGCATGTAGCCCAGGTACGGCGCCACCAGCCCGAGCCGGGTCGCGCCGAGTTCGCGCGCCGTGGCCGCTGCGGCCAGCAGCGGAAACAGCTTGGCGTCGGGTCGGTGGAGCGAGCACAGCAACGCCACGTTCCCCCGCGGCGGCGTGGCCAGCCGCAGCAGCGATTCGCCATCGGGGAAGCGGTGCAGTTCCAGCTCGCCGCGCCGCCAGCCGGCATGCCGGCAAAGCGCCTTGGCGAAAGCCGCGTTGCCGGGCAGCGCATACAGGAGGTTCATGTGCCGATCTCCTCGGAAGTGGCGCCCAGTGAGACGATGGACGGGTGGCGCGCGACGTACTCCAGCGCGTAGGCCAGCTCGCCCGGACTCTGCGCATGCAGGGTGAACAGCGGCTGGCCACAGGCCACCATGTCACCCACGCGCACGTCGATGGCCAGGCCGGCCAACGGAGACGCCGGGGCGCCGGCGAGCTTGGCCGCCTGCGCGAGGCGGCGATTGTCGATCGCCTCGACCCGGCCCTCGCGCGTGGCCACCACCGGATACCGGTGCGGCGCGACGCCCGGACTGCGCAGGCCGCCCTGAGCCTCGCAGATGGCCTGGAACTGGCGCCAGGCCCGCCCGGAATCCAGGCATTCGCGCGCCATCGCCAGCGACGACCCGCTTTCCGCGCGGCCGGCCGTGTCGAGCACCACCGCCGCCAGCGCCAGCGCCCGCTCGCGCAGATCCCGCGGTTGCGCCGGCAGGTTCTGCAGCACGGCCAGCACGTCGTGCGCTTCCAGCGCCGGTCCCACGCCACGGCCGACCGGTTGCAGCCCGTCGGTACGCAGCACCGTCAGGCCCAGGCCGAAGCGGCCGGCCACCGCATGCAGCATCCGCTCCAGCATCCGCGCGTGGCGGGCCTCACGCACCTTGGCGGTGGGGCCTACCGGCATGTCGATCACCACGTGGGTCGAACCGGCGGCGACCTTCTTGGAGAGGATCGACGCGACCAGTTGCCCCGGGCTGTCGATGTCCAACGCGCGCTCGATGCGGATCAGCGTGTCGTCCACCGGCGCCAGGTTGATCGCCCCGCCCCACACCAGGCAGCCGCCGGTGCGCTCGACGGTCCGCCGCATGCGCCCGACGTCCAGGTCCACCGGCGTGAGCACCGCCATGGTGTCGGCCGTACCCGCCGGCGAGGTGATCGCCCGGGACGAGGTCTTGGGCATGACCAGCCCCAGTGCGGTGGCAATCGCCACCACGATCGGCGTGGTGCGGTTGCCCGGCAGCCCTCCGACACAGTGCTTGTCCACCACCATCGGGCTCGGCCAGCGCAGCCGCGTGCCGGTGTCCACCATGGCGCCCGTCAGGGCGACCACTTCGTCCAGGGCGAGATGGTCACCGCTGCAGGCGGCGATGAAGGCCGCCATCTCGATGTTCGAGTAACGCTGCGCCGCGATGTCCGCGACGATCGCGCGCAGTTGGGCCTCGGCCAGCGTGCCCCCGTAGAGTTTGGCGCGCACGTTCGAGAGCGATTCGACACTGGGAGGATGGGCCAGTGTCACGTGATCGTCCGCCGTCGGCCGCAGGCTCGCCCAGACCGATTCGCTCAGGCCGATCTGGTCGGGTGCCAGCCCGTTGCCCTGCACGATCGCCAGGTTCGCCATCAACCGGTGACCGCCCAGGCTCAGCTGCAGGCGCGACTGCGGGCCGAAGCCCTCGCCCTGGCAAGCGGGCGAGCCGTGCGGGAGATAGACCACGTGTTCGCCGCCGGTATCGATGCCGATGCGGTGCGGGCGCAGGCGCTCGCCGGTCAACGACGGGTCAGGCGAGGGCGCAGCAGACACGCGGTACTCCCAGGGACAGGCGCGGCTCGAGGGCGGGCCGGAGGTGGGTGCCCGGCCGGCGCACCCGAGGGTGCCTGGTGTCGACAGTGCGCATCGGCCTCGTCCTGCAGCAGCGGTTGCCGCGAGCATCGCCGTTTGCGGGAAACGCCGCTTGACCAGGATCAAATCGCCGGCGTGCCGGCGCGGCGGATCAACTCCCCCCCCCCGCCGCAAGCGCCCGGCAGCCGCGAAAGCTGCAGCCAGCGCCGTGCACTTTGCTGCGCACTCCCCGGCAGTGCGTCCGGGTTGGTACGAGGTTATCCGTGACCACCCGGGCCGATACGCGGTTGCCCGCCGTGGAGCACGGAGACAGGCCTGGGTCTGGTGCTCCGTGCGACGTCATCCGCCCTGGATAGCGATGCGGTTTGGAGCCCGGAGTCACTTCAAGTGTTTCGCGCAGGCGACGAATGTCAGTAAGGCGGGGCCTTGCGCTGGCGCTGTGCCCTCGCCGCCTCGGTCCACCACGCAAGATCGTCGGCGAAGCGGGAGAATGACTTTTCGAGGAATGTCCCGGCTTCGCCGAGGGGTTCGCCGGCTTCGTCGAGCGTGTGGGTGATCGAGCCCACGGTCACGGTGCTGGAGATGACGACCATGCCCATCTCCGAAAGTGTGCCGTGCCAATGCAGGTTGGAACGGGCGCCGGCGATCCGCCCTGCGGAGTAGCTGACGATCCCGGCCGGGCGCCAGAACCATTCCTCCAGGAAATGATCGGTCAGGTTCTTCAGGCCGGGCTGCACGCCCCAGTTGTATTCGCCGGCGACAAAGACGAAGCCGTCCGCGCTACGGATCTGCCCGGCGAGCGCTTCCATGGCGGCCGGCGCCTCGCCTGGCGGGTATTCCTTGTACATCCGGTCGAGCATCGGCAGCCCGATCTGCCTGGCATCGACGAGCCGCACATCGGCTCCGCGCGCGGCCAGTCGGCGCGTCACGTACTCGGCGAGGCGGATGCCGGCGCGGTCGGAGCGGTAGGAACCATAGAGGACGAGGATGCGATCGGGCATGAGCTGCTGCGCTCCAGGCTGGGTGTGCCGGAAGATGGACGCGGCCGCGTCGGCACGAAGTGGTCGATCAGGCCAGTGCAGTGTCCATCACGAACAGCCGCCACTCGTCGGTAACGGCCTGCGGACCGGGAAACCAGGGCCTTGGCGGGTTGGGCATGTGGAACGACCTCCCCAACCGGTCGCCATAGGCGCCACGCACCATCCCCACCTCCGGCTGCCCGGACAGGCCGGTTATGTTAGTCCTGCGCCCGATCGGGGGATACCGTCCCCCGCGGCACCCTTGAGTTCAGCAGGCGCCTCCAGCCTGGAGCGCGGGAGCTGGCTCCGGGGAGTCGCTCGACAGGCGGTCGCAGACGGTGTCGATGTCGCCATCGGCCAGCAGGTCGTAGGCCGAGCGGCCGCCGAAGGCGCGCTGGTGCATGCACATCCAGCGCACCGCACGCTGCCGGTCGCCAATGGACTGCAGCACCAGTTGCGCGACGGCGGCGTGCTGTTCCTCCAGCACGCGGAAGCCGCGCTGGACGGCCGCTTCGCGAGCGCGTTCCAGTTCGCGCAATTCCTCGGCCACGGCGGCAAGGTTGTGGCCCGGCGTGAGCTTGTGCAGCGCGTTCCTCATTGCAGCGTCCGCCGTTCGGTCCGGTCGATCTCGATCGCGGCGCACAGGAAGGCGAGCACGGCGTGTGCCCTGCCCTGCCTCACCAGCGTCGCAGCGGTGAGCCCGTCCAGCACCGCGATCGGCACGCTGCGGTACCAGCTCATGGCTTCCACCGGATCGGGCTCCAGTGCCGCGGCCATCTGCAGCACCGCCAGCGCGGCCGACAGGAAGCCTTCCGCCGGCGCCGGGGTGCGCCAGTCCTGCACTGCCGGCCGCGGCCTTGCCGCCGCCGGCCACATCAGGGACGTTGATCGCATGTGACACCTCCTGCCATGGCCCGCGGCGCGAACACTAGCCCGCGCCGCCCGCCGTGACTTGCTTTTTCCTGCTGTCGTTTGGCCGTTTCTTCCGCGACGTCAGGCCGGCATCTTGCGGAAGGCGATGGAGAAGCGGTTCCAGCCGTTGATCGCGATGATCAGCAGCGTGAGATCGGTGATCTCCTCCGGCGAGAAGTGGCCGTGCACGGACGACCACACGCTGTCGGGCACATGGTCCTGGCTCACCAGAGTGACGGCCTCCGTCCACTCCAGCGCCGCGCACTCGCGCTCGCTGAAGAATGACGTCTCGCGCCAGGCGCTCAGCGTGGCCAGCCGGCGCTCGTCCTCGCCGCCCTTGCGCGCGTCGGCGAAGTGCATGTCCAGGCAGAACGCGCAGCCGTTGATCTGCGACGCGCGCAGGCGCACCAGTTCCACCAGGGGCTTTTCGATGGAGCTTTTCGCGATGCGCTGCTCGAGTGCAAGCATCGCCTTGATCGCGTCGGGGCCGGCTTTGTAGAAATCGAGACGGGGACTCATGGGTCGTTCTCCTTTGCAGGGGCATGGAGGTCATGCGGTCGGGGGGACGCGGCGGTGGCCCGGGACACCGCCGCGAATGGCGTCGCAGGCGAACTGCCGCAAGGGAACAGTGAGAGCAGGTGATCGAGCGGCAGCGCCCGGGACGCGCTTGTCGCGATGGTGGTCGCATCGAGGGCCGCGGCCACGCGGTCATGCAGGACGCGGCCGCGCGGGGTCAGGCTGAGGGTGGCGCGACGACGGTCCTTCTCGTGGCGGGTGCTGCGCAGCAGGCCGCGCTTGATCAGCCGCGTGGTGGCGCGTGACAACGCACCCGGATCGCGCGCGAGCCGCCGCGCGACGCGCGTGAGCGGAGCATCAGCGGCAGCGAGCTCGGAGACGATCATCCATTCGGCCAGCCCCAGTTCCTCGGGCTCGAGCACCCGGTTGATCGCCTGCGCCAGCTCCCGCTGCAGCCGCTCGATCAACAGCAGGCCCTGGCGCATCCGCGTCGAGGCAGCGCCGGGGACGAACACGGGCCACACGTTCACCGGAACACCTTCTGCACCAGCGTTACCGCCACGCCCAGCAGGCCGAGCGCCGCGACGAGAATGAAATGGTCGATGTTCGCCAGCATGGCCGACTGCTGCGCCAGCATCTGTGCAACCCGCGCCATCGCTAGCGGTGCGGCCTGGGCCGGACCCACGGCGTGCGCCAGGCCCTCGCGCAGCTGCTCGAACAGCGCCTCATAGGCGGGGTCGCCCGGCCGGATGCGGTTGTCGAGCACCGCGTAATGCACCGCGGTACGCCACTGCTGGCCCAGCGTGGCCAGCGTGATGCCAAGCGCGATGCCCGCCTGGGCCAGCATGTTCTTCATCTGCTGGGCGTTGGAAAACGCCGACTCGTCCTGATCCATCTGGCGGAACGACTGCATCGCCGCCACCGGCAGCACGGTGAGCAGAAACACGCTGTAGAACGCCAGGGCCGGCAGCACGTCGCGCCACAGGTCGGCGCCGGTGTTGAGGCGTGACAGCGCGAGACCGAACAGCGCCAGCGCGGCAAAGCCGGTCACCAGGTACTTGCGCGGCGCCGGATGGCGCGGCAGCAACGAGGTCACCGTCAGGAAGGTCAGCACCGCCACCAGCAGGCCCACCGCCTCGACGACGCCTACCGTGTGCCAGCCGAAGCCCAGCGTGCGCTGGAGCATCATCGGGATTACGTAGTTGTTGGCGCCGAGCATCAGGTAGCCGAAGGTGAACAGCGCCATGCCTGCCAAGTAACGCGCATGCAGCATCTGGCGCACGCGCAGCAGCGGTTGCCGCGCACGATGCTGCAGCCAGGCGTAGCCGAGCAGCGCGGCACTCCCGAGCGCGATCAGCAGGAGCGTCGAGCCGGCGTCGCTGAAGAAGTCGTAATTGGAGCGCTGCAGCGCATAGAGCAGCGCGAAGCTGCCGCCGACCAGCAGACCCTGGTGCACGATCCGCGGCGCATGTTCTCCCTTCGGCGCAAGCGGGATCGGCGACAGCGTGGTGCCGGCCAGCATGAAGGCCAGCGCCCCCATGCCGGCGACGATCCAGTAGATCGTGCTCCAGTGGTCGGCTGCGACTGCCTGGGCAGCAATCCACGGTCCGGCGGCGATGCTCAGCGCCAGGCTGATGCCGAGCGCGCGGATGCCGGCGAAACGGCGCGGGCCGGCCAGCAGGTGATGGATGATCATGCGCGCCGAGGTGAACAGCGCGCCGCCGCCGATGGCCATCACCACGCGCCCGAGCAGAAAGGAGGCGAAGTCGCTGCTGGTCGCGCACAACACCGAGCCCAGTACCGAGACTGCCGTGGCGCAGCGGATGACCGTGCGTCCACCCAGGCGCTCCACCAGCCAGCGCTGCATCGAGATCACCAGGATTGCCACGCTTGCGTACACCGCCGCGACCAGGCTGAAGTCCTCGGGACTCATGCCGAGCTCGCCCATGATCGGGCCGGCCGCGAAGGCAGTCATGCTCAGCTGCAGGAACTCGATCGCGGTCAGCGCCGCGATGGTCGCGTACAACATGCGCGGGGAAGCGTTCGCGTTCATGCCGGAACCTAGCGGTTGGCCTGGATGACCTGGGCGACCAGCGCGTCGGCGTCGGCCAACTGGTGCGCGTAGACATCGGTGCGATAGCCGTGTGCCGGCGACTTCACCGACGCCAGCCGCGCCCCGCCGCGCTCACGGGTATCCACCGTCACCCGCATCGACAAGCCCAGCTGCAGCGGATGCGCCGCGACCTGCCGCGAATCCAGCACGATGCGGATCGGCACGCGCTGCACCACCTTGATCCAGTTGCCGCTGGCGTTCTGCGCCGGCAGCAGGGAGAACGCGCTGCCGGTGCCGGCCTCCTGGCCCATCACGGTGCCGTGGTAGACGACTGCTTTGCCGTAGACGTCGGCAGTCAGTTCCACCGGCTGGCCGATGCGGAGATGGCGCAACTGCGATTCCTTGAAATTGGCCTCCACCCACAGATGGTCCAGCGGCACCACCGACATCAGCGGCACACCCGGCGCGATCTTCTGCCCGAGCTGCACGTGGCGCCCGGTGACCACACCGGTGACCGGCGCCGGCACGTCGGTGCGATAGGCCGTTACATAGGCGTCGCGCAACTGCGAAGCCGCCGCCAGCACGTCCGGCTGGGTCTCGATCGAGGCGCGGTCGACTAGGGCGCGGCGGCCCGCCAGTTGTTCCCGCGCGGCATCGAGCGCAGCCTTCGCGGCGCGCACCGCCTGCGTGGCGTGGCGCACTTCCTCGCCCGAGATCGCACCACTGGCGAGCAGCTCGCGCCGGTGCGCAAGATCGGCCTTGGCCCGCGCCAGGTCCACCTCGCGCGCAACCAGGTTGGCGCTCGTCTGTCCGACCGCCGCGTATTGCGCGCGCACCTGGCGCACCGTGCGCGCCAACTGGGCCTTGGCGCGGGCCAGCGCGAGCCGCGCATCGGTATCGTCCAGCTGCACCAGCGAACGGCCGGCTTGCACGAAGTCGGTGTCGTCGGCACGGATGGCGGTCACCACCCCGCCCACCTGCGCGGTCACGCTGACCACGTTGCCGCCGACGTACGCATCCTCGGTGGATTCTTGGTACTGCCCGACCGCAATCCAATAGATCGCCAGCGCGATGGCGCCGCCCAGCACCAGCACGAGGGCGGCAATCCGGCTCGGCCACGGCGAGCGTTCCGTACCCGCTTCGTTGTCGGCGGGAGGCATGGTGGTGTCAACGGGTTTCATGGTGAGCACTCCGCGGATTGGACGCCCCGGCCGGCGCAGCGGCGACGTAGCCACCGCCCAGGGCCCGGACGAGGTTGAGGTGCAGTTCGCGCTGGCGCGCCTGCGAGGCGATGACCTGCTGTTTCTGTCCCAGCACCTGGCCCTCGGCGCTCAGCACCTGCAGGTAACTGGCCAGACCGCTGCGATAGCGCGCCTGCGCAAGCTCGTAAGCGTGCTGGCTCAGCGCCAGCGCCTGCTGCTCTTCGCGCTGCCGCTCGTCGAGCCAGTGCAGCGACACGAGCTGGTCGACCACGTCGTGCACGGCGGCGAGCACGGTGGCGTTGTAGGCCTCGACCGTGGCGTCGTACCCGGCCTGGTGCAGGGCCAGGTTGCTGCGCAGGCGGCCGCCGTCGAAGATCGGCAGCGAGATCGCGGGCCCGACGCCGAGCACGCGGCTGCCGGCCGAGAGGAAGTCGTCGAAGCCCAGCCGCTGCAGGCCGAGGAAGGCGTTCAGGCTGATGTCCGGGTAGAAGCGCGCCTTGGCGACCTTGATGTCCTGCCCCGCCGCCTCGACACGCCAGCGTTGCGCGACCACGTCGGGCCGCCGCCCGATGAGGCCCACCGGAAGATCGCCGGGCACGGCCACCGGCGCGGGTGGCGCCAGCTGCGGGCGCGTGATGGTGAGGCTGGCGTCGGGGCCCTCGCCTTCCAGCGCGGCGATCTGGTTGCCGATGCGCGCGATGGCCTCGTTGGCCGCGCTGATCTGCTCGCGCGCTGCCGGCAATCCCGCCTCGGCCTGGGTCAGTTCGAGCGCGGAATCGAGCTGGGCGGCGACCCGCTTGCGGGTCAGCGCGAGCGTCTGCCGGCGCTGCGTGAGCGTGGCCTGGGCCAGGTCGCGTCGTGCGTAGGCCGCATCGAGCCGCAGGTAGGCACGCACCATCGCGGTGGTCAGCATCAGCCGGGCCGCCTGCAGGTCGACCTCGGCCGCGTGCGCGCGATCCAGCGCCGCGTCGACGGCCGCGCGGTTCTTGCCCCAGAAATCCAGTTCGTAGTGCAACCCCAGCGAGGCGTCGTTGATGGTCTGCCAGCTGCCGGCGATCGGCGGCGGCACCGTGCCGTGTTCGCTGAAGCGTTCGCGCGTGCTGTGGAAGCCGCCGTCGACCTGCGGGACGAGTGACGCGCCGGCCATGCCCGCCACGGCGTCCGCCGCTCTCACCCGCGCTTCGGCGATGCGCAGGCCGGGCTGGCCCGCCAAGGCGCGGTCGACCAGGCGATCGAGTTGGGCGTCACCGTAATCCAGCCACCAGTCCTGTCGTGGCCAGGCGGCATCGGACAACGGCACGGCCCCGAGGCTGCGACCGGCGGCGATTCCCTGCGGATCATCGACGTGAGCCTGCGTATGCAGGCCGGCCATGCTTGTGCAACCGGACAGCAGCATGGCCGCCAGCGCGAGTATGCGAACGCCGGTTGGCGTGGCAGTGGGATGGGAGCGGACGAGCGTGGTCATCGCGGCACCTCGTGGCCTCGGGCAGCTATCAGCCCAGGCAGATACATGGTCGTGCAGGGCAACGGATTTCTATTGCGCGAAACGGTTGGGGTTTGTGTGAAAAGGTCAGGAGATGCCGGCCGCGTTGGCCAGCACCTGCTCCAGTGATTGCCTGAGGGCTGCGGCCTGCTTCTCGTCGAAGCCCGCGAGCAGCCGCTTGAATACCGCCTGCACCCGCTTTTTGGCTTGCGGGAACACTGCCCTGCTCTCCGGCGTGAGTTCGAGCAGGAAGCTGCGCCGGTCCTCGGGATTGGCCACCCGCCGGATCAGCCCCTTCTTCTCGATGCGGTCGAGCAGTCGCGTCATCGCGCCGGAGTCGTAGCCGAGCAGCCGGCAGAATTCGCCGATGGTGCGCCCCTTGCCCAGGGCGATGCTGTTGAAGACCACGAACTGCGCCGCGGTGATGTCCAGCGACTGCAACTCGGCTTCGATCGAGTTCCAGATGGCGGAGCGCGCTGCGCTGACTAGGAAACCGAGCTCGCCGCCGCTCAGGATGTCGATGGTGTCTGCTTTGGACTTGTTCACGGCAATGACCTCGGAACGGATTGCCGGGCAATATATCTGCCTAGTCAGAATATGTCAACGTCAGAAATCTCTATGACGGCGCCCGCCTTCCGGCAGCCGTGTTGCTGCCGTCAGGTCATGCTGGCCAACGTTGGTCGCGCCCCTGCACCGTCCATCGCCGGGTCGCCTGCGTGCGGCCGATCCGCTGCAGCCAGTCATAACCGTCGTCGGGACCCAGCCCGGCCATGGTCGTGAGGAATTGCCGTGCGGTATCGCGACCGGCACGGATCGAGGAAAGGCTGCGCCAATGGTGCTGGTACGGCTGCTGCAGCCGAAGCCGCTGTGTGGTGTCGTGGGTCATGGTGCCGGGTCCTGTCGATGAGGCGGTGGCCGGTCGACGAACAAGCCGGCTCGGGTGTGTCAGAGAGGGTCAGGCCGCAGGGGCGTCGAATCAATGACGTCGCGGTAACCACATCGTTTCCCCGCAGGGAACGGTGGTGGCATGACGGAACTGTTCGCCCGGGGAAACACACCGGTCATCAGTCACGGGTTTTGCCGAAGGCGATCGACACCATCTGGCTGCCGAGTTCTTCGGAAAACCCCATCATGAACAACAAAGCCGTGTTCTTCCTGTGGCTCGTCGTCGCCGGCCTGCTGGCGACGGTGCCCGCCGATATGCGCGCAGCGACTCTCGGCGATGGCGACTACGTCAGGATCGGCGTGCCGGATCTGCGGCAGGCGTCGGCGTTCTTCCACGACGTGCTGGATTGCCGCCCGGTCGGCGACCCGGCGTCGGTCACGGCGGGAGCATCAGACTCCCGCCTGCTTTCCTGCGGCAGCGGTTCGATGCTGGAACTGTTCGCCGAGCGTGGGGGCTCCCCTGCCCGCGATTCGAGCGAAACCCTGCAGCTCATCTCCGACGGGACCCTGCGCACCGATGCCTGGCTGCGGCAGCGCGGCGTTGCTGTCAGTGGCGCACCGCGCCGACTGACTTCCGGCCCGTGGGCCGGGCGCATGGCACTGGACTTCGTGGCGCCCTGGGGCCTGCGCATGCGCCTGCTCGGCAGCAGGCCGCCCGATGCCACCTACGGTGGTGCCGATACCGTGGCAGCGGTGCCACGCGGACACTAGCGGCGGGCGCGGAAGAAGTCGCGCAGCATGCGGGCCGATTCGTCGGCCAGCAGCCCGCCCGCCACCTCGATGCGGTGGTTGTGGCGCGCGTCGATCAAGGTGTCGAACACGCTGCCGGCCGCGCCAGTCTTGGGATCGGCCGCTGCATAGACCACGCGACCGATGCGAGCGTGGATCAACGCCATCGCGCACATCGAGCACGGTTCCAGCGTCACGTACAACGTGGCACCGGACAGCCGATGGTTGGCGAGCTGCTCGCCGGCGGCGCGCATGGCCATGACTTCGGCGTGGGCGGTCGGGTCGTGCAGGGTGATGTTGCGGTTCCAGCCCACGCCGATGACTTCGCCATTCAATACCAGCACCGCCCCCACCGGCACTTCGTTCTCGGCATCGCGGGCGTGCGCGGCCAGCTGCAAGGCGCGCTGCATGTGGCGCACATCGTCAGCTGAGAAATCACTCGAAGTTTCCGTTTTTTCGTTTGTCATTTCAATGATTTATTGACTTTACTTGAGAAAAGACCGGCGCTTGGCCGGCCTTTGCTGCTGCATATAAGTCGTTGATTGTCTTATTCCCACTCGATCGTGGCAGGCGGCTTGCCGCTGATGTCATAGACAACACGAGAAACGCCACGCAATTCGTTGATTATCCTGTTGGATACCTTGCCGAGAAAGTCGTAGGGCAGATGTGCCCAGTGGGCGGTCATGAAGTCGATGGTTTCGACGGCGCGCAGGGCAATGACCCATTCGTAGGCACGTGCATCGCCCACCACGCCCACCGATTTCACCGGCAGGAACACGGCGAAGGCCTGACTGGTCCTGTCGTACAAGTCCGCGTTGCGCAGCTCGTCGATGAAGATCGCGTCGGCCTGGGCCAGCAGCTCGGCATATTCGCGTTTCACCTCGCCGAGGATGCGCACGCCCAGACCGGGCCCCGGGAACGGATGGCGATAGACCATTTCGCGCGGCAGGCCTAGCTCCACGCCGATGCGGCGCACCTCGTCCTTGAACAGCTCGCGCAGCGGCTCGACCAGCTTCAGCTTCATGTGCGCCGGCAGGCCGCCGACATTGTGGTGGCTCTTGATGACGTGCGCCTTGCCGGTCTTGCTGCCGGCCGACTCGATCACGTCGGGGTAGATCGTGCCCTGCGCCAGCCACTTCACCTTGCTGCCGTCGGCGGTGATCTTGCCCGACTCCTCGTCGAAGATCTCCACGAACAGGCCGCCGATGATCTTGCGCTTGGCTTCCGGGTCGGCCACGCCTTCCAGTGCCTTGAAGTAGCGGTCGGCCGCGTTCACGCGGATCACCTTGACGCCCATGTGCTCGGCCATGGTCGCCATCACCTGGTCGCCCTCTTTCCAGCGCAGCAGGCCGGTGTCGACGAACACGCAGGTGAGCCGATCGCCGATCGCCTTGTGCAGCAGCGCGGCCACCACCGAGGAATCGACGCCGCCGGAGAGGCCCAGCAGCACGTGATCGTCGCCAACCTGCTCGCGCACGCGGGCGATCTGGTCGTCGATGATGTTGGCCGGCGTCCACAGCGTGGCGCAGCCGCAGACCTCGGTGATGAAGCGCTTGAGCAGCGCCCCGCCCTGCTTCGTGTGGGTCACCTCCGGATGGAACTGCACGCCGTACCAGTGCTTGTCGTGGTTCTCCATCACCGCCACCGGGATGCGGTCGGTGCTGCCGGTGACGACGAAACCCGGCGGCGCGCGCGACACGTGGTCGCCGTGGCTCATCCACACGTCCAGCCGGTGTGCGTCGACGTGGTCGCTGAGGCCGTCGAACAGGCGGCTGCTGGCGGCGATGTCCACCGTGGCATGGCCGAACTCGCGCTGGTCGGCCGCTTCGGTGGCGCCGCCCAGCTGCGCGGCCAGGGTCTGCATGCCGTAACAGATGCCGAGGATCGGCACGCCCGCATCGAACACTTGTTGCGGCGCCTTGGGTGCACCCGGAAGCGTGGTCGATTCCGGGCCGCCGGACAGGATGATGCCCTTGGCGCCGAAGGCGGCGATCTCGGCAGGTTCGTGGTCCCAGGCCCAGATCTCGCAGTACACGCCCAGCTCGCGGACGCGGCGGGCGATCAACTGCGTGTACTGCGCGCCGAAGTCGAGGATCAGGATCTTGTCGGAGTGGATGCCTTGCATCTTTCAGACTCTTGGAAAGTACAAAAACGGCCGCGGCGCCCTTCCCCGGATGCAGGAAGGACGCCGCGAAGTACTGGAAGGCCCGGACTCGTCACGAGTTGAGTCGGTAATTCGGCGCTTCCTTGGTGATCTGGATGTCGTGCGGGTGCGCTTCGGTGACGCCTGCGGAGGTGACCTTGACGAACTGCGCCTTGTTGCGCACGTCCTCGATGGTGGCCGCGCCGAGGTAACCCATCGAGGCGCGCAAACCGCCGATCAGCTGATGGATGATGTTGCGTAGCGGCCCGCGGTACGGCACGCGGCCCTCGATGCCTTCGGGCACGAGCTTGTCGGCGTCGGCCTCGTCCTGGAAATAGCGATCCTTGGAACCGAGCTGCATCGCGCCGATCGAGCCCATGCCGCGGTAGCTCTTGTACGAGCGGCCCTGGAACAGCTCGACCTCGCCCGGGGATTCCTCGGTGCCGGCGAACATCGAGCCCAGCATCACGCTGGAGGCGCCGGCCGCCAGTGCCTTGGGGATGTCGCCGGAGTAGCGGATGCCGCCGTCGGCGATCAGCGGGATCTCGTCCTTCAGCGCGGTGGCGACCAGGTCGATCGCGGTGATCTGCGGCACGCCGACGCCGGCCACCACGCGGGTGGTGCAGATCGAGCCGGGGCCCACGCCCACCTTCACCGCGTCCACGCCCACGTCGAGCAGCGCGCGCGCCGCTTCGCCGGTGACGATGTTGCCGGCCACCACCTGCACCTGCGGATAGTGCTTCTTGACCCAGGCCACACGGTCGATCACGCCCTGCGAATGGCCGTGTGCGGTGTCCACCACCAGCACGTCGACGCCGGCGTCGACCAGGGCCGCCACGCGTTGCTCGGTGTCGCCGCTCACGCCGACGGCAGCGCCGACCAGCAGCGCCTCGTGGCTGTCCTTGGCGGCGTGCGGGTTGTCGCGCGCCTTCTGGATGTCCTTCACGGTGATCAGACCGCGCAACTGGAAGTCGTCGTTGACCACCAGCACCTTCTCGATGCGGTGCTTGTGCAGCAACAGCATCACCTCATCCTGGTTGGCGCCTTCCTTTACCGTGACCAGCTTGTCCTGGCGGGTCATGATGTTGCGCACCGGGTCGTCCGGCTTGCGTTCGAAACGCATGTCGCGACTGGTGACGATGCCGACCAGCCGATTGCCCTCGACCACCGGCACGCCGGAAATGTTGTGCGCATGGGTGAGCCGCAGCACCTCGCGGATCGAGGTCTCCGGACCGACGGTGATCGGGTTGCGGATCACGCCGGCCTCGAACTTCTTCACCAGCCGCACTTCGGCGGCCTGCTGCTCGGCGGTCATGTTCTTGTGGATGATGCCGATGCCGCCGTTCTGCGCCATGGTGATGGCCAGGCGCGCCTCGGTGACGGTATCCATCGCGGCGGAAACGATCGGGATGTTCAGGCGCAGGCCGCGGGTGAATCGCGTCGAGGTGTTCACGTCGCGCGGCAGGACGATGGAATGGCCCGGAACCAGGTAGACGTCGTCGTAGGTCAGGGCCTCGGCGAGGATGCGCATGCGAAATGTCCCGCTGCAAAGCGGGAATTATACGTTCCCTTCACTGCCCTCGCCAGCGCCAGGCTGGCCGCGCGCACTCCCGATCGCCGCGCTGTGATGACATAGCACCGCGCCCGGCGTGTATCTTGGCCTCCCCCGCAGGAGCAACCGTGCACTCGCATCCGTCCCACGATCATGATCACGCGCACCGGCATGGCCATGCCCATGCATCTGGCCATCATGCCCACGGCGTGGCCCGTGATGCCGATCGACCTTACCTGACGATCGCCCTGTTGCTGCTGCTGGGTTTCATGATCGTCGAGGTGGTGGTCGGCATCCTTGCCCAATCGCTGGCGCTGATCTCCGATGCCGGCCACATGCTCACCGACGTCGGCGCGATCGCCTTGGCGCTGGTGGCGATGCGGCTGGCCAGCCGGCCGGCGCGCGGCAGCTACACCTTCGGGCTCAAGCGAGTGGAGATCCTCAGCGCACAGGCCAATGGCGTGACCTTGCTGCTGCTGTCGGTATGGTTCGTGGCCGAGGCGGTGCGCCGGCTGATCCACCCGCCCTCCGTGCACGGCCTGCTGGTCACCGTGGTGGCGGTGGCGGGCATTGGCGTGAACCTGCTGGCGGTGTGGGCGATGAGCAAGGCCAATCGCGAGAGCCTCAACATCCAGGGCAGCTACCAGCACGTTCTCACCGATCTCTACGCGTTCATCGCCACGGCGGTGGCCGGCGTGCTGGTGTGGTGGACGGGGTGGAACCGGTTCGATTCCCTCGCGGCGCTGGTGGTGGCGGCGCTGATGCTCAGGGCCGGCATCGGCCTGGTGCGCGACGCCGGTCGGGTTTTCCTGGAGGCGGCACCGCGTGGGCTGGAGCCGGACGCGATCGCCCAGGCCATGCATGCCCTGCCCGCGGTAACACGCGTGGACGACCTGCACGTATGGGAGGTGACCTCGGGCATGCCGGCGCTGTCGGCGCACGTTTTCGTCGAGCTGGATGTCGATTGTCACGACGTGCGCCGCGAACTGGAAGCCATGCTGCGCGACCGCTTCGCGATCAGCCATACGACCATCCAGACTGACCATGCAGCCGGTGGCGAGGCGACCGTCATGCCCTGCTCGCTCGACTCCCACGGTACCAGTCACTGCGGCTGAGCGAACGACCTAGCCGGCGCTGCTGCGGACAGCTTGCGCCTCGGCCGCTTCCAGCGTGTTCTCCATCAAGGTGGCGACCGTCATCGGCCCGACCCCGCCCGGCACCGGCGTGATCCAGCTGGCGCGCTCGGCGGCCGGCGCGAATTCCACGTCGCCGACCAGCCGTCCATCCTCCAGCCGATTGATGCCGACGTCGATCACCACCGCACCGGGCTTGATCCAGTCGCCGCGCACCAGCCCCGGTTTGCCGACCGCCACGATCACGATGTCGGCCTGGCGCACGAAGCTTTCCAGATCCCGCGTGAAGCGATGGCACGAGGTGGTGGTGCAGCCGGCGATCATCAGCTCCAGCACCAGGGGCCTGCCGACGTGGTTGGACACGCCGACCACCACCGCATGCTGCCCGCGCACCGGCCGGTCGGTGTGGCCGAGCAGGGTCATCACGCCGCGCGGGGTGCACGGCCGCAGGCCGAACCGGCGCAGCGCCAACCGCCCCACGTTGACCGCCTGGAATCCATCCACGTCCTTGCCGGGATCGATGCGGTCGACCAGCGCGTCCTCGTCGATGTGCTCAGGCAGCGGCGACTGCACCAGGATGCCGTGCACCTGCGGATCGGCGTTGAGGCGGTCGATCAGCGCGAACAACTCGGCCTGCGTGGTTTCAGCCGGAAGGTCGTGATCGAACGAACGGAAACCGGCCTGATGGCAGGCCTTGCGCTTGTTGCGCACGTATACCGCCGAGGCGGCATCGCTGCCGACCAGCACCACGGACAGCCCCGGCGCAGGCAGCCCCCGGGCCACCCGGTCGGCGACCCGCAGTTGCACCTGTTCCAGCAGTTCCCGGGCAATGCGTTTGCCGTCGAGTATGCGTGCGCTCATGCTGATCCCTGACAGTAAAGGATGCATTATCCCGGCTGGGCGACACGCGCACAAACGACGACACACCGGCAACCCGGGCAGGCAGATGGAAAAAGACCCGCAGTACTCGATCGAGCTGTGCGATGCACGGCTGCGTTTGAGCCCGTGGATGGAGGACGATGCCGGGCGGCTGGTGGACGCCGTGCAGGAATCCGTCGCCAGTGTCGGACGCTGGCTGCCCTGGTGCCACGCCGGCTATGGCCGTGATCAGGCCAGCGCGTGGATCAGCCACTGCCAGGCTGGCTGGCACACCGGCCACCACTTTGCCTTCGCGATGCGCGACGGGTGCGGCGGTTCGCTGCTGGGCGGCGTGGGGCTCAACCAGTTCGAGCCGCTGCATCGGCGCGCCAACCTCGGCTACTGGGTACGCCAAGGCCGCCAGCGGCAGGGCCTGGCGGCGGCCGCGGCACAACTGGTTGCCCGCTTCGGGTTCGAGCGGCTGGGCTTGATCCGCATCGAAGTCGTGGCGCTGCCGGACAACACGCCGAGCCGCGCCACGGCGCTGCGCATCGGCGCACGGTTCGAATCGATCGCCCGCCACCGCCTGCTGGTGAACGGGCAGCCGCGGGACGCGGCCGTGTATGGCCTGCTGCCGTCGGACCTGCCCTGACGGCAGGCGCTCAGCGCGTGCGCTTGATCAGCTCGCTGAGCCGGCGTCGGGCCTTGTGCTGCTGCTCCTTGGTCAACACCTTCTTGCGCCCCGCATAGGGGTTTTCGCCTTCGCGGAAGGCAATGCGGATCGGTGTGCCTTCGAGCTTGTAACGCTTGCGGAAGAAGTTTTCCAGGTAGCGCTGGTAGGCCGGCGCGATGTGCTTGGTGCGCGTGCCGTGGATCACGATGGTGGGCGGATTGGTGCCGCCCGGATGCGCGAAGCGCAACTTCGGCGCGTGGCCGTTGACCAGCGGCGGCTGGTAGCTCTCGTACGCCTTTTCCAGTGTGCGGGTCAGGTCGGAGGAGGCCAGCTCCTTCGTCGCCGACGCATGCGCACGCACCACCGCGCGCATCAGCTCGCGCAGCCCGGAACCGTGCAGCGCGGAAATATGCACGCGCCTGGCCCAGTCGACGAACACCAGCCGACGATCCAGCGCGCGCAGGCACTCCTCGCGCTGGTAGGCGTCCAGGCCATCCCACTTGTTGAGCGCGATCACCAGCGCCCTGCCCTCGTCGATGGCGTAGCCGATCAGGGTGAGGTCCTGATCGGCCAGGTTCTCGCGCGCGTCGATCATCATCACCACCACCTGGGCGGCGGCGATCGACTGCAGCGTCTTGATCACGCTGAACTTCTCAACCGCTTCCTCGACCCTGGCCTTGCGCCGGATGCCCGCGGTGTCGATCAGGGTGTAACGCTTGCCGTCGCGCTCCAGTGCGACCCGGATCGGGTCGCGGGTGGTGCCGGCCACGTCGGAGACGATCAGCCGTTCCTCGCCGAGCAGGCGATTGATGAGGGTGGACTTGCCGGCGTTCGGGCGGCCGACGATCGCCACGCGAATGCTGCCATCCTCGGTGGCCACTTCGCCCGCGACATCCTCGTCCGGCGGCAACAGCGGCAGCACTGCACGCAGCAGCTCGTCGGTGCCGCGCCCGTGCGCGGCCGAGATCGGCAGGGTCGAGGCCATGCCGAACGCGGCGAATTCCGCCAGCGCGGCCTGTTCGTCCAGACCGTCCGTCTTGTTTATCGCCGCAATGATCGGCTTGCCGCTGCGGCGCAGTTCGGCAAGGATCGCGTGGTCCTGCGGCAGCAGCCCGTCACGCGCATCGACCACGAAAACCAGCACCTGGGCCTCGTCGATCGCCAGTCGCACTTGCCTGGCGGTGAGCACGTCCATCGTCTCCTCGACGCCGGACAAGCCGCCCGTGTCCACCACGAGGAACGGCCGTTCGCCCAGGTGACAGGCGCCGTAGTGACGATCGCGCGTGACCCCGGGCATGTCTGCCACCAGCGCGTCGCGGCTGCGCGTGAGCACGTTGAACAGGGTCGATTTGCCGACATTCGGGCGACCGACCAGGGCGACGACGGGCAACATGGGAACTTCGTTCTTCGATCAGGGCGAGGACAGGCGATAGGCGCCGATGCGGCCCTTCACGTCCTGGACGTACACGACGTCACCCACCACCAGCGGCTGTGCGCGGATCGCCTTCTTGGAAAGGCGTTCGTGCGCGGCCAGTGCGCCGTCGCCGGTCTGCAGCCAGTGCACGTAGCCTTCGGCGTCGCCGACCACCACGTAATTGCCCTGCACCGCCGGCCCGGTCAGCCAGCGATAGCGCAGCGAGTCGTTCTTCCACATGTCAGCACCGCCGGACTTGTCGAAGGCCCATACGCGCGACTGGTCGTCGACCCCGAAGATGGAGTTGTACTTCGACGCCAGCGAGGTGTAGCTGGAGAACGGATGCGACCACAGCGGGCGTCCGCTGGGGCCGTCGACGGCCACCACGTTGCCGTGGTACGCGGCGCTGTACAAGGTGCTGCCGTCGAGCAGGATCGTGCCATCGGCATCGCTCAGGCGGTCGATCTCGGTGCGGCCTTCGCCGCTGGCCAGGCGCTGCTCCCACAACTTGCTGCCGTTGTCCTGGCGCAAGGCGACCAGCAGACCATCATCGCTGCCGAAGAACACCACGCCGTTGGCGACCAGCAAGCCGCCGTTGCCGCGCACGCTCAGCAGCGGCACGTTGCCCTGGTCGTACACCCATTGGCGCTCGCCGGTGGCCGTATCGAGCGAATAGATCCGGCCGTTGCTGCCGCGCACGATGACCTGGTTGCCGACGATCAGGGGCGAGGCCAGCACCTGCGTGTCCAGCTCGGCTTCCCAGCGCGGGCTGCCGTCCTTCGCGCTGACGCCGTAGACGTGGCCGTCGAGCGTGCCCACCGCGAGCAGGTCGCCGCTGACCGCCGGGCCGCCGGCGTACATGGCGTCCTTGCGCTTCTTGTCACCCCAGCCGAACCAGCCGTGCGTGCGCGAGCTCTTCGACCACAGCTTCTTGCCGCTGGTGGCGTCGAACGCAGCCAGCTTGCCGTCGGTGCTGTCCGCATAGAGCACGCCATCGACCACGGTCGGGCGCAGTCGCACACCGCTGTCTCCCGCGCCGTCGCCCACCCGTGCGCGCCACAGCCGGGTCACCTGCACCGTCGGCTTGAAATCCTTGGCCAGCGGCGTCGGTGGCTGGACGTTCTCCTTCTTGAAGGAGTGGCAACCGGCGAGCGTCAGCAGCGATACCAGTGAAACCAGCATGGCGCGTTTGATCATGTGAACTTTCATGCACCCTGCTTCCCGGCCACGGCCAGATCATCGAGTTTCATCTGCAAGGCGCCGCGTTGCGGGGCGTCCTCGCTCAGTGCCGACATGGCCGACTGGTAGGCCTTGCGTGCGTCGTCCATGCGTCCAAGCTTGACCAGCGCATCGCCGCGGAGTTCCTGCGCCAGGGCCTGGAAGCTGCCGGCCGGCACGCGGTCGAGTGTGGTCAGCGCGGCCTGGGCCTGGTCGCGCGCCAGTTGGACCCGGGCAATCCGCACCATGGTCAGTGCCTTCAGCGGCTCTTCGGTGGTGTGGCTTTCGGCCCACTCCAGCGAGGCCTGGGCCTTGTCCAGCTGCTTGTCCTGCAGTTGCTGCCGGGCGCGGTCACTGACGGCGAACAGCGCATAGGGCGACTTGGCGTAATCCTTCATCAGCTGGTCGGTCAGCTGGGTAGCCACGTCGGTCTTGCCGGACAGCTGCGCCACCTTGGCCTGCTGGTAGAGCTGCGAGGCCGCGCTCTCGTTGCGCACCTGGTGATTGCGCCATTGCTGCCATCCGAAGATGCCGACCAGGCCGATGAGGATGCCGACGACGATCGAAACTCCGTTCTCGCGCAGCCACTTCTGTACCAATTCGCTCTGTTCGTACTTGTCGTACTCTTCAAATGCCATGCAATCACCGTTCAAGAGGCCGCACACCGCTTGGCGCAGTCCGGCGCGTAAACACAGGTAATGGATAAGTCAGGCCCGCCTGGTCGCAGGCGGGCAGTGCGCAAGCATAACCGAATTGGAGCGCCGGCAGCGCCGGCGGAACCGATCAGAGGCTGGTGGCGGAGGCCTTGCCGTCCTGCACGTGCATGCGGAAATGCGCGACGTTGGCGCGACGGAAATCGTCCAGGCCGATCGCCTTTCCGTCGATCACGACCTGGGCGCCGCCGACGTTGCCGATGCTCACGTTCAGCGGCTGGTCGCTGTAGTAGACAGTATGACTGCCAGCCGGCAGCAAACCGTATTCGAGACGCGTACCGTCGGCACGCGTCACCTCGACCCAGCTCGGTGAGCTCAGCGTCAGCTCCAGCTGATGGCCGCCGCTGCTGACCACCGGAGGGGTGGCCGGCGACTTGGCCTGGGTCGGGCTGGAGAGGTTCGGGAACGGCGCCATCGACGCCAGCAGGGGCTGCTCCGACTCCGCCTCGGTGCCATCGACCTGGGCGGTTGCCGCGGGCTGGCTGGCATCATGTCCGGTTGCCGTCACCGCAGCGGCGCCGACCGGATCCTGTTGCGCTACCGGGGCAGCGTCCAGCGGAGCGAGGTGGGTGATGTCCCGGTCCAGCGTGCTTTTCACGCCGAACCAGAGCGTGGGCACGGCGATCACCAGGGTCAGCACCACATAGGTGGCGGCGGTGGCGTAGCGATCGAACAGGAAACGCGAATGGGAGATGCCGCCACTGGTGACAAGCGGCGTGTCGACCTGGCGGATGCGATCCACTTCCAGCTGGACCGAGACCTCGTTGATGCCGAGATAGTGGCCGTACTTGGCGATGTAACTGCCCAGGTAGACCTTCGAATCGGTGCCGTCGTACTGGTCCATCTCCAGCTTGCGCAGCACCCTCACCGGCAGGCGCAGCGTGGTGGCGCAGGCTTCCAGGTCGAGCCCGCGCGCCTCGCGTGCCGCCCGCAGCCGGCTGCCGAAGCTTGGCTGGGTCGACTCGCCGGATGTCACGCCCTGCCCCGCCGCCTGGGCGGCGGGAAGTCGGGCGCCGTCAGGCGCGTGTTCGGACGATGGAGAGTGCATGGACGTCATGGGTTTTGGGTTGAGTCAAGGGCGTGCGCCTGTTCCGAGTCCGGGAACTGGCTGCGCAGTCGCTTGCCGTAATTGCGGGCCCCCTCCGGGTTGCCCATGCTCGATTCGATGTCGTGCCCCAATTTCAGCGAAGCGGCAGTCGGCTTGCCCAGCGCGTCGAAACGCTGCAGGAATGCCCTCGCGCGAAACGCATCTTTCCCCTGGTACAGAAGGCTTGCGAGTTGGAAGAGTGCCTCGCCATTTTGTGGATTTCGCGCGATGGCGTCACGAAAATCCGCTTCGGCCCTGGTTTTGTTGCCCGCCAGCAGTTGGCAGACGCCGGCGTTGGTCAGGGCCTCCGAAGGGGTGGCGTAGAACGGATCGGCCACCGCCTTGCGAAAATAGGTTTCGCCCTCGGCATAGTTGCCCTGCGAGCACAGGAACTGACCCAGGTTGTTGTTCCACGCACCCTTGGTCGGCTCCAGCGCAACCGCCTTGCGGTAGTGCTGCTCCGCTTCGGCCAGGTTGCCGATACGCGCGTAAATGAAGGCGATGACCGTATGCGCCGGCGCGTAGTCGGGGTCGAACTTCAGCGCCATCTGCACCTTGGCCAGCGCCGTCTGCATGTCGCCGATGGTGAGGTAATGCTGGCCCAGCTCGGTGTGGATGCGTGCCGCTTCCTTGGCCTGCTCGGCCTTGGTCTCCTGCGGCAACGGCTTGCCCAGCGCGCCGGTATTGGTGTGCGTGGTGACGCAACCGGCCAGCGCGAACAACAGGCACGGAATCACCAACCGGTCAAAGCGCATGCGAAGCCCCCTGGTTCTGCCGCTTGCGAAGTTCGGCGCTGCGCCGGGTGCGGTCGGCAACCTGCCCCGCCAACTGGCCGCAGGCCGCGTCGATGTCGTCGCCACGGGTCCGGCGCAGCATGGTCAGCACGCCTGCATTGAGCAGCTGACTCTGGAAATCGTGGATCGCAGCCGCGTCCGATCGCGCGAACTGCGTACCGGGAAAGGGGTTGAACGGAATCAGGTTGACCTTGCACGTGGGCAGCTTGCGCATCAGCTTGATCAGCTGGCGGGCGTGCTCGGGCTGGTCGTTGACGCCTTTCATCAAGGTGTATTCGAAGGTGATCGAGGTACGCGGCTTGCGCGCGACCCAACGCTGGCAGGCGGCCAGCAGGTCGGCGATCGGGTAGCGCTTGTTGATCGGCATCAACTCGGTGCGCAGCTCGTCGTTGGCCGCGTGCAGCGATACCGCCAGCGACACGTCGATGGCATCGGACAACTGGTCGATCAGCGGCACCAGGCCGGCGGTGGACAAGGTGACGCGCTTCGATGCCAGGCCGAAGCCAAGGTCGTCGCGCATCAGCTTCATCGCCTTCAGCACGTTCTCGAAATTGGCCAACGGCTCTCCCATGCCCATCATCACCACGTTGGTGATGCGACGATTCTGGTGGGTGACGTTGCCCAGGTACTTCGCCGCCACCCACACCTGGCCGATGATCTCGGCGGTGGACAGGTTGCGGTTGAAACCCTGCGCGCCGGTGGAGCAGAACTGGCAGTTCAGCGCGCAACCGATCTGCGAGGAAACGCACAAGGTGCCGCGGGTCGGCTCGGGGATGTAGACCGTCTCGATCGCATTGCCCGAGTCCATGCCCAGCAGCCACTTGTGCGTACCGTCGGTGGCGACCTTGTCCAGCAGGGTTTTCGGCGCACCGATGTAACAGGCCTCGGTGAGCTTGGCGCGCAGCGCCTTGCCCACGTCGGTCATGTTGTCGAAGTTGTCTTCCAGGTCGTGGTAGATCCACTTCATCACCTGCTCGGCGCGATACGGCTTCTCGCCGATCTGCGTGAAGAAATCACGCAGACCCTGGCGATCGAAATCGAGCAGGTTGACCTTCTTCGAGCTGGCAGCAACTTGGTCCAAGGAAAAGCTCTTGTGAAGAGTGCGGCCACGGATGGCCGCTTTTTGATCTTCGCGTTCAGGGACGAACGCACTTGTTTTTACTGTGCGGCCACGGATGGCCGCATTTTGATCTTCGCGTTCAAGGATGAACGCACAAATTAACCAACTACATCCGTGGAGGCAAAGAAGTAGGCGATTTCCACCTTGGCGGTTTCCACCGCGTCGGAGCCGTGCACGGCGTTGGCGTCGATCGACTCGGCGAAGTCGGCGCGGATCGTGCCCGGCGCGGCTTCCTTCGGATTGGTGGCACCCATCAGGTCGCGATGGGCCAGCACGGCGTTCTCGCCCTGCAGCACGCTGATCATCACCGGACCGGAGATCATGAACTCGACCAGTGCCTTGAAGAACGGGCGCTCGCGATGCACCGCATAAAAGCCTTCGGCTTCGGCGCGCGACAACTGCTTCATGCGGGCGGCGACGATCTTCAGGCCGGCCTTTTCGAAACGGGCGTAGATTTCACCGATGACGTTCTTGGCGACGGCGTCGGGTTTGATGATGGAAAGGGTGCGCTCCAGCGCCATGGGAATCTGCTCCGGCAAACGGATTTCGGGAAAGGTGATTGCGCCGGCAACTACCGGCAAGAGTAGCCAAATCTGACAAGGATTGAGGATTTAGCCCACTAAAGTCTGACAGATTCTAGCTCATTGGCAAGGATCGCGCAGGCTTGATCCGTACGTTCGTTTGACGCCCGGGAAGCGCTTCCCGTATGCTCAAACGATCGTTTGAATCGTGCCGGTTGCCGAAGGACGTCCGCTCCGTGAACTCAACCAGCTCCACCCGGGATCGCATCCTCGGCACCGCGGAAAAGATGTTCGCCCAGCGCGGCTTCGACGGCGCCTCGCTGCGCCAGCTCACCTCCGCCGCGGGGGTCAACCTAGCCGCCGTCAACTACCACTTCGGCTCCAAGGAGAAGCTGGTCGAAGAGGTCTTCCGCCGCCGCCTGGACGCCCTGAACGCCAACCGCCTGGCCGCCCTGCACAAGCTGGCCGGCGGCGAGGCCACTCTGGAGCAGGTGCTGGCCGCCTATATCCGCCCCGCGCTGGAGCTGTCGCACGACGGCAGCGGCGCCCTGTTCATGCGTGTGCTGGCACGCGCCTTCGCCGAGCACGACGACAGCCTGCGCCGCTTCCTGTCGGAGAACTACGGCCACGTGATGCGCCAGTTCACCAGTGAGTTCGCCCGGCTGCTGCCCCACCTCGGCAAGTCCGAGCTGTACTGGCGCATCGACCTGGTCACTGGCGCGCTGACCCATGCCATGTCGGGCTTCGGCATGATCCAGCGCAAGGGCGACGTCACCGAACAAGAACATCTTGAGCAGACCGTCCAGCATCTGATCCGCTTCGCCGCCGCCGGGCTGAGCCACCCCTGAACTCGCCCCGCCCGCGCCGCCTGCCCCATTGATCGCGTCACCAC
This sequence comes from Rhodanobacter lindaniclasticus, assembly GCF_004799035.1. Taxonomy (GTDB): domain Bacteria; phylum Pseudomonadota; class Gammaproteobacteria; order Xanthomonadales; family Rhodanobacteraceae; genus Rhodanobacter; species Rhodanobacter lindaniclasticus. Next base: position 44,111 of record NZ_MWIO01000027.1, read on the forward strand.
CATCGCACCATCGGAGAAGCCAATGACCGCTGCATCCTCCCCCACATCAAGCCTGCGCATCCGCAAGGCCGCCGTGCTGGGCGCCGGTGTCATGGGCGCGCAGATTGCCGCGCACCTGACCAACGCCGGCGTCGAAACCGTGCTGTTCGACCTGCCCGCAAAAGAGGGTCCGAAGAGCGGCATCGCGCTGAAGGCGATCGCCAACCTGGCCAAGCTGTCGCCGGCCCCGCTGGCCGACAAGGCCCTGGCCGCCTCGATCGTCCCGGCCAACTACGACGATGATCTCGATCATCTGAAGGACGTGGACCTGGTGATCGAGGCGATCGCCGAGCGGATGGACTGGAAACTCGACCTGTACAAGAAGATCGCCGGCCATCTGTCGAAGACCGCGATCATCGCCTCCAATACCTCCGGCCTGTCGATCAACACCCTGGCCGAGGCGCTGCCGGAGGAAATGCGCCACCGCTTCAGCGGCGTGCATTTCTTCAATCCGCCGCGCTACATGCACCTGGTCGAGCTGATCCCGACCCGGCTCACCGACCAGAACGTGCTGGACGGCCTCGAAGCCTTCCTGGTCACCACCGTCGGCAAGGGCGTGGTGATCGCCAAGGACACGCCGAACTTCATCGGCAACCGCATCGGCGTGTTCTCGATGCTGGCCACCATGCACCACACCGAGCAGTTCAAGCTCGGCTTCGACACCGTCGACGCGCTGACCGGTCCGGCCGTGGGCCGCCCCAAGAGCGCCACCTACCGCACCGCCGACGTGGTCGGCCTGGACACCATGGCCCACGTCATCAAGACCATGGCCGATACCCTGCCCGAGGATCCGTGGCACCAGTATTTCAAGGCGCCGGCATGGCTGCAGGGCCTGATCGACAAGGGTGCGCTGGGGCAGAAGAACGGCGCAGGCTTCTACAAGAAAGCCGGCAAGGACATCGTCGTGCTCGACGTTGCCAAGCAGGATTACCGCCCGTCCGAGCAGAAGGCTTCCGACGAAGTCGCCGCGATCCTGGCGATCGAGGACCCGGCCGAGAAATTCGGCAAGCTGCGCGCCTCCGGCGACCCGCAGGCGCAGTTCCTGTGGGCCACGTTCCGCGACCTGTTCCACTACACCGCCTATCACCTGGCCGACATCGCCGACACCGCGCGCGACGTCGACTTCGCCATCCGCTGGGGCTACGGCTGGAAGCTCGGTCCGTTCGAGACCTGGCAGGCCGCCGGCTGGCAGCAGGTTGCCGCATGGATCAACGAGGACATCAAGGCCGGCAAGGCGATGAGCAAAGCGCCCCTGCCCGCCTGGGTCACCGATGGCCGCAAGGGCGTGCACGGCAAGGACGGCTCGTACTCGGCCAGCGCCAACGCCGACAAGCCGCGTTCGCAGCACCCGGTGTACCAGCGCCAGTTGTTCCCCGACCCGATCCTGGGCGAGAAGTTCGACAACGGCACCACCGTGTGGGAGAACGATGGCATCCGCCTGTGGACGCTGGGCGACGACGGCGTCGGCATCATCTCGTTCAAGACCAAGATGAACACCGTCAACGACCACGTGCTCGACGGCATCCAGCACGCGATCAAGCTGGCCGAGGAAAAGCTCAAGGCCGTGGTGATCTGGCAGACCGGCGAGCCGTTCTCCGCCGGTGCGGACCTGAAAGGCGCGCTGGGCCTGCTGAAGGACGGCAAGTTCGACGACTTCGGCAAGATGGTCGCCAACTTCCAGCGCACCAGCATGGCGATCAAGCATGCCTTGGTGCCGGTGGTCTCGGCCGTGCGCGGCATGGCCTTCGGCGGCGGCTGCGAATTCCAGATGCATTCGGCCCGCACCGTGGCGGCACTCGAAAGCTACATCGGCCTGGTCGAGGCCGGCGTCGGCCTGCTGCCCGCCGGTGGCGGCCTGCATGAACTGGCCGTGCGTGCATCCAGGGCCAATCCGGCCGACCCGTTCGAGGAGCTGAAGAAGGTGTTCGAGACCGTGGCGATGGCCAAGGTTTCCCCCAGCGCCATCGAGGCGAAGAACATGGGCCTACTGCGCGACAGCGACGTGGTCGTGTTCAACGCCTACGAGCTGCTGTACGTGGCCAAGAAGGTGGCGCTGTCGCTGGCCGAGGCCGGCTACCGCCCGCCCCTGCCCGCCCATGTCACCGTCGCCGGTGACGTCGGCACCGCGACCTTCAAGGCGCAGCTGGCCAATCTGCAGGCCGGCTACTTCGCGTCCGAACACGACGTCGACATCGCCTCGCGCATCGCCGACACCCTGTGCGGCGGCGTGATCGAGCGCGGCTCGAGCGTCGACGAGGAATGGCTGCTGGCACTGGAACGCAAGCACTTCGTGGAGCTGGCGAAAACCGAAAAGACCCAGGCGCGCATTGCCCACACCATGACCACCGGCAAGCCGCTGCGGAACTGACCCTTACCGCCACGACAAGACTTCGCCCGCATCCGCGCACCGCGCGAAGGGCAACGGAGAACAAAATGACCAAGCAAGTGCAAGACGCCTACATCGTCGCCGCCACCCGCACCCCGGTCGGCAAGGCGCCGCGCGGCGTGTTCCGCCACACCCGCCCGGACGACATGCTCGCCCACGTGATCCGCGCCGTGATGGCGCAGGCGCCGGGCATCGACCCGCACCAGATCGGCGACGTCATCATCGGCTGCGCCATGCCCGAGGCCGAGCAAGGCATGAACGTGGCGCGCATCGGCCTGCTGCTGGCCGGCCTGCCGCACACCGTGCCCGGCGTCACCGTCAACCGCTTCTGCTCCTCCGGCCTGCAGTCGGTGGCGATGGCCGCCGACCGCATCCGCCTGGGCCTGGACGACCTGATGCTCGCCGGCGGCACCGAGAGCATGAGCATGGTGCCGATGATGGGCCACAAGATCGCCATGAACCCCGCGATCTTCCAGGACGAGAACATCGGCATCGCCTACGGCATGGGCATCACCGCCGAAAACGTCGCCAAGCAGTGGAAGGTCAGCCGCGAGCAGCAGGACGCGTTCTCGGTCGAAAGCCACCGCCGCGCCCTCGCCGCCCAGGCCGCCGGCGAGTTCAAGGACGAGATCACCCCGTTCCAGCTCGACGACCACTATCCGGACTTGGGCAGCCGCGGCATCACCACCGACAGTCGCGTCATCGACCAGGACGAAGGCCCGCGCGCCGGCACCACGCTGGACGTGCTGGGCAAGCTCAAGACCGTGTTCCGCAACGGCCAGTTCGGCGGCACCGTCACCGCCGGCAACTCCAGCCAGATGTCCGACGGCGCCGGCGCCGTGCTGCTCGCCAGCGAAAAGGCGATCAAGCAATACAACCTGCAGCCCCTCGCCCGCTTCGTCGGCTTCTCTGTCGCCGGCGTGCCGCCCGAGGTCATGGGCATCGGCCCCAAGGAAGCCATTCCGAAAGCGCTCGCGCAGACCGGCATCAGCCAGGATCAGCTCGACTGGATCGAACTCAACGAAGCCTTCGCCGCCCAGGCCCTGGCCGTGATGGGTGATCTCAAGCTCGATCCGGCCAAGGTCAACCCGCTCGGCGGCGCCATCGCGTTGGGCCACCCGCTCGGCGCCACCGGTGCGGTGCGCATCGCCACGCTGCTGCACGGCATGCGCCGTCGCAAGCAGAAGTACGGCATGGTGACCATGTGCATCGGCACCGGCATGGGCGCGGCGGGAATTTTCGAGGCGCTCTGAAGCTCGTCATTCCGGCGAAGGCCGGAGTCTGAAACTGCAACGGCGCCGTAGCGATACGGCGCCGTTCGCGTTTGAGCGGCTCTGATCCGCTGGCAACACCTTCTCGACCAAGGCGATGCTTTGCCCAACGAATGCACAGCACGTTTGACGTATTACGTCAAACGTAATATCGTCGATACATGATCAGGAGCTTTCACTGCAAGGATACGCAGGCGCTGTTCGAGGGTGGTGACCCTCGTCGGCTTCGCGCCATCAAGGACGCCGCCATCCGCAAGTTGTCACAACTCGATGCCGCACAAACGCTTGAGTTTCTGCGTTCACCACCGGGCAACCAGCTCGAGGCCCTCAAGCACGATCGCGCTGGCCAGCACAGCATCCGCATCAACCGGCAGTGGCGCGTGTGCTTTGTGTGGACCGCCGGCGGGCCCGAACACGTCGAAATCGTGGATTACCACTGAGAGAGCATCATGAAACTTCCCGTCAACCGCATGCGCCCTGTACATCCCGGCGAAATCCTGCGCGAGGACTACCTCACCCCACTCGGGATGAGCGCCAATGCTTTGGCCGTGGCACTGAGCGTACCGGCCACCCGCATCCACGAAATCGTCAATGAGCGCCGCCGCATCAGCGCCGACACCGCCGAACGCCTGGCACGCTACTTCGGCGGCGACGCGGTGTCCTGGCTGAACCTGCAGGCGACTTACGACCTCAAGACACTGGCCACACGCGACGAAATCCTGCGCCGGGTGGAACCGCGGGCCGCGTGACTGGAGCGCCACGGGTTAGCTATTCCGTCCCCTGGGAGCATCAGTGACTTGAGGTGGTCAAACCAGCTTAATTACCCCCGTCCCCTTTGATTCGTCCCCCTTGATTGCCGCCGGGGCTTCGCCGCTATACCGACGGGTAAGAGAGCCTTGCGTGCCGAGTCCGGAACCCCGTCGCCGGGGCTTTTTGCTCCGATCTCGAGTTTCAAAACTCGTACACTCCCCCATCCATACGACACAGGGACGACGATCATGGGTATCGGCATGGGAATGCGCGGCATCGACCTGCAGAAGTTCCTCATGGTGGCGCGGGAGCGCAAGGTCATCCTGCTGGTGCGACATACCAACGAGGATTCGCTGCGCTACGTCGGCATGCCCGGCTATTACCCCAAACCGGCCCTGGTGAAAGCCAAGACCGCCGACGTCAACCCGCCGGGCCTCATGCGCTCGGTGGCGGGGCGCATGGTGAAACAGGACTACGTCATCGCCGGGCTGGTGGTGCACCCGGGCATGCACCCGGGGGCCTTCAAGCCGGCCAAGCGGGACAAGGCGATGAAGGCCTGGCACGACGGCATGCATTACCTGGCGGCCGAGAACAAGATGCCTGCCATGGGCGATCCGCAGCGTCCGGAAAGCTGGGCGGCCTGGGGCGTGGGTCGCCCCGCCGCCTGCTCGGCCGAGTGGCGCTGGCGTGTCGACGTCGATCCCGCATCCCGCCACTACGGCTGCCTGCAGCTCGACCACGCCGGCAAGGGCTGGGTCTACATCCACGGCGACTACGATCTGAAGGATGTGATCGTTCGCGGCAAGGAAACCGACAACCGGCGCCATGAAGGCCAACTCCACGGCGTCAAGAACTTCACCCCGCTGCTCCCAGACATGGAGTTCGAGCGCATCCGCAGCTCGCTGAACCAGCTGATCGGTGCCGACATGGTGCAGCATGGCGCGGAGGCGCAGTTCGCCTGGCACGGCGACGAACCCATCACCGTCGTGTTCCCCGACTGGACCTTCCTGCTGCTCACCGACGCCACCACGGTGCAGCGGTGGTATGAAGAACTGAACCGGTCCGTGCTCGCCGAAAAAGGCCACGACTACGTACGCGATCGCTCCCGCATGTTCCACTTCGGGCCGCAGGGGATGTTTGCGCCCGGCGCCACGCCGTTGTCGAGCTGGGGATAAGCGAGAGACGGAAAACCGAGTACCCGGGTCAGAGGCGAGGGCTCGCGGTCGCATGGATTTCACGACCGTCTTCGCAAAGTAAGTCGCTGGCGGTGGACGATGGCCGCGAAGCCGTGATCGGCACGCAGCAAAAGGCGGGTGAACATGCGGCGACTCATCAGTGTGCTTGGCGCGGTGTTGCTCGGCGTGGCCCTGGCGGCCTGCTCGCCGCCCGCGCCCGTGGTCAAGCCGGTGTCGAAGGCGTTGCCGCCGACCGTGGGCACGCCGGCGGCGCGCTACGTGCATGCCGAGACCGACAAACACCAGGATCAGTCGGGCTTTCGCCTGCTGATCCGCAGCACCGATGCGTTGATGAGCCGCGTGGCGTTGGCCGACCACGCGCAGCATTCGCTGGATCTGCAGTACTACATCTTCGACAACGACGCGACCGGGCGACTGATGGCGCAGCGCCTGCTGGCCGCGGCCGACCGTGGCGTGCGCGTGCGCCTGCTGGTGGACGACATCAACGCCAGCCAGGCGATCGACCTGTTCGATGCGCTGGATACCCACCCGAACATCGAGGTGCGCCTGTTCAACCCGTTCGCGACGAAGAAGCCGTCGGTATTCTCCAAGGCTGCCCAGTTCCTGCTCGACACGCACCGGCTGAACCGGCGCATGCACAACAAGTCGTTCATCGCCGACGGCAACGTGGCGATCGTCGGCGGACGCAACATCGGCGATGCATACTTCGACGCGGGCGAGGACACCCATTTCCGCGACCTCGACCTGATCGCGATCGGCCCGGTGGTGCCACAGGCCTCGCATGCCTTCGACGAGTACTGGAACTGCGACGCGGCTTATCCGGTGAAGGCATTCCATGGCAAGCATGCCGATCATGTCGACCTGGCGAAACTGCGGACCGAACTGGCGCACGATGCGCGCGCGTTCGCGCAATCGGATTACGCCCAGGCCACGCTGGACGCCCTGCCCTACGGCGCCTCCGCCGACCGCAAAGGCCAGTGGTTCTGGGGACCGGCCACGCTGGTGGCCGACCAGCCGGCCAAGATCGAGGCGACCGAGGACCAGCCCGAGCTGCGCATCGGCCCGGACATCAAGGCGATGGCGGATGGCACGCAGCACGAGTTGCTGCTGATCTCGCCCTACTTCATCCCCGGCGAGCGCGGCACGGCCTATCTCGATGCGCTGGCCAGGCGCGGGGTGACGGTCAAGGTGCTGACCAATTCGCTGGCCTCGAACGACGAGCCGATCGTTTACTCGGGCTACTCGCGCTATCGCCGACCGCTGCTGGAGAGCGGCGTGCAGCTGTTCGAACTGCAGGCCGCCGCCGGCGCGCCGCAACCGGCCACCACCGGCGGCACCTCCTCGGGGGTCAGCCTGCATGCCAAGGCCGTCGTGGTGGATCGGCAGAAGGTGTTCATCGGCTCGATGAACATGGACGCCCGCTCGAAACTGCTCAACACCGAGATGGGCATCATCGTCGACTGCCCGCCGCTGGCCGCGGCGGTCACCGCGTTCTTCGACAGCGCCACGCTGCCCGAGCATGCCTACCGCGTGACCCTGAAACAGGACGGCTCGGCGCATGGCGGCGCCATGCAATGGCAGGCCACCGAGCACGGCAAGCCGGTGACCTACGACCACGACCCCGGCGCCACCACCGGCCGTCGGGTCGAGGTGCAGATGCTCAAGCTGCTGCCGCTGGAAAGCCTGCTCTAGGCAGGCTCAAGCGCGCGGCCGCACCGACGCCGGACGGTCGTCGGCATGCGCTGCCCACAAGCGGCGCAGCTGTCGCGCCGAAGCCAGGCCGGCGCGCTCGGCCGCGCGCTCCACGGTGTCGCCATTGGCCAGCGCCTGCCGCGCCAACGCCACCCGCAGGCGCGCGTGATAGCGGTTGACCGACATGCCGCTGGCTTCGCGGAAGTGGCGCGTGAGGCTGCGCACGCTGAGGTGGCCGATGTCGGCCAGCCGCGCCAGCGGCCAGTCCTGCGCGGGCGCCTTGAGCAGTGCATCCTGCACGCGGTGGATGGCCATGTCCATGTGGTTGCGCCCTTCCAGCCACGGCGACAGCGCCGGGTCGCCGGCGGCGCGGCGCATGTAGACGGCCATTTCCCGCGCCACGGCGGCGGCCAGGCGCGGCGAGCCGAGCCTGGCGATCAGATGCAGCGCGAGATCGATGCCGGCGGTGATGCCGGCGCTGGTGCAGACCTCGCCGTCTTCCACGAATACGCGGCTGTCCAGCACCTCGGCCGCCGGCGCCAGTTGGCGCAGCTCGTCGAGCAGGCTGTGATGCGTGGTGCAGCGCCGCCCGTCGAGCAGGCCGGCGGCTGCCGCCAGCAGCGCGCCGGAACAGACGCAGGCCAGTGGCCGCCCGGCGACGACATGCTGCCGCAACCATGCGACCAGGGTCTTGCCGGCCACCGATGACAACAGGCGTGCGGCGCTGCCGGTGGCGCCGCACACCACGATCAGCACGTACTCGGGCAGCTTCGCCGGCAGCGGCTCGACGCCGGCGAGACCCACGCCGAGCGCGGTCGGCGCCACCTCGCCCGTCACCACCGGCGCCATCAGCCGCAGGCGCACCGGCAGACCCATCGTGGCGGCGATGCGAAAGGCATCGGCCGCGCCGGCCAGATCCAGCAGGATCAGGTCCGGCGGCAGCACGAAGCACACCTCAGTGATCGGCGAGGACGTCATCGACGGTGCGGATGCGGGCAAAGCGTCCATCCAGAACCAGTTCCGTGCGTTGCTTGATGTCTTGCGCATCGTAGCGAGTGCCGCTGCCGGCGTGGACCATCGGAAAGGTCAGCGTGGCCTCGGTGACGTAGTCGACGTCGAAGCCGAGATCGGAAGCGACCCGGGCGGTCGTCTCGCAGCATTGCTCGCTGCGGATGCCGCTGATGATGACGCGGCCGATGCCGCGCTCGCGCAGCCATGCCTGCAGGCCGGTGCCGGTGAACGCGTTGTGCACCTGCTTGCGGAACACCGCGTCGTGCACCTGCGGCACCCATGCCATCGGCTGCACCAGTCCCGACGCCACGCTGAAGTGTCCGGCAGCCTCCTCGTGCAGGATGCGCACGATCGGCCAGCCGCGGGCGTTCGCGCCGTCGATCAGCTGCAACAACTTCTCGCGGAACAGCGGCACGTCGTCCTCGCGCCAGTACGGCGCCTGCAGGAACGATTGCTGCACGTCGATGACCAGCAAGGCGGGGGTGTCGGACATGGGGCGACTCCATCATGGGGGAGCCGTCACTCTAGGCAGCCGTTCCGTCCTCGACGAGCCCCGCATCGGACCCGGAGCGGACCGATCCGGCCAACCTCGCCCGCCACCCGCTCGATGCGTCACCGGCCGCCGGGTCGAAGTGCAGAGGCTCGAGTTGCCACTGCGGGACAGCCCGCTCCAGAAGCCCGTTTCACCCGCGTTCGCCTGCGCTCGCCCGCGCATCGCGACGGCCATGCGCGGGACGCAACAGCAGTTGGAAGGCCGCGATGTGCGTGATCATCAGCAAGGGAACGTAGAGGATCGGGATCGCATAGCTGGCACCCAGTTGCCCGGCCAGCTCCGGAAGGCCGAGACGGACGGCATGGCAGTAGTCGAGGACGAGATCGACCATGCCGACCAGATTGAAGGCGACCACGAGGGCCCGGAAAACGGGGCGCATGCGTGCCGCAAGCAGCGCAAGGACCGCCAGCACGCCGGTGGCGAAGTCGCCGTACGCGGCGAACTCGGCGAAGCCGGCAGGAAGATGCGGGCCGACCACGCCCGGTACGATGAAGGCAAGCCCGAAGAAACGGAAACTGTGCAGCGTGGCGATGGCGCGTTGCGCTTCGAACCGGTCCATCGACCGGAGCCTGGGCCAGAACCAGGCCTTGAAGCACAGCAGCCACGCGACATAGCCCAGCACGAGCTGCAGTTGGAAAATGATTTGCGGCGGCATGTAGTCTCCTGTGCGGCCGGCGTGGGTGCGGCGCTGCATTCATGCTTGCACCGCTTATCGCCAGCGACTATCCGCCACAACGTGACCGCCCCATGAAGAAAAACTTCACAGTCAGACAAGGCGCGCTGGACGGCGTGGAAGCATTCCTCGGCGTTGCGCGGCACCTGAGTTTTCGCCGGGCGGCGGCGGAACTCGGGGTGACCCCGTCGGCGATCAGCCAGGCGGTGCGCACCCTCGAGGATCGCGTGGGCACGGCGCTGTTCGTGCGCACCACGCGCAGCGTCGGCCTGACCGAAGCGGGCGAACGATTCCTGGCGCGCGCCCAGCCCGCGTTCGAGGAGCTGGTCGCTGCCGGTGAGGTCGCGCGCGATCTCGGACAGCGGCCGGCCGGACGCTTGCGCCTGGCGGTGCCTCGCGGCGTGGTGCCGGTGCTGCTGGAGCCGCTGATCGCCTCGTTCTGCCGTGCCTGTCCCGAGGTGGAAGTGGAGCTGGCCGCCGACGAGAAGCTGGTCGACCTTGCGGCCGACGGCTTCGACGCCGGCATTCGCTTCGGCCAGCACGTGCCGGTGGACATGGTCGCCGTGCGACTGACGCCGCCGTTCCGCCTCATCGTCGTCGGCAGCCCCGCCTATTTTGCGCAGACTCCCCGGCCCGAGCGGCCGGACGATCTGGGCCGGCATGCGTGTCTGCGCTCGCGGCGATCCAGCGGCGCACTCGCGCCGTGGGCGCTCGATGACGATGGCCGCGCGACCGAGGTGGCGGTGTCAGGCCCGTTCATCGCCAATGACTTCCCCACTCTGCTGGGCGCCGCCGTGGAGGGCGTGGGCCTTGCCCAGGTGCCCGAGCCGATCGCCGCCGAACTGCTGCGTACGGGAAAACTCGTGCAGGTGCTGGGGCGCTTCGCGCCGATGACGCCGGGCATGTTTCTCTATCATCCCGGCCGCCGCCAGCTGACGCCGAAGCTGCGCGCGTTCATCGACCACGTGAAGTATCGGCCGGAGGTGGCGTCTGGCGAGTCCGGGCGGTAGCTGGCGCGCGAACGCACGCCGGGCCTCGAAGATCGACACCCGGCACAACTGCTCAGCGCGGCGCGTGGCCCACCATCCGCTCGATGCGCCGGTCCGGCACCAGCCACAGCAAGGCGGCCACGGCGTAGAGCAGCTGCGCGATCCACGCGGCGTGGAACGAGAAGAGGATGGCACCGGCGTAGATCAGCGGCGACAACTTGCCCTTCCAGTCCCCGCCGACGGCGCGGGCCAGCGCGGAGGTCCCGCCCTCGGCGCGGATCAGCGAGCGCTGCAGCATCCAGTACGCCAGCGCCGCCATCAGCAACACCACGCCATACAACGCGGTCGGCCCCTGCGCGAAGTGGTTTTCACCCATCCAGCCGGTAGCGAACGGCAGCAGCGACAGCCAGAACAGCAGGTGCAGGTTGGCCCACAACACTCCGCCGCTGACCGGGCCGGCCAGTTGCAGCATGTGGTGGTGGTTGTTCCAGTAGATGCCGACGTAGACGAAGCTCAGCACGTAACTGAGGAACACCGGCGTCATCGGCAGCAGCGCGGCCAGCGTCTCGCCGTGCGGCACCTTCATCTCCAGCACCATGATGGTGATGATGATGGCGAGCACGCCGTCGCTGAAGGCCTCGAGTCGGTTCTTGTGCATGGGTCTCGCCGTTGCGGAAGCCAGGGTGCGAGTATCCAGCCTGCCGCATCCCGATGCGAGCCGTCGCGTGGGCAACGCCACCTGTCGGGGCGGCGTGCGTCACCTCTGGCGCGGCCTCTTCGAGGCCAGGGCAACAGTCCGGCGGGCAGGCCCGAATCGCTTGCCCAAACCAGGGTGGGCAACGCAGAATCGCCGTTGGCCGCAGCGCTGGATACTTCCTTCATGGAAGCGACTGAAACCACTCCCGACGACCGCTACGAAACGATCGAGGGCCACCTCGAGCGCGATCGCGAAACCGTGCTCGGCCTGTGGCGCGGCAACATCGGCTGGCAGGACCAGCTTGACCGCATGTACGACGTGTTCTACCTGAACTGTCCGTACGAGAAGCCGCTGCTTCAGCTGCTCCGTCACCGTGCCAGCAACGAGATCGTGGGTACCGTCGGCATGGGTGCGCGCGCCGTGCTGTGGCGTGGCAGCGAACAGGTGGTCGGTTGCGCCAGCCATTTCGTCGTGCGTCGCGAGCACCGCTCGCTCAAGCCCGCGGTGGCATTGCTGCGCAGCCTGCTGGAGACCAGCCTGCAGCGATTCCCCTTCGTCTATGGCATGTCCAACGAACGCGGTGGTGCTGTGTGCAAGCGCGCCGGCCTTGCGGTTCCGACCCAGCTGCAGCGGCACGTGAAACCGCTGCGCTATCGTGGTTACGCCACGCGCTTGCTGCCGGGCCCGCTTGGCCGCCTGGGCGGCAGCCTGCTCGATAGTGCGCTTGCGGCGGGGCGCCAGCTCGGCAAGCCGCTGCGACGCACCGGCCTGCATGCGCATTGGAGCGATACCATTGATCCACGCATGCAGCAGATGTGGGAACGCTCCGAACGGGGTGACGGCTTCAGCACCGTGCGCACCACCAGCATGTTGCGCTGGCGCTTTCTCGACCTGCCCGCGATCGACCGCCGTTTTCTGCTGGTGGCGCCCGCACCCGGCGCGCCACTGCTGGCCTGGTTCGTGTGCGAAACCAATGTGCGCGCGCCACGTTTCATGACGGTGACCGACGCCTGGTTCGCCGGCGGCGCGCACAATGCCGACCGCCGCGCCATCCGCGAGCTCGGCCGCATGGGCTATGCGGCCGGTTACGACGCCATCGAAATGCGCCTGACCGCCGCGCCCGCGGCGCTCGGGGCGTGGCGGGCGGAGGGCTTCGTCACCCGCGGACAGCAGCCGTTCTTCGTGCATGGCCTGGACCCGCGTGAAGGCGATATCGGAACCACGGCGCATATCACCGACATCGAGCAGGACGGCTGACGGCAACCGCCCGACGACACTCAGACTTCGTCGGAACCCTCGTTGACGCCCTCGAACAGGAAGGTCGACAGGTAGCGTTCGCCAGTGTCGGGCAGCATCGCGAGCAGAACCGATCCGGCCGGCGCGTCCTTCGCCACTTCAAGCGCGGCGGCCAGGGTGCCGCCGGAGGACAGCCCGGTGAAGATGCCCTCGCGCCGGGCCAGTTCCCGCGCGGTGTCGCGCGCGACGACGTCGTCGACGGTGACGATCCGGTCGACCACCTTGGCGTTGAGCACGGCGGGCACGAAATCCGGCGTCCAGCCCTGGATCTTGTGCGGCTGCCACTCCTTGCCGCCGAGCAGCGAGGCGACCGCCGGCTCCGCACCGATCACCTTGACCTCGGGCCGCGCCACCTTCATCACCTCGCCCACGCCGGTGAGGGTGCCACCGGTGCCCCAGCCGCTGACAAAGTAGTCCAGTCGCCGGCCGGCGAAGTCGCCGAGCACTTCGGCTGCCGTGGTCTGGCGGTGGTAAGCCGGGTTGGCCGGATTCTCGAACTGGTCGGCGAGGAACCAACCGTGCTGTTTCGCCAGTTCGACGGCCTTCTCCACCATGCCGGTGCCGCGCGCGGCGCCGGGGGTGAGCACCACCTTGCCGCCGTAGGCCCGGATCAGCTTGCGCCGCTCCAGCGAGAACGTGTCGGACATCACCGCCACGAACGGATAGCCGCGCGCCGCGCACACCGCGGCCAGCGCCACACCGGTATTGCCGGAAGTGGCCTCCACCACGGTCTGGCCGGGCTTGAGCGTGCCGCGCTGCTCGGCATCCAGGATGATCGCCAGCGCGAGCCGGTCCTTCACCGAACCGGCCGGGTTGAACGCCTCGATCTTCACGTAGATGCTGACGTGCTCGGGCGCCAGGCGGTGCAGCTTCACGATCGGCGTGCGGCCGATGGTGTCCAGGATGTTGTCGTAGATCATGGGGGTCTCCTCGGGGAATCGGACATGAGGCAACGGACGCATGGGCGAAAGCCGATCATGCGCCGATTCGGAATCGGTCAACAGGCTGCCCGATGAATGGCTTCGAGCACGTCGTCGCGCGCGGCGACGGGGGTGCGCAAGGCGTGCACGGTCGCGCCCAGCGGCGCGGCACCGAACCAGGCCAGCGACGGGGCCAACGCAGCCACCTCGCCCAGGATCAGCAGCGCCGGTGAGCCCACGGCGTGGGCCGCGGCACGCTCGGCGAGGTTGCCCAGCACGCCGCAGACCACGCGCTGATCGGGCAGCGAGCCGTTTTCAACCAGGGCGAACGGCGTGGTGGCGTCGCGGCCGTGCTCGATCAGGCGTGCCTGCAGGGTCGCCAGCTCGCTGACGCCCATGTAGATCGCCAGGGTCTGCCGCTCCTGCGCCAGCGCGGCCCAGTCGAGCGTGTCGCGCGAGTCCCGGCAGTGCGCCGTGACGAAACGCACCGACTGGGCATGGTCGCGATGCGTCAACGGCACCCCGGAGAACGCCGCGCACGCCACGGCAGCGGTGATGCCCGGCACCACTTCGAAAGGAATCGCGTGGGCGCGCAGGAACTCCAGCTCTTCGCCGCCGCGTCCGAACACGAACGGGTCGCCGCCTTTCAGCCGCACCACGCGGCGGCCGGCGCGCGCATGTTCCAGCAGCAAGGCATGAATCGTTTCCTGCGTGGTGTGATGTCGCCCGCCTTGCTTGCCGACTTCGATCTGCTCGGCATCGCGGCGAGCCAGCGCCAGCACGCCGGCGCCGACCAGCCGGTCGTGCAGGATCACGTCGGCCTCGTTGAGCGCGCGCAACGCGCGCAAGGTCAGCAGGCCCGGATCGCCGGGACCGGCGCCCACCAGCACCACCGATCCGACCGCCGGCAGCGGCGCGTCGGCGAGGGTCTGTTCCGCCACCGCCTGCGCTTCGCCGTGGCGCTGCTGGCGCAGCAACTGCGCTACCGGTCCGGCCAGCAGGTTTTCGTAGAAGGCGCGTCGCGCCGCCGGTGCGGGAAAGCGGGCACGAATGCGCGGGCGCAGGCGCGCCATCAGCCGCGCCAGTGCGCCCAGCGAATCATCCAGCAGCGCCTCCAGCCGCTCGCGCAGCAGGCGCGAAATCATCGGCGCCTGGCCGCCGCTGGAGATCGCGATGGTCAGCGGCGCGCGGTCGATCACCGCCGGCACATGGAAGCTGGACAGTGCCGCATCGTCGACCACGTTGACGAAGATCCGGCGCAACTCGCCCAGGCTCGCCACCAGCGCGTTGATCTCGCGATCGGGCGTGGCCGCCACCACCAGCCACACGCGCTCCAGCCAGCTTTCGCGGAACGGATCGGTGCGATGGGCGATGCGACCCTGCCGCGCCCAGCGCTGCAGGCGCGGCGTGAGGCTGGGCGCGTTCACGGTCACCTGTGCCTGCGCCTCCAGCAGTGCCGCCACCTTGCGCTCGGCCACCGCGCCGCCGCCGACCACCAGCACGGCGCGCTGCGACAACGAGGCAAAGATCGGATAGAGCTTCATGCGCAGGACTGGCCGGAACAAAGGGTTCGCCTACGCTACGAAGCGGCCACCGGCGCGACAAATGATTTGTACCTTGGTGCTTATGCCGTTGCGGCATGACCGCTGTCACGATTGACATGTGAAACGAATGGACGTATAGACGTCCAATATGAAAGTACGTCATCCGACCGATCCAGGTATCCATGGTGCCCGCGGCCGGGGGATTGCACGATGTATGCGCAGTTGCAGCGCCCATCCATCCCCCGACCATCGCGCACGGATTCCCGCCCATGACGCTCACCCAGCTGCGCCATCTCATCGCCATCGCCGATTCCGGCCTCAACATCACCCTGGCCGCCGAGCGCGTGCACGCCACCCAGCCCGGGCTCAGCAAGCAGCTGCGCCAGCTTGAGGACGAACTGGGCTTCCAGCTGTTCGTGCGCAAGGGCAAGAGCCTGGACGCGGTGACCCACGCGGGCGAGCAGGTGATCGAACGGGCGCGGATCATGCTGAGCGAGGCGGCCAACATCCGCGCGATCGCCGCCAACCTGCGCAACGAGGCCCGCGGCGAGCTGCGCATCGCCACCACGCATACCCAGGCGCGCTTCGCCCTGCCCGCGGCGATCGCCGCGCTCAATGCCAGCTTTCCCCAGGTCAGCGTGCACCTGGAGCCGACCCGCGACGCCGACGTGCTGGCCCGGCTGGAAGCCGGCCAGGTCGACCTGGCCATCATCAGCAGCGCCGGCGCGGCACCCACGGCGGGCATGGCGTTTGCCGCCTACCGCTGGCAACGGGTGATCGTCACCCCGCGCGACCATCCGCTGGCCCTGCGCGCCAAGCCACCCACGCTGGCCGAGCTGGCGACGCTGCCGCTGGTCAGCTACGACTCCTCGCTGCGGCCCGAATCTTCACTGCGCCGCGCGTTCGAGGAAGCGGGACTGTCGCCGCAGATCGCGATGACGGCCGGCGATGCCGACCTGATCAAGACCTACGTGCGCGCCGGCATGGGCGTGGGCATCCTCGCCGAAATGGCCATGCAGCAGGACGACGCGGATCTGCACGCGCTGCCCGCCGATGCGTTGTTCGCGCCGTGCACGACCTGGGTGGTGCTGCGCCGGGACAGTGTGCCGCGCGAGTACACGCTGGCCTTCATCCACCAGTTCGCACCCCACCTCGGGCGCCATGAACTGCGCCGCGCACTGGCCGGCGAGCCGCCGCAGGACGGCTGGGCCGAGGTGCCGCACTGGCGCGAACGCGGGGCATGGGCGACGGCGCGGGTCGCCTGACGCCCTGCCCGGCGATCGAACCGGGCGGTCAGGCCGGTTCGATGTCGAGCGCCTGCAGGTCGGTGTCCACCTCGTCCGCCCGCAGCTCGCGCAGCTCGGGGGTGTCGATCACCCACGCGCCACCGGACAGCTGGAACATGCCGGCATGCCGTGGCGCATCACCGGCGAGCGTATCGATCAAACTCGACTTGCCGACGCCGGGGGCTCCGACGAAGGCCACCGTCTGACCACTATCCAGCCATGCCTGCAGAGGCTTCGTCGTCGAGGCCGTGGTGGCATCCACGGCGATGCACGCGACACCCGGTGCGACCGCCTGCACGGAACGAATGCAGGAAGGGATCTGCGCGCAGAGATCCGCCCGGGTCAGCACGATCACCGGTTCCACGCCCGCCGCGAACGCGAGCGCCAGGTAGCGCTCCAGCCGTGGCAGGTCGAGGTCGTCGCCGCAGGAGTCGACCACGAACAGGCTGTCCAGGTTGGCCGCGCTGCCGGCGAGCGCGCTGTGCGGTTCGATCCGGCACAACACGTGCGGTGCATCCATCTCGAGCAGCAGCCAGTCGCCGACGACGGGCGCGGGCGCCTCGCCGGGCGGCAACGGCAGCACGGTCGCGCCACGCGAGGACAGCACGGACATCCCGCCGCGATGCACATCGATCACGCGGGCCGGATAACCGGCTTCGAAATCCTGCAAGGTGAGGTGTTGCGAGAGGCCCGGCCGCCAGCCGAGCTGGGACAGGGTGGGAAACTGAACAGACATGTGTGGAACCCCGGACGATGACGATACGTGGCGACCGCCCTGACGGGAGGTCGAACGGAAACACCGGGGTCAACGCCTGCGATCAGGCTCGCGGACAAAAAGGATGGATGGGCCGGCAAACGGCCATCCGGGGCGCGTGTCTCAGCGCAGCGCCAACCCGGCGGAAATCGAGGAATGAATCACGGCAGCGACCTCCAGACGCGTCAGGTGGATGGGAAGGATGTGCAGGCTATCGTCTGCCTGCGCAGTGCGCAACGTGCTTCAAGTCATGGGTGTGATCGCGCGACATTGCACGCTCCGCCATCTCAGTCGGTGAGACGCGCCCGCGGCCTAATCCGCCGACCCTCGCGCGGAGCCTGCCGATGAACGCACTACCCGACCGCTACGCCAGCGACGACCTCGTGCTGGGCGAGCCGGGCGATGGCCGCAACCTGGCTCGGCGGTTGTCGAAGCGCTACGCCGCGCGGATCACCGGCGCCTTCGTGGTCCCCGGTCGGGAGGGCAGGTTCGCGCCGCTGCCCGACGATCTCCCCGATGCGCTGGCCGGCGCGCTGCGCGCGCGGGGCATCGACCAGCTCTACAGTCACCAGGCCGAAGCGTGGCAAGCGACGCGCGCAGGCGCGCACGTGGCCATCGTCACCCCCACCGCCTCGGGCAAGTCGCTGTGCTACACGCTGCCGGTGGTCGCCGCAGCCATGCAGGATCACGCCAAGGCGCTGTACCTGTTCCCGACCAAGGCGCTGGCGCAGGACCAGGTGGCCGAGCTGCTGGAGCTGAACCAGGCCGGCGCGCTGGGCGTGAAGGCGTTCACCTTCGACGGCGACACGCCCGGCGATGCGCGGCAGGCGATCCGCCTGCATGGCGACATCGTGGTCAGCAACCCGGACATGCTGCACCAGGGCATCCTGCCGCATCACACCAAGTGGGCGCAGTTTTTCGAGAACCTGCGCTACGTGGTGATCGACGAGGTGCATACCTATCGCGGCGTGTTCGGCTCGCACGTGGCCAACGTGATCCGCCGCCTGAAACGCGTCTGCGCGTTCTACGGCGTCAACCCGCAGTTCATCCTGTGCTCGGCCACCATCGGCAATCCGCAGGAGCATGCCGAGGCGCTGATCGAGGACGCGGTCACCGCGATCACCGAAAGCGGCGCACCTACCGGCGACAAGCACGTGCTGCTGTGGAACCCGCCGGTCGTGAACCCCGACCTCGGCCTGCGCGCGTCCGCCCGCTCGCAGACCAACCGCATCGCGCGGCTGGCGATCAAGTCGGGCATGAAGACGCTGGTGTTCGCCCAGTCGCGCAGCATGGTCGAGGTGCTCACCAAATACCTCAAGGACGTGTTCGACCACGATCCGCGCAAGCGCCCGCGCATCCGCGCCTACCGCGGCGGTTACCTGCCGAAGGAGCGCCGCGCCGCCGAACGCGCGATGCGCGAGGGCAGCATCGACGGCATCGTCAGCACCTCGGCGCTGGAGCTGGGCGTGGACATCGGCAGCCTCGACGCGGTGGTGTTGAACGGCTACCCCGGCTCGGTCGCCGCAACATGGCAGCGCTTCGGCCGTGCCGGCCGCCGCCAGCAATCCGCGCTGGGCGTGCTGGTGGCCAGCTCCGATCCGCTGGACCAGTACCTGGTGCGCCACCCGGAATTCTTCCAGGGTGCCACGCCCGAGCACGCCCGCATCCAGCCCGACCAGCCGCTGATCCTGCTCGACCACATCCGCTGCGCCGCATTCGAGCTGCCGTTCACCGGCGACGAGATGTTCGGCACCGAGGTCGCCACGCCCTGGCTCGACCTGCTGGCCGAGGAAGGCGTGCTGCATCGCGAAGGTGATCGCTGGGAATGGATCGCCGACAGCTATCCGGCCATCGCGGTGTCGCTGCGCTCGGTGGCCGACGGCAACTTCGTGGTGGTCGACCGCACCGACGGCCGCCAGACCATCATCGCCGAAGTCGACTACTCCGCCGCCGCGGTGACGCTGTATGAAGGCGCCATCCACATGGTGCAGTCGCTGCCCTACCAGGTCGAGAAACTGGATTGGGAAGGCCGCAAGGCCTATGTCACGCGCACCAACGCCGACTACTACACCGACGCCATCGACTACACCAAACTCAAGGTGCTGGACTGCTTCGACAGTTCGCACGCCGGCTGCGGCCACGCCCACCACGGCGAGGTGCACGTGGTACGCCGCGTGCCCGGCTACAAGAAGATCCGCTTCTACTCGCACGAGAACATCGGCTACGGCCCGGTCAACCTGCCCGACCAGGAACTGCACACCACGGCGGTGTGGTGGCAGTTGCCGCAGATGGTGCTGGAGGCCGCGTTCGAACAGCGCCAGCAGGCGCTCGATGGTTTTCTCGGCGCGGCCTGCGCGCTGCACATCGTTGCCACCGTGGCGGTGATGGCCGAGGCGCGCGACCTGCAGAAAGCCGTGGGCTCGGGCGACGGCGCGTGGTTCGCCAGCACCGACCTTCGTGGTCGCGGCCAGCTGCGCGGCAGCGACGGCCAGCCCGCCGCGCTGGCACCGGGCGCGCCATTCACGCCCACCGTCTACCTGTACGACGCCTTCCCCGGCGGCATCGGCCACAGCGAACCGCTGTTCCGGCGCCGCGAAGATCTGCTGGCGCAATCGGTGAGCCTGATCGAACGCTGCGACTGCCGCGCCGGCTGCCCCGCCTGCGTCGGCCCGGTGCTGGCTGCCGACGAAAGCGCGCCATCACTCCCCAGCGCATCGCCAGACGGCCTTGACGCCACCACACCGAAAGCCCTGGCCCTGCGCGTGCTCGCACTGCTGGTGGCGCTGTGAACCCATTGCTCGCGAAACTGCGCCAGCTTCGGACTGAAGCGGGGCACGCCTCCCATGCCAGCTCCCCCACTCCCCTGACCGTTCACCCTGAGCGTAGCGAAACGCACGCGGAGAGCGGCCATGGATGGCCGCAGCCCTGGGGAGCGAGGAAGTCGAAGGGCCCGGCTGGCGCGCAGTCCGTCCCCGCAATGCCGCCCGAACTGCGCCGTCTGCTCCAGCGCCACGCCCAGCTCAAACGCGGCCTCACCATGGTTCCGTCATCGTGCGACCGCGACGTTCCCGGCATCGAACTGTCACCTGGCCTGCGCTACACCGAGGCCTTCGCCGACTGGCTCGTGCCACCGCGGATCATCGACGCCGGCTTCGCCCGCATGGACCCCGTCCACCACGATCGCCTGCTGCACTTCGACACCGAAACCACCGGCCTGGCCGGCGGCACCGGCACCCGCGCCTTCATGATCGGCGCGGCTGATTGGCAAGAGGGTCGCCTGCGCATCCGCCAGCTCACCATCACCACCATGGCGGCGGAGGCCGCCATGCTGCGCGCCTTCGCCGAATGGCTGGACGAAGACACCGTGCTCGTCAGCTACAACGGCAAATGCTACGACGCACCGCTGCTGGCCACTCGCTACCGCCTCGCCCGCCTGCCCAATCCGCTGGCCGGCCGCGGCCACCTGGACCTGCTGCATCCGGTGCGTCGCCACTGGAAGCACCAATGGCCGAACTGCCGCCTCGCCACCGCCGAACGACAACTGCTCGGCGTGGTGCGCGAGGATGACCTGCCCGGCGCGGAAGCCCCCGCCGCCTGGCTCACCTACCTGCGCGGCGGCTCCGCCCGCAACCTGCGCCGCGTGGCCGCGCACAACGCGCAGGACCTGAAAAGCCTGGCTGGGGTGTTGCTGCACATGGCGACCTTGCAGGAAGCCTGAGACGATGCGCGATGACGCGAACCCATTGCCTCGCCCGCGCGCGCATCAGTCGAGGATCAGCGCCCGGCCGATTCGACGACTGGTTTGCCATCCACCATTCTGAAATCGAAAACGTACAGGAGGCTGAAAGGCTTCTGCGTCATTTCATAGGTGCCGTCGCCCCGCGGGTGCTGCACGTACATCGGCGTGAACGTCCATTTCATCGCCGCCTGCTCGACCGCGTCATCGAACAGGGCACGACCCGGACCATCCGCGGTGCTGGCCTGCGGATGCACGGCGCGGACGTGGCCATTCTCGTCCATCACCAGTTGCGCCACCACAGTGACCGGTGCGGCACCGGGGTGAACCAGAGTGGGCGGATACACGGGTGAAACCCGCTTGTCCAGGACGGGTTTCACTGCCGTCTCGCCAGGTTGCAAGGTGTAATGCGCTGCACCCGCTGGCGCCGCCATCTCCGCGTAACTGGTGCGAGGCTCCCCGCTCGAGTTGCGCTCCTCTTGCGTACTGCAGCCGCCAACCAGGATCGCTCCCAGCATCCACGACACGCGACCGGGCCAACTCAACGACACCTTCATGTTCAACCTCCATGATCGAATCAAACTGCGGTTGGGGAGACCCGTCGTCCGGGTCAAAATGGCAGCTCATCCGTCCATGCGCAACATGGGTTGATTGAAACGACCGGCAGAAGTCGTCAAGCATGACGGACACGTGGGCAGATCGCCGACACCGTAGTCAACCGTGTTGGCGGCCTTCCCCGCCAGCGTTAGCATCAGGCGACTGGCCGAGCGCCATCCCGAGACCCGGAAGTCCTGCCAATGCGCACCCACGGCAAACTGATCAAGTGGAACGATGAACGCGGCTTCGGCTTCATCGAGACGGGGGCTGGCCGCGAGGAAATTTTCGTCCACATCTCGGCCTTCCCGCACGACGGCGTGCGACCGCGTATAGGCGAACTCGTCTCGTTCGAACCCGACCAGGGCGGCGACGGCCGCAAGCGTGCCGTGCGCGTGATGCGCCCCGGCAGCCAGTCGTCCGCGCGACATGCACGCCGCTCATCCGCCGCGACGACGCGACAAGGCCCGGTGGCCGTGGTGGCCGGCCTATTCCTGCTGGCAATCGTCGGGTGGTTCGGCTACTCGTACGTCACTACTCACCGCGCCAGCGCCGTCATGCCGTCCACGCGCGCCACGCAGGCGCCACCTGCGGCATCCAATCCGCTTTACCACTGCGACGGGCGCACCCGCTGCTCGCAAATGACCTCGTGCGCCGAGGCCACCTACTTCATCAAGCAATGCCCGGGCACGCAGATGGATGGCGATGGCGACGGCGTTCCCTGCGAAAGCCAGTGGTGCAGCGGCAGCTGGGCAGATTGAATACGCTTCGATATCCGGGATTTCATCCGCATCGAAAACTCCGTATCGACACCTGTTCAGCGCCCCGGATCGCGTCGCATACTGCGGGAAGCCACACGAGGGCCGACGATGCGCAATTTGCTCGCGCTGCTGTGTCTGGGTTTGCTGCTGGCCGGATGCCAGACGGCGCCGCGACGGCCCGCGCCGCCCGACCTGATCGGCACGGCCGCTCCGGCGGGTTTCCCTGCCAGCGTGCGGTTGGTCACCACCGACCAGAAGAATTTCGCCGTGCTGGCGCCGGCGTTCTTCAGCGGCTTGCGCGACGCCGTGGCAACCGACGGCAGCCTGGACATCCTCGCCCTGTCCGGCGGCGGTTCGGGCGGCGCCTACGGCGCCGGCGCGCTGGCCGGGATGACGCGGGCGCATGCGCGGCCGCGCTTCGAGATGGTGACCGGGGTGAGCGCCGGCGCATTGCTGGCGCCGTTCGCGTTCCTCGGCCCGGACTGGGACGCGCGCATGCATGACGCCTTCACTGGCGAGCGCAGCGCGGAACTGCTTCGCTCGCCTGCCCGCAACATCCTGTCGCGACTGCTTTCGCCGCGCGGCTTGCCGCACCACAACGCATTGTTCAAGCTGGTCGACCACTTCGTCTCCCCGCAAATGATCGTGGCCGTAGCGCGCGAGGCGGCCAGCGGGCGCCGGCTGGTGGTGGCGACCACCGACCTGGACAAGCATGAGACGGTGCTGTGGGATCTGGGCGAGATCGCCCGGCATGGCGGCGAGAAGGCGCGCGCGCTGTTCCGCGACGTGCTGGTTGCCTCGGCCAGCGTGCCGGGCGTATTCCCGCCGGCGCTGATTCGCGTGCGCGAAGGCGGCGAGGAGTACGACGAAATGCACGTGGATGGCGGCGTCACCACCTCGGTGTTCAGCACGCCCCTGATCGCCGGCATCCAGTCCACCGACCTGCCGCTGCTGCGCGGCGCGCACCTGTACATGATCGTCAACGGGCAGCTCGCGCGCACGCCGCGGACCACGCGTTACAACACGGTCGACATCCTCGCCAACGCCCTGGCTGCCGAGCTCACCTACAAGACCCGCGAGGCGGTCGTCGACAACATCGCCGCCTCGCACCGGCTCGGCATGCAGTTCCGCCTCACCGAGATCCCGGTGGACTATCCGCAGGCCAATTTCATCGACTTCGACCAGGCGCAGATGCAGGCGCTCTACGATTACGCCGCCGACTGCGCGGCGCGCGGCCTGCTGTGGCTGACGCCGGAGCAATCGGTACGGCGAAACATGGCCACGCAGCACGCTCCGGTGTCGGACGCACCGGCCTGCCCCGCGGCGGCGCCGGCGTCATCGCCCTGAAACCTCCGGCGCGCGATGCGCCGTCAGCGAGCGGGTGGCAAGCCGTCCGCTTCCGCCAGCAAGCCGCCCAACGCGGTCCCCAACGCCAGATCCTCCAGCACGCCGAAGTGCTGCTCGCGCAGGCGGCCTTGGGCGTCGATCAGGAGCAAGGTGGGCGTGCCCTGCATGGCGTAGGCGCGCATGGTGAGCGGCAGCGGATCGCCCTGGGCGTGTTCATCCACCCCTACGGGGAAGGTGTAGCGGTACTCGTGCAGGAACGCTTCCAGCGCCTGCGGCCCTTGCGCCTGGTGATGCTCGAACACGGTATGCAGGCCGATCACCGCCAGGCGCTCCGGCGGGAACATGTGCTGCACGCGTTTCATCTGCGGCAGCGCCTGCATGGCGCAGCCGGGGCACAGCATCTGGAACGCGTGGGCCACGACCACCTTGCCGCGCAGGTCGCCGAGGGTCAGCGGTGCGCTGTTGAACCAGCGCGTGACGTGCCATGAAGGCGCGACCGGGGCGGATGTCATCAGGGTCTCCACACAGGGGTGACGGCTCGGAGTCTGTGCGTTCCGCGCGCGAAGCACAAACGCGACGGAGACTCAGCCGGCGCCGACCACCACCGGTTCCGGCTCCAGCCGCACGCCGAACCTGGCCTGCACGCCGGCCATCACCTGCTGCGCCAGCGCCCACAGCTGCGGGCCGCTGGCCTGGCCGTGGTTGACCAGCACCAGCGCGTGGCGATTGGAGATGCCGGCGTCGCCCTCGCGCACACCCTTGAAGCCGGCCGCCTCGATCATCCAGCCGGCGGAAATCTTGCAGCGGCCGTCGCCCTGCGGCCACGCAGGCAAGCCGGCGTGTTCGCGCTGGAGCGCCTCGGCCGTGGCGGCCTCGACGATCGGGTTCTTGAAGAAGCTGCCGGCGTTGCCGATCACCGCCGGGTCGGGCAGCTTGCGCGTGCGCAGGCGCACGACCGCTTCGGCGACGTGGAACGGCGCGGGCTTGTCCACGCCCATCCGCGCCAGCTCCTCGTCGATGCCGGCGTAGTCGGTGCGCAGCGCGCGGCTGCGCGGCAGCACGAAGCGCACGGCGGTGACGATGTAGCGGCCCGGCTCGTGCTTGAACAGCGAATCGCGATAGGCGAACGCGCAGGTGGCGTGGTCCAGCATCACCACGCGCCGCTCGCGCAGGTCCCAGGCTTCCACGCTTTCGATGAACTCGGCCACCTCGCAGCCGTAGGCGCCGATGTTCTGGATCGGCGCGGCGCCGACCGTGCCGGGGATCAGGATCAGGTTCTCCAGCCCGGCGTAGCCCTGCCCCAGCGTCCAGCGCACGAAGTCGTCCCAGCGCTCGCCCGCGGCCACCGCGATGCGCGCGCTGTCGCCGTCGCTTTCAACTTGCACGCCGCGCGTCGACATGCGCAGCACGGTGCCGTGGAAATCGTCGGTGAACAGCACGTTGCTGCCCTCGCCCAGCACCAGCAGCCGACCCTGGCGGATCGCCGGAAAATCCAGCAGCTCGGGCAACTTGGCGGCATCGCGGATGTCCGCCAGCAGATTCGCCCGCGCATCGACGCGCAAGGTGTTGAGATGCGCCAGCGACGCGTTCTCGGCGAGCGTGTAGCCGCCCATGTCCACGCGCTCAGACGCCATCGGCCGGGGCCTCGCGGCGGCGGATTTCGTTGACGCACTCGGCCACCAGGTGCGGGCCGCGATAGATCAGGCCCGAGTAGAGCTGCACCAGTGAGGCGCCGGCGTCGAGCTTTTCCACCGCGTCGCTGCCGTCGAGGATGCCGCCCACGCCGATCAGCGGGATGCGCTCGCCCAGGCGCTGGCGCAGGCCGGCCAGCACGGCAGTGGAGCGCTCGAACAGCGGCTTGCCGGAAAGCCCGCCGGCCTCGCCGCTGCGCGGATCGCCCGCCACCGCCTCGCGGTCGGTCGTGGTGTTGGTGCAGATCACGCCGTCGATGCCGGTGCGCAGCAGCACCTCGGCCATCGCGTCGAGCTCGACCCCGGAGAGATCCGGCGCGATCTTCAGCAGCATCGGCTTGCGCTTCCCATGCTGCGAGCCCAGCCGCTCCTGCGCCGCGCGCAGGATGGAGATGAACTTGTGCAGCGTGGCCTGCTCCTGCAGGTCGCGCAGGCCCTGCGTGTTGGGCGAGGAGATGTTCACGGTGACGTAGCTGGCCAGCTCGTGCACCTTGGCCAGGCAGGTCAGGTAGTCGTTGACTGCCTTGTCGTTCGGCGTGTCCTTGTTCTTGCCGATGTTGATGCCGAGCACGCCGTGGTAGCTCGACTGCTGCACGTTGCGCACCAGCACATCCACGCCGTCGTTGTTGAAGCCCATGCGGTTGATGATCGCCTCGTGCGCGGGCAGCCGGAACAGGCGCGGCTTGGCGTTGCCCGGCTGCGGCAGCGGCGTGACCGTGCCCACCTCGATGAAACCGAAACCCAGCGTGTTCAGCGCGTCGAGATGCTCGGCGTTCTTGTCCAGGCCCGCGGCGAGCCCGACCGGGTTGGGAAACTCGATGCCGAACGCGCGCACCGGCAGGTCGGCCGGCACGGTGGCGAAGCGATGGGCGAAACCGCTGCGCTGGGCCACACCCAGGCCGTACAGGGTCAGCCGGTGGGCCGACTCCGCCTCGAGCGAGAACAGCAGCGGACGCAGGATGTCATAGAGGGCCAAGTCGATAACGCCGGCAGTCGTGGAATGTCGCGCAGTTTAGCGTGCCGGACAGCGCGTCGAAGGTGGCCGGGTCACGCTCAGCCGGCCAGCAACTGGCCGCCGTCCACCACGAGGGTCTGGCCGGTGATCCAGCCGGCCCATGGCGAGGCGAGGAACAGGGCCGCGTGCGCGACCTCCTCCGGCGTGCCGTAGCGGCCGAACGGAATCTTCGCCCGCACCTCGGCGTAGCGCGTCGGATCGTCCTTGCGGCATTGATCCCACAGGCCGCAGGGAAACTCGATCGAGCCCGGCGCGATCGCGTTGACGCGGATGCGCCGGGGCGCCAGTGCCTGCGCCTGGGATGTCGTGTAATGGCTCAACGCGGCCTTCAAGGCGGCATACGACGACCCACCCGGACGCGGGCGCAGCGCCGAGATCGAACTGGTGTGCAGGATGCACGGATGCGCCGAACCGGCCAGGTGCGGCAGCGCGGCCCGCGAGGCGCGCACGGCCGCCATCAGGTCCACGTTGAAGTTGGCCAGCCAGTCCTCGTCCTCGTCGTGGAAGCCGTAGCCGCTGGCGTTGTTGACCAGCACGTCGATGCCGCCCAGCGCGTCCGCCGCTCCCGCCACCCAGGCCTGGATTGCTTCCGGCTGCGCCAGGTCGGTGGGTAGCGCGTGCGCCACCACGCCGTGGGCGGCGATCTGCGCGCGGGTTTCCTCCAGCGCCGCCGCGCCGCGCGCGCAAATCGACACCGCGGCACCGGCCTGGGCGAAACCCAGCGCGATGCTGCGGCCGATGCCGCGGCTGCCGCCGGCCACCAGCACGCGCCAGCCACGAAAATCGAACGGCGGCAGCGAATTCACCATCCGTGCCAGCCGCCGAGCGCGAAACCGAAGAACAGTACCGCGATCACCACGAACACGAACAGCACCGACAGCAGCAGCTGCACATAGCCGAGCACCAGCCCGGCGATCGCCAGGCCGTCGCCTTCGGGGCGGTGTTCCGGGTGGCTGCTGCGGATCTCGCTGCGCGCGAGGTGGCCGCAGACGATGGCCACCAGCGCGCCGACGAACGGCAGCACGCACCAGGCCAGGATGCCGAACACCAGGCTCACCACCGCCAGCGTGCTGGTCGGAGCGGCGGCACGATAGGACACGGGATCGTTCATCGGCTTGCTCGCGGAAATGCGCCGGGTTGGCGCCGAGAGCATCGTAACGTGATCGCCCGCGGCCGGCGAACCGGCCGCGGGCCTGTTGCCGGCACTTACAGATCGAACTTGATGCCCTGCGCCAGCGGCAGCGAATCGGAGTAGTTGATGGTGTTGGTCTGGCGGCGCATGTAGACCTTCCACGCGTCGGAGCCGGACTCGCGGCCACCGCCGGTTTCCTTCTCGCCGCCGAACGCGCCGCCGATTTCGGCGCCGGAGGTGCCGATGTTGACGTTGGCGATGCCGCAGTCCGAACCTGCCGCGGAGAGATACTTCTCGGCCGATTTCAGGTTCTGCGTGAAGATCGCCGAGGACAGTCCCTGCGGCACGTCGTTCTGCGCTGCGATCGCCTCGTCGAGATCCTTGAACTTCATCACGTAGAGGATCGGCGCGAAGGTTTCGGTCTGCACGACTTCATCGGCGTTCTTCAAGCCGGTGATGATGGTCGGCAGCACGAAGTTGCCCTTGCGGTCGGTCAGCGCCGCACCGCCGGTGGCCACCGTGCCGCCGGCCGCCTTCGCCTTCTCGATCGCGGCGAGATAACCCTTCACGGCGTCCTGGCTGTTCAGCGGGCCCATCAGCGTGGTGGCGAGCGTGGGATCGCCGATCTTGCCCTCGACCTGCTTGTAGGCCTTGACCAGGGTGTCGAGCACGCTGTCGTGGATGGACTCGTGCACGAACAGGCGGCGCGTGCTGGTGCAGCGCTGGCCGGCGGTGCCGACCGCGCCGAACACGATGCCCGGCACAGCCAGCTTCAGGTCGGCCGTTTCGTCCAGGATGATCGCGTTGTTGCCGCCCAGCTCCAGCAGCGAGCGGCCCATGCGCTGCGCCACGCGCTCGCCGACCATGCGGCCGACCTTGGTCGAGCCGGTGAAGCTGATCAGCGGGATGCGCCTGTCGTCGACGAAGGCCTGCGCCAGGTCGCTGCCGGCGTCGTTGAACAGGAAGAACAGATCCGGATAGCCGCCGTTTTTCAGCGCCTCGTTGCAGATCTTGATCGCGGCGATGGCCGACAGCGGCGTCTTCGGCGACGGCTTCCAGATGCAGATGTCACCGCAGGCGGCAGCCAGCATCGCGTTCCACGCCCACACCGCGACCGGGAAGTTGAACGCGCTGATGATGCCGACGATGCCCAGCGGGTGATACTGCTCGTACATGCGGTGGCCGGGGCGCTCCGAATGCATGGTGTAGCCGTACAGCATGCGGCTCTGGCCGACGGCGAAATCGGCGATGTCGATCATCTCCTGCACTTCGCCGTCGCCCTCGGGCTTGATCTTGCCCATCTCCAGCGCGACCAGCGAGCCCAGCGCGTCCTTGTGCTTGCGCAGCGCCTCGCCACACAGACGCACCGCCTCGCCGCGCTGCGGCGCCGGCGTGGTACGCCACACCTTGAATGCTTCCTGGGCGCGCTTGACGATGGTCTCGTAGTCGGCGGCGCTGGAGGCATGCACGGTGGCAATCACCTCGCCGGTGGCCGGGTTCACCGGCTGCAGCGCGCCGGCGTCGGTGGTCTCGGACCACTCGCCCTGGCCGAGATAGGTACCAGAATGTTCGGTACCGATACCGAGCGACTTGAGGATGGCATGCGACATACGTGACTCCTGGTCGTGCGGCGCCCGCCGGCGCCGTGGATGAAATAGGCAATTGGCCATTCTAACAGGGTGGCGAGAAAGGCTTCCTCCCCTGCTCGCAGGGGAGGGTTGGGGTGGGGGCTCTTGATCCTGGTTCTCAGCGACCCTGCGCAACCCCTCCCCGCCTCCCCCTGCAAGCAGGGGGAGGAGCAAGACCGCGCGATCCATGCGAAAATCGCCACCCCGCCCTCGTAGCTCAGTCGGATAGAGCGGTCCCCTCCTAAGGGACAGGTCGGACGTTCGAATCGTCTCGGGGGCACCAATCGCAGCGAACGCAAGGGTCGGCCATGCCGGCCCTTGTGCGTTTCACGAACTGCACGAGAGCATCGAGCAACCCGCCTTGTGCCGCGCCCAGTCCGGCCGCCTCGAAGCAAACGCTTCGCGGCCCGGCTGGTCATCGTACGGATGTCGCATCACGTCGAGCAGCTCGTGGATGCCGGAAGGGTCGCCCGCGCTCGCCTGGTCGATTGCCTGCTGTGCAAGGTAGTTGCGCAGGACATGGCATGGATTGGCCGCCCGCATGCGCGCGCGGCGCGCGTCGGCCGAAAGCGGATCGTCGACGAGGCGGGTGGCATAGCGCGTCAGCCAGTCCATGAGCGCGGGTTCGGCACCGCGCTGTTTCGCCTCATCGTAGAAAGCATCGTCCATTGGCTGCAGGGTCGGCGCCAATGGATCGAGCTCGGCCAGCGCGCGAAACCACAGTGTCATGTCGATTTCGGCCGATGCCATCAGCCCGTGCAGGTCCTGCATCAGCACCACATCCGCATCACGGCACTCGGCAAGCCCGAGCTTGCGCGCGATATTGACGCGATCCGCGGCGGCATAGACCTCGGCGTAGCGGTCGAGCCCGGCCTGCAACGGCGCCACGTCGTCGAACAGCGGCGCCAGCGCCCCGGCCAGCCGGCTCAGGTTCCACCACGCCACGTTCGGCTGCTGGCCGAAGCGGTAACGGCGGCGCTGGGCGTCGGTGGTGTTCGGCGTCCAGTCCGGGTCGAAGTTGTCGATCCAGCCGTAGGGGCCGTAGTCGATGGTGAGGCCGAGGATCGACATGTTGTCGGTGTTCATCACGCCATGCACGAAACCCACGCGCATCCAGTGCGCGATCATCGTGGCGGTGCGTTCGCAGACCTGGGCGAACCATTCGGCATAAAGCGCTTCGCCCTGCCCCGACAGTTCCGGAAAGTCGCGGCGGATGGTGAAATCGACCAGTTGCCGCAGCAGCGTGACGTCGCCGCGCGAGGCCGGCAGCTCGAAGTTGCCGAAGCGGATGAACGAGGGCGCCGCGCGACAGACGATCGCGCCGGACTCGGGCGCGGCATGGCCGTCGTAGAACATGTCGCGCAGCACCGGTTCACCGGTTTCGAGCAGGCACAGGGCGCGCGTGGTCGGCACGCCGAGGTGATGCATCGCCTCGCTGCACAGGAACTCGCGCACCGACGAACGCAGCACCGCGCGGCCATCGGCGCCGCGTGAATACGGGGTTCGGCCTGCCCCCTTCAACTGCAGCTCCCAGCGCTCGCCCGCCGCGTTGACCAGCTCGCCCAGCGAGATGGCGCGGCCGTCGCCCAGCTGGCCGGCCCACTGGCCAAACTGGTGGCCGCCGTAATTCGCCGCCCACGGCCACATGCCTTCGAGCAAGGCATTGCCGCCGAACACCTGGGCGAACTCGGCGCTGACCACCTCCGCCTCGCTGAAGCCGAGTGTCGCAGCCATCTCCGCCGAGTGCGCCAGCACGCGCGGTGCCGCCACCGGCGTGGGGTCGACCCGCGAGTAAAGCGCGCCCTCGACCTGGCGCAACTGCCCGCCCGGCTCCGCATCACCGGGAAGCTCATGCACGAACGTGTTGTCGAAACGCAGGTTGAACATGGATACACCTGGCCCAATGCAGGAACGCACCCTCAGTGCGATGCTTTCGCCACGCGCCGCGAAAGCATCGCGCACGGCTCACGCCAATATGCGCGGTGTCAGGAGCTTTGCAAGGTGCACCGCGAGTTTGCGCCACAACATGGCATTCATGTCCGGCGTGCCATGCTGACGCGTGAAAAATATCCCGGCCCCCTGCAGCGAAAGCATCGACCCCGGCGTGCAGTGTTCGACCTGCGAAGCCGTGTGTTGTCGCCTGACCGTGGTGCTGATGCCCGAGGATCACATACCCGCGTGGCTCGTCGACCATGACGAGCACGGCATGGCGATTCTCGCCAAGGGCGAAGAGGGCTGGTGTGCCGCGGTGAACCCGAACACCTTCGGCTGCACCATCTACGAGGATCGCCCCGCCATCTGCCGCCAGTTCGCCATGGGCAGCCCGAGCTGCCGCGACGAACGGCACAAGTGGTTCGGCAACGCCATCCCCACGGCCGTGCACGTGCTGTAGGTCGGGCACCGTCCGCCATCGGGTTGCGACGACAAAGCCGGCGCTCCTACGCGAAGATCAGCGCGACCTCGGCGGCATCGAGTGGGCGCCATTCGCCGGACGGCAGCTCGCCCAGGGGAAGTGCGCCGACCGAGATGCGCTGCAACGTCTCCACGTGATTGCCTGCGGCGGCGAACATCCGGCGCACCTGGTGATAACGGCCTTCGGTGACGGTGAGGCGCACATGCCGCGGCCCCAGCACGTCAAGCGCCGCGGGCGCCAGCGGCTCCTTCTCCGATTCCAGCAACAGCGTGCCACTGGCGAACAGCGCGCCCTCGTCGCCACGCAGGTCCTGCGCCAGCGTGGCCTCGTAGACCTTGGCCACCTGCGCCTTGGGCGAAATGATCCGGTGCAGCAGCGCGCCATCGTCGGTGAACAGCAACAGGCCCGAGGTATCGCGATCGAGCCGGCCGACGGTGGACAGCGCGGGGGAGCGCACGCTGTAACGCGGCGGCAGCAGGTCATAGACGATGCGGCCCGGGTCCTTGCGCGAGCAGGTGACGCCCAGCGGCTTGTTCAACATCAGCACCAGGCCAGGCGGCGGGTCCAGCGGTTCGTCGTCGACGCGGATGGTCTCCAGCGGCACCACGTCGTCGGCGTAGAGCACCTCGCCAGCGGCGTCGGTGATGCGGCCGCTGCGGAACAGCTGGGTCACGTCCTTGCGGCTGCCGTAACCGAGGTTGGCGATCAATTTGACCAGTTTCATGCGCGCACTCCGGTGGCCTCGATCACCTTGAACCCATCCTGCGTCGCCAACGTACGCACGGTCTCGAAGCGCTGACCCAGGTGCGCCTCGTACGGCAGGTGACGATTCGCCACCAGCAGCAGGCGGCCATGCGGTACCAGTGCATCCGCCGCACTGGTGATGAAGGCGCGGCCCAGCTCCGGCAGGTCCGCGCGGCCCAGGTGGAACGGCGGATTGCTGACGACCGCATCGTAGCGTTCGGGCAAGCCGCGGGTCACGTCGTGCCAATGCACGTTCGCCGCCAGCTCGCGACCAGCTTCGCGTTGCGCCCGCGCCAGGTTGGCGCGGGCCGGCTCCAGCGCGCGCGCCTCGGCCTCGTACAGGTCGATCGCGTCGATCCGCGGGCAGCGTGCGATCAGCTGGCAGGCGAGATAGCCGTAACCGGCACCGAGGTCCGCCACGCGACCGTGCAGGTCCGCCGGCAGATGTTCGGCTAGCAGCGCCGAGGCGCAATCGACGCGGTCCCAGGCGAACAGCCCCGGCCGGCTGACGTAGCCGCCGGCAATCTCGCGTGGTGCATCCAGCGCCAGCCATGTCTCCAGCAGCGCCTGGTCGATGGCAGCTTCGTCCCGCGTGGCCCAGAACACGCGACACTTGTGCTTGGACAACTGCTGCACGGGACCGGCGAGTTTCTGCAGATCCGCTTCGCCCGATTTCGCGCCCTCGGCATTGGCCATCGCCGCCAGCACGATGCCGCCCGGCGCGGCGTGCTGCAGCGCCCGGGCGAACAGTGCGCGCGCCTCGTCACGCTGGCGCGGCGGCAGCACCAGCACCAGCGCGAAACGCTCGTCCACCGCCGGCTCGCCCACGCGCAGCCCGTGGCGCGAAAGCTCCTCGGCGAACGGCAGGAAACTCTGCTCGCACAACCAGCCCGGCTGCGCCAGCTCGCGCAGGCGCACATCGGCGCGCGCGCGCAAAAACAGCACCCGGCCATCCGCCGGTCGTGCCAGCCGCGCCGTCTCGAACGGCACGAACAACGCCGCCAGCGCCGCGGCCGGTGCCGCGAATACTCCCGCCATGCTCACTCGATGTCCTGATCCGGGAAACAGGCGCGCAGTGTATCGCGGCGCCTTTGCGCGCCTGCCGCCTGCACGGTGCTCAAGGCTGTGCGGCGGTATCCGGTGACGCCGGCAATTCGTCCAGCATCTGTTGCGCCAGCGGGCCGTAGCCTTCGTCGAAATGATGGCCGCCCCGCTTGGCGTGCACGGCAACCCACGTCGGCAGACCGGGCTGGTCGCACAGACTGTCGGCCGCATCGTCCAGACCGTAGTAGC
The DNA here is from genome assembly GCF_004799035.1 of Rhodanobacter lindaniclasticus. Lineage (GTDB taxonomy): Bacteria > Pseudomonadota > Gammaproteobacteria > Xanthomonadales > Rhodanobacteraceae > Rhodanobacter > Rhodanobacter lindaniclasticus. The sequence goes on from NZ_MWIO01000027.1 coordinate 77,522, forward strand.
ACACCACTGGCGGCTGGCCGTGCAGCGCCAGCAGCGGTGGCAGCGGGTCGTGATGGTCGATCGGGTTGACCCACTGCAACGCGTCCTTGAGGCGCTCCTTGAACCAGCCCTGTTCGATCATGTAACCCTGCAGTTCGATCTCGAAGGTCACGTCGCGGCTGGGCGAGAGCAGCACCATCTGGGTGATCCGCGCGCGGTTCCGGGCGCTGAGCTGGTCGGTGATGGTGGGCAGCACGTCGGCACCGAACGAGAAGCCGATCAGCCAGATCCGCCGCTTGCCCCAGGCATCGAGGTGCTTCGTCATCAACGCGTCCAGTTCGCGCGCGGTCTGCCGCGGGTCGTGTCCGCGCCAGTAGTACTTGAACGAGTTGATGCCGAGCACCGGCACGCCGCGGTCGATCAGGGCGATGCCTAGGCGCCGATCCAGGTCGGCCCAGCCGCCGTCGCCGGAGACGATCACCGCCATCACGTCGTCCTTGCCCGCCGGCGGCGGGACGGCACGCGCGGCCACCGGCCAGACCACGGTGGCATCGGCCAGGCTGACCGAGGACCACGGCCGCCACGCCAGCAAGGCGCCGAGCAGGCCAAGCACCAGCACGCCGGCCAACCAGGTCTTCCATCGTTTCATCGACGCACCACTCCGCCCAGGCCGCCCGCGATCAGGCTGGCCACGTTGGCCAGGATCATCGGCAAGGCGATGCCGCGTGGCACCGCCATGTAGCGCGGCTCCCACTGCGGATCGAATTTCTGCTTGTAGCGCTGCAGGCCGCGGAAGTTGTAGAAGCGCTCGCCGCGGCCGAACACCATCGCGCCGAAGCGGTTCCACCACGGCGCATGGCGCCGGCTGTGCAGGCCGGCCAGCGGCGCCATGCCCAGGTTGAACCAGCGATAGCCTTCCGCGCGCGCCCACTGCATCAGTTCCACGAACAGGAAATCCATGATGCCGGCCGGCGCATCCGGGCGATGGCGCATCAGGTCAACCGAGGCCTCCTCGCGCGTGTCGTTGAGCAGCAGATTGGCGAACGCCACCAGTCGCCCGTCCTGCCATGCCACCGCCAGCGGCGTGCGCGAGAGATAGCGCGGATCGAAGGCCCCGAGCGAGAACCGTTTCTCGCGCACCTGCTTGTCGGCCAGCCAGGCGTCGGACACGTCGCGCAGCTCCGGCAGCAGGCCGGCCACGGCTTCAGCGGGAAGTATCTCCAGGCGCAAGCCCTCGCGGTGCAGCTTGTTTACCGTGTTGCGCAACACCTTGCGCGACTTGCCGTCCAGGTTGAAGTCCTGCAACCGCACCCGCGCCTCCTCGCCGATCTTCAACAGGTTCAGGCCCACCTCCAGGTACAGGTCGAGGTTGGCCGGGCTGACCTGGTAGAACACCGGCCAGCCACCGGCGCGTTCGCATTGTTCGAGGAAAGTCCACACCAGCTCGCGCCGTGCGACCTCGTCGGTCCCCACCGGATCGCCCATCGCGACCCAACTGCGCCCGATCGTGTCGAACATCACGAAAGCTTTGTGCTCATCGTCGAACAGCAGGCTCTTGTCGCCCATCAGCGCCAGGTGTGCCTGCGCCGAGGGAAACTGCTTGATCAACGGCAGCACCTGCGCCAACTCGGCCTCGTCGGGTCGTTCGCGCTGCAGCTTCTGCGGACGGATCAGGCTGGCCGCCGCGAACAGCATGCCGGTGACGACCGCGGCCACCAGCGCGCGCAGCGCTCGCGGCGCGCCGCCGTGCTGCAGGCTGAACTGCCACCACAGGTCGGCGCTGTAATCGACGTGCTTGTAGCTGAACACCACCAGCCACGCCGCGCAGCCCAGCGTAGCCACGATCGCCACGATCCAGCCCACACCGAAGCTGGTGCTGAACAGCGACGCGCGCCGATGGAACAACCGGTGGGCCGGCGCCAGCGCCAGTGCCAGCAAGGTCATCAGCGCGGCCTCCTCGTAGTCGATGCCCTTGAGCAGCGAGAACACCGCGCCGGCCAGCAGCAACACCAGGGTCAGCCAATAGGCGGCATCCAGCCGCCGTTGCAGGCCGCGCGCCAGGATCAGCAGCAGCATGCCGATCACGCTGGCCAGCAGGTGCGAAACCTCCAGCACCGACAGCGGCAACAACTCGCCCAGGATCGCCATGCGCACGGGCAATGCGCGGGTGGCACCGGAGAACAGCAGCACAGCCCCGCAGACCAGGGTCAGCCCCGCGAAGAACGATGGCAGCAAGCCGGTGAGCCACGGTGCCAGCACGGCCTTGCGACGCCAGCCCTGCGCCTCGCGCTGCAGCACCAGCAGGGCGGCGGTGCACAGCGGCAGCAGGTAATAGATCACGCGGTACGCGGCCAGCGCACCGAGGATCGGTGCAGTCAGCTGGGCGTTGCCGGTGGCACCGAAGCCGGCCAGCATCACCGCCTCGAACACTCCCAGCCCGCCGGGCACGTGGCTGACCAGGCCGATGATCTGGGCGATCACGAAGATCGCCAGGAAATGCCCGAAGCCGTTGTTCAGCGCATCCGGCATCAGCACGTAAAGCACCGCGGCGGCGAGGCCCCAGTCGCACGCCCCGACCAGGATCTGCTTCAACGCGGTGCCCACGGAAGGCAGCGTCACGCGCCAACGCCAGATGCGCAGCGGGCGATGGATCAACCCGCCCGCCAGCCAGGCCAGCGGCAGCGCAACCAGCACCGCGCCCACCGGCTGGCTCAGGCCGGCCAGCGGCAACTCCGGCGGCAGCGGCACCCACAACAAGGTGGTGCCGGTGAGCGCCAGCAGGCCCAGCCAGAAGCTGCTGGTGCAGAACAGCACCACGCGGGCGATCTCGCCGTTGCCCAACCCGTTCTGCAGGTAGAAGCGATAGCGGATCGAGCCGGACACCAGCAGCGACATGCCCACCGCATTGCTGAAGGCATAGCTGATGAAGGAAATCAGGCCGACCCGCCGCCACGGCAGCCGACGTCCGATCGAGGCCAGCGCCAACCGATCGTACAGTGTCATCACCGCATAGCCGGCCAGGGTGAACAGCACTGCCAGCCCCAGGCGCTGGTGCGACAGACTCTGCACGTACTGGCGTACTTGGTGGTAGTTCACCTCGCGCGCCAGCAGATGCAGGGCAAACAGCGCCAAGCACAGCATGCCCACCGAGAACAGCGGGCCGGCGGCACGGCGCAGCCATGCAGCCCGCTGGCTGGGGCCATCGAGAATCCCGCCCGCGCGCGGCGCCCGTTCGACTTGTTCCTGCACCACGCGGCTCGCATCCCCCCGGAAAGGCCGCCAGTTTAGGGCCAGTCGCGTGGCAGCCGCTGAACGGCAGCCACGCGGCATTTTTGCGTCAGCCGCCCTGCCCCATCCGCGCGATCCAGCGGTACATCACCACGACCGTCGCGGTGAAGGCGAGTCCGCCGATCCAGATCGCCGGGGTGGCGAAACTGTCGCCCACCACGGCCAGCGGCGACTGGTTGCCGGACAGCGCCACCGCCGCGGCCACGATCACGCCGAGCAGGCTCTCGCCCACGATCAGCCCGGACGCCAGCAGCACGCCCAGCTGTTTGGTCGGCTCCGCCTTGGGGCCGCGCTCGGCACGCTTGTCGAACCAGGCGCCGACCAGCGCGCCGACCACCACCATCAGCGTGGTCGAGGTCGGCAGGTAGATGCCCAGGCCCACCGCCAGCGGCGGCAGCCGCATCGACTTGCCGGTCTTGCCCAGCACTTCGTCGACCACGATCAGTACCGCGCCGATGCCGCCGCCGATGGCGATCAGGCTCCAGTCGATGTTGCCGGTGATCACGCCCTGCGCCAGCGCCGAGATCAGTCCGGCCTGCGGCGCCGGCAGCGCGCGCGCGGGATCCACGCCCGGCGCGCCGAGGAAGCCGTAGGCCTGGTTGAGCAGGTCCAGCACCGGCGGAATCACCAGCGCGCCGGCGATCACGCCGATCACCAGCGCCCATTGCTGCAGCGAAGGCGTGGCGTCGACCAGCTGGCCGGTCTTCAGATCCTGCAAATTGTTGTTGGCGATGGAAGCCACCGCGAACACGATCGAGGTGATGAACAGCGCGAAGGCCACCAGCGCCTTGCCGGCCTCCTCCGGCACCAGCGACTTCACGCCGAGCACCAGCAGCAGCGCGGCGATGATCACCACCAGGATGCCCACGCCCGACAGCGGGCTGTTGGACGAACCGATCAAGCCCGCCATGTAGCCGCACACCGCCGACACCAGGAAGCTCAGGATGATCACGAACACCACCCCGCCGATCACCAGCAGCGCCATGTGCTCGCCCAGCCCGCTGATGTTGGCGAAGTGGCCGAGCAGCCACGCCACCGGGATCAGGCATAGCAAGGTGATGATGCCGACCTGGCCGATCGGCATGTCGTGCTCGGTACGCGGCAGCGAGTGCAGCGTGCCCGCCTTGCGCGCCCTGGAGGCGCGCATCGCGCCGGCCAGGCCGCCGATCACCGGCTTGACCAGCTTGGCCAGCGTCCAGATCGCCGCCACGCCGATGGTGCCGGCGCCCACGAAGCGCACGTAATGACTCCAGGTCGCCTGGGCCGCTTCCGCCACCGCGCCACCTTCGGGGTGCAGCAGCAGGAAGTGCGGCACCGCCCAGCCCCAGCCGATGATCGCGCCCAGCAGCATCGCCACGCCCACCCACAGGCCCACCAGGTGCCCGACCGCGAACAAGGCGAACGAGAGGCCGAAGTCGAAACCGGTGGCCGCGCCCCGGTCACCGATGCGGAAATAGCTGGATACCGCGGCGGCGAAGATCTTGGTCTGCACCACGATGTAGAACGCCGCCGAGACGATCGAGCCCACCACCACCGCCTTCAGTCCCGCGCCGCCGGATTCCACCGACTCGGCAGCCTCCTCCGTGTCGCCCGAACCCACCTTGAGCACCTCGGCGCAGGCCACGCCCTCCGGATAGGGCAGGTCCGAGTCGGTGACCAGCGCCCGGCGCAGCGGGATGGTGTACATCACGCCGAGGATGCCGCCGGTGGCGCAGATGCCGAAGCTCATCCAGAACGGAAAGCCGTTCCAGTAACCCAGGATCACCAGGCCCGGCAGCACGAAGATGATCGCCGAGAGCGTGCCGGCGGCCGAGGCCACCGTCTGCACGATGTTGTTCTCCTGCACGGTGGAGTTTTTCAACGCGCGCAGGACCGCCATCGAGATCACCGCGGCGGGGATCGAGGTGGCGAAGGTGAGTCCGGCCTTGAGACCGAAGAACACGTTGGCGGCGGTGAACACCACGGTGATCACGATGCCGATGATGACGCCGCGGAGGGTGAGTTCGCGGCGCGGCGAGCTGGACAAGGCTGGCTGGGTCACTTCGGTGGTCTCCCCCGATGAAAACTGCCGCGCACGATAGCGCGGAATCGCCGCCCGGCGATACGCCGGCTTTCGTCAGCCAGGCAGCTGCGCGCGCTCCAGCGCGGCCACATGCTGCTCAAGCCGCGGTCCGAGATAGCAATGCGACCCGCACGGCAGCAGGCCGACGCGGCCGAATTCGCGCAGGTACCAGGCGGGTACGCGGGCGACGAAACCCTGGCGGTCGCCTGCCACGTCGTCGCGGCTGGTGAACACTTCCAGGAAGGCCACGCCGTCGAGCATCTCGCCGACGCCGTGCAGGCCGGCGCGGATCTCGGCGGGCTTGAGGTAGTGCAGCACGTCGCTGCACACGATCAGGTCGAAGCGGGTGTCAAAACGCAACTGTTCGAGCTGGCCGAAACGCGCCAGGCCGATCTGGCGGCTGCGACCGTAGCGCGCCACCACGTATTCGCTGGCGTCCAGCCCGCGATACTCCACGCCGGGCCGCAGCGCGCGCAGCGGCGCCCGCCACGCGGCTTCGCCGCAGCCCACGTCCAGCACGTTGCGGATCGTGCGGCCCAGGTAGTACTCGGTCTGCGCCACCGCCATCGCCACCTTGCGCCGCAACTCGGCCGGCGAGCCCACCGCATGGCTTGGGTCGCGATACCACTTGTCGAAATAGCTGCGGTCGTAGGTCTTGGGCATGGGCCTGGCAGGTGTTCACGAAAGGCGCCCATGGTAGTCCCGCGCGGCATCACCTTTCGCATGCGTTTCGCTTGCGATGCTCGCCCTGCCCCATCCCCGACATCCCGGAGCCGTCCCCATGCCCATGATCCGCTTTCGCCTGATCGGCAGTCGCGCCGACGCCGACACCCTCATCATCGGCCTGCACGGCATCGACGGGATCGAGCACATCGAAGAGATCGACGACCCCACGCTGGGTATCCGCGACGACTCCAGCTCGCTCGATTCGGCCAGCGACAGCGACGCACACACCTATCTCATCGAAGTGGGCGCAGCCAGCGACAGCCTGGCCGATGACGTGCGCGTGGGCGCCGAGGCGCTGGCCAGCGAACGCGGTGCGGGCATCGAGTTCGTGGACGACTTCTGAAAGCCGCGACGACGCCGGTCACCCGGGCGCACCGGGGCTACGGGACGCGGCGGTAGCTACCCTGCATGACCTCCTCCCAGCTTGCACCGCCGTCGAACGAGCTTTCCAGCACCAGGGTGAACTCATCGTTGTCCAGCCAGTGGTAGACATGTCGTGTCTGCCCGCGCGGCGAGCTGCGCAGGAACACCAGCCGATCGCCATCGCGATGGCCGGGCGCTGGCTGCGCGGGAGTGAATCCGTAGCTGTCGAACCAGTGCAGCGCGAAGTCGCCGGGACTGGCGCCATCAGCGAATACCGCGTGCGCCTGCAGTGCGGGTTGGCCGTCGCGCGTTTCGCGGTAATCCATCAGCAGCACCTTGCCGCCCAGCGCCAACCCCGCGGTGATCTGCGCGAGCGCCGGGCCACCCTCGCCCCAGCGGGTCGTGGCGATGGCTTCTTCGCCTTCCCATGCGCCATCGAAACGGGCCAGCAGATCGTCCATCACGACGCACTCCGAGTCGTGCCGCGCACCAGCAGGTGCTTGGCCATGGCGCCGTGCAAACGGCCGATTCCGCGTACCAGGTGCAGGGTGGCGAACAGCAACACCGCGCCGAGCAGGAACATCGCCAGCACCTCGCCCCAACCCGGCACGTGCGGGCCGGAACCCCAGTCCAGCAGGATCGTGCGATCCACGTACAGGCCCTGCAGCCAGTCGTGGTCAAACAGCATCGCCACCGGCAGGCCCAGCAGGCCCAGCGCGATGGCCAGCAGGACGGCCGTGACGATGAAGTACGCGATGCCCAGCGGCAACATCAGCACCATGTAGAACAGCGTGGTCCAGGTGCGCGGGTCGGTGAACATGGCGCCGATCCGCCCCAGCAGCGGCACGCCGCGTTGCGGGTATGGCGGCCGCCGCGGCATGCGCACGCCCAGCAGCGCTTCCACGATGCGCCCTTCGAGCAGCGAGAGCCCCCGCACGCTGCCGATGAACAGCACGATGAACGGCAGGCCGATGATCAGCACGGACAGGCCTGCCGACAGCGCGATGCCGCCCAAGGCCAAGGTGAAATAGGCGATGCCCGTGGCCGACCCCAGCAGGATGTAGAACAGCGCACCCCAGGTGTGCAGGTCGGTCGCCACCCCGAAGAAGCGCCCGACCAGCGAGCGCCGCGGTGGTGGCGGCGGCGGGCGGATCGCACGCTGGATCCGGATCTCCTGGTCGCGGTAGATCTCGGCCACCTCGTCCGGCGCGCCATAGCTCTCCACTACCTGCTCGAGCATCGAAGCCTCGTCGCGACCAGGCCGCTCGTACAGCTCGGCGCGCAGGTGTTCCTCGGCGTCGTACAGCGCATCCTGGACCAGTGCCGGATCGGCGCCGCGCAGCGCGGCGCGCAGCTGGTCGAGATATTCGTTGATCGTGCGTGGCTTGCCCATCACAGCTCCCCTTGCAGAACTTTGTCGACCGAATCGCGGGTGGCGTTCCACGCGTGCGTCCATGCGCGCAACGCCTCGCGTCCGGGTCTGGTGATGCGGTAATACCGTCGTGGCGGGCCGCTGGTCGACGGCTCGACCTCGCTGGCGAGCAGGCCTGCAGCTTCGAGATTGCGCAGCACCGGGTACAGCGCGCTCTGCTTGCCGGCCAGCACGCCCTCGCCCACCTGCTCCAGCCGCTTGGCGATCTGGTAGCCGTACATCGGCTGGCGCGACTGCCCGAGCACGGCCAGCAGGACCAGCGATACCGTGCCGCTGGACAACTCCTTGTGGAACTTCCTGAGCTGGAGATCCTCGTCCACGTCGTCCGCCCGTCGCCTTATGCCGTTGACTGAATCATAGTGTTTACTTGTGAATAGCACAGTGCCTGAAGTCACGCCGCACCCGGGCGCGGCCGGCTCTGCTAGTTTGCGCATTCCGTCATCGCGCGCCCTGGGGGAAAGATCCATGCATGCACATCGACAACTCGCGGCCGTGGCGCTGCTGGCTGGCCTGCTGGCCGTGCCGGCCTTCGCCGCAAACAGCCAGACCGCCACGCCGACCCGTGCGGAACTGCTGGCCCGGTCCGGCGCCGGCGAATGGCGTACCCCCGATCCGCACAACCTGCTGGTGATGCAGTTGCCGACCGGCCGGGTGCTGATCGAGCTGGCCCCGGATTTCACCCCGCTGCACGCGGCGAATATCCGCACCATGGCGCGCCAGCACTATTACGACGGCCTGGCGATCGTGCGGGTGCAGGACAACTTCGTCACGCAATGGGGCGACCCGGCGGCCGACGACGACGATCCCGCCAGCAAGCCGCGTTCGCTGGGCAAGGCGCAGGCCACGCTGCCGCCGGAATACACGCGGCCGATCGACCCGAAACTGGAGTGGACGCCGCTGCCCGACGGCGACGTCTACGCGCCCGAGGTCGGCTTCAGCGAAGGCTTCCCCGCCGCGCGCGACCCGGCCAGCGGCGAGCAGTGGCTGACCCACTGCTACGGCATGGTCGGCGTGGGCCGCGACATCGGCCCGGAAACGGGTAGCGGCAGCGAGCTGTACGTGGTGATCGGCCAATCCCCGCGCCGGCTCGACCGCAACCTGGCGATCGCCGGCCGCGTGCTGCAAGGCATGCCGTTGCTGTCCGCCTTGCCGCGCGGTGCCGGCCCGATGGGTTTCTACGACAAGCCCGCGCAGCGCACGCCGATCGAATCCGTGCGACTGGCCTCCGAACTGCCGCCGGCGCAGCGCCCGGCCGTGCAGGTGCTGCGCACCGACAGCGCCACCTTCGCCGCCCTGCTCGACGCGCAGCGCCATCGGCACGATGCGTTCTACAAGGTGTCGTCCGGCAAGGTCGGCCTGTGCAGCGTCGACATCCCCGTGCGTGAGGCGAAGACAGCGCAGTGACGTAGGGCGGGCACTGCCCGCCAGCTCTTCAACGCACCCACCAGGAGCGGCGGGCGGTGCCCGCCCTACACGGGCATCACGCGATGCCGTGCAACCCGCACTCGCGCTTGAGGCCGAAGAAGCGCGTGTCCTCCGGGTCCATGCCCGGTTCCCAGCGGCGACTGGTGTGGCGATCGCCGACCGAGACGTAGCCCTGCTCCCACAACGGGTGATAGGGCAACCGATGGCGACTCAGGTAGTGGCCGACGTCGCGGTCGCTCCAGTCGGCCAGCGGATACAGTTTCCAGCGGCCATGGCGACGTTCGAGGAACGGGATCGCAGCGCGGCTGCGCGATTGCTGCCGGCGCAGGCCGGCGATCCAGCTGCCTACGTACAGTTCGTCCAGCGCCCGCTGCATCGGTTCCACCTTGCGCAGCTGGTTGTAGCGATCGAGCCCCGGCACGCCCTGCTCCCACAGCCGGCCATCGCGTGCCTCCATCCGCGCCGGGCTGAGCGGCGATTGATAGACCTTGAGATTCAGGTCCAGCCGCTCGGTCAGGGCGTCGACGAAGCGGTAGGTCTCGGGAAACAGGTAGCCGGTGTCGATCAGCAGCACGGGAATATCCGGCCGCTGTCGGGTGACCAGGTGCAGCGACACCGCCGCCTGTACCCCGAAGCTGGATGACAGCACATGTTCGCCGGGCAGATGCGCGAGTGCCCAGGCCACGCGCTGTTCGGCGCTGATCGACGCCAGCGTCGCATTGAGCTCGGCCAGCTGCCGCGGATCCGGTTCCATGTCGGTGTCGAGCCGGGTCATGCCGTCACCGTGGCGGCGATCCGCCGTGACGGCGGTGCCGCAAGGATCGCCGCGCGCAGCAGGAAATCGCCAAAGCCCTCGCCGGCCTCGCGCTCGGCGGCATAGCGCGCGAACAGCGGATCGAGCGCATCGAGGATCGTGCCCTCGTCGACGTTCTCGCGCCAGGCCTGGTTCAAGCGCTGGCCGCGGAAATCAGCACCCAGGCGCAGGTCGTAACGCCCCGGGGCGCGACCGACCAGGGCGATCTCGCCCAGGTACGGGCGCGAGCAACCGTTGGGGCAACCGGACAGGCGCAGCAGGATCGGTGCGTCGAGCAGGCCGTGCCGGTCCAGCAGGGCTTCCAGTTTCGGCAGCAGCGTCGGCAGGTAGCGTTCGCTCTCGGCCATCGCCAGGCCGCAGGTGGGCAACGCCACGCAGGCGATCGCATGCTGGCGGATCGCGCTGTGCCGCCGGTAGCCGTCCATGCCGTGGCGGGCCACCAGCGCGTCGATCGCGGCGCGATCTTCGGCGGCCACGTTGGCGATGATCAGGCTCTGGTTGCAGGTGAGCCGGATGTCGCCGGTGTGCATGCCGGCCAGTTCGCGCATGCCGCTGAGCCAGGTGTGCGCCTCGCTGTCGAGCAGGCGGCCGGACTCGACCTGCAAGGTCAGGTGCCAGCGACCGGCGTGGCCTTCGACCCAGCCGTAGCGATCGCCGTTGCTGTCGAAGCGGAACGCGCGCGCCGGCTCCAGCGCGAAGCCCAGGCGCTGCTCGACCTCGGCCTTGACCGCATCGAGGCCGTGCGTGTCGATGGTGTACTTCAGCCGCGCATGTTTGCGTTCTTCCCGGTCGCCCCAGTCGCGCTGCACGGCGACGACGGCTTCCGCCAGCGCGATGAGCTGCGGCGGCCGCACGAAACCGATCACCTCGGCCAGCCGCGGATAGGTGGCCGGGTCGCCATGGGTGGCGCCCATGCCGCCGCCGATGCCGACGTTGAAACCGACCAGCTCGCCGCATTCGATGATGGCGATCAGGGCCAGGTCCTGGGCGAACACGTCGACGTCGTTCTGCGGCGGAATGGCCAGCCCGATCTTGAACTTGCGCGGCAGGTAGGTGGCGCCGTACAGCGGTTCGCTCTCGGCGGCGGCTTCCTCGCCCACCAGCTTTTCGCCGTCGAGCCAGAGCTCGTGGTAGGCGCGGGTCTTCGGCTTGAGGTGCTCGGAAAGGCGCACCGCCCACGCGTACGCCGCCTCGTGCGCCGGCGACTCGACCGGGTTGGTATTGCACACCACGTTGCGGTTGACGTCGCCGCAGGCGGCGATCGTGCTGGCCATGGCCGCGTTGATCGCGGCGATGGCCGCCTTCAGGTCGCGCTTGATGATGCCGTGCCACTGGAACGTCTGCCGCGTGGTGATGCGCAGTCCGCTGGAGGCATAGTCGCTGGCGATCCGGTCGAAGGCCAGCCACTGCTTTGGATTCATCACGCCACCAGGCAGACGCGCGCGCACCATGAAGGCATACGCCGGCTCCAGTTTCTGGCGACGGCGTTCGTCGCGGATGTCGCGATCGTCCTGCATGTAGCTGCCGTGGAACTTGAGCAGCTTGGTGTCGCTTTCGGCGATCGCGCCGGTCACCGCATCGGCCAGTCCTTCCGCGATGGTGCCGCGCAGGAAGCGGCTTTCGGTCTTGATGTGCTCGAGATGGGAAGGCATGGGAATGTTGTTCTGAAGAGTGCGGCCATGGATGGCCGCTTTTTGATCCTGGCGTTCATGGATGAACGCAGAAATAAAGGCAGTCAATACACATCGCGTGCATAACGGCCCTGTTGCAGCAGGTCGGCCAGCCAGGCGCGGGCATCGTCGGCAGACAGATCGCCGTGAGTGGCGACGATCTCCAGCAAGGCCTCGTGCACGTCCCTGGCCATGTGCGCGGAATCGCCGCAGACATACAGGTGTGCGCCCTCGCGCAGCCACGCATACAGTTCGCGACCGTTCTCGCGCAGGCGCTGCTGCACGTAGACTTTGTGCGAGTCCCTCGCAACACCCCGCGCGTCCTTGTGCGGACTCTCGGAACGAGCCACACCGTCACGGGAAAAGGCCAGGTCGAGGCGGCTCAGGTTGCCGCGGCGCAAGGCGTCCTGCCACTCGACCTGATAGAGGAAATCGCGCGCGAAGTACCGGTTGCCGAAGAACAGCCAGTTGCGGCCGCTGGCGGCCATCGCCTCGCGTTCCTGCACGAAGGCACGAAACGGGGCGATGCCGGTACCGGGGCCGATCATGATCACGTCGCGGCTGCCGTCGGCCGGCAGACGGAAGCGTTCGTTCGGCTCGATGAAGACCGGCACCGTCGCCTCGTCGCCGGCGTTGGCGAGGAAGCTGGACGCCGCGCCGTAGTGGACGCTGCCATGCGCGGCGTACTCCACCACCGCCACCGTCAGGTGCACCTCCTCCGGCCCCACCGCCTTCGGGCTGGAGGCGATCGAATACAACCGCGGTGTGAGCGGACGCAGCGTCGCCACCAGCTCGGTGGCGTCCCACGCTGCCGGAAATTCGCGCAGCAGGTCGATCGGCTGGTGGCTTTCCAGCAAGGCAGCGAATTCGGCGCGTTGCTCCGGTTCCAGCAGGCGCTGCAGGCCGGCATGTCTCGTGGCCGCGGCCTGCGCCGCCACCAGCGGACGGGTCAACCGGGTGATCTCGCGCTGCTCGCCCAGCCAGCGCGCCAGCGGCAGGCGCTTGCCGCCGTGCTCCACCTCGGCGGCGCCATCCAGCCGCAAGGCCGCCAGCCACTGCTCGACCAGCACCGGCGGGTTGCGCGGCCACACACCGACCGCGTCACCGGCTTCGTAACGCAGGCCCGAACCTTCCAGCGACAGTTCGACATGCCGCACATCGCGCTCGCTGTCGCGCGACACTATGCGCTGGTTCTCCAGCACGGCGGCCGCGAACGGCTGCTCACGCGAGTGCGTCGCCACCGTGCGCACCGCGTGCAGTGCCGCGCCCTGACGCGGGGCCGTCGCGGGCACGGCCAGCGTCTCTCGGGCGGCGGCCACGGCGGCTGCGGACCAGCTCGCTGCCGCGGCCTCGAAATCCACGTCGGCCTCACCCAGCTCGGCAAGGCGCTGGCCGCCCAGCTCGGCCAGCCGCGCATCCAGCGCCTGGCTGACAGCGCAGTACTTCGGGTAACTCGAATCGCCCAGGCCGAGCACGGCGAACTTCAGCTGCGGCAGCTTCGGTGCGCGTTTGCCGGCGATGAACTCGACGAAGCCGATCGCATCGTCCGGCGGGTCGCCATCGCCCTGGCTGCTGATCACCACGCTCAGGAGGCGCTCCTGCGCCAGCTCGCGCAGCGGGTAGGCGCCGGCGCGCAGCAATCGCACCGGCAGGCCGGCGGCCTCGGCGCGGGCCTCCAGTTGCTCGGCGACGCGGCGCGAGTTGCCGGTCTGGCTGCCGTAGACGATGGTCAACCGCTCGGTGGCGTTCGCTGCCGGCTCGCCCATCGCCACCAGGCCGGCAGGTGCCGCGCCGCCGGCTGCGGCCGCGGCCGCAGCGCTGTACGCCGCGACCCAGTACAGGTCGGCCGGAGCCAGGCCATGGGTCAGGCGGACCAGCAGCGCAAGCTTGTCCGGGTCGAGCGTCGGTGCGGGTGACAGCGATTTCAGCGCAGCATTCACGACCATTCCTTTTGGACGTCTTTACGTCCACATGTGAATGTTAGGCGCCTGCGTCGGCTCGGGGAAAACATCTGTCGGCATGTCGTTATGTCCGCTGCTCATTTCCTGCGCACGACCCGGCGCGCCGTATACTGCGCATCCACCCGATGTGGTTGCCGACACGCTTGAGCGAACTGCTTGCATTCATGGTCGTGGGCGCCCTCGCCCAGCTGGTCGACGGCGCGCTGGGCATGGCTTTCGGGGTCACCTCGTCCGGCCTGCTGCTGGCCCTCGGCTTGCCGCCGGTGGCGGCCAGCGCCAGCGTGCACTATGCGGAGGCCTTCACCTGCGGTGCTTCCGGCCTCAGCCACCTGCTGGCCGGCAACGTGCGTCGCGCGCTGTTCCTGGCGCTGGTCATTCCCGGCGTGCTGGGCGCGCTGATCGGCGTGTGGATCGCGGTGCACGTGCCACCTTCCTGGCTGCGCGCCATGCTGGCGCCTTACCTGCTGGGCATGGGCGGCTTCCTGTTGCTGCGTTGCCGACGACCGGCCGGCACGCGCCTGGACGTACCGCGCGGCACCGGCGTCACCGGCGGCATCGCCGGGCTGGTCGACGCGATCGGCGGCGGCGGCTGGAGCGCGATCACGGTCACCACGCTGCTGGCGCGCGGCCTGCAGCCACGGGCGGTGATCGGCAGCGTGCACCTGGCCAAGTGCGTGGTCAGCGTGGCCGCCAGCTTCAGCTTCCTGTTCACCATCGGCGTCAGCCACGCCGCTGCCGTGGCCGGGTTGATCATCGGCGGGGCCCTGGCCGCGCCGTTCGGCGCCGTGTTCGTGCGACGCGTGCCGGCGCGCGTCGCCACCGCGCTGGCCGGGCTGGCGGTGCTGGCACTGGGCCTCAACAACACGGTGCACCTGTTCACCTGAGCCGGCTACTACAATGGCCGGATGAAACCCCTCCCGACTTTTCCGATCGAAGTGCGCGGCAGCGCCACGCGCCCGCTGGGCATGAGCCCGGCGCGCTTCCTGCGCGACTACTGGCAGAAACGCCCGCTGCTGATCCGCAACGCGTTTCCCGGCTTCCGCCCGCCGCTGCAACCGGACGACCTCGCCGGTCTGGCCTGCGAACCCACCGCGCTGGCGCGGCTGATCGTGCACGACGAGGCGCGCGACCGCTGGCGGGTCAAGTCGAGTCCGCTGGAGGAGGCCGATTTCGCCGCCACGCCACCACGCGACTGGACCTTGCTGGTGCAGGACGTGGACAAGTGGGACGCCGACGTGGCCAGCCTGCTGCAGCACTTCCGGTTCCTGCCGAGCTGGCGCATGGACGACGTGATGGTGTCCTACGCCGAACCCGGCGGCGGAGTCGGCGCGCACATCGATCAGTACGACGTGTTCCTGCTGCAGGGCCTGGGCCAGCGCCATTGGGCGATCAGCGACGATCCGCTGGCGCCAAAGGCGTTCCGGCCCGACATCGAGCTGAAGCAACTGGTGCAGTTCGAGCCGACCCACGAATGGCTGCTCGACCCGGGCGACATGCTCTACCTGCCACCGGGCGTGCCGCACGACGGCGTGGCCTTCGGCGGTCCGTGCATGACGTTCTCCGTCGGCATGCGCGCGCCCTCGCAGGCCGAACTGACCGGCGACCTGGCCGACTACATCGCCGAGCAGCTTCCCGACGAATTGCGTTACGCCGATCCCGACCTGGCCCCGGCCAGGCATGCCGGCGAAATCGACCGCGCCGTGCTGGAGCGGCTCAAGGCGGCCCTGCCGTTCGCCGCCGCGCTGCGCGACGACCTGCTGCGCGACTGGTTCGGCCGCTTCATCACCCGCTACCGCAACGCGCAGGTGCCGGTGGCGCCGGAGCGTCCACTGAGCGAGGAGCGGTTCGCCGGGCGCCTCGCCGCCGGCGCCCGGCTGCTGCGCCACCCCTGGGCGCGCATGGCCTGGGCGGACGGCAAGAGCGGTTGCGTCCTTTACGTATGCGGCCAGGCCTATGGCGCATCGCCGGAACTGGCGCAGCGACTGTGCGCCGAGCGCGAACTGGCCTTCGATCGCACGCCTTCTGCCGCCGACCGCGAACTCCTGCTCGCCCTGGTCAACGACGGCCACCTGTTGCTGCGCCCCGCGCGCCGACGCCGATGAAACTGCAGCACTTCCACGTCGAGATCGCCGACTGGTCGCGTGACGACCAGCGCGCCGCCCTGCTCGACCTGCGTGCCACGGTGTTCATCCAGGAACAGGGCGTGAGCGAGCAGCGCGAACGCGACGGGCTCGACGTCGACTGCTGGCACGTGCTGGCACGCGACGACGCCGGCCATCCGATCGGCTGCGGCCGGCTCACGCCGCAGCACAAGATCGGCCGCATGGCGGTGCTGCCGGACTGGCGCGGCCAGGGCGTGGGTGCAGCCTTGCTGCGCGAGCTGCTGGGCCTGGCCCGCGCGCAGGGCTGGAGCGAGGTGGCACTGGACGCCCAGGTCAGCGCGATCGGCTTCTACACCCGCGCCGGCTTCGTCGCGTACGGCGAGGAGTTCGAGGACGCGGGCCTGGCACACCGCGCCATGCGGCTGGTGTTCGAGCGGGACGCGACGATCGAGCATCCGCCCGGTCGCGACCCCGGCCGGCTGGCGACCGGCACGGCGGTCGAATGCGTGCAGGCGCGGCTGCAACTGCTGCGTGATGCGCGTCATCAGCTGGCCGTGCGCCTGCCCGCGCTCACTGCCGACACCTTCGCCGATGCGGAACAACTGGCCGAGTTGCGGCGCATCGCCACCTCCGGCCGCAGTGCGCTGATCCGCGTGCTGCTGCACGAGCCGCAGGCCGCGCTGCAGGCCGACCATCCACTGATCGGCCTGGCCCAGCGCCTGTCCAGCGCGTTCCAGATCCGCGTGCCGGTCGACGACGTCGACCTGGCCTGGCCTTCGGCCTGCCTGCTCAACGACGTCGGCGGTTACCTGTTCCTGCCGGCGGCGGAGCGTCCGCCCGGACGCGCGGCGCGCGACGACCGCGCCGGCGCCGCGCCGCTGCAGCAGCAATTCGACGAGGTGTGGGAGCGCTCCGAGCGCGCCACGGCGCTGCAGCGGCTGGATATCTGAGCGAGACGGCCGCGCGGACTGAACCGCAGCTGGCTCGTGGCCATCCGCGTCCGCGACGATGCACAACGCGACCGGGCCACACCCCTTGCGCGTTTGCGGCCGTGCATCATGGCCGCGGAGCC
This sequence comes from Rhodanobacter lindaniclasticus, assembly GCF_004799035.1. GTDB lineage: Bacteria > Pseudomonadota > Gammaproteobacteria > Xanthomonadales > Rhodanobacteraceae > Rhodanobacter > Rhodanobacter lindaniclasticus. The sequence continues at coordinate 94,416 of NZ_MWIO01000027.1, forward strand.
GCGCCGCAGGCCGTCTGCGACCATTTCACGGGTTGCCGTGCCGTGGCGGGCGAAGGGTATAATCACGCAGATTGATACCAGTCATCCGCACGAGCCACCGGTCGGACTTGAAAACCGGTCGCAAGCCGCGACGTTCAGCTCACATGGATGGCTGCAAGCCTCTTTTTCTGCCGGTGGTGACGTGAGTACAAACCTGATCCGCGAGTTCTACGAATCCTCCCAACTCGCTGGCGGCAACGCCGATTACGTGGAATCGCTGTACGACGCATGGCTGGCCGACCCCACGGCCGTTCCCGCCGAATGGGCAGGTTATTTCGAGACGTTCAAGGGCCGCGAATCGGGCGACGTCCCGCACGGCGCCGCCATTGCGCGGATCGAGGCGGCGCAGAGGCAGGGCCGCAACGGCGCCGCCGCCGTACCGATGAGCGACGAGTACGCGCGCAAGCAGGCCGGCGTGCTGCGCCTGCTCACCGCCTACCGCTCGCGCGGCCACCTCGCCGCCGACCTGGACCCGCTGGGCCTCGCCGACAAGATGCCGGCCCCCGACCTCGGCCTGGCCTTCCACGGCCTGTCCGACGCCGACCTGGATACCGAATTCGACACCGGCAATTACGCCGGTGGTGGCCAGCGGCTGAAACTGCGCGACCTGCTCGACCGGCTGAAGAAGACCTACGCCAGCTCGATCGGCGCGGAATTCATGCACATCAGCAACCACGAGCAGCGCAACTGGATCTACAGCCGGCTCGAACAATCCGCCGGCCAGAGCGGCCTGGACAAGGCCGGCCAGCAGCGCGTGCTGGACGGTCTTACCGCGGCCGAAGGGCTGGAGCGCTACCTGCACACCAAGTACGTCGGCCAGAAGCGCTTCTCGCTGGAAGGCGGCGACAGCCTGATCCCGATGCTCGACGACGTGGTACGCGCGGCTGGCGACAACGGCGTCAAGGAGCTGGTGATCGGCATGGCCCACCGCGGCCGCCTCAACGTGCTGGTCAACATCCTGGGCAAGCCGCCGAAGACACTGTTCGACGAGTTCGAAGGCAAGTTCGAACACCCCGACGACCCGGCCCACTCCGGCGACGTCAAGTACCACATGGGTTTCTCCGCCGACGTCAAGACGCCCAAGGGTGGCGTGCACGTGGCGCTGGCGTTCAACCCCTCGCACCTGGAAATCGTCAACCCGGTGGTGACCGGCTCGGTGCATGCGCGCCAGACCCGTCGCCGCGACACGGCGCACACGCAGTCGATGGCGGTGCTGATCCACGGCGACGCCGCGTTCGCCGGCCAGGGCGTGAACATGGAACTGTTCAACATGTCGCAGGCGCGCGGCTTCAAGATCGGCGGCAGCCTGCACATCGTGGTCAACAACCAGGTCGGCTTCACCACCTCCAATCCGGAGGACGCGCGTTCCACCATGTACTGCACCGACCTGGCCAAGATGGTCAACGCGCCGGTGCTGCACGTGAACGGCGACGACCCGGAAGCGGTGATCCTGGTAACCCGGCTGGCCTACGACTTCCGCAAGCGGTTCCGCCGCGACGCGGTGATCGACCTGGTCTGCTACCGCCGCCACGGCCACAACGAGGCCGACGAGCCGGCCGCGACCCAGCCGGTGATGTACCAGATCATCAAGAAGCGCCCGACCGCGCGCGACCTGTACCAGCAGCAGCTGGTGAAGGCCGGCGTGCTGGCCGAGGGCGAGGCAGCCAAGCAGTTCGACGCCTATCGCGCGCGCCTGGAAGCCGGTGCGCCGATGACCGACCTCGACCCGAGCCCCGTCCGCGACGGCCACGTCGACTGGGCGCGCTTCATCGGCGGCAAGCTGTCGCTGCCCACCGATACCACGGTGCCCAAGCAGAAGCTGCAGGAACTGGCCAGCAAGATCCTCACCCTGCCCGCCGACCTCACCCTGCAAGGCCGCGTGGCCAAGATCTACGACGACCGCCGCAAGATGGCCGCCGGCGAGCAGCCCGCCGACTGGGGCTTCGCCGAGAACCTCGCCTACGCCACCCTGGTCGACGGCGGTTTCGACATGCGCCTGGTCGGCCAGGATTCCGGCCGCGGCACGTTCTTCCACCGTCATGCGGTGCTGCATGACCAGAAGGACGGCCACACCTACATGCCGCTGGCCGAAGTGCGCGCCACCGCCGATGTCGAGGTGATCGACTCGCTGCTCAGCGAAGAAGCGGTGATGGCGTTCGAGTACGGCCACTCCACCACCGACCCGGACACGCTCAACATCTGGGAAGCGCAGTTCGGCGACTTCGCCAACGGTGCGCAGGTCGTGATCGACCAGTTCATCAGCTCCGGCGAATCGAAGTGGAACCGGCTGTGCGGCCTGGTGCTGCTGCTGCCCCACGGCTACGAGGGCCAGGGGCCGGAGCACTCCTCCGCCCGGCTGGAACGCTTCCTGCAACTGTGCGCGATGGACAACATGCAGGTCTGCGTGCCGACCACCCCGGCGCAGGATTTCCACATGATCCGCCGACAGATGCTGCGCGCCGCGCGCAAGCCGCTGATCGTGATGACGCCGAAGTCGCTGCTGCGCCACAAGCTGGCGGTATCGAGCATGGACGAGCTGGCCAACGGCAGTTTCCAGCTGGTGATCGGCGAGCATCGCAAGCTGGCGGCGAAGAAGGTCAAGCGCGTGGTGCTGTGCTCGGGCAAGGTCTACTACGACCTGCTGGAGGAAGCCGAGAAGCGCGAGCTGGCCGACGTGGCGATCGTGCGCGTCGAGCAGCTGTATCCGTTCCCCCGCGTGGAGGTCAGCGCCGAACTGGACAAGTATCCGTCGGCGAAGGAAGTGATCTGGTGCCAGGAGGAGCCGATGAACCAGGGTGCCTGGTTCCAGATCCGCCATCACCTGCAAGCCTGCACGGGCAGCAAGCACAGCCTGTCGTACGCCGGTCGCGCGCGCTCGCCGGCGCCGGCCGCCGGCCACCACAACACGCACGTCGCCGAACAGACCGCGCTGGTCGAACAGGCGCTGGTCGCGCCGGTCGCCAGCGACCACGCCGCCGAGTAATCCATTTCGAACGGGATGGCCGCGATTGGCCGTCCCAGCTACTTGTGTCCATCGACAGTCGCACAAACCCAAGAGCCTCTTATGTCCATCGAACTGAAAGTCCCCGTGCTGCCCGAGTCCGTCTCCGACGCCACCATCGCCAGCTGGCACAAGAAGGCCGGTGACGCGGTGAAGCGCGACGAGAACCTGGTGGATCTGGAAACCGACAAGGTGGTGCTGGAAGTGCCCGCGCCGGTCGATGGCGTGCTGAAGGAGATCCGGCACGAGGTCGGCGACACGGTGAACAGCGAGCAGGTCATCGCGATCATCGAGGAAGGTGCCGTGGCAGCTGCACCGGCGCCGGCTGCTGCTCCGGCTGCCGCGGCTCCGGCGCCCGCCGCCGCGGCGCCCGCCCCCGCCGCATCGAAGGCCGCCGCCGAGCTTTCGCCCGCCGCGCAGCGCGTTGCCACCGAGAACAAGGTCGACACTTCCGCCATCGCCGGCACCGGCCGCGACGGCCGCATCATCAAGGAAGACGTGGTCAACGCCGGCTCGCGTCCTGCCGCGGCTCCCGCCGTGCCGGCGGCGAAGCCGACCCCGGGCGCGCGTCCGGAAGAGCGCGTACCGATGACCCGCATGCGCGCGCGCATCGCCGAGCGCCTGATGCAGTCGAAGAACTCGATCGCCATGCTCACCTCGTTCAACGAAGTGAACCTGAGCGAAGTGTCGAAGATGCGCAAGACGCTGGGCGAGGCGTTCCAGAAGGAACACGGCATCAAGCTCGGCTTCATGAGCTTCTTCGTCAAGGCCGCTGCCAAGGCGCTGAAGCGTTATCCGTTCGTCAACGCCTCGGTCGACGGCAACGACGTGGTATACCACGGCTACCAGGACATCTCGATCGCCGTGTCCACCGACAAGGGCCTGGTCACGCCGGTGCTGCGCGACGTGCAGGACATGAGCTTCGCCGATGTCGAGAAAGGCATCGCCGACTACGCCGTCAAGGCGCGCGCCAACAAGCTGTCGCTGGACGACCTGCAGGGCGGCACCTTCACCATCACCAACGGCGGCACCTTCGGCTCGCTGCTGTCCACCCCGATCGTGAACCCGCCGCAGAGCGCGATCCTCGGCATGCACACGATCAAGGAACGCCCGATCGTCGAGAACGGCCAGATCGTCGCCGCGCCGATGATGTACATCGCGCTCAGCTACGACCACCGCATCATCGACGGCAAGGACGCGGTGCTGTTCCTGGTCGACATCAAGAACCAGCTGGAGAATCCGCACAAGATGTTGCTGGGGCTGTAACCGCCCGAGCCCCTCTCCCGCCAGGAGAGGGTTGGGGGCGAGGGTTCGGTGATACCGCAACGCCTCGCTCCGCCCGCACCCTCATCCGGCGCTTCGCGCCATCTTCTCCCGCTGGGAGAAGGAAAGAGCAAAGAGGAAAACCATGAGCGAAAAATACGATGTCATCGTCATCGGCGGAGGCCCTGCCGGTTACCACGCCGCGATCCGCGCCGCGCAGCTGGGCCTGAAGACGGCCTGCATCGACGCCTTTGTCGGCAAGGACGGCAAGCAGGCGCTGGGCGGCACCTGCCTCAACGTGGGCTGCATCCCGTCGAAGGCGCTACTCGATTCCTCCAAGCAGTTCTACAACCTCGCGCACAATCTTCCCGTGCACGGCATCACCGTCGAGAATGCCAAGGTCGACCTCAAGACCTTCATCGGACGCAAGGAAAAGATCGTCAAGCAGTTCACCGGCGGCGTGGCCCAGTTATTCAAGGCCAACAAGATCACCAGCTACTTCGGCACCGGCAAGCTGTTGAAGGACAACCAGGTCGAGATCACCGGCAACGATGGCAGCAAGCAGACCATCGCCGCCACCAACGTGATCCTGGCTTCCGGTTCGGTGCCGATCGAGTTGCCGTTCGCGAAATTCGACGGCAAGAACATCATCGACAACGCCGGTGCGCTGGAGCTCGACGCCGTGCCGAAGCGCCTTGGCGTGATCGGCGCCGGCGTGATCGGCCTGGAGCTGGGCAGCGTATGGCGCCGGCTCGGCGCCGAAGTCACCGTGATCGAGGCGCTGCCGGAGTTCCTCTCCGTCGCCGACGCGGACGTCGCCAAGGTCGCGGCGAGGGAGTTCGCCAAGCAGGGCCTGGACATCAGGCTCAACGCCAAGCTCGGCAAGGCCGAGGTGAAGAAGGACGGCGTGCACCTGGTCTACACCGACAAGGACGGCGAGCAGAAGCTCGTCGTCGACAAACTGCTGGTCGCCGTGGGCCGCCGCGCCTATACCGCCGGGCTGCTGGCCGACGACACCGGCGTGAAGCTGGACGAGCGCGGCCGCATCATCGTCGACGAACATTGCCACACCGGCGTGGACGGCGTGTGGGCCGTGGGTGACGCGGTACGCGGCCCGATGCTCGCGCACAAGGGTTTCGAGGAAGGCATGGCGGTCGCCGAGTGGATCGCCGGCAAGGCCGGGCACGTCAGTTACGACACGATCCCGTGGGTGATCTACACCGAGCCGGAAATCGCCTGGGCCGGCAAGACCGAGAAGCAGCTCAAGGACGAAGGCGTGCCGTACAAGGTCGGCAGCTTCCCGTTCGCCGCCATCGGCCGCGCCGTGGCGATGAACGAGGCGGTGGGCCAGGTGAAGATGATTGCCCACGCCGAGACCGACCGCATCCTGGGCGTGCACATGGTCGGCCCGGGCGTGTCCGAGCTGATCGCCGAGTGCGTGGTGGCGATGGAGTTCAAGGGCTCCTCCGAGGACCTGGCGCGTATCGTCCACGCGCATCCGACCTTGTCGGAAGCCGTGCACGAAGCCGCCTTGTCGGTCGACAAGCGCGCCATCCACAAGGGCAACTGAGCGCAGGATGGCTCATTCCGTGCAGGCCATGAATGGCCGACGGCACGGGATCCACGCGGCCCGCTCGTGGCGACATGGGTGGGCCGCTTCGTCTGCCATCTGCCCGTAGGAGCCCGCTTGCGGGCGATGCTTTTCTGTCGGGAATCGAGCAACGGGACTCACAAAAGCAACGGCATCGCCCGCAAGCGGGCTCCTACGAAAAGGAATACGCATGCCCCAACCCACTGCCATCTGCGTCTATTGCGGTTCCAACAGCGGCCGGCATCCCGAGTACGCCGAACAGGCGCACGCCTTCGGCAGCGAGATGGCCCGACGTGGCATCGCGCTGGTCTACGGCGGCGGCAAGGTCGGCCTGATGGGCGTGGTGGCCGACGCGGTGCTCGCCGGCGGCGGCAGGGTGATCGGGGTGATTCCGCGCCAGCTGGTGGAGCTGGAGGTGGCGCACCCGGGCCTGAGCGAGCTGGTGGTCGTCGAGACCATGCACCAGCGCAAGACGCGCATGTACGAGCTGTCCGACGCCTTCGTCGCCCTGCCCGGCGGCTTCGGCACGATGGACGAGATGTTCGAGATGTTGACCTGGGCCCAGCTCGGCCTGCACCGCTATCCCTGCGCCTTCCTCGACGTGCGCGGCTACTACCGCGACCTGCGCACGCTGATGGAGCACATGGTCGACGAATCCTTCGTGAAGGCGGCGCAGCGCGACAGCATCTGGTTCGGCGACGACATCGCCGCATTGTTCGACTGGATGCGGGACTACGAAGGCAGCTACACGCCCAAGTGGATTTCCTCCCGCAGCGTCGACGCCTGATTCCGCAGGAGGTCGAAATGACCCGTTTCCGCGCTTTCCGCATCCACAACGACGAGTCCGGCTACCGCGCCGGCATCGAAACCATGGACACTGGCGCGCTGTCGCCCGGCGAGGTGCTGGTCAAGGTCGCGTACTCCTCGGTCAACTACAAGGACGCGCTGGCCGGCACCGGCAAGGGCCGGATCCTGCGCACCTATCCCCTCAACGGCGGTATCGACGTGGCCGGTCATGTGGTCGCCTCGACCGATCCCGCATTCAAGGAAGGCGATGCCGTGCTGTGCACCGGCAGCGGCCTGTCCGAAACGCGCGACGGCGGCTATGCGCAATACGCACGGCTGGACGCGCGCTGGACCATCCCGCTGCCGGCCGGTCTCAGCCTGCGCGAAAGCATGATCATCGGCACCGCCGGTTTCACCGCGGCCCTCGCGCTGCTGCGCATGCAGGACAACCGGCAGACACCCGCGCTGGGCCCGATCGCGGTCAGCGGCGCCAGCGGTGGCGTCGGCCAGCTGGCGATCGACATCTTCAGTCGCGCCGGTTACGAAGTGCATGCGATCAGCGGCAAGGCGGACCACTTCGACTTCCTGCGCAGCCTCGGCGCCACGGACTGCATCGACCGCCACCAGCTCGCCTTCAGCGGCAAGCCGATGGACTCCGCCCGCTTCGGCGGCGCGCTGGACAACGTCGGCGGCGGCATGCTCGCCGGCCTGCTGCCGCTCATCGTGCCCTACGGCAACGTGGCACTGTGCGGCAACGCCGGCGGCATCGTGTTCGACAGCACGGTGATGCCTTTCATCATCCGCGGCACGAGCCTGCTCGGCGTGGCTTCGGCCGGCACCGCGCGGGATATTCGCGACGAGATCTGGCGGCGCCTCGCCAGCGACTGGAAGCCGCGGCATCTGGAGCGCATCGCCACGCGCGACATCGCGCTGGAGGAGTTGCCTCAGGTGTTCGAGCGCATGCTTGCCGGCGAGTCCTTCGGGCGCACGCTGGTGCACGTCGACCATCCGGTTTGACAGCGACGTGCTTGGAAGTACCATCATCACGCCTTAGACTCATCGAAACCCGCAGGGAACCCCCAACCCATGGCACGCATCCTGATCGTCGACGACTCCCCCTCCCAGTTGCTGGGCATCAAGCGGATCGTCGAGAAACTCGGGCATGAGACGTTGTCGGCGGAAGATGGTGCCGCGGGCGTCGAGGTGGCCAAGGCCGAGTTGCCCGACCTGATCCTGATGGATGTGGTCATGCCCAACCTCAACGGTTTCCAGGCCACCCGCACGATCAGCAAGAACGCCGACACCGCGCACATCCCGATCATCCTGGTCACCACCAAGGACCAGGAAACCGACAAGGTCTGGGGCATGCGCCAGGGCGCCAAGGCCTACGTGACCAAACCGATCAAGGAAGAGGAACTGGTCAAGGCGCTGGACGAATTCCTGCCCCACTGACCTGCCCCCCATTCAAACGAAAACGGCGCCTGCGGGCGCCGTTTTTCGTGAAGCGTCCGCCCGGCCGGCACCCAACCGATCGGTCAGCCCGCGCGGTAATCCTGGTACGACTTTTCCTCGACCAGCTGCGAGCCGAGCTTGAGGTTGATCGCACGCTTGAACGCGGCGCGCTCGTCGTTGCGGAAGTACACCGAGCGGGCCAGTTCGATGAAGTCCCGGTCGAACTCCTGCGCGCGCTCCTTGAGCCGGATGCGGTCCTCGATGTCCCACAACGCCTCGTTGACGGCCAGCAGGCTGGCGCGTTCTTCACCGATGTCGGTCCGCGACGCCGCGTCGTTGGCCCAGGTGGCATTGAGCAGGTCCAGTTCATTGCGCACGTTGGCCAGCTTGGCTTCGTCGGTCATCCGCCGCGACTTGATCTCGAGGATGGTGATCTTGTCGATCAGTTCGCCATAGGAAACGGGGGTCTGGATCAGGCTCATGTTCGGCTCCTTGGAAGTTGCTTCAAACCGCGGCGCGGAAGCCGCCCTGTTGGACCAACGCGCAGACAGCGGCCACGTCGCCGTCCAGCGCGCGGTCACGGTGCAGGAAGGCGATGTGCTGGCGCAGGATCGCGTGCGCCTGGCGCACCCGGCTACCGGCATGGAAGTCGTCGGCGGTGCACAGCGCGTCGGCGAGCTGCCGCACCTCGGCCACGAACTGCTCACGGTGCGGCTGGCCTTCCCGCGGCGCATTGGCCACCTTGGCCGCCAGCGCCTGCCATCCGCCGCGTCGTGCCAACCGGCGTGCGGCGTTGAGCATCTCCTGGCGATAGTCGAGCGCCTGCGCCGCCGTGTACAACTCCAGCGCCAGCGCGTGGCCCAGGTCCTCCACCATGTCCAGCACGTGGCGGGCTTCGTTCGCGCCCATCGAGACATGATCCTCGGCGTTCGCGCTGGTCGGCACCGAATACACGCTGGCCGGATGCGCGCGCGTGGCGAGGTCGTTGACCAGTGCCGCGGCGGTGTACTGCACGATCATGAAACCGGAGTCGGTGCCGTCCTCGTTGCCGGTGAGGAAGGCCGGCAGGCCGTCGTTGTTGGCCGGGTCGACCAGCTTGTTGAGGCGACGCTCGGAAATCGACGCCAGCACCGGGATCGCCGCCTTCACGTAGCTCATCGCCAGCGCCAGCGGCATGCCGTGGAAGTGGCCGGCCGAGACCACCTGCTCCTCGATGAACTGCGCGTCCGCGTGGTCCGGGAAGATCAGCGGGTTGTCGGTGACCGAATTGAGCTCGATGTCGAACACGCGGCAGGCCTGCGCCCAGGCATCGCGCACCGCGCCGTGTACCTGCGGCATGCAGCGCAGGCTGTAGGCATCCTGCGGCTGGTGCTTCTTGCCACCCTTGAACGGCAGGAAGCGCTGGTAGAACGCCTCGCGGCCGTGGCGCTGGCTGGCCGGCACCCAGTCCCAGCCGATGTCGAAACTCAGCGCCTGGTCGTCCGGCTCGCTCCACGCATCGGCGCTCCACGGCTTGAAGCGCGGCACCAGGTGATACGGGATGTCGAGCAAGGTGGAACCGTCCAGCAGTTCGCGCACGTGCGCCGCGGTATCGACCTGCCCCGGGTGCGGCCGCAGCGCATGCACCTCCGGTCGCAAGGCGCCGCTGCGCCCGGCGAAGGCATCCAGCGTCATCGCCGCGGCAAGGTCGGCGACGTCCAGCAGATCGCCCAGCACGTCCAGCGCCAGTGCGCCGGTGGCAAGCATCTGCGCGGTGCCGTTGTTAAGCGCCAGACCCTCCTTGAACGACAGCCGGATCGGCTTGAGGCCGGCGCGCTCCAGCGCCTGCGCGCCAGGCATGCGCTCGCCCTCGTGGAACGCTTCTCCGCCGCCGAGCAACACGATCGCCAGATGCGACAGCGGCGCCAGGTCGCCGCTGGCGCCGACCGAGCCCTTCTCCGGCACCACCGGCACCACGCCGGCATTGAGCATCGCGGCGAGCGCTTCCAGCGTGCTCACGCGGATGCCCGAATGACCGCGCATCAAGGTGTTGATGCGGATCACCAGCATCGCGCGCACCACCTCCGCTGCAAACGGCTTGCCGACGCAGACGGCGTGCGTGATGATCAGGTTGTGCTGCAACTCCTCCATCAGCGTGCCTTCGGCGGGCTGATGCCCCGGCAGTTCGTCGCGCACACGGTGCGCGCCCAGCAGCTTGTCGGCGTTGCTGCCGAAGCCGGTCGTCACGCCGTAGGTCGGCTCGCCGCAGTTGACCTTGTCGGCCAGGAAATCGGCGGCGCGCTGCACGTGCTTGAGCTGTGCCTGATCCAGCGCTACCGATGCGCCCTGCCGCGCCACCGCCACCAGTTGCGCGCGCGTCAGGCTGCTGCCGTCGAGAAGAATCGTTTCACTCACCGCAGTCATGCTCCACGTTGTTGCCGTCATTCCCGCCAACACGGGAATGACGGCGTCAAAGGCAATAGCGCCCTCACCCCATTGCCGCAGCCTGCTCCAGCTCTACGCGCAGCGTCTTGACCAGCTCGCCACGCGCGACCTCGAACTGGTCTTCGCGGCGCAAGTCCTTCACCGTCACCACACCGCGGGCGAGTTCGTCCTCGCCCAGCACCACCACGAAGCGGATGCCGGCGCGGTCGGCGTACTTGAACTGCTTGCCGAGCTTGCCGCCTTCCAGCACCACCTCGGTGGCGATGCCGGCGCCGCGCAGTTCGCCGGCCAGGGCGAGATAGGCGGGCAGTTGCGCCTCGTCCATCTGGGTCACCAGCACGTCGACGGTGCTCCTGGCCGTGTCGATCAGGCCGGCGTCGCGCAGCTGCCAGTACAGACGGGTCAGGCCGATCGAGATACCGACGCCGGGCAGGTGCGACTTGGTGTACTGACCGGCCAGATTCTCGTAACGACCGCCGGAGCAGATCGAGCCGATCTGCGGATGGTCGTTCAACGTGGTCTCGTAGACGGTACCGGTGTAATAGTCGAGGCCGCGGGCGATCGACAGGTTGAGTGCGTAGTGGGTTTCCGGCACGCCAAACGCGTGGATGAGGCCCAGCACTTCCTTCAGCTCGTTGCGGCCCTGCTCCATCGCCTCCGGGCCCGCGCCCAGTGCATCGAGCTTGTCCAGTGCATCCTGCAGCGAGGTGGAGCGCACCTGCACGAACGCGAGGATCTTCTGCGCCACCTCGATGCTCAGGCCGAACGCCTCGCCGGTCAGCGTGTCGCGCACATAGTCGGCGCCACGCTTGTCCAGCTTGTCCACCTCGCGCAGCACCAGCATCTGCTGTTCGCCGTCGAGGATGCCGAGGCTCTCGAAGTAGCCGCGCATCAGCTTGCGGTTGTTGAGCTGGATGGTGAATGGGCCGATCGCCAGTTCGCGGAACACGCTGTAGATCACCGCCGGGATCTCGGCGTCGTAGCGCACCGAAAGCGCGTCCTTGCCGATCACGTCGATGTCGCACTGGTAGAACTCGCGGAAGCGCCCGCGCTGGGCGCGTTCGCCGCGGTACACCTTCTGCATCTGGTAGCGGCGGAACGGGAAGCTGAGATCGCGCTCGTGCTCGGCCACGTAGCGTGCCAGCGGCACGGTGAGGTCGAAGCGCAGCGCCAGTTCGGGGGTGCCTTCGTCGGCCTTGCCCAGCGCGCCGGTGGACTGCACGAAATACACCTGCCGCTCGGTCTCGCCGCCGCTCTTGGTCAGCAGCACGTCGGAGTACTCGATCACCGGCGTCTCGATGGCAAGGAAGCCGAAACGTTCGTAGTTGCGACGGATCACGTCGAGCATGCGCTGGAACGCGATCTGGTCGAGCGGCAACAGCTCGAGCACGCCGGGCATGGTGCGGGCCGGGGTAAGCGCCATGGAATCCTCTGCTGACTTTGGGACGGGCCGCCGCCGAACCACCGCGCGACGGCAGCCCTCAAGATTAGCAGAACGGCACGACTTCCCCCTCGACCGCGGTGGGGCGGCCACGCTGCGCCGCCTGATCCAAACCCTTGGCGAACTGCCCTGCACGCTGCTAACATTCGCCGCTCGCGTGGGGCGGTAGCTCAGCTGGGAGAGCGCTACGTTCGCATCGTAGAGGTCGTGGGTTCGATCCCCATCCGCTCCACCACGTCATGCAAGAGGCCGGACCGTCCGCAGCAGCGGGTGCCGGCCTTTTTCTTGTCCGGCCCGCACAGGCGTACCATCGGCCCGACCAGCTCCGTATCGGGGCGGTGCGTGCAAGAGCATGACGGGGACCGGTTCATCCTTTGCCGAAGGTTCGACGGACGCCTTGTTCGCCGCGGTCTACGCGCGTCTCAAGGCGATGGCTGCCCGGCAATTGAATCGCCGTCATGGCGCCACTCTGGACACCACCGAACTGGTGCATGAGCTGTACCTGCGCATCGGCGAGAACGAAGCGCTGCACTTCGAACACCCGGCGCAGTTCTTCAGTTATGCCGCGCGTGCCATGCGCCACCTGTTGGCCAACCGTGCCCGTGACCGCTTGCGCCTGCGCGCCGGTGGTCAGTGGATGAAGGTCACGCTGGACGAGGACGATGTCCGGCTCGCGCTGGACACGGCCGCCCAGGCGCTGGCCCTGGACGCCGCGCTGAACGCGCTGGAGCAGGCCGATGCGCGCGCCGCCCGCGTGGTGGAACTGCACTATTTCGCCGGACTCGGCCTGCAGCAGATCGCCGACACCCTCGGCCTGGCGCGACGCACGATCGACCGAGACTGGCGCTTCGCCCGCGCCTTCCTCAAGGCGCACATGGATTGAGCCGGTCGCGTCGCAATCGGGCGGGCAGCGGGGTTAATCACAGGCAGGTCACCCGGCAGGGGCGCTTTACATGGACTCCACACCGACATTGCGCGAGTTGTTCGAAACGGCGCTGCAGTTGAGCGGCGCCGCGCGCGTGGACTGGCTCGCCGCGCACTGCCTCGACCCGCACCAGCGCGAGGAGATCGAACGCATGCTCAGCGCCGACAGCGCCGACGACGGCTGGCTGCCCGGCGACGCCGTCGACGCGGCGCGCGCGATCGGCGAGACCGGTGTCGCTGCGGCGATGCCGCCGGGCAGCCGGATCAACGCCTTCGAACTGATCGAGGTGCTCGGCGAAGGCGGCTCCTCCACCGTGTTCCGCGCCGCGCGCCAGGAGGCTGGCGTGCGCCAGGAAGTCGCCCTCAAACTGCTGGCCCGCGGCCTGTACACGCCCTCCGCGCGCGACCAGTTCCGGCGCGAGCGCGAGGCGCTGGCGCGCTTGCGTCATCCGGGCATCGCACGGCTGATCGAGGGCGGCATCACCGAACAGGGACTGGCCTACATCGTGCTGGAACTGGTCGACGGCGTGCCGATCACCGACTACGCGCGCGATTGCCGCCTGCCGCTGCGCCCCCGCCTGCTGCTGTTCCTGAAGGTATGCCGCGCCGTGGCCGCGGCGCATCGCGCGTTGATCGTGCATCGCGATCTGAAGCCTTCCAACGTGCTGGTCACCACCGACGGCGAGGTGAAGCTGCTCGATTTCGGCATCGCCAAGCTGCTCGACGACCGCACCGACGACGCCACCCGCACCCAGCACCGCGCGCTCACGCCAGCCTACGCCGCGCCGGAGCAGTTCTCCCGTGAACCGGTGACCACGGCCACCGATGTGTATGCGCTCGGCGTCCTGCTCGACGAACTGCTGGTGGGGCGGCGACGCTCGGCCGGCGAGACCGGTCCGCCATCCGCACGTCTGGGCACGATCGCGCACGGCAGCAACACGTCCACTGCCCGGGCGTGGCGGCGCCGGCTGCGTGGCGACCTCGACAACATCGTGCTCAAGGCCACCGCCATCGATGCGGATCGCCGCTACGCCTCGGCCGGTACGCTGGCGGACGACATCGAACGCCACCTCGACCAGCAGCCGGTGCTGGCGCATCCGCCCTCGCGCTGGTATCGAGCGGGCAAGTTCATCGACCGGCACCGCGGCGGCGTGGCGATCACGGCAATGCTGGTGCTGGCCGTGCTCGTTTCCCTGTCCACCGCGCTGTGGCAGGCGCACGTCGCACGCCGGCAAGCCACCCGCGCCACCATGATGCGGGACTTCGTCGAGGACCTGTTCGCACCAATCCAGTACGGAGTCACCGCCGCGAAGCAGCCCAGCCTCGGCGAACTGCTGGCCCGCGGCGTGGTGAAGCTCGACCACTCGCCGCAACTGGACGCCGCCAGTCACGTGGACTTGCTGGCGATGTTCTCGCGCCTGTACGAAAACCTCGGCGCCCCCGCGCAGTCGCGCAGGCTGGCAGACCGGGCCGTTGCCCTGTCCGCGCGCACGCTGGCGCCCACCGACATCGAGGCGATACGCGCGCTCACCGCACGCGGTTACGCCGAGGTGCGCATGGAGGATTTTGCAGCTGGCGGTGCCGACCTGCGCCTGGCCCGCCAGCGCATGCGCACGCAAGATATCCATGGCGACGACCTGATCCACCTGCTCGGCCCGCTGGCCGCGGTCGAAAACAGCGAAGGGCACGGCGACGCCGCGCTGCTACTTTCCCGCGAAGCCCTGGCCGAGCGGATCGCCGCCTGGGGGCCGGGCGATGCCCGCATCGGCATCGGCTACAACGACGTCGCGTCCGCGCTGGAAGGCCTGGCGCGCTACGACGAGGCGATCCCGATGTGGCGCAAGACCCTGCAGTTCGAACTCGCGCATTTCGGTCCGTCCAGCAACGAATCAACGCTGGCGCTGGCCGGCCTGGCCTCGTCCGAATATCGCGCCGGCGAATGGACGCAGGCGCACCGGCATTTCACGCAGGCACTTGCCATCTACGCAAGCCATGGCGGCCAGCCGCAACTCACCCAGGTGTACGCGGCGCAGAAGGCCTGCGTGCTGGAGGGATTGCGCGCCGATCGTGCCGCTGCGCAGGAGCGTTGCCGCCAGGCGCAGGCGTGGTCGGCGGGCGGCTTCGGGGAAGCCAGTGCGCTGCATGGCGATTCGCTCGAAGCCACCGCGTTCGGCCTGGAGGAAGCCGGCGACCTGGCCGGCGCGCGCCAGTTGTTCGCCGCCGCGCGCCAACGCTACGGCGACAACCCGGCCAATCGCATGCGGATCGGCCGCGTCGACAGCGAACTGGCCGGCATCGACTTGCTGGAAGGCCATCCCGAACAGGCCCGCGCGTTGCTGCCCGCGGCGATCGCCGGTCTGCGCACGCGTTCCTGGCCGATGCCTCCGCTGATCGCCGAGACGCGGTTGCTGCTCGCCTGCACCTTGGCTCCGGGCGCGGAATGTCCCGATGATCTCCAGGCCAGCGTCGATCGCGACCTGGCCACCGCCGCTTCGCGCCATGATCCGCAGCTGCTGTGGGCGCATACGCTTCGCGCCCGGGTCGCCATGCTGCGTGGCAAACCGGAGCTGGCCAGGACCGAGCTGGCCACCGCAATCGCCAACGCCGCCCGCGAACTGCCGCCGGCCCATCCACGCCAGCTCGCCGCGCAACTGTGGCTCGCCGTTGCAACGGCGCGCACGGGCGATTGCGCCGCGGCATCGGTCAGGGCACGAGCGGCCAGCACGGTCATCGAAGCGAACCGGCTTGCCGCCCATCCCAGGTTCGCCGGCCCGCAGGCAATGCTGCGTCAATCCATCGCCTCTTGCGTCGCCTTGCCGAACTGACGGGAAACCCGTCGTCCCCTCGGCAACCTGCGGTCCACTTGGTTTGCGCGCCTGGCCTGGCGCATGTCGCAATTCCCGCCGCCTCGGTGTTCTGCGCAGTGTCCACTCGCGCAAGGGGCGCGCGTGCGCACGACCAACCAGGGAGGTTGACCCTCATGTTTCACCATCACGCGATTCACGCGGGCGCGCGGCTGGCTGCCGTGGCCGCACTCCTGCTGCTGGCGTTTGCCGGCCCGGCCTCGGCCCATGGCGACCGCCCGCCGCCGGCTGCAGCAGACAGCGCCGTCACTGCCAATCCGTCCGGCTGGCTGCAGACCAGCACGCCCAGCGGCCGCATCGACACCGGCAATCCGTTCTTCGCCAGCCTCGGCAGCAACGGACGCTCGTGCGACTCCTGCCACCGCCAGGCCGAGGGCTGGACCATCTCCGCCGCCGAGGTACGCGAGCGCTTCCGGCAGAGCAACGGCACCGACCCGATCTTCGCCCTGGTCGACGGCGCGGTCTCCCCGCTGGCGGATGTTTCCAGCGTCTACGCGCGGCGCATCGCCTACGCCATGCTGCTCAAGCGCGGCGTGTTGCGCATCGGCATGCCGATGCCGGCGCACGCCGAGTTCAAACTCACTGCCGTGGACGATCCCTATGGCTACGCCAGCGCGCGCGAGTTGTCGCTGTTCCGTCGCCCGCTGCCGGCCACCAATCTGATCTGGGACACCGCAGTGATGTGGGACGGACGCGAGACCTTCGCGCCGTTCAAGCCACCGATGGATGCCGGCATCGACATCGGCGACATCGACGCCAGTCTGGCCTCGCAAGCGCGCGATGCGATCCTCGGTCACGAGCAGGCGGGCAAGGTGCCGGATGCCTCCGTCATCGACCGGATCGTCGAGTTCGAATCGCACCTGTTCACCGCGCAAATGGTCGACCGGCAGGCCGGACAGCTCAACGAGGATGGCGGCATGGGCGGAGCCAGCATTCTTGCCCAGCAGCGCTTCTGGGTCGGCATCAACGACACGCTCGACAACGATCCCACCGGCGAGCCGTTCGACCCGCGCGCCATGCGGTTGTTCGACAGCTGGAACGATCCGCGCGCGTCACTGAGCCGCGACCCGCGTGATCGCGCACGCGCCGCAATCGCCCGCGGCGAGCAGTTGTTCAACCACATGCCGATCGACATCAGCGGCGTGGCCGGTCTCAACGACGTCACCGGCGTGCCGGTCATCCACGGCAGCTGCAGCAGTTGCCACAACGCACCGAACATCGGCAACCACTCGGTGGCGTTGCCGGTCAACATCGGCATTGCCGACGCCAGCCGGCGCACGCCGGATCTGCCGCTGTACACGCTGACCCGCTACAGCACCGGCGAGGTGGTGCGCACCACCGACCCCGGCCTGGCGATGCTCACCGGCAAGTGGGCCGACATCGGCAAGTTCAAGGGACCGATCCTGCGCGGCCTGGCCGCCCGCGCGCCGTACTTCCACAACGGCGCGGCAGCGACCTTGATGGACGTGGTCGACTTCTACGACAGCCGCTTCGACATCGGCATGAGCGCCCGGCAGAAAAGCGATCTGGTGGCGTTCCTGTCGGCGTTGTGAAAGCCGTCCGGCAACTCAGCGGCTCGACCTCCCGGGCGGCGTCGCGCCGAGCCGCCGTGCGACGGCAGGGCCGAGGCTGCTCATGAAGCGCTCGACGGCATCGGTGTAATCCGAAGGCGAGCCGAGTTCGGCGTTGATCTGGCCATGCGTGAGGTCCTCCTCCAGCACGCGGGCCTCTCCACCGAACGCCTTCGCCTTGCGCGCGAAATCATGCGCGCGCGGACAGGATTTCCGCCGCTGGCTGGAACACACCGCCAGGAACGGCGCCATGCGGCCACGCATCTGCTGATACGGCGATGCCGCCAGCCAGTCGGCGGGCTGCGAACCGAAGGCATCGTCGTACAGGCGCGGATGCCGGCCCTGCATGATCTGCACGACATCCAGCGCGGCACTGTCCAGCGAGACCGTGCCCAGCCATGGTTGTGCGCCCTGCTCGCGTGCCAGCGCCGGCTCGGCACTCAGCAGGGCCACCAGATGCGCACCGGCCGAATGACCCATCAGGATGAACGCGCGAGGGTCGGCACCCCAGCTCGGCGCCTTGCGCTGCGCCAGTGCCAGCGCGCGCGCCACATCCTGCGCCTGCTGCAGCGGCGGCGCATCCGGCAGCAACCGGTAGTTCGTCGAAATGACCACGAAGCCGCGTGGCAACCAGCGGTCGATCTTGTTCTGGACCACGCCACGCGCCGCCTTGTCGCCACGCCGCCAACCGCCGCCGTGCACCATGAAGATCACCGGTGCGGCGCTGGCGTGCGCCGGCAGATACACGTCAAGGCGCTGGAGCGGGTCGCTGCCGTAAGCCACGCCCTGTACCAGCCGCGCGCCGGGCGGCAAGTTCACCGGGCCGCGCGACTCGTGCTGCGCCGCTGCGCCATGCCGCTGCAACAGCCGCTCGCGCAATGCACCGGACTGTGCCGACACCGCCAATGGCAGCAGCAGGCCGATCCATGCGAGCGACTGGAACGCCAGACGAAGCTTGCGAATCATCCTCCACTCCTGAAGGCACGAAGCCAGAACTCCGGCGCGCCACGCCGACGCACGTTGCCCGCCTTCAACGGATCGCGAGTACCGGCGTTGACTCGCCGCGTGCGTCAGCGCCCTTCCATCCGCGAGCGCCTCGCGCCGCGCCGCTCCCGCCAAGCGTGCATGGGCCGGTGCACGGACAACAAAAACCCATCAGGCGAATCACTCGCCTGATGGGCTTGCATTGGTGGAGGTGGCGGGAGTCGAACCCGCGTCCGAAGGCGTTCAATGCCCGGATCTACATGCTTAGCTCACCGTTCGATCTCGTTTCGCGACAAGCACGGTAGGCAAAGCGCACCGCGAAACCAGCCTGATTGATCTTGCCTACGACCGCCAGGCGACAGTCTTCGGCGATCTCATGATAATGACCCTACACCGACGAGCATGAGCACAAGTGGGTTCGGGGCTTACGCCTTAAGCGGCGAGAGCGTAGTTGTCGTCGTTGGCAACTATGAGTTTGCTGCTGGATTAACGAGGAAAGCTGCCCCCTCGGCATGCACCAAGTCATCTCACTACCCCCGTCGAAGCCAGAACACCCCCGGGGAAAATGGTGACTCGCCCGAAGTATATGGGGCCGTCACCAGCAACCGCAATCGCGGCTGGCACCATTCGGGCCATCCGTTCATGTCGGGCCGCGCGGCCTCGACGGGAACGAATCGGCAAGCGCCATGTGAGGGGGCGATTTCGAAGCGCCAGCCTCGCTCCGGTGGCGGGCGCGATTCGGCGGAGTGTTGTTCAGGTGCGCAGGCAACGTCTATACTTGCGCGGTTGCATCACCCAAGTCGCCGTACCAGTGGGAATGAACTCGATGACTCGATTGCACATGCTTGGCCTCGTTGCGGCCACGGCTCTCTTCGCTGCAACCAGCGCTCACGCCGAAGGCGACAAGGCCGCCGGCCGCAAGCTGGTGTACACCTGCGCCGGTTGCCATGGCGTGCCCAGCTACACCAATGCCTATCCGCAATATCCGGTGCCGAAGATCGCCGGCCAGAACGAGCAGTACATCGTCAACGCGCTGCATGGCTACCAGAGTGGCGACCGCAAGCATCCGACCATGGATGCGCAGGCGGAGAGCCTGTCCGACACGGACATCCAGGACATCGCCGCCTATCTTTCCAGCCTCGCCAAGTAATCGCCAAGGATCTTCCGCATGAACCGTGTGCTTACCCTGATCTCCTTCGGCGCCGTGCTGGCATTCGCTTCCACTGCAGCGCTCGCCAACGGCAATGCTGCCAACGGCAAGACGAAGGCCGCCACCTGTTTCGCCTGCCACGGCACGGACGGCAACTCGGTCGATCCGCAATACCCGCGGCTGGCCGGCCAGTACAACCTGTACTTGCAGCAGGTCCTGCACGAGTACAAGAGCGGCCAGCGCGACAATCCGATCATGAAGGGCATGGTGGCCACGCTCTCCGATCAGGACATCGAAGACGTCTCGGCCTACTTCTCCAGCCTGCCCGGCAAGCTGGATACGCTGAAAGGTCATATCGGCGGCGACAACTGAAGTTCGCCGACCTGGCAACAAGAGGCCCGCCATGCGGGCCTTTTTGTTGACTGCGGGACAGGCGAACCCGGACTCAGGCCATCGCCGACTTGCCCTCGTGCCGGCTGTAATACGGCTTCTCGCCGCCGGAATGATCGGTGGCGTCGCGCACCGCGGTGACTTCGGGCACCTGTTCGCGCAAGGTCTTTTCCACACCTTGCTTCAAGGTGACATCGACCATGCCGCAGCCGTGGCAGCCGCCGCCGAACTGCAGCACCACCGCGCCATCGGCATCGACTTCCAGCAAGGTCACCCGCCCGCCATGCGACGCCAGCCGGGGATTGATCTCCGCGTCGATCACGTAGCGCACGCGCTCGATCACGCCGGCAGCCACCCCCGGTACATGGCCCTTGATCTTCGGCGCGCGGATGTTGAGCTGGCCGCCGGTGGCGTTGGGCTCGAAGTCGATGCTGGCCTGGTCCAGCCAGCTGGCGCTGTCGCCGTCGACGTGGAACTCGAAACCGGCGCACTCGATCGTCCATTCGCCGCCCGCCAGGTCGGCAGGCTCGCAGAACTCCAGTTCGCAATTGGCCGCCGGCGTGCCCGGCTCCGTGACGCGCAGACGGATGCCCAACCCTTCGATGCCTTGCTGGTCAAGCAGGCGCAGGAAGTGCTGCTGCGCCCGTGGGGAAATGTCGATCATGCCTGGCTCCGCTGTTCATGGACCGGGGGCGGCAAGCCCTCACCGGTGAATCAGCACCATTTTAGTCCAGTTTCGAGTGCAATGGCTGGAATCCCGACGTGCTTTGACATTTCGCCTGCCAGCTTCGACCCTTCCCTTCTCACTTCTCAAACCTGCACGGAGCCTTGTGATGAACGCCACCGCCTTGTCGAACCAGCACTGCCAACCGCGCAAGGGCAAGCAACAGGCGCTCGCGGCCGAGGAAGCCGCCAAGCTCCTGCGCGCGCTGCCGGGCTGGCAACTGCGCGAGGACGGCAACGCCATCGTCAAGGATTTCAAGTTCGAGGATTTCCACCGCACCCTGGGCTTCATCAATGCCGTGGGCTTCATGGCCAATCACGAGGATCACCACCCGGACATCGAAGCAGGCTACGGCCATTGCCAGCTGTTGTGGTCGACCCACGACGTGGGTGGGCTGTCGATGAACGACTTCATCTGCGCCGCGCGGGTCGAGGCGCTGCTGGCGCGCTGATCAAAAGTCGGTACGCGACTTCTCGCGGGTATAGACCAGCCGCTTGCCCTTGACGGCCAGCGTGTCGAGGAAATCCTTCAGGTCCGCCGGCAACGGCGCCGAGAAACTGTAGGCGCGCCCGTCGAGGTCGAAGCTCAGGTGGGCCGCATGCAGGAACATCCGGTGCAACCCCATCTCGCGGTAGCGCTTGTTCATCTCGCGATCGCCGTACTTGGGGTCGCCAGCCAACGGATGGCCGATGTGCGCCGCATGCACGCGAATCTGGTGGGTACGGCCGGTTCCCAGGGTGGCCTGCATCAGGCGCGCGCTGGGGTACTGCTCCATTTCGCGGAAGAAGGTCAGCGACGGCTTGCCGCTCTCGGCCACCCGCACCATGCGCTCGCCGCCTTGCATGATCGACTTCAGCAGCGGCGCATTGACGTCGAACCTGGCCTTGGCCGGGTGCCCCAGCATCAGGCAGAGATACTGCTTGGTCACCTCGCCCGCCCGGATCGCCGCTTGCAGCCCGGTCAGACCCGCCCGGGTACGGGCAAACACCAGCACCCCGCTGGTATCGCGGTCGAGCCGGTGCACCAGCTCCAGGTGTTCCTGTGGACGCGCCGCGCGCAGCAGCTCGATCGCCCCATGGCTGACCCCGCTGCCACCGTGGCTGGCCACGCCGGCCGGCTTGTCGATGACCAGGAAATGCTTGTCCTCGAAGATGACGGCCTCGGCCACCTCGGCCACTTGCCCCTCGCCCGGCCCCCGACCCTCCACCTTGTCGGCCATTCGCACCGGCGGGATGCGCAGCGTATCACCGTCCACGAGACGCGTATCGGGTTTGGCCCGTTTCCCGTTCACGCGCACCTGGCCCGTACGCAACAGTCGATAAATCATGCTCTTGGGTACGCCCTTGAGCAGGGTCACCAAGGCGTTGTCGATGCGCTGCCCGTCGCGCTCCGGGCCAATCTCGACTTGACGTACACCGTGAGGTGCGTCCCGGGAAGTTGCCGTCTGCATTGAAAAAAACCTGCTTAGATAGGATACTCGCCGGGCGCTGGTTTCCATCCGTCTGTTGCCTGGATCGGGTGGAGTGCCCGCCCGTGACGTCGGCGAGGATTGCGCCTTCTGCCATCTGGTGGTCGGTCGCGGCTCCCTTTCATCGTAACGGTTTGGGCTGGTGTTTGTCCGTTGCCATCCGGCATCGCGACAGCAGGCGCAGCTGACCGAATCATCCCCGACACCGGCAACGGTGCCGTTTTTTTGCCGCTTAACCGTTGCGGCGCGATTCCCGGCAGGCCGCCATTCCAGGCGCCACCGTGGCTCGCGACGCGCGGCCAAGCCGAGGACTACCACCATGAAACGCATGTTGATCAACGCGACTCAGCGTGAAGAGTTGCGCGTGGCCATTGTCGATGGCCAGACCCTGTACGACCTGGACATCGAAATCCCTTCGCGGGAACAGAAAAAATCCAATATTTACAAGGGTCGAATCACACGAGTTGAGGCTTCACTCGAGGCCTGTTTCGTCGAGTACGGTGCCGAGCGCCACGGCTTCCTGCCGCTGAAGGAAATTTCCCGCGAGTACTTCACGCCGGGCCTCGACCATCACAAGTCGAGCATCCGCGAGCTGGTCAAGGAAGGCCAGGAAGTGGTCGTGCAGGTGGAAAAGGAGGAGCGCGGCAACAAGGGTGCCGCGCTGACCACCTTCATCAGCCTGGCCGGCCGCTACATGGTGCTGATGCCGAACAACCCGAAGGCCGGCGGCGTGTCGCGCCGGATCGAGGGCGAGGACCGGCAGGCGCTGAAGGAGGCACTGGACCACGTCACCGTGCCGGATGACGTCGGCCTGATCGTGCGCACCGCCGGCCTGGGCCGCGACGCCGAAGAACTGCAGTGGGACCTGGACTACCTGCTGACCCTGTGGAAGTCGATCTCCGAGGCGGCCGGCAAGCAGAAGGCACCGTTCCTGATCTACCAGGAATCGAAGCTGTTCATCCGCGCCCTGCGCGATTACCTGCGCAGCGACATCGGCGAGATCCTGATCGACGACGAGCCGCTCTACAACGACGCGCGCGAGTTCATGCAGCAGGTGATGCCGAACGCGCTGCGCAAGCTCAAGCTGTACCAGGACGACACCCCGCTGTTCACCCGCTACCAGATCGAGACCCAGATCGAGAGCGCGTTCGACCGCCAGGTGCGGCTGCCGTCGGGCGGCTCGATCGTGATCGACCAGACCGAGGCGCTGACTGCCATCGACGTCAACTCGTCGAAGGCCACCAAGGGCAGCGACATCGAGGAAACCGCGTTCAACACCAACTGCGAGGCCGCGGTGGAAGTGGCGCGCCAGGCACGCATCCGCGATGCCGGCGGCCTGATCGTGATCGACTTCATCGACATGGACAGCCCGCGCCATCAGCGTGAGGTGGAAGACCGCCTGAAGGAGGCGTTGAAGCTCGACCGCGCCCGCGTGCAGGTCGGCCGCATCTCGCGTTTCGGCCTGCTCGAGATGTCGCGCCAGCGACTGCGCCCCAGCCTCGGCGAAGCGACCCAGATCACCTGCCCCCGCTGCGACGGCCACGGCCATATCCGCAGCGTGGAATCGCTGTCGCTGTCCACCCTGCGCCTCATCGAAGAACACGCGATGAAGGACAACACCGGCCAGGTGCTGGTGCAGGCTCCTTCCAGCGTGGTCAATTTCCTGCTCAATGAAAAGCGTGCCAGCGTGGTCGAGATCGAACTGCGCCACAAGGTGCACGTGATGATCGTCGCCGACGAGAAGCTGCAGACTCCGCACATCGATATCCAGCGCATCCGCGAAGCGGACATGGGCGAGCACAGCAAGCCCAGCTACGAAATGCTCACCGCCTTGCCCATCACGGAACTGCCGAAGATGGGCCAGGCCCTGGGCAGCGGCGAACAGCCCGCCGTGAGCGGCATCGTGCCGGGCAGCCCCGCGCCCGTGCGCGAGGAAGTAACGCCGCCCGTGGCGGCCAGGCAGCCGGCACCCCGCCGCCAGGCCCCCGCTCCGCGTGCCGAAGCCGCCGCTCCGGCGGGCGGCCTGCTGACGCGCCTGTTCGGCTGGTTCCGCAACGCCGAAGCCGCTGCCCCGGCGCCCGTCGCCGCTTCAGGCAGCAGCACCGGCCAGCGCAGCCGTCGCGAAGAGCAAGGCTCGCGCAGCAGCACGCGCGGCACGAATGGTGCGCAGGGATCCTCGGCCCGCCAGCCACGCCGCGATTCGACCTCGTCGCCGCAGAGCCAGAAGTCCGGCGCCCAGCAGCAAGCGCGCAGCAACCGCCAACGCAGCAACGAGGCGGCCTCGCGCCCGTCCGGTCAACCGCAAAACCAGTCGGCGCGAGCCGAACGGCCGGCGAAACCCGCACCGGCCAGCGAGTTGGCCGCGTCGCGCCCCGAGCGCTCGCCGCAGCAGCCACGTCCGGAACGGGCGCCCCGCGCCGAGCGGGTCGCCGAACGCGCCCCCGCCGATGCACCGGATGACGCCGCCAAGGCGGCAGCCTTGCTGGCCGCTGGCGCGGTCGAGGCAGTTCCGACCGTACCAGGCGAGCATGCAGCTGACGCGGCAGCCGAGGGTGATGGCGGTACATCGCGCCGCCGCCGCGGCCGTCGCGGTGGTCGTCGTCGTCGCCGTCATGACGACGCGGCCACGGCCACCGGTTCGCTGGATCCGACGCAGGCCGAAGCGCTGGACGACGAAGATCGCGACGATCCCGGCAAGGCACCGGCCTCCGGTCCGGCAACCGCGGATGCCATCGCGCCAGCTGCACCACGCCAGGCGGCGACGCCGGATGCGCAGACCAGCGTGCCGAAGGAACAGCCTCGTCCGGCGCCAGTGCCGGCCGAAGCCCATCGCGCAGCCTCCGCTGCATCAACGCCCGTGACGAGCCCGGAAACGCAGGCGACCGACGGGATCCTCTCGACAGCGGGCATCGTTCCTTCCGACAAACCCGCAGCCAGGCCGGCCACCGCCAGCTTCGTCCTGCCGACGCTGCCGCCGATCCCGGATCAGGCCACGCCAGCGGCCGACGCCGAAGCGGCGCCGGCCCAGGCTACCCTGCCCGCCGCGGCACCGGCGCACGCAGGCGATGCCCAGGTCCGTGTCGAGCCCTCCCAGCCTCGCCATGCGGACCGTGAGGCGGCCCATGCCATGCCACTCCACTCCGACGCCAGGATCGCCCAGCCGGAATCCTCCACCTTGCCCACCTCCCCGCAGCCGGCAGAACCGCCAGTACGGGTGACCGTCACTCCCGCACCCGTTCCGACCACGGCGGCAACTCCGGCAGCCGTCCAGCCTGCGACCGCGCCGGCCACCCCCACGCCACCCGTCCGGCCGGTGACTTCCGTCGTGACGCCGGCCGCCACCTCCAGCGAAAGCACTCCCGTTGCGGTCTCCGCACCGGCGGCCACTCCGGCCAGCGGCGCTACGGAGCCGGTGGTCGCGCCGTCGCCCAAGCAGGGCGATCTGCTGGCCTCCTCCGGTGCCGCGACGCCTCACCCGCAGGCAAGCGAAACCGACAAACCGCAGGTGGAGCCCCTCCCGGCGAATGGCCATTCGAGCGGCGAATCGCACGGTTGATCTTCAGCTTCCTCGAAGCACGAAAAAACCGGACGCGAGTCCGGTTTTTTTGTTTTGTGCCCGGAAACCGGTATCGGCGACGTGCCGAACCGGATCCCGTTCAATTGCCGACGTGATGGCTGGGCGTGTCGATCAGACCATGCACCGTCATCAGATGCGCCAGGCTGAGTACGTGATCCACCTGCAGCTTCTCCATCAGGCGCTGCTTGTAGGTCGACACGGTCTTCGGACTCAGGTTGAGTTGCTCGCCAATGATCGTCAGCGGCTTGCCGCGCACCAGCATCATCGCCACCTCCAGCTCCCGACTGGAAAGCGCATCGAACGGCGAGACGCTGCCATCGAGCGTGGCCAGTGCAAGTTGCTGGGCGACCGCCGGAGCCAGGTAGCGCCGCCCACCGGCCACCTGCCGTACCGCCGCCACCAGCTCGTCCGCGCTGCACCCCTTGGTCAGGTAGCCGAGCGCGCCCGCATCGAGCAGGCGCTTGGGAAAGCGGGCATCGTCGACCACGGTCACGATGACGATATGGGTGGACAACTTGGAGCGGTTCACCCGTTCGGTGAGCTCGATCCCACTCATCCCGGGCATGTGCACGTCGACCAGGGCGATGTCCGGCGACAGGCTGCGAATCAGACGCAACCCTTCTTCCGCGCTGCCCGCCTCGCCGCTGACCTCGATGTCCGGCTGCTGTTTCAGGATCATCCGGAAGCCGGTACGCACCAGCTCATGATCGTCCACCAGGACCACATTGATCACTTGACGCCCTCCTTGGTTGGGCCGTTTGAAATTAGGCCGCCCGTCACCCCTTTGCAAGCGACAGGCAATGATTCTCGCACCGACCCGCACCGGGAACGTGCACCGGTCGTCACGCTCCCACGTTGCGGTGTTTCAGGCTGGCCGCCCGGTATCCGCAGCAGCAAAGCAAGCCAGCACGACATGACTGTGCGTGCCCGTCATTTCGACGCGGATCGACTGGCGCGAACGCCGATGTTCATCACGCGCGACGACCCGCGCCAGTTCGATCGCCTGCTGCAGCGGCAATTGGCTGAACAGTGCCGCATCGCGTCGGTACACACTCCAGCCATACCCGGAGCAGCGCAGCGAAATCGTCAGCATGTAGCTCCCCTCGCACGATGCCGGCTGCCAGCGACCCCCGCCCTGGCTCCACCAGCGCCGGCAGGATGTCATGCCTCCTCGCAGACGATATGTCAGCGCAGCCCTACAGAAACTGTGCGAGAACCCGCCAAACGAACTCCCTGCGCTTACGCGCCGCACCGAACGCACCCACGAAAACGACGAAGCCGCCTTTCGGCGGCTTTATCGCAACCCCGCATCGCATAGCCGGGATCAGGTTTGGTGCCCAAGGGGGGACTCGAACCCCCACGCCTTTCGGCGCTACCACCTCAAGGTAGTGCGTCTACCAGTTCCGCCACCTGGGCAGGTGTGTTGTTTCAGTGCTTCGTTGGCTCCGACGGCTTCGCCGGCGGTACGTCACCCTGGCTTTGGGCCGGGGCCGCGTTCGTGGCGGCAGGAGTCGCAGCCGGAACGGCCTTGTCGGCGGCCGGCGTGGCTGCAGGTACTTCCGAGCCGTTGGTTGCGGCTGACGGTGTCGCTGCAGCCGGCGCAGGTTGTTCCGTCGCCCCGGCCATCACGCCCAGGCCGCCACCAGCGGGCTGGGGCGCACCATTGGCGTGCAGGTAAATGCCCATGCCGAGACTGAGCAGGAAGAACAGTCCAGCCAGCACGCCGGTGGCGCGGGTCAGGAAGGTCGACGAACCCCGTGCGCCGAACACCGTGGCCGACGCGCCGCCGCCGAAACCGGAACCGGCATCCGCGCCTGCACCGTTCTGCAGCAGGATCAGCACGATCATGGCCGCAGCGATCAGGATGTAAAACACGCTGAAAATGACGAACATAGGTTTCTATTCGAGCCTGTGTACTAGCTGCCTTGGGGCGCCTGGTGTGCGGCGGTGCAGATGGCCAGGAAGTCTGCGGCAGTCAACGAGGCGCCGCCGATCAGGCCACCGTCCACGTCCGCCTGCGCGAACAACTCGGCAGCATTCGCTGCCTTGACACTACCGCCGTAAAGCAGTCGGGTCAGACGGGAAAGTGTAGCATCTTCGGTTTCCAGTTGGCTACGAATGAACGCATGCACCTGCTGGGCCTGTTCCGGCGTGGCGGTTAGGCCGGTGCCGATCGCCCAGACCGGCTCGTAGGCGATCACCGCGGTGTCAAAACTGGCGATGCCCGAGGTGTGCAGCACGGCCTGCAGCTGGGCGGCAATCACGCCCTCGGTGGCATCGGCTTCGCGCTGCTGCAGGGTTTCGCCCACGCACAGGATCGGCGTGAGGCCTGCCGCGCGCGCAGCGGCGAACTTGCGCGCCACCAGGTCGTTGTCTTCACGGTGGTACTGCCGGCGCTCCGAATGGCCCACCAGCACCCAGCGCGCGCCGACATCCGCCAGCATCGCGCCGGACACTTCGCCGGTGAAGGCGCCCTGTCCCTCATGCTCGCTCAGGTCCTGAGCACCGATGCCGATGCCACTGTCCCGATGCTGCGCGGCCAGTTCGGCCAGGTAGGGAAAAGGCGGGAACACCGTCACGTCGATCGACGCCGGCTTGGCCGCGGCAAGTTCGCCGACAAGCGAGGCAGCCATCGTGCGACTGCCGTGCATCTTCCAGTTGCCAGCGACCAGTTTCTTGCGCATGGTGTGCTTCCGTAGCCGTCAAAACGGCAAGCTTAGCCAGCCCCCGCGACATCGGCAAACCGGCCTGTCACGCGCGGTTGCACTTCAGGGAACCCCGATGACACCTGCTCGTCCGCTCAGCCTCATCACTGGCGCCTCTTCCGGCATCGGTGCAGCGTTCGCCCGCCATCTTGCCGCACGGGGCCACGACCTGGTGATCACCGCGCGCCGTACCGAGCGCCTGCAGGAGCTGGCGACGGAGTTGCAGGTCGCGCACTCGACCACCGTCACCGTGCTGCCGTGCGACCTCGCCGACCCGGCGGCCGTGGCTGGACTCTGCCACGCCATGGAGCAACGCGCCCTGCAGGTGGACTGGCTGGTCAACAACGCCGGCTACGGCGTGCCCGGCCGGTTCGACGCCAACGACTGGCCGGTACACGCCGATTTCCTGCGCGTGCTGCTCACCGCGCCCACCGAGCTGGCCTGGCGATTGCTCCCCGGCATGCGCCAGCGCGGCTACGGCCGCATCATCAATGTGGCTTCGCTGGCCGGCCATGTTCCGGCACCGGCCGGCCACACCTTGTATGCGGCGAGCAAGGCTTATCTGATCAAGTTCTCGCAGGCGCTGGCATTGGAAAACAGCGCATGCGGGGTCCATGCAAGTGCCCTGTGCCCGGGCTTCACCTGGTCGGAATTTCACGACGTCACCGGCACCCGCGCAAAGATGGACAAGCTGCCCGGCTACATGTGGCTGACCGCCGACAAGGTGGTGCGCCAAGGCATCGCGGCGGTCGAACGTGGCGACGCGGTCTACATCCCGGGCCGGGTCAACCGCTTCATCAAGACGGCGCTGCAACTGATGCCGGATCGACTGGCGTTGCGGCTGTCGGCACGGCAAGGCACGCGCTACCGCGACACGGAAGCCCACTGACATGTCGCTGATGCCCACCCAGATGCGGACGCTCCCCTATCGCAAGCCGCTACAAGGCCGCGATTACTGGGTGGTGGACGACGTCCTGCCGAACGCCGGCGAAGTGCGCGAACGCTGCCTGACCCGCACCGACTGGGAACTCGGCTACCCGCACACCGGTGAAGTCTGGCCCGGCATGCGTGCCATGCCCGCCCTGCTCGATCACGAACTGGCGACACTGGATGCTCGGATCTGCGCGTTGACCGGCGCGTCCCGGGTCTGGGTCGAACAAGGCGAAGCCGGCACCCGGCTCAACCACAATTGCGTGCAGGTGGTCGGTTCGATCGAAGGATCGGTGAAGCCTCACACCGACTCCTCGCACCTGTGTCGTTACGCCGCCGTGCTCTACCTCAACCCGGACGTGCCGGACCACTGCGGCACCAGCTTCTTCCGCCAGCGCATGCCCGGCGGCGAGCTCGGCGGCAACATCGTGCTGCCGCCGCATCGCAACCTGGCCGAGGCCCTGGGCAATCGCTTCGTGCGCCCGGATGCGTTCGTCGAGGACGTGCGCGTGGCGCACCGCTGGAACCGGCTGCTGGTCTACAAGGCCAATCTGATCCACAGCGCCAGCGCCTACTGGGGACTGGAGATGGCGACCAAACGCATGACCGCCGTGTTCTTCTGGATGGCGTAACCAGCCCCGGAATCAGTTGCCGCCGACTGCTTTCGTTCGTCGGTTATGATCCGGCGGCGCATGCCTGCGCACTTACACCACACCGGGGGAATTCTCATGGATCGACTGTTGAAAAGGACGGCACTCGTGTTTCTGGCCACGCTGGCGCTGGTTGCCTGCACCTCGGCGCCGCTGAAGCCCGCCGCGCCGATCGCGGTTCCGGCCGGCGTCAGCCAGGCCCAGGTCAAGACCAGCATCATCAATGCGCTCGAAGGCCGCGGCTGGACGCTGGACAATCTCGCCGACGGCGACATCCTCACCACGCTGCACCTGCGCGAACATACCGCCACCATCCGCATCACCTACGACGCCGCGGCGGTGAATCTCACCTACCTGCGCAGCACCAATCTGAATTACCGCGAGAAGGGCAATCAGCGCAGCATCCACCGCAACTACAACGGCTGGATCGACTATCTGGAACAGGACATCCGCCGCAACCTGCAGAACACCCACGCGCTGGAAAACCGGTAGCAACGGCATCGCGGGGCGCCCGACGGGCGCCCCGAATCCCGAATCCCGGCCCTAGATCAGCTTGATCTCGCGCAGCCGCTGCAGCAGGTATTCGTGCGAGCTGATCGAGGTGTCGTAGCGGCGCGGGTTGTCCGGCGTGATGCACGAATCGAGCGGATCGAGCATCACGTCCGGATTCGGATGCAGGAAGAACGGCACCGAGTAGCGCGGCTTGCGCGCGTTCTCGTTCGGCGGGTTGACCACCCGATGGGTGGTCGACGGATACACGTGGTTGGAGAGGCGCTGCAGCATGTCGCCGATGTTCACCACGATCGCGTCACCTTCGGTGGTGATCGGCAGCCACTCGCCCTCGCGGGTGAGCACTTCCAGCCCCTCCGCGCTGGCGCCTACCAGCAGGGTGATGAAGTTGATGTCCTCGTGCGCACCGGCGCGCACGTTGGGAACGTTCTGCTCGGTGATCGGCGGGTAATGGATCGGCCGCAGGATCGAGTTGCCGATGTCGGTCTTGTCCTCGAAAAAGTTCTCCGGCTGCCTGATGTGCAGCGCCAGTGCGCGCAGCACGCGCGTGCCGAGCTGGTCGAGCGCCTCATACAGGCCGTAGCCATAGCGCTTGAAATCGGGCACCTCGGCCGGCCAGAGGTTCGGCGGCATCACGTCGGCGAATTTCGAATCGCGCGGGATTTCGCGGCCGATGTGCCAGAACTCCTTGAGATCGGCGTACTGACTGTCCTTGGCCGTCTCGACCTTGAACGGCGTGTAGCCACGCGCGCCGCCACTGCCCGGCACGTGGTATTTCATCTTGGTTTCAGTGGGCAGCGCGAAGAAACTCCGGAACACGTCATAGGAGCCGTCGATCAACTCGCGCGCAATGCCGTGGCCGCTGATGCAGCAGAAACCGAATTCGCGGTAGGCAGCACCGATTTCCGCGACGAAGGCGTCACGGTCGCTGTCGTAACGGCGGATATCGAGGGTGGGAACATGCTTCATGGGTGAACGTCCATTGGAGGGTCGTGCGGTCGATTGATCCGCCACCGCAGGGGGCGGGGCACGTCGGGCCAATCCATGGCGACCCGGTACTACCTCAGGTTCACGAGCGTTCGGCGGTGGATTTTACCGTTCCGGCGAGGCGGTCTGCCAGCTGTCGCACTTCGTCCGCGTCGGCGCCCTCGACCGTGACCCGCACCACCGGCTCGGTGCCCGAGGCGCGCAGCACCACCCGGCCGCGCCCCTGCAGGATCCGCTCGACCTCGCCCAGCGCCGCGCGCACCGCGTCGCTCTGCAGGGACTCGCGCGCACCCTCGGCGCGCACGTTGAGCATGACCTGGGGGAATTTCCGCAACCCCTGGCGTGCGGTGGCCAGGTCATGGCCGGCTTGCGCCAGCGCTTCGAGCACGGCCAGTGCCGCGACGATGCCGTCGCCGGTGCTGGCCCGGTCCAGGCACAGGATATGGCCGGAAGTCTCGCCGCCCAGCACACCCTGGTGTTCCTGCAGTTGCTGCATGACGTAGCGGTCGCCGACGTTGGCACGGATGAACGGCACGCCGAGTTCGCCCAGCGCCTGCTGCAGCCCGAAATTGCTCATCAGGGTGCCGACCACCGGGCCGGCCAGCAGACCCTGCGCGCGCAGGTGCCGGGCGAGGATGAACAGGATGTCGTCACCATCGGCGAGTTCGCCACGCCGATCGACCAGGATCACCCGATCGCCGTCGCCATCGAACGCGATGCCCAAATCGGCCGCATGCGCCAGGACGGCCTGCTGCAGGGCCTCCGGATGGGTCGAGCCGACGCCGGCGTTGATGTTGAAGCCATCGGGCTTGTCACCGATGGCCACCACCTCGGCGCCCAGTTCGGCAAATACCTTCGGCGCGACCTGGTAGGTGGCGCCATGCGCGCAGTCGAGCACCAGCTTGATCCCGCGCAGGCTGAAATCCTCGGCCACCGTGGCCTTGCAGAATTCCGCGTAGCGCGCCACCGCATCGGCGATGCGCACGGCCTTGCCCAGGCGCTCGGAGGCGACCGTGGCAAACGCCGCCTCCAGTTCCGCCTCGATCGCCAGCTCCACCGCATCGGAGAGCTTCTCGCCGGCCGCGGAGAAAAACTTGATGCCGTTGTCGTGATGCGGATTGTGCGAGGCACTGATCACGATGCCGGCTTGGGCACGCATGGAGCGGGTCAGGAAGGCCACCGCAGGCGTCGGCATCGGGCCGAGCAGCCCGACGTCGGCGCCGGCCGCCACCAGCCCGGCCTCCAGCGCGGCCTCGAACATGTAGCCGGACACGCGCGTGTCCTTGCCGATCAGGACCATGGGCCGTTCGCTGCCCTCGCGTCCGAGCACGGCACCGACGGCGCGGCCCAGTTGCAGCATGAAATCCGCGCTGATCGGCCACTGCCCGACCAAACCGCGAATGCCGTCGGTCCCGAAATACTTGCGCTCTGTCATCGTGGTTTTCCGAAAAAGGGATGGACGCGTCGAACCGGGCGTTTCAATCGTCGTCGGGCCAGCGCGGCGCAGGCGGACGATCGTCCCGGCGCGGCGCCACGTCGGCCGCCTGCACGGCACGCCACACCGCCAGCGCGTCGACCGTGGGCAGCACATCATGCACACGCACGATACGGGCGCCACGCTGCACCGCGATCAACGCCGCGGCGGCCGAGCCGGCGGCGCGATCGGCCGGCGTGGCGCGGCCGGTCAGGGTGCCGATCATGCGCTTGCGCGAGAGGCCGGCATACACGCCGCTGCCCAGGCTGGCGAAGCGGTCCAGCGCGCACAGCAGCGCAATATTGTGTTCCAGCGTCTTGCCGAAGCCGAAGCCCGGATCGACCAGCACCTTGCGCCGGTCGATGCCCGCCAGCTCGCAGGCGAACAGGCGGTCGGTCAGGAAGCGGTGCACCTCGGCGACGACGTCATCGTAATGGGGGTCGTCCTGCATGCTGCGCGGCTCGCCCAGCATGTGCATCAGGCACACCGGCACGCCCAGTTCGGCGGCCGCCTCCAGCGCGCCATCGCGACGTAGCGCGTACACGTCGTTGATCATGCCCGCGCCCGCGGCCACCGCCGCGCGCATCACCTCGGGCCGCGAGGTGTCGATGGAGATCGGTACGGTGGTGCGCGCGGCCAGTTGCTCGATCACCGGCAGCACGCGACGCAGCTCCTCCTCGATGGAGATCTCGTCGGCGCCGGGGCGGGTGGATTCGCCGCCGACGTCGAGCATGTCCGCGCCCTCCTCGACCATGCGCACGCCATGCGCCACCGCGTCGTCCACGCTGGCATGGATGCCGCCGTCGGAGAACGAGTCCGGGGTGAGGTTGAGGATGCCGACCACGCGCGGGCGATCCAGGGAGAGGGTACGGCCGGCGCAATCCAGGACCGGCGCAAACCATTCGTTCGTCATGCTCATGTCTCCGCGCCGTGCCCTGCCCGCAGGCTCATCCGCTCGTGCCGCCCAGCTCGCCCATGTGGCGCCGGTAATGGCGCAGCTCGGCGATGGAATCGCGGATGTCGGACAGCGCCGTGTGCGCCGCTTCCTTGCCGACACTCTTGGCGATTTCCGGCGCCCATCGCCTGGCCAGCTCCTTCAAGGTGGACACGTCGAGGTTGCGGTAGTGGAAATAGCGCTCCAGCCGCGGCATCTGCCGGTGCATGAAGCGGCGATCCTGGCAGATCGAGTTGCCGCACATCGGCGACTTGCCCGGCGGCACCCATGCACGCAGGAACTCCACCGTGGCCTGCTCGGCCATGGCGTGGTCGGTCTGCGAGTTCAGCACCTGGCGCCACAGGCCGGATTTGTGGTGCTGGTTGATGTTCCAGCTGTCCATGGATTCCAGCCGGTCGATTTCGTGGCGTATCGCGAACACCGGGCCATCGGCCAGCACGTTGAGGTTCTTGTCGGTAACCACCGTGGCGATCTCGAGGATCGAATCGTTGTCGGTGTCGAGGCCGGTCATCTCCAGATCGATCCAGATCAGGTTTTCTTCGTTGGCTTGGCTCATGGAATCTCCTTGTGCGGCCCAGTTTATCAGCCTTGCCCCTCACCGATGCCTGCATGCGATCATCACCCGATGCAGACCTTCTTCTGGCACGACTACGAGACCTCGGGCGCCGATCCCCGGCGCGACCGCCCACTGCAGTTCGCCGGCATCCGCACCACCCTGGAGCTGGAAATCGTCGGCGAGCCGGTGATGTTCTACGGCATGCCGTCGCGGGAGATGCCGCCCCATCCGGATGCCTGCCTGATCACCGGCATCACGCCGCAGCAGGCCGAGCGTGAAGGCGTCAGCGAGGCCGATTTCGCCGCCCGCGTGCACGAACAACTGGCCATGCCGGGCACCTGCGGCGTGGGCTACAACTCGCTGCGCTTCGACGACGAATTTACCCGGCAGATGCTGTACCGCAATTTCCACGACCCATACGGTCGCGAGTGGGAGAACGGCAATTCGCGCTGGGACCTGATCGACCTGGTGCGCATGTGCCAGGCGCTGCGCCCCGAAGGCATCGTCTGGCCGACCCGCGAAGACGGTTCGCCGAGCTTCAAGCTGGAGCACCTGGCCAGCGCCAACCGGCTCACCCAGGAGCGTGCGCACGATGCCCTGTCCGACGTCCACGCGCTGATCGACCTGGCCCGGCTGATCCGCGTGCGCCAGCCGCGGTTGTGGGACTGGTACTACGCGCTGCGCCGCAAGCAGAAAGTGTTCGACCTGCTCGACGTGGTGAACATGACACCACTGGTGCACGTCTCCTCGCGCTATCCGGCCAGCCGCCACTGCCTGGCGCTGATCGCACCGCTGGCCGCCCATCCGAGCCGGGCCGGCGAGGTGATCGTGTACGACCTGGCCACCGATCCGGCCGAATGGCTGGCGCTGGACGAGGACGAAATCGCCGACCGCATCTTCACGCCGCGCGCCGATCTGCCCGAAGGCATCGAACGCATCCCGCTGCGCACCGTGCGGGCGAACCGCGCACCGGCCCTGGCGCCGCTGTCGGTATTGCAGGGCGTGGACCAGCAGCGCCTGCAGCTCGATGTCGAACGGGGCATGGCGCATCGCGACACCCTGCGTGCGGTCGACGGGCTGGCCGAGAAACTGCGCCGCGTGTTCCAGCGCGCCGCGGAGTTTCCCCCGCCGGAAGATCCGGAGCTGGCGCTGTACGCCGGTTTCCTGCCCGATACCGACAAACGCCTGCTGGCGCAGGTGCGTGCCACGCCGGCGGCGGAACTGGGCACGCGCGCGTTCCCCTTCCGCGACCCGCGCTACCCGGAGCTGCTGTTCCGCTACCGCGCGCGCAACTGGCCCGAGACGCTGGATGCCGACGAACGCGCGCGCTGGGAGGCATTCCGCAAGGCACGGCTGACCCGCCACACACCGCTGACCGGGCTTACCCTCGACGATTATTTCGCCCGCCTCGCCGAGCTGCGCCACGATCCGCAGGCGCAAGACAAATTGCCTCTGCTCGATCAGTTGCAGGCCTGGGGCGAGCAACTCGCCGGCAGCCTCGAAGGAACGTAGGGCGGGCACCGCCCGCCATTGCACCCAGCCGGCGGGCAGTGCCCGCCCTACTCCCCCGACGAATTGCCATGCCGAAAAGCTACTTCACTCCCGCCACTTTCCGCTTCCTGCGCACGCTGGAGCGCAACAACAACCGCGACTGGTTCCTCGCGCACAAGGATGATTACGAGCGCCACGTGCGCGAGCCGTTCCTGCAGCTGATCGCCGACATGCAGGCGCCGCTGGCGAAGATCAGCCCGCACTACCGCGCCGATCCGCGCAAGAACGGCGGTTCGCTGTACCGCATCTATCGCGACACGCGCTACTCCAACAACAAGCTGCCGTACAAGTCATGGCAGGGCTCGCGCTTCACCCACGAGCGGCGCCACGAGATCCAGGCGCCCGGCTTCTACCTGCACATCGAGCCGGGCGACTGTTTCGCCGGTGGCGGCATGTGGCATCCGGAACCGGACGCGCTGAAACACATCCGCGAATTCCTGGTCGACAATCCCGAAGCATGGAAGCGCGCCACGCAAGGCAAGGCCTTCCGGGAACACCTGCAACTGGGCGGTGAATCGCTGGTGCGCCCGCCGCGCGGCTACGATCCCGCGCACGAGTTGATCGACGACCTCAAGCGCAAGGATTTCATCGCCACCACCCGATTCGATGAAGCGTTGGCCTGCTCGGACGAACTGCTGCCGTGGACGGTGGCCACCTTCAAGCGCGTCGCGCCCCTGGTCGACTACCTGTGCGCCGCGCAGGAGCTGGAGTTCTAGGCAACTGTCGTAGGAGCGCACCCTGTGCGCGATGCCTTTCGTTACGTAACGGAAAGCATCGCGCACAGGGTGCGCTCCTACAGATGACGTCGGCTGCTCGCAGCCACGCCCATCCCGATCACGGCCGCGAACGCCACGTAATGTGCCGGCGCCAGCACGCCGAACTGCTTCACCAACAGGCCGATCAACGGCGGCGTGATGCCGCCGAACACTGCGTAGGCGATGTTGTACGAAAACGACAGACCGGAGAAGCGCACCGCTGGCGGAAACGCCACCACCATCAGCGCCGGCACCACGCCGACCACGCCGACGGCCAGCCCGGCCAGCGCGTACAACACCAGGAAATGCGCCGCGCCGGCTTGCAGGTCGAGATACAGCGCGTAGCTGCACACCAGCAAGCCGACCGCGCCGAACAGCAACGCGCGGGCAAAGCCGATCCGGTCGGCCAGGACGCCATAACCCAGGCAACCCAACGCCAGTGCGATCGAGGCCACGGTATTGCCGAGGAACGCCCGCGCCGGCGCGACGTGGAACACCGATTGCACCAGCGACGGCGTCATCAGGATGATCACCAGGATCGCCGCGGTGAGCATCCAGGTCACCAGCATCGACAGCAGCACGCCGGAGGCATGGCGCTCGAACACCTGGCGCAACGGCAGGCCACTGGCCAGTTCCTTGCGCGCGTGCATCGCCTCGAACACCGGCGTCTCGCTGAGCCAGCGGCGCAGCCATACCGCGAAGAAGCCGAACACGCCGCCGGCCAGGAACGGCACGCGCCAGCCCCAGTCGAGCACCGCGGCAGGACTCATCCGGCTGTTGATCGTCGCGGCCACCAGCGAGCCGATCACGATGCCGACGGTGAGCCCGGAAGTGAGGCTGGCGCAGGCAAACCCGACCCGTCGCGCCGGCACGTGCTCGGCCACGAACACCCACGCGCCCGGCACTTCGCCGCCCACCGCGATGCCCTGCACGACGCGCAGCAGCAGCAACAGCAGCGGCGCCAGCATGCCGATCTGCGCGTACACCGGTAGCAAGCCGATACCCAGCGTCGGCACCGCCATCAGGAACACGCTCAACGTGAACATCCGCTTGCGCCCCAGCTTGTCGCCGTAGTGCGCCATCACGATGCCGCCCAGCGGCCGCGCGAGGTAACCGGCCGCGAAGATGCCGAACACCTGCAATTGCGCCAGCCACGGCGCGGTGTCGTGCGGAAAGAACAACTGGCTCAGCGGGATCGCGAAGAACACGAACACCACGAAATCGTAGAACTCCAATGCGCCGCCCAGGGCTGCCAGGGTCAGCGTGCGGATGTCGCGGCGACCGAGGGTCCGGTCATCCCTGAAGCCACCATGCAACGCGAGGCCACGCTCGATCATCGTTCGTTTCCCGGGGGCCGACGCGGCCGAGGCAGCAACATACCCGAAAACCGGGCCGCCCCGATCGCCCCGGCCGCCGGGGTACCCACCGTTTCAGATTAGTATTCGGCGCGACTGGCCGGGGATTGCGGGCCACGTCGCTGCATTGCCTGTTTCATGGGTTGACTCGTCTCTTCCACGTGGGTTGCAAGGAGAGTTTCGATGAACATGAACAAACGTTGCGCGGCCGAGTTCTTCGGCACGTTCTGGCTGGTTCTGGGGGGATGCGGCAGCGCCGTGCTGGCGGCCGGATTTCCGGAGCTCGGCATCGGCTTTGCCGGGGTGGCACTGGCTTTCGGCCTGACCCTGCTGACCATGTGCTACGCCATCGGCCACATTTCCGGTTGCCACATCAACCCGGCGGTGACCTTCGGCCTGGCCGCCGGTGGCAGGTTCCCGCTGCGGGATGTCCTCCCCTACGTCGTGGCGCAGGTCGTCGGCGGCCTCGTGGCCGGCCTGGTGCTGTACACCATCGCCTCGGGCAAGCCGGGCTTCGATGCGGCGGCCAGCGGCTTTGCGTCCAACGGATACGGAGCGCATTCGCCGGGCGGCTATTCGATGGGCGCCGCGGCCTTGTGCGAGATCGTGATGACCGGCTTTTTCATCTTCATCATCATGGGCGCCACGCACAAAAGCGCGCCGGCAGGTTTCGCCGGCGTCGCGATCGGTCTGGCGCTGACCCTGATTCACCTGATCAGCATCCCGGTCACCAACACGTCGGTGAATCCGGCGCGCTCGACCGGCGTAGCCGTGTTCCAGGGCGAATGGGCGGTGCACCAGCTGTGGTTTTTCTGGGTGATGCCGATCATCGGCGGCATCATCGGTGGCCTGATCTACCGCTACCTGTGGAGCGACCGGCCGCAGCAACCGGCGATCAAGGGCGACGCCGCCTGAGCGACAAGGCGCGCGACCGGCATGGTCGCGCGCCCTGTCTCACGCCCGGGCAAACGGAAACGCCAGCACGTCGGCGATCGCGTCGGTGTCGGCCAGGCACATCAGCAAGCGCTCCACGCCCAGTGCCACGCCGGCGCAGGCAGGCATGGCATCAAGCACGCCCAGCAGGTTCTCGTCCAGCGGGATCTCGCGCAGGCCGCGCTCGCGGCGCACCGCGTTGTCGCGTTCGAAACGTGCACGCTGCTCCGGGACATCGTTCAGTTCGTGATAACCGTTGGCCAGTTCGTAACGGCCCAGATACAGCTCGAAGCGCTCGGCGAGCGGCGGCTCGCCGGGACGGATTTTCGCCAGCGCGCACTGGCTGGCCGGGTAGTCGTGGATCACCGTGATGCGATCGCGCGGGAATGCCGGCTGCAGCTGGTGCGTGATCAGCAGGTCGAGCCAGTCGTCGCGGCCGAGCCCGTCCGGGCCGATGCCGAACGCGGCCAGCGGCGCGCGCAGCTCTTCCATTGGCGCATGCAGCGGATCGACGCCCAGAGCGTCCAGGAACAGTTGCCGGTACGTGGTCACCACCACCTCGGCGCGCCGTCCCACCAGCCCCAGCGCGGCCTCGACCAGCACGATGGTTTCCTGCATCAGGCGACGGTGATCCCAACCGACCCGATACCACTCCAACATGGTGAACTCGGGGTTGTGCCGCCCGCCCGCCTCACCGTTGCGGAACACCCGGCCCAGCTCGTAGCAGTCGCCGACGCCCGCCGCGAGCAGCCGCTTCAGCGGGTACTCCGGCGAGGTGCGCAACCAGCGTTCGCGCGCGCCGGCGTCGACATGGCCGCTGAAGCTCGTGCTGAAGCCCTGCATGTTCGGATCGGTATTGCCGGCCGCCGACAGTACCGGAGTTTCCACCTCCAGCACGTCGCGCGCGGCGAAATACGCGCGGATCAGGGTGTACAACCGCGCACGCAAACGCAGCGCGTCATGCAGGGCGGGACTCATCAAGCGGCCCCGTGCTCGTCGAGCAGGGCCAGCAACCGGGCCTCGTCCCATACCGGCACGCCAAGCTCCTGCGCCTTGTCCAGCTTGGAGCCGGCTTCCACACCTGCCACCACCACGCTGGTCTTTTTCGAGACCGATCCGGACACCTTGGCGCCCAATGCCTCCAGCCGCTCCTTCGCCTCGTCGCGGCTGAGCGAGGCCAGCGTGCCGGTCAGCACGAAGGTCTGTCCGTCCAGCGGTGCCGTGGCCACGACGGCGCTGGCGGGAATCGTCTCCAGCAGGCGCTGCATCGCCGCCTCGGCCTCGCGCAACGCGGTCCGGGCAGCGGGGTCGGCCAGAAAGGTTTCCAACCCGGCTGCCGCGGCTTGCGGCACGCCAGCGGTGATCCAGTGCGCCGACCCCGCGGCGAGCAGGCGATCGAGTGTGGGAAAGTGCTGCGCCAGCAGTTTGCAGCTCTTGGGGCCGAGCTTGTTGATCCCGGCCATGTCCAGCAGCACGCCGAAATCCAGGCGTTCACGCAGTTGCGGCGAAGGCGCGCCTTCGTCGCTGAACACGATGCCGGCATCGAGCAGCGCATCGACCGCCCGCTGGTTGCCCGCCTGCGCAAAGAAGCTGGCGATCGAGGTGGCCACTTCGGCGCCCACGTCGGGCAGCACGCGCAGCACCGGCGCCGGCATGGCGCGCACGACATCGAGCCGGCCCAGCCACGCGGCCAGCGTCTTGGCCGTGCTTTCGCCGATATGCATGATGCCCAGCGCGAACAGGAAGCGCGCCAGCGTGGTGTGCTTGCTGGCCTCGATGCCGGCGACCAGGTTCTCGGCCCACTTGGTGGCCACCTTGCCGGCCTTGACCGTTTCCGGCGTGGTGCCGTCGCGTTCGTCGATCGCCTGCTTCATCGCCACGAAACTGTCGACGGTGAGCGCGTACAGATCGGCCGGCGAATGCACGATGTCGAGCTCCACCAGGGCCTCGGCGAAGCGTTCGCCCAGACCTTCGATGTCCATCGCGCGGCGCGAGGCGAAGTGGATCAGCGCCTCCTTGCGCTGTGCCGCGCAGATCAGCCCGCCGGAGCAACGCCAGGCGGCGGCGCCCTCTTCGCGGATCAGGGCGGAATCGCAGATCGGACAGCGCTCGGGCATCGTCCATGGCACCGTGCCAGGCGGGCGCTGGTCCTTCACCACGCGCACTACTTCCGGGATCACGTCGCCGGCGCGGCGCACGATCACGGTGTCGCCGATGCGCGCATCCAGCCGCGCGACCTGGTCGGCGTTGTGCAGCGTGGCGTAGGTCACCGTGACGCCGGCCACCTGCACCGGCTCCATCCGCGCGCGCGGTGTGGCGGCGCCGGTACGCCCGATCTGCACCTCGATGTCGAGCAGGCGCGTGGTCTGCTCCTGCGCCGGGAACTTGTGCGCGATCGCCCAGCGTGGTGCGCGCGAGACGAAGCCCATCTCGCGCTGGCCTTCGTAATCGTCCAGCTTGTAGACCACGCCGTCGATGTCGTACGGCAGGCTGTCGCGCTTGGCGCCGATGCGCCGGAAATAGGCGATCAGGCCGTCGAAGCCGCGCGCAATGTCCACTTCCGGCGACACCGGGAAACCCCACTCGCGCAGTTGCTTCAACGTGGCCGAATGCGTCGGCGGCAACTCGCCGCCTTCAACCACGCCGATCGCGTAGGCGAAGAAACTGAGCCGCCGCTTCGCGGTGATCGCCGGGTCGAGCTGACGCAGCGAGCCGGCCGCGCCGTTGCGCGGATTGGCCAGCGGCTTCTCATCGTGGGCGCGGGCGTATGCGTTGAACGCCTCGAAATCCTTGCGCAGCATGATCACCTCACCGCGCACTTCGAGCACTTCGGGCCAGCCCTTGCCGCGCAGCTTCAACGGGATCGCGCGCACCGTGCGCAGATTCGCCGTGACCTCCTCGCCGGTTTCGCCGTCGCCGCGGGTGGCGCCCTGCACGAATACGCCGTGCTCGTAACGCAGGCTGATCGCCAGGCCGTCGAGCTTGGGTTCGACCGAGAACACCGGCTCGCGCCGGTCCAGCGTCTGCTCGATGCGCCGCTCGAACTCGGCCACCTCGTGGAAACGTTCGCGATCGGTCTCGCCATCCTGCTCGAAGGCATTGCCCAGCGACAGCATCGGGATCGCGTGGCGCACTTCGGCAAAGCCGCCTTGCGCCCGCGCGCCGACCTTGCGGGTCGGCGAATCGGGCGAGGCCAACGCCGGATATTCGGACTCCAGGCCTTCCAGCTCGCGCATCAGCCGGTCATATGCGGCGTCGGTGATGTCCGCGTCGTCGAGCACGTGGTAGCGGTAGTTGGCCTGCTCGATCTGCGAGCGCAGCTCGGCGGCGCGGGCCAGGACGTCGGCGGGAACGGCGGATGGGGGCATGCGGGTCTCCTTCACCGCCAAGTTTAGCGGCCCGCAGGTGCGCTCGCCGTGCAGATGCCGGGCTCAGCGATGCAGGTCGCCGGCGGCCTCGGGCTGGTAGGTGATCTCCAGCACTTTCAGGCGACGCTTGCGCCCGTCGGGCATCGGCCAGTCGATCTGCTGGCCGCGCGCCAGGCCCAGCAGGGCGCTGCCCACCGGTGCCAGGATCGAAACCGTGCCGGGCGCGCCGGCACCCGTCGGATAGACCAGGGTGAGGGTCAGTTTTTCGCCGTTCGCCTCGTCCTCGAAGACCACGGTGGAGTTCATCGTCACGATGTGCGGCGGCATGTCCGCCGGTTCGACCACGTCGGCGCG
Source organism: Rhodanobacter lindaniclasticus (assembly GCF_004799035.1). Lineage (GTDB taxonomy): Bacteria > Pseudomonadota > Gammaproteobacteria > Xanthomonadales > Rhodanobacteraceae > Rhodanobacter > Rhodanobacter lindaniclasticus. Next base: position 137,148 of record NZ_MWIO01000027.1, read on the forward strand.
ATCCAGTTCGGCGCGCAGCGCCTGCAGCTTGTCGGCCTCGGCGGCCGGCAGCCGCTCCAGCAGGGCTTCGATGCGATCCATGTCGATGCGCGACACGGTGATGGCTGACTGACTCATGACGATTCCTGGGTTCCGCGGCTCCTGCCGCACAAAAGCACGCGCCAGAACGTGGTGTCCCGGCGCGTGGGGTCGGTTATCCGCTGCCGCGCCTGGCACGTCGTGGGCGGCAGATGCATCAGTCATGACTGTGCAAAATCCGGGCGCCAAATGCAAGCTGTCGCAGCAGGTATCATGCGGCCATGGCCAGCCCAGCCGCCGCGGACGCCCCCTCAGCACCGGTTTCGGCCGCCTTGCCCGAGCCGTCCACGCGCGAGCGCTTTCGCGGCCTGCTGTGGCTGGTCGCGGCGGCCTTTTTCATGCAGGCGCTGGATTCCACCGTGGTCAACACCGCGGTGCCGATGATGGCCGGGGCGCTGGAAGTGACCCCGCTGGGCATGCGCACCGCGCTGACCAGCTACGTGCTGACCCTGGCGATCCTGATCCCGGCCAGCCCGTGGCTGTGCGACCGGCTGGGCACGCGACGGGTGTTCGGTGCGGCGATCGTGATCTTCGGGCTGGGTTCGCTGGCCTGCGGACTGGCCCAGAGCCTGCCGCAACTGGTCGTCGCGCGCGTGCTGCAGGGCATCGGCGGCGCCTCGCTGATGCCGGTCGGGCGCTACGTGCTGGTGCGCAGCATCGACAAGCGCGAATTCGTGCGCGCGATGAGCACGGTGGCCACGTTCGGTCTGCTGGGTTCAGTACTCGGCCCCCTGCTCGGCGGCGCGCTGGTGGAGTTCACCTCGTGGCGGCTGATCTTCCTGATCAACGTGCCGGTGGCGATCGCCGGGGTATGGATGAACCGGCGCGACATGCCGGATTATCGGCTGGAGCGCGCGCACCGCTTCGACCTGTTCGGCTTCGCGCTGTTCGCCGCCGCCTCGGCCCTGCTGCTGATCGCCTCGGAACTTGCCGGCGCCACGCCGGTGCCGTGGATGCGCATCGGCCAGTGCAGCCTGGTGGCGGTGTTGCTGGGCGTGGCGTACGTGTGGCACAGCCGGCGCATCACGTTTCCGGTTGCCGACCTGACCCTGCTGAAGGTACGCAGCGTATGGGTGGCGTTGGCCGGCGGCCTGTTCACCCGACTCGGCATCTCCGGCATGTTCCTGCTGCTGGTGCTGTTCCTGCAGGTGGGTTGCGCCTGGTCGCCGCTGATGGCCGGCCTGATGATGGTGCCGCAGGCGCTGGGTTCGATCTGCGCCAAGTGGGCGATCAACCGGGTGCTGGTGCACTTCGGCTACCGTCGCCTGCTGCTGGGCAACACACTGATCGTGGCCGTGCTGCTGGCGGCGTTTGCCCTGCTCGGCCCGACCACGCCGGTATGGGCCATTGCGCTGTTGACGTTCTGCTACGGCGGCTTCGCCGGGCTGCAGTACACCGCGATGAACACGCTGATCTACCACGACCTGGACATCGCGCATGCCTCGATGGCTTCGTCGATGGCCTCGACCGTGCAGTACCTGGCGATGAGTTTCGGCATCGCGCTGTCCACACTGCTGATGCAGGCGCTGCTGCAGGGGCATGAGCGCGCGGACTACGTGGAGGCGTTTCGCTGGACCGTGCTGCTGCTGGCGCTGGTCACGGCGGCGGCCAGCCGCGTGTTCGGCCGGTTGCGGCACGATCGCCCGCTGTCGCGCGCCGGTGCCCCGGTGCGCTGAATTGCCGTGACGGCGTCGCCTGACCGGGAGGCTGCATGTAGCATGCACTCTTTGTCGCAAGTTCGAGCACTGCTGCATGCACCAAGCCGCCGACATCCTGTTCACCCTGTTCGTCGTGTTCGTCGCCGCCCAGATCGGCAGCGAGATCGCGCAACGACTGAAACTGCCCGGCGTGGTCGGCGAGATCGCCGCCGGCTGCGCGATCGGCCCTTCCCTGCTCGGCTGGATCAGCCCGGGTCAGATCGCCCCCGGCACTCCGCTCGACGTGCTCGCGGAGATCGGCGTGATCCTGCTGCTGTTCGCAGTGGGCCTGGAAACGCGCCTGGAAGACATGAAGAAGGTCGGTGCGGTGGCGTTCGCGGTCGGCGTGGTCGGCGTGCTGGTGCCGTTCGGCATGGGCAGCGTGTGGGCGCATGGCAACGGCTTCGACTGGGACCGTTCGCTGTTCGTGGCGGCCGCCTTCGTGGCCACCTCGGCCGGCATCACCGCGCGCGTGTTGCAGGAGCTGAACGCACTGCAGCGGATCGAGAGCAAGGTGATTTTGGGTGCCGCGGTGATCGACGACATCCTCGCCATGCTGCTGCTCGGCGTCGTGATCTCGCTGCAGGGTGGCGGCAGCGTCGACGCCTCGCATCTGCTGGTGGTGCTGGCGGGTGCGGCGGGCTTCATCGCGGTGATCGGCTGGGGCGGCACGCGGGTGATGCGCTGGAACTCGGCCTGGCTGGACAAACCGCTGGGCCCGCATTCGCCGCTGATGATCGTGCTGGCGCTGTGCCTGGGGCTGGCCTGGTTGTCTACCCGCTTCGGCCTGGCGGCGATCATCGGCGCGTTCCTGGCCGGCATGATCGCCTCGGAAACGCGCCAGCAGCACATCCTGGAAAAGCAGACGGCGCCACTGCTGGCCCTGCTCACCCCGTTCTTCTTCGTGGTCACCGGCAGCAAGGTCGACCTGCACGAACTGGCCAGCGCCGAGGCGCTGTGGATGCTGGCCGTGGTCACCGCCATCGCGGTGGTATCCAAGCTGGCCGGCGGCTGGCTCGGTTCGCTCACGCTGGGCACGCGCAGCGCCACCATCATCGGCTTCGGCATGGTGCCGCGCGGCGAGGTGGGCATCGTGGTCGCCACGCTGGGGCTGGCCGCCGGCGTGTTCGACAATCGCATCTACGCGATCATCGTGGCGATGTCGCTGCTCACCGCCATGGTGACGCCGCCGATCCTGGCCTGGTTGCTCAAGCGTAGCGATCACGCCCCTGGCACCACGGAGTTGCCCGAGGCGCGGAACTGACTGCTGCCGCTTCCGGCAGCGTCGAAAACGACAACGGGCCGACGCGAGTCGGCCCGTTGGGGGTATCACCACGGCCCGCCACCCTTGCGCGGTGGGCGGGCCCGGGATCACGGCAGGATCACCTGGCGAACAGGTGCTCCACGCCGGCGCGCTCCTCGCGCAGTTCCTTGTCGGTGGCGTCCATGCGCGCACGCGAGAAGGCGCCGATCTCCAGCCCCTGCACGATCTCGTACTTGCCGTTCTTCACGGTCACCGGGTAGCCGTAGATCACGCCCGGCGCGATGCCGTAGGAGCCATCGGCAGGAATGCCCATCGAGGTCCAGTCGCCCTCGGCCGTGCCCTGTGCCCAGGTGCGCATGTGGTCGATCGCCGCCGAGGCAGCCGAGGCGGCCGACGAGGCGCCGCGCGCCTTGATGATGGCCGCGCCGCGCTGCTGCACGGTGGGGATGAACTCGTTCTCGTACCAGGCCTGGTCGACCAGGCTCAGCGCCGGCTTGCCGTCGACGGTGGCGTGGTGCAGGTCGGGATACTGGGTGGAGCTGTGGTTGCCCCAGATCGTCATCTTCTTCACGTCGGTGTTGTGCTTGCCGGTCTTCTCGGCGAGCTGGCTCTTGGCGCGGTTGTGGTCCAGCCGCACCATCGCGGTGAAGCACTTCGGGTCGAGATCCGGCGCGTTCTGCTGGGCGATCAGCGCATTGGTGTTGGCCGGGTTGCCGACCACCAGCACCCTCACGTCGCGCTTGGCATGCGCGTTCAGCGCCTTGCCCTGCGGTGCGAAGATGGCGCCGTTGGCTTCCAGCAGGTCCTTGCGCTCCATGCCCGGGCCGCGCGGGCGCGCGCCGACCAGCAAGGCATAGTCCACATCCTTGAAGGCGACATTGGCGTCATCGGTGGCGACCACCCCGGCCAGCGTCGGGAACGCGCAATCGTTGAGTTCCATCACCACGCCCTGCAGCGCCGGCAGGGCCGGGGTGATCTCCAGCAGATGCAGGATCACCGGCTGGTCAGGGCCGAGCATGTCGCCGGCGGCAATGCGGAACAGCAAGGCATAGCCGATCTGGCCGGCAGCACCGGTAACGGCAACTCGAACGGGGGCTTTCATCTGTGGTCTCCGGGATTGGTGATACGGGAATCGGTCGCGAACCGGGCGTCAGGCGAGTTCGGCGAAGAACTGCTGGATGCGCTGCAGGCCGGGTTCCAACTGTGCGATCGGACAGGTGTAGGAAATGCGCATCGCGCGCGGCTCGCCGAAGGCCGAGCCCGGCACGCAGGCCACGCCCTTGACTTCCAGCAACGCGGCGCAGAACTCCACGTCATTGCTGATCTTCATGCTGCCGTGGCTCTTGCCGAACGCCACCGAGATGTCCGGGAACGCGTAGAACGCGCCTTGCGGCCGCGGGCAGACCACACCGGGTATCGCGCTGAGCGCGGCGAACACGGTGTCGCGCCGGCCGGCGAACTCGGCGCATTTCGCCCGCGGAATGTCCTGCGGGCCGGAGAGCGCCGCAACGGCTGCTGCGGTGATCACTTCCGGCAGGCTGGTGATGTGGTTGGAGTTGAGCGTGGTGACCGCCTTGGCCACCGACTCCGGCCCGGCCAGCAGGCCCACGCGCCAGCCCGGCATGCCGTAGGTCTTGGAGACCGAGTCGACGAAGATCACCCGCTCGCGCAACGCCGGCTGCGCGTGCACGAAGTTGTGGTAGCCCAGACCGTCGAACACCATCGCGTTGTAGATGTCGTCGGTGATCACCCAGGTATCCGGGTGCTTCACCAGCACGTCGGCCAGCGCGGCGATTTCCGCGGCGGTGTAGACCATGCCGGTGGGGTTGGACGGGTTGTTGAACAGGAACACCTTCGGCTTGCGTGCCAGCGCGGCGTCGAGCTGGGCCGGGGTGAGCTTGTAGTGCTGCTCCGGCCCGCAATGCATCACGTGGGTCTTCGCGCCCACGATGTCGGCGATGTCGCGGTAGGTGGTCCAGTACGGCGCGGCGAAGCAGATCTCGTCGCCCTCGTCCAGCAGCGCCTCGGCCAGGTTGTACAGCACCTGCTTGGCGCCGATGCCGATGGACAGGTTCATCCGCGTGTAGCCGCTGAAGCCGAGCGCCTCGATGTGCTTGAGGAACGCGTCCAGCAAGGCCTCCGCACCGCGGTTGCTGCCGTACTGGCCGGAGTCGCGTGACAGCGACTCGCGCGCGGCGGCGTAGACGTGCTCGCCGGGCAGGAAGTTCGGCACGCCGATGGAGAAGCTGATGATGTCGCGGCCGGCAGCCTTGAGCTGCTTCGCCTTCTCGGCAATCACCATGATCGCGCTGGGTTTGGCGCGGCCGACACGCTGGGCGAGCTGGGGCATTGCTGTCTCACGCGGTGAGGAAACAAAGGCCGCAATTTTACCACGCCGCTCGCCCCGGGCGCTCGCCAGTGATTCGCTCGCGCTGCCGTCACGCAATATGGGCATCATGGGTGCGCCCGCACGCCGGGCTTCGCCGTCAAACCGTGAAAAGGAGAACCGCATGCATTGGCTCTGGGTTTTCGTGATCGGACTGGTTGTGGGCGTGGTCGCCAAGCTGCTGACGCCGGGCAAGGACCCGGGCGGCTTCATCATCACCGCCATCATCGGCATCGCCGGCTCGCTGCTGGCGACATGGGTAGGCCAGCAGTTGTTCGGCTGGTACCAGGCGGGACAATCGGCCGGCTTCATCGCCTCGGTGGTCGGCGCGGTCGTGCTGTTGCTGCTCTACCACCTGGTCAAGCGCAAGTCGACCTGAGCGTCATCCCGGCGGGGCGATCGCCCCGCCGGGACGCCCGGGACCTCAGCCCAGCAACTTGCCTGCCAGCCCTTCAAGCATGCCCAGGTTGAAGCCGCCACCCTGCCCGTCTGCCGGTATCTGGCCATCGGGGGTCAGATGGTCGACCGCCTGCGGCAAGACCTGCGAAAGTCCGTTGAGCACCACGCCGGGATCGATGCCGAACTTGCTGGCCGCCTCCTGCACCAGCGAGCCCATGCCGCCATTTTGCAGGGCCTGGCCGAGCTGTTCGCCCGATACCGGCTGGTTCGCTCCGCCGCTCACCCACGACTGCACTGCACCGCCGAGCCCGTGCTGCTGCAGCATGCTGACCAGGCCCTGCACGCCGCCAGCGCGCTGCAACAGGTCACTGGCCACCGAAATCATCGAGCCGGCGCCGCCGGCCTGCTGTCCCTGACCGCCAAGCAAATCGTTGAGGAATGACATGGTCGCTCTCCTTGATGAATGAACATGCGTGTAGCCCGCCGATCATAGGCCCGTGAAAGTAATGGAGCCATGACGCACTCGCAAAAAAAATCGCCGGCTCCGGCCGGCGATTTCCTGCGTATCCGGCGGCAACCTCAGCCGCGCTGATCCAGCACCTCGTTCCACTCCTTGATCCGGTCGGCCTGCGCCGCCAGCAAAGCGTCGACGTCGCCGTCCACGGTGACCTTCTCGATCGTGTCACCCTGCTGGATCGCGTTGACCACGTCCATGTCGGAGGCGTCCAGCACTTCGCCGAACACACTGTGCTTGCCGTCCAGCCACGGCGTCGGACCATGGGTGATGAAGAACTGGCTGCCGTTGGTGCGCGGACCGGCATTGGCCATCGACAGCACGCCCGGCTTGTCGTGGCGCAGCGACGGGTTGAACTCGTCCTCGAACTTGTAGCCCGGGCCGCCACGGCCACTGCCTTCGGGGCAACCGCCCTGGATCATGAAATCGGCGATCACGCGATGGAACGAGAGGCCGTCGTAGTAGCCGCGCTTCGCCAGGTTGACGAAACTGGCGACCGTCACCGGTGCCTTGTCTTCGTGCAGGCGCAGGTGGATCGGGCCGCGGTTGGTGGTGAAGGTGACGTTGATGGTCATGGCGATCCTTGAGGCTGGGGCGAAAGACCGGAAGGATAACCCAGCAGCCGGCCGCAGCCGTGAACGGATGATCCTCAGTGCGTCGCCGCCGGCTTCGGCGCCGCCTGCAGCAACTGGTGCAGTTCGAGATAGACCGCATTGGTCCAGCCGAAGCCGATTACGTTGGTGGTGTAGCCCGCGGTGATCTTCACGTCCGCATTGCCCAGCGCCATGTTGTATTTCTCGCGGATGGTGCCGTCATGGGCGAAGCCGGTGTCCACCGTGGCCATGAACTTGCGCGCCAGGCGCCTGGCGTCGTCATGGAAACCGTAGGCATCCAGGCCCGAGATCGCCAGCCAGTTGGTAGGTGCCCAGCCGAACGGCTCGTCCCATTGCGCACCGCTGCCGAGGTCGTCCATCGACAGACCGCCCTTGCGTTCGAACACGGCCAGCTGCTTCTCCAGCGCGGCTGCCTGCGCCTTGCTGGCCAATCCGGCCCACAGTGGCCAGTAGGTGGTGACGTAGGGCTGCGCGGAAGCCGTGCCCGCGGTGAAGTCGTAGTCCATGAACATGCCCCGGTCGGGCTGCCACAGATACTTGTCCATCGCTGCCTTGCGCGCGGCGGCTGCGGCCGCCCACTGCCTGGCCTCGGCCACCTTGCCCAACTGCAGGGCGAAGTCGTGCAGGTCGCGCTCGTAGCGATACAGCAGGCTGTTGAGGCCCACGCCGGCGTAGTGATGGGTGGTGCCGCCATACGGGCCGAAGTGGAAATTGGTGTCGAAGCCGGACTCGCGCATGGCGCGGTCGCCCAGGTAGTAATCGGCGCTCAGCCGATAGCCCTGCGACCAGGCGCCGGCGCAGACACTGGACGCCTCGATGTCGCAACTGGTGGTTTTCAGGCGCGCCGCCTCGGCGGCGTCGGGATGCTCGGCAGCCTTGACCAGGTAGCCGGGGTCTTTCTCCGGATGTGCCAGCACCCGGTCGATCACGCTGCGGTAGTAGGTGCTGTCGCGCATTTCCGGCACCGGGCCCTGGCCGAGATCGAAGTAGCGCGCCAGGCCGGTATCGCCGGCGCGATGCTCCGGCCGGGTCCAGATGTGGTAATTGGCCACCGCCAGCGGATAGGCGTGGACCAGCCACGCATGCCGCTCGGCTTCGCTCTTGAAGGCGCCGGGCACGGCCAGCACGTCGCCGATCATGCGCGAGAGAAACGGCGGCTGCGAGCGGGTCAGGTAGTAGGTGCGGTTGGCGTTGAGCACGCCGCCGTAGTGCTCGACCTCGAACAGCATGTTGTCGGTCATGTCGCGGGCCAGCTCGACGCGCCCGTCGGCCAGCAGACCGAGCTGGATGAAGTAGCTGTCCCAGCCGTACATCTCGTTGAACCATCCGCCCGGCACCACGTAGGGTTTGGGCAGGTAGAGCAGGCCTTCGGCCGGCAGCGTGGCCGGCATCAGGTCACCAAGCTTTTCGATGCGCCGAGGCAGCGTGTGCACGTCGATCCTGCAGCGCTGCCTGATGTCGGCCATCGCCACCGGCATCGGAAAGCCGGCCGGCAGGTAGAGCACCGGGCGCGCGTCCATCTTCGGATCGCGCAGGGCCGAACAATCATCCAGCGCGCGGGTGAGCGTGTCCCACGCCTGGTGGATGTACGCCTGTGTCTTCGCCGGGTCGGGCGCGGCAGCACTGGCCACAGTGGCGAAGGCCAGCGCCGTGGCGCCAAACAGGGAGACGATCTTCATGGACGGGCTTCCTCTTGCGGTGGATCAAGGGCGCTTGAAGAACGCCATGATGGCACCGCACGCCACGGCACCCCAGACACCCGGCCACTGCTCCTGCGTCTCGACGTGACTCGACCGGATTTCGAGGTTGAACGCTCAACTTCTCAGTGCAGCCCGAGCGCCTGTCGCGTGAGTGCCTGGGCACCGCGCGGCTGCCCCGCCGGCGTGGACACGCTCTCCGGCCAGGGGGCGTTTTCGTACAGGTGCGCCCACAGTCGGTCGAGCGCGGCGTAGCCGTAGGGCAGCAGCGGCAGATGGCGTTCGCCGAAACCAGGCAGCGGCAGGAACGCATCGAAATGCTGCGCGTGCGGCACCTTCCAGTACAGCGGCCGGCGGCCCTCTTCGCGCAGCCAGGCGACATAGGGCTCGGAGCTGAAGGTGGTCGGCAGCAGGCCGTCGTCGGCGCCGTGCACCACCCACAGCGGCAGGTCGGCGCGCGGCAGCTTCGCCGCCGTGGCTGCGACCGAGGCCTGCAGCATCTGCGCGGCCGGCTGGTCGCCCGTCCACAGCGCGCGCAGGCAATCCTCGCCGACCAGCGTCGGATCGGGCGACACGTTGACACCCCCGAACAGCCCCACGCCATTGCCCGGCGGAATGCCGGAGGCGTCGGCCCACCACGCCGCGCGTGCCACCGGATCCGTCACACCCGGCAGTACGCCGACCCCCGTCGGCGCGTAATGGAACCCGCATGGCATGTCGGCGGGGCCGCGGCGCAGATAGGCCGAGGCGTAGCCGGCGGTGACCACGCGCCACAGGTCGAACGCGGTGGTGCTGGCTGCGGTGGCCATTGCCGCATCGTTCCAGCCGCGCTGCTGCAGATAGTGATGCGCCTGCGCCGACTGCTCGGCCAGCGTATTGCCTGGCAGCTTGCCTTGCGCGCGCAGGCTGGCGCAGCGCAGCGACCACGCCGGCGGCGGCTGACGGGTTGCGCCGCGCGCCATGGGCGTGTCGTCGAAGCGTGCGTCGGCCAGCGCGCACGGCAGCCAGATCGCCGCTTCGGTCGCGTAGTCGTACAGCGATCGGCCGCCAGCGGCGGCGTAGACGTTGGGTTCCAGCGCCACCACGCCGGCGAAGAAGCCGTCGTGGTCGAGCCCTGCCGCCTGCAACACCGCGCCACCGCCGTTGGAGATGCCGGTGGCGATGATCTTCGTGTTCTGCGCCGTGAACGGCGCTTCGCCGGGATAGGCGCGGTCGAGCATGGCCAGGCCGAACTGCGCCGCCTGGATCACGTCCCGGCCCCAGTCCGCCTCCGGATTGTCGCCGGAGTGCGCATGCTTCACCGCGATCCCCGCGCCGGCGGCGGCCGGCGGCGGCTCGAATTCCAGCGCCTGCTCGCCGCGTTTCGCACGCCGGCCGTCCAGCGCCACGCCGCTGTCGTCGGCATAATCGAAGTAGCCCGAGCCGGTGCCCTTGTCGGTGTAGGCCACCGCGCAACCGCGCGGCAGACCCCAGGCACCGGCCACGGCGATCGCGCCGTAGATGCCGCGCGAACCGGAGGAGGCGGTCACCACCAGGCAGCGCTTCGCGCGGTCGAAATTGTCGGGCAGTTGCAGCAGCACCCGATGCGGCGAACGCGCCCCCGGCAGCTGCGCGAACATCTGGTACTCACGCCCGGGAACATTCGGCACGCCTCCGTACACGCTGCCGTAACCGCCCAGCGGACCGAGGTCGGCAATGCCTTTCCAGCTGGTCTGGATCGCCCGGCGGCGCAGCTCCGCCGCGGTGGGGGCCAGCGGATTGACGAACGACACCGGCAAGCCGGCCAATCCGGTCAGGCCCAGGCCGGCGCTGAGCAGGTCGTCGTGGCCGCGGTGGTCGGTGGCAAGCACCTTGCCCAGTTCCAGCTCATGCATCGTCGCCCCTCGTGTGATCGGCCCTTCGGCACAAGCGGACAGCATGACGGAAACCAGCACGCAGATGCAGGGCGCAGCCAACCAGCGAAGGGACAGGTTCATCGCGACACCATAGCAAGCGCGCGAAGCGTCGCCATCGTACGAAAGTCCAGCGGCATGACGGCCGCAACTCGACAGCGGCAGTCCGTCCGGCTACCTTGATGGTCATGCCGAGTCTGTTGATCGCCGACGACCACCCGCTGTTCCGTGCCGCCTTGCGCCAGGCCGCCGAGCACAGCCTGGCCGACTGCGCCGTGCACGAGGCCACTGACCTGGCCACCGCACTGGCCGCGTTGCGCGCGGACCCGGACATCGACCTGGTGCTGCTCGACCTGCACATGCCGGGCAGCCACGGTCTCACCGGCCTGGCCGCGGTGCGCGGCCAGCACCCGGCGGTCGCCGTGCTGGTGGTGTCGGCCCACGACGAGCCGCAGGTGGTGCGCCGCGTGCTCGACCACGGCGCCGCCGGTTTCATCTGCAAGAGCGCCAGCCCCGCCGAGATCGGTGCGGCGATCCGGCAGGTGCTCGACTGCGGCAGCTGGCTGCCCGCCGCACTCGCCGATGCCGTCGCCGCCCTGCCCGCCGATTCCACCGACACCGATCTGGCCAGCCGGCTGGCCCGGTTGACCGAACAGCAGTCACGGGTACTCGCCCTGCTCGCCGAGGGGCTGCTGAACAAGCAGATCGCCGACCGCCTGTCGATCCAGGAACGTACGGTGAAGGCGCACGTCACGGCGATCTTCGAGAAGCTCCGGGTGCGCAATCGCACGCAGGCCGGCATGCTGTTGCGATCGCTCGACCTGGGCGAGCCAGGACGGGTGGGATAGCCGCACTCGGCAACACACGCCACGACACCGCCCCCGGGAGTTTCCATCCGTGGCCGGCCAGGCGCACACTGCGCACGCCCGGATCGAGACGCCTCTGTCCCGTTCCCGGAGGATGGGCGCCACCACATGATCTCGTTCCTCGCGCCGGCGGGTTAGCTCGCGGCGCGTGACTTCATCCCTCAGAAAGATGTCGGCCATGAATATGTCGCGTCGTCTTCGCCTCGTCGCCCTGGTCGGATGGATGCTGTGGTCGGTCGTGCTGACCGGCGCGCAGGCGCGCGACACCGCACCGATGCAAACCATCGCCGGCCTCGGCAGCATCTCGTTCCCCACCTCGACCCGTTCGACCGCCGCACAAGCCGCCTTCCTGCGCGGCGCCCTGCTGTTGCACCTGTTCGAGTATCCCGACGCCGCCAAGGCATTCCGCGAGGCCCGGCAACTGGACCCGGGCTTCGCCATGGCCTATTGGGGTGAGGCGATGACGTACAACCACGGCATCTGGAACCAGCTCGATGCCGATGCCGGCCGCGCGGCACTCGACCGGCTCGGCCCTACCCCGGCCGCGCGCGCCGCCATGGCACCGACGCCGCGCGAGAAGGCCTGGCTCGCCGCCGTGGAAATCCTGTATTCCGGCCACGGCACCAAGCCGGAACGCGACGCGCAGTACGACCAGGCGATGGAGCGACTGGCCAGGGCCTGGCCGCATGACAACAACGCCCAGCTCTTCCATGCGCTGGCGCTGATGGGACGCAGCGAAGGCGTGCGCGACGTCCCCGCCTATCTGCGCGCCGGGGTCATCGCCGAGCGCATCTTCCGCATGAACCCGCACGATCCCGGCGCGGCGCACTACTGGATCCACGCAATGGACGATCCCGCCCACGCCGCCGGCGCACTGGAGCCGGCGCGCGCGCTGTCGAAAATCGCGCCCGACGCCGCCCACGCCCAGCACATGACCTCGCACATCTTCATGGCGCTCGGTTTGTGGGATGACGTGGCGAAGGCCAACGAGGTGGCGATGCGCGTGGTCAATGCCCAGGCCAAAGCCGCGGGCCGCCCGCTCGCCGAGTGCGGCCACTACATGGAATGGCTGGAGTACGCCTACTACCAGCAGGGTCGTTTCCGCGATGCCGAAAAGGCGCTGCAGGCATGCCGGCAGTCGATCGAGCCCTCGACAGCCTGGGCCAACGCCCACGCCGACCGACTCGCCACGATGCAAAGCACGCCGGCGAAGTTCGCGCATATGCTCAACGAGTCGCTGTTGCAGATGCGCGCGATCGCCGTGGTCGAATCCGGCGATGGCAACGGCCCGGCCGCACACACCGTGGTGAACACGAACGGCATGGGCCCGGACGCCGGCTGGAACGACTTCGTCGATGGCTATGCCGCGATCGAACGCCACGACCTGCCGGCCGCCCAGAAATCGCTGGCCGCGCTGTCGGCGCGGCACACCGGCAGCGAGACCTCAGACGACACGCAGACGAGCAGCTACCTGGCCATCCTCCGGGACGACCTCGGCGGCATGCTGGCGATCGGCGAGGGCAAGCCGCAGGCTGGCGTGGATGCCATCCGCCGTGCGGCCCGCCGCTACGAAACGCTGGCGTTCGACTTCGGGCCGCCGGTACCGATCAAGCCGCCACACGAACTGCTGGGCGAACAGTTGCTCAAGCAAGGCAACACCACCGATGCCCGCACGGCGTTCGGGACTGCACTGAAAAACGCACCCCGGCGCACCCGGTCCCTGCTCGGCCGCGCCCGCGCGGAATCGGCCGGCGGCGACGTTGCGGCAGCCACCGCCACCTACAAGGAACTGGTGACCATCTGGCACGGCGCCGATGCGGATCTGCCGGAGCTGGCCGAAGCAAAGGAGTACGTCGCGGCACATCCGTGAGCAACGCCTTGGCGAAAGTCCCGCGAAGGCGGCTCGGGCATGCCTCAACAAACGCAGCCCTCAGGCGAAGTGCGTGGCATCGACCTCGCTGCGCGTCGGCGCCATGAAGTACTCGTGCAGGTATTTCTCGCCTTCGTCGCAGAACACCGTCACCACCGTCTTCAACTCCGGGAAATTCTTGCGGATGCGCTGCGCCGCCAGCATGTGCGCGCCGGAACTGGGGCCGCAGAACAGGCCGTGACGGCGCGCCAGCCGTTTCATCTCGGTCACCGCATCGACGCTCGACACCGACAGCACCTCGTTCACCAGGCTGGCGTGGCGTTCGAAGATGCCTGGCACGAAGCCGTCGGAAATGCCTTCGATGGTGTGCGAGGCGATCTCGCCGCACAGGATCGTGCACGATTCGGACGGCTCCATCGCGAACAGCCGCACATCAGGATTGACCGCGCGGAACGCCTGACCCACGCCGATCAGCGTGCCGCCCGTACCCACGCCGAGCACCAGCGCATCGGGCACGCGACCGGCGGGGAGCTGGGCGAGGATTTCCGGGCCGAGGATCTCGCGGTTCTCCTCCACGTTCCATTCCGACTCGAACTGGCTGGGGCAGAAATAACCGGGCTGTGCACCCAGTTCCTTCGCCCGCGCCAGCGCCTCGTTGACGTGGAAGTTACCGCAGAACAATACCTCGGCGCCGAACGCGCGCGAGATCGCCACGCGCTCGCTGGACAGGCCCTCCGGCATCACCACCTGCATGCGGTAGCCCTTCACCGCGGCCACCATCGACAAGGCGTTGCCGGTATTGCCGCTGGTCGCCTCCACGATGGTGTCGCCGGGCTTGAGCAAGCCTTCGCGCTCGGCGCGCTCGATCATGTACTTGGCGATGCGCGCCTTGATCGAACCGGACGGGTTGAGGAATTCGATCTTGGCGTAGACGCCCTCGATGTCGAGCAGCGGCGTGTCGCCGACGGCATCGAGGATGGTGTCGGAGACCGTGGCAAAGCGGGTGCTCATGTCAGTGCCCCTCGTGCGCGTGCTGCATCACGTCCAGCGCCAGCGCGGAATGCGCGTAGGCGGCGCCGGCGCGCATTTCGGAGGCAACCCAGATCGCCTCCATGATCTGCTGTTCGGTGGCGCCCTGCTTGAGTGCTTCGGCGGTGTGGCCCTTGATGCAGTACGGGCACTGCGTGGTATGCGCCACCGCCACCGCGATCAGCTGCTTGGTGACATTGGGCAAGGCGCCGTCGGCAAACACCGCGGCGCTGAAAGCCTTGAAGGCCTGCAGCGGTCCGGGCGCCAGCTCGCGGCGCTTGCGCGCCAGTTCCACGGTGGAAGGGGGATACATTGGTGACTCCATGGGGTTTGCTCCTGTTCGTTTCTCGGACGTGCGCGCCCGCTCGCCGAGCGGCGAACGGACGCGCAGGAATGGGCCGCTCGCTTCAGAGCGGTGGTCGCGACGTGCCCAGCACCCAGCCCGGCGGATCGCTGGCGGGAAAGCTCTGCGCGAGCTGATCGTCGACACGTCGTTCGCGCCGTTCGCGCGACTGGCGCGGATCGCTCGGTGCTTGCCGCCGCATGTCGGATTCACCCGCCCTTCCGCATCGTTTCATGGTTGTGTGTGCACCAGACATGGCGCCAAGCGGGCGTCGCGTGCCCTGACCTTAGGTGCCGCGGCACGCAGCGGCGCTGATCCACGTCAGGGAATGGCCGGATCACCGGCATGATGGGTGTGGGCCGGTGAAAGCGCCGTGGTCGCAGGCGACCGAAGATCAGGTATCGGGTCGCCCCGAAGTCCGGCGCCCCGAACTTGAACGCCAGCAGCAAACCTGCTGCCGTGGCGATCACCAGACAGATCGTGGCGGTGGCGACGTACGCCCTGAATGCCGCAGCCAGCGCACGATCGCTTCCGCCTGCCCTATCGCGCGGAGTGCCGCTGCACTTGCCTGCATCGTTCCATTCCGTCGAATCCGGCATGGCGACCACCCGGGCGTCGAGCCTCATGACCATGAAAATCGATCCGGGTGCAGCATTGATCCAGGTCAGGGGTCGCCGACGCGATGCAGCAGCCAAGACGCCGTGGACGAAGGCGGCGTGGCGGTGGTGACGACGTGCGCCGTGGCGCGCTCTCCCCCCGCACCGAGGCGCAACAGCGTCTGCCTGAGCGCCAGCGGCTTCAGCGGCTTGTACAGCACACCCACACCGGCATCGAGCAGTTGCTGGCGCAGGTCGCCGTCGCGATCGGCGGTGAGCATCACGGTGGGCACGTCGGGGCGGTCCGCCGCCAGTTGCCGCCAGACATCAAGGCCGTTCTGGCCGCCGTCCAGGTGGAAGTCCAGGATGTTGACGTCCGGTCGCCACGGCACCGCCAGTGCCTGCGCCGCGTTGCGCGCGGCGTGCACCTGCCAGCCCCAGCTGGTCAGCAGCGTGGTCAGCGCCGCCAGCGCCGCCGGTTCGTTGTCCAGCACCAGCACGCGCCCGGCCGGCAACGGTTGCATCGTGTCCGGCGCAGGCGCCCGGTGTGGCGTGGGCGATGCCAGCGGCACGTCGAGATGGAACACGCTGCCGTGGCCCAGCGACGAGCGCAGCCCGAGCGGATGACCGAGCAGGTCCGCCATGCGCTGCGCGATCGACAGGCCCAACCCCAACCCCACCCCCTGCCCGCCCGCCGTACTGCCGCGGCGGAACTCCTGGAAGATCAGTTGCTGTTCCTCCGGCGCGATGCCGCCACCGGTGTCCCATACCTCCAGCCGGTCTCTTATACCTATCCGCC